>NZ_JBVIBD010000029.1:0-68985 GCF_055573595.1 Streptomyces sp. NPDC030165 | reverse complement strand
ACCAACCCGGGACAACGTGGGAAGATCTACACGAGAAGAGAAAATTGACCCTCTCGTTCTCTTACCCCTCCCCCCAACCCAACCCCCACCCCCCCCTGGCCACCCCGATCGCGGGGTGGCCAGGGGCCGTGGCTGTCCGTACGGCAGCCGGCAGCCCCCGGGGAATCGCACTCCCCGGGGGCTGATCTCACGCACTGGACCTTGGGGTGCCCAGATGACGATCAGCATCGCACAGCCGTTTGTCCCTGCCGCGGCGCAGTTCCTCCCCGCGACAGCCACGGCCTCGCGGCAGGAGGTCGAGGCGCAGATCGGTCCCCGCCGCCGGGGCGCGATCTATCAGAACACGGAAGGCGCGTTCGAGGTGCTGTCGGTGGTCACCGATCCCGCCGAGGCCCGCGTGCTGCTGCGGCGGGACAGCGCGCAGTGGGCGCTCATCGTCCGCGACGTGCTGCGCGCGGGCGGCGAGCCGTTCGCCGTCGGATCGGTGTGGAGCACCTCCGACCACCTGGTGCGCGAAGCACCGGACCGTACTCGCGACGGCTGGGGCGCCGCGGCGTAAGGCCTGCCGCTGAATCGAGAGGGGACGCAAGCCGATGGACAAGAAGCTCGTCACGGCGATCGAGCGTGACGACCGGCGGGAGGACGCCGGGATGCACCCCGATGACCGTGCCACCTGCCACACCCACCAGGCCTGGACGGATGACTGCGCCGACCGGCACCGCCCGGTGACCGCAGAACGGCTGCTGGCCGAGGCACGGAAGCTCGACCGCATCCGTGCACGGACCTGACTTCACCTGACCAGCCGCTTCGACTCCGGCCAGCCGTGCGTGTGCGGCTGGCCGGGCGCGTAGCTGCTCGTCCGGGCAGTGAAAGGTGACAGCCCCGGGGGCGCAATCCCCGGGGCTGTCCAGGACCTGATTGGGAGGCCCTGATGTTCGACAGCATCCCACGTCCGACCAGCCGTACCGACTCCGATCCGGATATGGACGAGGCCTTGCGCCGCGTCCGGCAGGGGAGGTGACCGGCATGGACTGGCGTCACCGCGCGGTGTGCCGTACAGAGGACCCCGAACTCTTCTTCCCTACCGACAAGAGGGGCCCGGCCCTGCTGCAGATCGAGGAGGCCAAGGCGGTGTGCCGCCGCTGCCCGGTCATGGAGCAGTGCCTGCAGTGGGCGCTGGAGTCCGGCCAGGACTCCGGCGTCTGGGGCGGTCTCTCGGAGGACGAGCGGCGGGCGATGAAGCGCCGCGCCGCCCGCAACCGGGCCCGGAACGGGAAGGTGGCGGCATGAGCGAGGAGGAGAGGCAGCGCCTGGAGGACGCGCTGCGCCGGACCAACGAGCGCCATGATTTCGGCCGTCGTGCTCATGGCTGAGTCCCTGTACGACCGCTACATGAAGGCCGCGGCCGACAGCCACGTGCACGGCGCGACCTGCACCAGGTGCTCGCCGGACGCGCGGTGCGACACCGGCCGGCGTCTGCACGAGTCGTTCACCCGGCTCCAGGACGCCTACCTCCGCTGGCAGAAGCAGCAGCGGACGTGACCGCAGCGCGGGACGGACCCCCAACTCCCCGCCCGCGCCGTGCTGCTCCACCAGGCCGGCCGCCCGCACGACGGGCGGCCGGCCTTTCGTACGCCTCCGGCCCGGGCACGCCCCGGGCTCCCCTTCCGCCAGGAGACCTCATGCCGACCACCCAGCTCGACACCACGACCACCAGCACGGTCCGGGCGCTCCCGGAGTCGCTGTGCCGGCACACGCCGCCATGCCCGACCGCCGACAGTCCGGACCGCGAGGCCGCCCACGTGGTGGCCCGTCACCCGGAGCAGGGCTGGAGCCTGCTGTGCAACGCCGTTCTCCTGTTCGAGGACACCGGCGAGCTGCTCCCCGACGGCCGGATCGTCGCTCCGCACCGGCCCCTCGCGGCCGCGGTCTGACGGCTGCCTGAGCCGCCCGCCCCGACCACCAAACTCCTGGTGGTCGGTGCGGGCGGTGACGGGAGCCGGACAGTCCGGACCGATCGCAATAGGGGGTTTCATGTTCTGGTTCACCAAGCGCCGACGCGCCGCACGTGTCCAGCACGCGGCACGCATCCAGGCGGTCCAAGGCCGGCTGGCCCGTGTCAAGAGCGACCGGGACGGTGCGGCCAACGCCGCTGCCGCTGCCCTCGTCATCGCTGTCCGCCTGGCTGGCCGGGTCGACTGGCTGGAGCGCGACCTGGCCACGGAAGAAGCCCGCGCCGAGCGGTTCGACGCCGACCTGGACCGCGCCGCGGCCGAGGCACGCGAACTGCGGCGCATCCGGACCCTGCTGGAAAGCGCGCTCGATCACTACACCGCTGCCGTCGCTCAGCCCGTCCACGTCCTGGTCCGCGACGGGCGGCTGCACAGCGTCCACCGCTCGAAGGAGGCGGCCCGGCAGGCCGTACGCCAGGCCGACTCCGGCGTGCCGGACCTGATGACGTGGACGTCGCGGGCGGGAGCCGACCCGGCCACCGGCTGGTGGTACGCGGCATGTGCTCTGCCGCCGCTGCCGGACCCGCCGCAGGCGGCGGTCATTGAGGCGTACTACCGGGCCCTGGAGGCCCGTGAGTCTGCCGCGATGCCGTCGGCACAGGCGGGTGAGCGCGGTCTTCGTGCCCTGCAGGCCCTCCCCGTCGGCCGCTGACCGGTCTGCCGGTTGCCTGCTGCGTCCCGCCGCCCATCGGGCCAGCGGGACGCAGTCGCAGGGGAGCCGGACAGCCCGGCCCGAGGCACCGTCGAGGAGTCGCTGATGAGTACTACACCGCAGACCCGTTCCACCACGGCGTCCACCGTGTTCCGGGTGGGCGATTACGTCCTGTACCGGAATCCGGATTTGTACTGGGCGGGCCGGCCCGGCCACACGAACCCCTACAAGGTCGCGGCGTTGTGGACCGTCTCCGGGGGCGCCACGGCCTACGAACTGGCGCCGTTGGTCGTCGGCGTGCCGCCGGTGCCCCGGGCCCGGGCCGGGTACATGCGGCTGCTGCCGCCCGAGGACGCGATGGCCGATATCGACGCCGCGCCGCTGGCGAATCCGCACCAGCTGGCGGCGGCCGCCGTGGCCTGGCTCACGCAGCAGCCGTCGCTGCGGCGGGCCGGGCAGCCGGCGCTGCCCGGCCCGCGCTGATCCCGAAGCACCACCGGTCGCAGCCCCGTGTCCCGGGGCTGCGGCCCTGTTTGGAGAGGAGGCGGCGTGGCCGCCACGCGCACCAGGAGCCGCAAGAAGTCGACTGCGGCGAAGAAGACACCCTCGGAGCCCCGGCGTTCCGCGCCCCGCACCGCCTCTGCGCCGGCTCCGGCCGTGTCGGGGCCGTTGGTCTGGCCGTCGGCGGATCCGGTGACCGCTGATACCCGGGACCGCGCGGCCGACTTCCTTGACAGTGCCCGTGAGAGGGCGGTTGGGGAGGCGGCCGAGTGGGCCGCGTACGTTCGCGACCGTGCGGCTGACCAGGCCGACCTGCTGCGTGAGCACGCTGCCGACGACGTCCGGCGACTGCTGGGCTCGGCCCGTGACCGCGCCGAGCTGCAGCGCTTGGATGCCGACCGGCAGGCCGGCGCGGCGCGGGCCGCTGCGGCGGCCCTGGCCCGGCAGGTGCTGGCCGAGGCCGCCGAGGAAGCTGGCCGTCGGCTGGGCCAGGCCGGGGAAGATGCCGAGGTGCTCCGGGCCGAGGGCCGCGCGCAGGTGCGGCGGATGCGGACGACGGCGCGGGCCGCGGCCGCCCGCAGCGCCGTCGTCACCGAACGGCGCGCGGCCGCGCGAGCCCGGCACCTGATCTGCACCGCGCAGCGCGAGGCGGCCGAGATCACCGGCCGCGCCACGTCGCGTGCAGCCCATCTGACGGCCGCCGCTGCCACGGAGGCGAACGAGCTGCGCGCCGCGGCGCAGCGGCAGCTCGAGGCCGCCCAGGCCGAGGGGGAGGCGGCGCGCGAGCAGGCCGCCGTTGCTGCCGCCGAACTGCGGGGCCAGGCCGAACAGCATCTGTCCGGGGCACGGCGCGACGCTGCACAGCTGAGGCAGGACGCCGCGCGGCGCGCCGAGTCGCTGACCGCCGAGGCATCCGCGGAAGCCGACCGTCTCCTGGAGGAGGCCCGTACCGGCGCCGAGCAGCGGCGGTCAGCGGCCGAAGAGGCGGCACGGTCGTGCCGGCAGCAGGCGCACGACGACGCCCGGCAACTGCGGGCGGGGGCCGTTCAGGACGCCGAGCGGGTGCGTTCGGGCGCGGCGGCGGAGGCCAAACGGATCCGTGACGCGGCCCGTGCCAAGGCCGCGGAGGCCGAGAAGCTGCTGGCGCAGGCCCGGACGGACGCCGAGCAGGCCGGCACCGACCGGGCTCAGGCGGGCGACCTGCGCGAGCAGGCCCAGCAGGCCCTGGAGGACGCCACGTCGCGCACCGCGCGCCGGGCCCGGCGCCGGGAGATCCGCCAGGAGTCCCGCGCGAAGCGGAAGCAGGCCCGGCAGACGGCCCGGCGGGAGGCGGCAGCCGCCCGCGGCCGGCGTACCTGGAGCCAGCGCGCGCAAGTGCTGGCCCGCGCGGGCAGCCGGTTCGCCGGCTGGTGCCGGAAGCTGAGCGTCAATCAGGCGCGGCGGGTGCTGGTCGTCGGGCCGATCGCGGCACCGATGGCGGTGGCCTGGTGGTCGCAGATGGACTACGCCCAGACCGCGTTCGGCTGGGCGGCCATCTTCGCGGTCGGGTTCGCCGCCGCCTGGGAGCTGACCACCGCCTTCACCGGATGGATGTACCACCAGGCCCGCAAGGTGGGCGACGGTGGCCTCCTCTACCGCGTCTTCACCTGGATCTTCGCCTCCGGGGCCGCGGCGATGAACTACGCCCACCACTGTGCTCCCGACGGCTCCCCGACCCAGGCGGCCGTCGCGTTCAGCACGATGAGCATCGTCGGCATGGTCCTGTGGGAGCTGTATGCCTCCCTGGTCCATCGCAAGGCACTGCGGGACCAGGGCCTGGCCGCCAAGGCCCGGCCCCGCATCGGTGTCATCCGCTGGATGCGCTACACCCGGCATGCCTGGACCGCCTGGTCTCTGGCGATCACCGACGCGTCGTTGTCGACGCTGGACCGGGCCTGGTGTGCGGCCGAGACCGAACTGGCGCGCAAGTCCGTGCTGAAGGCGGCGCGAGCGGGACGGCCGCTGCCGTCCTCCTACCGGGTGGTCCCGGTCTCGGCCAGTCTCACCCCGGCCGGTCTCCCCGGTCTCACTGCCCAGTTCCTCGGCTCCGGCGGGACCGTCACCCTCGAGCGCATCGAGACCGGGACCGCCGCTGCACATAGCGGCGGGACCGAGACCGGGAAGGAGACCGAGACCGCGGTCTCGGTTCGGCCGTCGTCGCCGGTCTCGCGAGACCGGCTGGCGCTGGGCGCCGGGCAGGCCCGCGAGACCACGGCCGGTCCCGGGGCCGCTGGCACCAGCCCTCTGGGGTCTCGCGAGACCAGTAAGACCGCAGGCCGGGCCTGGCCCGGAGACGGACGGCGCGGGTCCGCTGGTCTCGGCGAGACCGAGACCGGGACTGCTGGTCTCGCCTTCCGCGGTCCCAAGGACGGGACCGGGACCTCCAGCGGGACCACAAACGGGCCCGGGACCGGGACTGAGACCGGCGGCCCGGTCTCGGCCGGCGGTCTCGGGAGCATCGAGACCGAGATCGGTCTCTTGATGGATCTGATGCGCTCCAGGGGCGGTCCCGACAAGGTCTCCCTCGACACCGCCATCGCCGAGACCAAACGCCCGAAGTCCACCGCCGCCAAGCGTCTGGCCGCGGCCCGGGACCGCTACTCCCGCCTGGCCGAGACCACCCAGCGGACCTGAGACCAGTCCGCTGGCGCACCGCGGACCGGCGCCCCGTCGCGGTGCACCGCGACGCCAGGAGTCCGGCATCACCAGTGAAGGCCAGCCCAGGGCATGTGGGCTGGCCTTCGCCGCGACTGCCGGAAGCAAGTCGACAGCCCCTCAAGTACACCAGGAGGAATCCCCACCGTGAACAGCAACGACCCGAACCATTCCCCTCTGCGCGATGTGGCGCAGAACCCGGAGGCAACCGCCCGGTACCTGGCCGACGTTCAGCGGGTCCTGCTGGACATCGGCAAGAACCTGGAGACCCTCGCGATCGAGACCCGCGTACACCTGCGCAAGACGCACGTGGAAGGCGACCGCTGGTACCACGCCCGGCTGCGCGCACTGCCGGTCGAAAAGGCCCTCGGAAGCGTCCTGAAGAACCTCAACCATCTGACCGAGGGCCTGGAAAAGAGCGCCTACAAGCGGCGCGCTCACGACGAGAACGTGATGAACACGGCGCGCAGCCGGAAGGACAAGGAGCTGGAAAAGCGGCGGAAAAAGAATCCGCAGCCGATCCAGGCCGCCCCCAATCCGCCGCAGCACGGTACGCAGAGCGAGAATCCCGGCTATGGCGGTCCTGCGTCGATTTACGACCTGGGTGACCGGGAGTCGGCGTGACGCGCCCCCTCACCAGCGTCGAGCGCTCGATTCGCGGGCGGAACGGCTGGCTGCAGGAAGAAGAGCGCAGGGCGGTCGAATCGCGCGGCGAGATGGGCCGGATGGAATTCTGGCTCCGCGTCACACGGTCGCGGATTTCCAAAGACGTCAAAGCCGGCCGCGGCGATGTCATTGCCGGGTTCACCAGCGTGTGCCGCCTGTTCAAGCTCGCGATGGACAAGCGGGCCGAGGGCGATGCGCGGCTGTGGAACCACCTCATGCAGTACGCGGCGCAGGTGCTGCAGCAGCACGACCCGCGTCACTGAACGTCACCACCGAAGGCCCCGCCGGGCTCCGGCGGGGCCTCGCGCGCGTAAAGCGTGCACACGTGCACGTGCACGCGCGTGCACACGAGACCCCACGCTCTGTCAAGCCCCTGGAGGGAGGTGCACCGTGTCCGACGAGTCCGACGAAACCGGCGGAGGAACTTTGGTCCGCGGCCCCTGGAGCGGTGATTCCTCATACGCGCCGCCGCCGGTACCGAATTTCGCCGACACCATTCCGCCGCCGGATGAAACCCCTGAGGATCCGCCGCGACCGGCGGGGGAAACACGAAGGGACCTGCCGCCGATCCCGGCCGCACCGAACCCGGTGAATTCGCTGCGCTCGGATGGAATTTCGGCTCCGGAAACTGAAGAAGAGGAAGGTGAATACGAGGAAGAGGGTGAATATGTCCAGCCTCGTTCTCTTGCCGACCGTCTCGGTGACTGGCTCGAATACCGGATCGCGGTGGGCCGGGCCCGTCTGGAGGAAGAGGCCCCGTACCGCGAGGCGGAAATAGCGCGGAAAGTCGCCCTGCTGGAAGGGGAGACTGCCAGGAAGAACGGGCTGCTCGATGCGCAGAACAAATTGCGCGAGGCCCGGTTCAAGGCGCAGGCTGACCGGACGGGTGCCCAGGGCAAGGCCGATGCGGCCGCCGCGAAGGCGGGGCGGTCCGCTGCCGGGATGGGCGCCGACAAGGGCGGCCGGGGCAAGACGTCATCCGGATCCGGCGGCGCTTCCGGCGCCGGCCGGGGAGCCGGCGGCCGCGGCCCGGGTACCAACAGCTCCGGCTCCGGTTCCGGCGGCAAGGGGCCCGGCCGCTCCGGCGGCGGCAGCAGCGGTACTGGCACCGGTGGCGGGAAGGGCTCCGAGCGTTCGGCCGGCGGTCGGGACCAGGGCGGCAAGGGCAAGAACTCCCCCGGCCGCGGTTCCGGGTCAGGCGGCGCATCCGGCGGCGCCGGGAAGGGCTCTGATCGCTCCGCTGGCGGCCGTAACCGCCCTGGTGGAGGCAAGGAGTCGTCCGGCGGTTCCAAAGGCCGCCACAACGGTTCCGGAGGCTCCGGCAGTTCAGGCAGGGGCGGTTCGAGCGGGGGCAGCAAAGGCGGTACGAAGGACAACGGAGGCGGCAGGGGCCGCGGGAAGGCGGACGGCAGCAAGGGCGGCAGGAACGACGGCTCCGGCAAGGGGCCGGGCAGCGCAGCCGCGGAACGATCCCCGGGACGTCAGCAGCGAGCCGCAGACCGCCAGGCGGCGCGGGAGCAGCGGCGAGCCGCCGACCAGGCCGCCAAACTGAACGACCGCGCCAAGGACCGCGACCAGACCCGCGCCCGCAAGCAGACCGCGTGGGAGGAACGCCGCGCGAAGAAGGCCGAGCGCGACGCCGCGCGGAAAGCGAAGAAGCAGCAGGCCGCGGACGCCGGCCGTACCACGCTGGGCGCGGCCCTGGCGGAAGAAGCCCAGCGGCGCTGGGACAAACGCCGCGCCGCCGACCAGGACAAGCCCGGTAAGGACGGCAGCAAGAAGAAGGACGCACCCGGTGACCGGAAGGTCGATCTGACCAAAGAGCCGAAAGACAAGGGCGGAGACGGCAAGACGCCCGGCACGGAGCCGAAGCACCAGCCCGAGGCCGAGGACAAGCCGGAGGACACGGCCAAGAAGGCGCCTGATGACGGCGCCGCCGACAAGGACGGTGACGCGCCCAAGGACGGCGCTGAACCGCAGACCAACGCCCCGAAAGACAGCTCCAAGGCCCGCAAGGCCCGGAAACGGAAGCGACGGAGGCGCAAGAAGGCCGGCAAGAAGCCGTCCGAGACCGGAGCGACGGATGCGGAGGACGCCCCACCGGAGGCGGACGGCGTCGCGCCGGAGGACGACCCGTACGGCGATCCGTACGGCAACCCGTACGACGACCCGTTGCAGTACCCGTACGGCGGCCCGTATGAGGAAGCCCGGGAAAACCCGCGATGGCAGGACTTGATCGACTCCCTCAGGCGCCGGTTCCGCAAGGAGGAACACGAGCCGAAGGGCTCCACCGAGCCTCCCGGACCGCAGGAGCCGGGCCCAGCGGGCCGGCCCGAAAACTTCGGGGTCACCTTCGACCGGCCTGACCGTCCGGATCAACCTCCGCAGTCCTCGCCATTCTCGGCCGCGGACGAGGAGGACATCCCGGATGCGGACATCGTGCCGCCGCGGGCCCTGCCCCCTGCCCCGGAACCGCGCTTCGAGCGGCCCGGTACCACCCGACCCACCCCCGAGGAGCACACCGTGACCGCGGACGTCACCACCGCGTCGGGCCAGGGCGGCCTGGCCGCACAGCACCAAACCGACATCACTTTCGACGAGTACCTGATGGAGATGGCCAACATCGCGGTCCGGGCGGCCACCAACCGTGACCGGGCCGTAGAACTGGCCCACGCGCTGAAGCTGGTCGCCGATGCGCTGCGGGAGATGGCCGCTGACCTGATCAACGACCACAACATCTCCACCCAGGTCACGCAGCTGGTCCTGGACCTCGCCGATGCCGCGGGCCGCATGAAGGTGCAGGCCGCGCGGTGCGCCGAGGAGTGCGGCATCGCCGCCGAGGCCGCCCGTCTGGTGGCCTCCCGCGTCGCCCGGGTCTACGGCGAGGACATGCAGGAGGTCGAGGACAAGGGCCTGCAGTACGCCTCCGCCGCCGCCCACCACGACTGATACAGGGAGAAGATCGATGAGCAGTGAACTGGAACCCCGCAAAGCGGATGCCCCGGCGGCGCCCTCGGACGGCGACAACCGCTACAAGTCCGTCCAGACC
Source organism: Streptomyces sp. NPDC030165 (assembly GCF_055573595.1). NCBI lineage: Bacteria > Bacillati > Actinomycetota > Actinomycetes > Kitasatosporales > Streptomycetaceae > Streptomyces > Streptomyces sp. NPDC030165. Next base: position 59,411 of record NZ_JBVIBD010000029.1, on the reverse strand, counting down.
AAGCTGGGGCGACTGGCACGGGCCATGGACGACGCCACCGTCGAACTGGGGATTTTGCGCAGCAACATGCGTACCAATGCGCAGCGGGCCCAGGACCTCGCCGGCCGGATCGACGACGCCGAACTCGATCCCACATTCGTGGACATGACCTCGGAGGTGTCGGTGGCCCTGGGCGGCGCGGCCGTCCAGGCCCGCCAGCTGCACCTGACGGCCGAAGAGGTCTCCGCCCTGGCCTACGACACCCAGCACAACCACGCCCAGCTCTACGAGGGCCTGGACACGATCCGCTCCGGACGCAGGGAACGCACGCCCAAGCCCGGGTTCTTCGCCCGCTGACCCTCTCTCCCCCACCGCCCCGCCACGGGCGGCCCCGACGACGACTCCGTCGGGGCCGCCCGGCCCGTTTTCGTCAAGGAGTACCGGTGACCACGCCGCGCAGCGTCGTGCTCGAACGCCTCGCCTACACCCTCGCCGCGCCTGCGCTGGCCATGGCACCCAACCTCTACCCCGACAGCCCCCTCAACACGGTCGTGCAACTGGCCGGCGCCGCCGGGATCGGCGGCTGGGCCCTGGCCGCCAAGGGCGAGGAGACCGGCGCCGGACGCAAGATCCTGCGCTGGTCCCCGCTGGTGCTGGCCGCCGCCGTCGACATCGCCGCAGGGCACACGCCCGGCTGGGGCCCCTACGGGCTGGACGCCCTGCTCGCCACCGGATGGGCGGCCGCCGGCTGCCTGGTGATGCCCTTTGCCCGGCACGCCCGCCGCCGCCACCGTCCCGCCCTCGCCGCCCCCGCCCCGCAGCTGCGGCCCGCCCCCGAGCCGTCCCCGGCGCAGCCGGACGACGGCGCCGACCAGCTCACCCGCGATGCGCGGATGCTGTGGGAGCGCGCCGGGATGCCCGCCCGCACCCACATCGTCAAGGCCACCCGGCACCCCGGCATGCAGCACGACCTCACCGTGCTGCTGCGCGCCTCGGAGACCGGGCGGCCCATCACCGGCCTGTCCCCCGAGGCCGTCGCCGCCGCGTTCGGCGTGCACGCGAAAGACGTCGAGTTCGCGGACGTCGCGATCCAGCCCGGCCGCCAGGGCGGCCCCGGCTGGCTGGAGGCCCGCCTCACCCCCGAGGCGAACGCCCGCCGCCGCAAGGCCCCCACCGACCAGGAACGCTGGGCCGACCGTATCGCCGGGCCCCGGGGCGGCGCCCCCGGCTCCGTCCTGGTGCACACCACCCGCGACGACGAACGCCGGGTGACGTTCTACCGGGCGAAGATGGCCGACGCCACCGAGACACCGCGCATCGACCTCGCCAAGGTCTGCCGCGGCCTGGACCTCAAGGACGACGACTCCTGTGTGTTCGTCCTCATCGACGGCACCGAGTTCCTGATCAGCGCGTTCGACGAACCGCCGCTGTCGCAGATCTTCCCCGCCACCCGCGAGCTGCTCACGCCCGACGCCAAGGGAATGTACGTGTGCGGGTTCACCATCACCGGCCAGCCGGTGAAGAACATGGTCTGGCAGCACGACAAGAACGCCGCCTGCCACGGCCTGATCCTCGGGGTGTCCCGCTCCGGCAAGACGCAGTTCTTCGCCATCTCCATGGCGGCGGAGTCCCTGGCCGGTGCGGTGGTGTGGCTGTCGACCGTCCGCAAGGACGAGAAGACCACCACGCTCGGACAGTACATCGACCGGCAGGGCTCCACCGCCCTGTGGATGGCCCGCCAGCTACGCGCGGCCAAGGCACTGTGCGAGATCCGCGCGGAGATGCCCTGGCCGCACGACGGCAAGCCGCACGACTACAAGCCCGGCGATCCGCGCTGCCCGTACCGGCCGCTGAGCGTGTACGCGGACGAGTTCATGACCGCCGCCCAGGACGCCCTGTTCGGCGAGGACATCCAGACCAACGGCGACGACCTCACCGTCACCGGCCTGAAGTACGGCATCGGCTTCAAGCCCGCCGGCCAGTCGCCGTTCGCGCACAACGGCTTCTCCACGGAGATGAAGGACAACCTGCGGCAGAACAGCCGCCCGGTCATCTTCAACATGGGCAGCCCCGGTGCCACCCGCAAGGCCGCCGAAGGCACCATGGAAAACCCCTACGACGTGCCGACCATCCCGGCCCGCTACTCCCGCCAGGAAGGCTCCGCCATCGAACGGGCCATCAACGGGGAAGCCGACCCCGAGAACGGCGTCTCCACCGGCGGGGTCGCCGTCATCGTCCTCGACAACGGCCGCGCCGTCCTGATGCGCAGCCTCTTCGCGGACTTCGACACCGACCTTGCGCACCTGTTCCCCGACGAGGTCAACCGGCTCACCGACTACGAGATCCGTGAGCTGGACAAGCGTGGCCTGTGGGGTGACTGGAACCGCGAGCCCGAGCCCGGCGAGTTCTGGCCCGCCCCCCAGGACGACGGCGGCGATGGTGACGGCGGCTCAGCGCGCCGCCGCGGCGGCGGAGGCGGCGGCAAGGGCGGCGGTGGCAGGCGCGGATCCGCATCCAGCCGCCATACCGAGGAGATCACCTCGACCCGTAAGGCGCTGGAGGCCATCAAGCACCTCACCGACGCCTGACCTTCACATCCTCACCCACCCCCGAAGGACCCGGCCAGGTGGCCGGGTCCTTCTCACATCTGGAAGGACACACCGTCCGTGGCCGTATCAATCTCTGTCGTCGTCCTGCTCGGCATCATCGTCTTCGTCATGATCCGCATCGGCTGGGTCCGCCTGTGGCCCGCCCTGGCCTGCGCCGGGTTCGGCTTCTACCTCGCCTCCACCGGCGTCGCCCCCGTCATCCGGGACGCGCTCGGCGCCGTCGCCGGATGGATCGCCAGCATCTGAACCGCCCGGCCGCCGGCGTCGAAGACCGCCACACGCCCCCGCACCTTCGACGCCGCAGGAGCACCGATGCCCCACTCCCCCGCCAGCCCCGCCGCCCACCGGCGTGACCCGACCATCCTCACCGCCCCGGCGCCCGCGCCGGCAGCGGAACTCTCCCTCGAAGAACGCCTCACCCTCATCGACGCGGCGATGACCGTCCGGCTGGACACCGCGGCCGTCGCATACGAGGTCAACACCGCCCACCTCGCCACCGAGCCCGTCGACCTGGCCGACGTCGTCACCGGCCCCACCGAACCCGGCGAAACCGGGGTGCGGCCGCTGCCCGAGCTGTATCCGACACCGGTCGCCGCCCTGCTCCAGCGCGCCCACCACCGCCTGCTCACCGGCGGCTGGTGCACCGGCACCCTCGTCACAACCGACGGCGCCCGCTGCCTGTACGGCGCCATCCACGCCGAAGCCGACGGCAACCAGCGCCTGGAATCCGACGCCCTGGACGTCCTCCTGGACACGATCCGCCGCCAGTTCGGCGACAGCGTGGAGTCCGTGCCCCAGTTCAACGACGCCTTCGGCAGCCCCCGCATCCCGCTGCGCCTGCTCGGCCAGGCCGCACTCCTTGCCGACGCCCGCGGCCTGTAACCGCTCCGGGCCCCTTGCCCCGCGCCCGTACCCGCATGCCCGGGACCGGGCGCGGGGCAAGCCACCCGGCCAACACCCACCACCTCCACCACCCAGCGAAGGAGCAACTCCACCATGGCCAACGACGAACTCTGGGTCGGCACTTACCACGGACGCCACGACGGCATCCCGGTCACCGCCACCGCTACCCGCGACGAGACCCGCCCCGAGCCCTATACCTGGACGTGCACCTGCGGGGTCTCCCAGAACTTCCCCACCGAGCACGGCCTGGCCCGCAGCGCCTGGCAGCACACGCACCCCACGTTCCGCACCCGGATGCGGCAGTGGGCCGCCCGGCGGCTTCGGACCCGCACCACCACCGGAACCTGACGCCCCGCCTGGCCCTCGCCCGCCCGCACCCGGGGCCGGGCGAGGACCGGACAGGCCGCCCGGCCACCCGCCGCACCGTCTCCTGCGCCCCGCCGACGCGTACGTACGACGTCGGCGGGGCGCGGCGTTGTCCGCCTACTTGCTGGAGGACCCCTCGTGCTCATCCCTCGCCCCCATCGCCGCATCGGCCGGCCCCGCCCGCAGCGCCCCGGCCCGCGTTACCCGCAGCGCCCTCGTCGGCTGCCCGGCGCCTGGAGCCGGTGATGCCCCGCCCCCGCAAGCGGCGCCGCCGCGAGGTGAGGCGGGTGCCGCGCAGCAAAGCGAGGCTGCCGGAGTTCGACCGGCGCGCATGCCCCGAGGGCCTGATCACCCGGCGGCAGTTGCGGGAGAAGGGGCTGAGTCCCGGCGGGCACGGCCCGGTGGCGGTGCTGCGCTGTAAAGCGTGCGTCTACCGGCCGCAGTGGTCGTGCAGCCACCCGACCCGGGCCTGGCTGTACCGCGTGGACCTCGCCCGGCCGAAGCGCAAGCCATCGCTCGCGCAGGAAGAGGCCCTCGATCAGGCGATGGCCGCCCGCCAGACCTGCCCCGCATGCGGCCGTCGGTACCACCACTGCCTTCCCCTCAAAACCCTCGGCACCTGCCTGGAGTGCCACGACGGCACCCCGGCCCACCCGAACAGCTACTGCCCCCCGGTCCCGGCCGCGCACCGGCTGGCCGCCTGAACCGTCTGGAAGGAGCCGTCCTCAATGGAGATGGTGTTACCGGCCCTGATCGGTCTGGCCGGGGTCGTGATCGGCAGCGCGCTCCAGCAGCGCGCCCTGGCCCGCAGCGCGCGGGACGCCGACCTCGCCGCCCACCAGCAGACCGTCCGGGACACGATCGTCCGGCTCGCGTACGCGCTCAGCACGCACCGCGGCCACCTCTACACCCGCTGGGACCTCACCCACAGCACCACCGCCACCCCGGAGCAGACGGCGCAGGCCCAGGAGACCAGCCACGCCTCGTGCGGTGAGATCACTCGCGCTCTCTACCAGCTCCGCGCGCTCACCCAGGACTCTGTGCTGCTGGCCGCCGCCGATGCCGCGGTCGCCGTGACGTACGCGGTCAAGACCAAGGGCGAGGACCTGGCGACCGTTACCGAGCCGGAGCTCGCCGCGCGACGGCAGCGAGCGATCGACGCCGACGGCGCACTCCTCGCCGCCTCCACTACGCGCCTGACCCCCTGATCACCATCCCCTTTCCCAGCTCACCGCGCCAGTTGACTCGCAGAGGAGATCTGCCATGCCTGTTCGCACCCTGACCGCTCAGCAGTCCGGTCCCGTCCTGATTGATGTTCAGCTGCTGGGCGCGGGCGGCACCGTCACCATCCTGAGCGACGCCAGCCGGACGGAAGCCGAGATCACTGTCCGTACGGTCGATGAGTCCGGTGCCTCGGCCGATGCAGTCCGTGACGCCGAGCTGCGCTGGGATGCCCGCGGTGCGCTTGTCGCCCACGTCCAGGGCGCCGGCGGCATCAGCGGCGGCACCACGATCGTCAACAGCGGCGGCGGCACGTTCATCGCGGGATCCAACTTCGGCGTCGTGCAGCACGTGCAGCACAACGTCGGGTCGGTGGTCATGGTGTCCGGTGGTGACCTGAACCTCGGCGGCCGGTACCAGTTCCACGGCGCTGGCACCGTCCACGTGGTCCAGGGAGCGTCCCCTATCGAGATCACCGCTGTGGTGCCCGAGGGATGCTCGGTCACTGCCCGCACGCAGTCGGCCGACGTCGTTGCCGACGGCACCTTCACGGCCGTGTCCGCTGCCACCCAGTCCGGCGACGTCCGTTTCCCTGGCCACAGCGAGCGGTTCACCGCGAACACGCAGTCCGGGGACATCGACGTGCACGACGCGCCGCACATCATCGCCAAGACGCAGTCCGGCGACATCCGGCTCGGCCGCACGGACGTCACCGAGGCCAGCACCATGTCCGGCGACATCCACCTCCGCGACTTCGGCGGCACCGCCCAGCTGAACAGCATGTCCGGCGACATCCGCGTCCACGCGAGCGCCGGCGGCGACCTCACCGCCAAGACGATGTCCGGCGATGTCACCGTCACCGCGACCGACAGCGCCGTCGACGACGACCTGGACGTGCGCGCCACCAGCATGACCGGTGACGTGCGCCTCCCCCGCCGCCGCCAGCCCCATGCCGGCGGCCCGCGGCGCCGCCGCAACTGACCCGCCAGCTTCTGCCGTCCCCGGCGCGCCGACCGCGTGCCGGGAGCGGCGGTGGCGGACCGGCCAGCCCCTTCCCCTGTCCTCGATCACCGGTCCGACCGAGGGAGTTTCGATGACGATCCGACTGCCATGGATGAGCCGCGCCGACCGCGCCCGCTGGCGCTCCGCCCGTACCCTGGCCGACCTCGGCCAACTCACCGCCGGCTGGTGGGAGGGCTCCGTACGCAGCCTCCCCGGCCGCCGGGCGGGCTACCGCCCCGACCCCGCCCTCGCCGCGCATGTGCCGGTGCTCGCCGCCGCCAACCGCGCCGGGTTCCTTGCCGCGGCTGCCCAGGTTGGTCTCGCCACTGCCCGGGTGCGGCAGAAGGCGGCGGTGCAAGGGTTCACCGCGGACCCGGTCCTTATCCATTACCTGGTCGGCGCCGCTGAGAAGGCCGGCCTCGATGTGGTGCTGCATGACTGGCACGACGCCTTCTACGCCGAGCACACCGGTGGCGTCATCGTCACGCGCACCGTGCACGGCACCGTCGTCTTCGGCCAGGCCCTGGCGGTGCAGGACATCAAAGCTCTGTGGCCACGGCTGCCCGACGCCATGGATGCCGTCGTGCCCGCCCTGCAGATCACCCTGGCCGACACGGTGTTCGGGCCCAGCGACCTGGTGTGGGGCGCGCTCGCGGATGCGGTGCGCGGTCTGAACGAGGCGCGGCTTCATGGCTGACGGCCCTCTGTGCTGTCCCGGCCCCGAAGGCCGGGGCGGTGCGGAGGGCCGGACAGCCCGGCCCTGCCCCGCCACCGTCAGACAAGGAGCTGTCGCGTGTCGCACGCGTACCGCAACGCCGCCGTCTTCGCCGCCCTGCTCGCCCTGACCCGCGCCGCCAGCAAGATCGGGGACACCTGGTCCCAGTCCGACTTCTGTGCGCAGGTCAAGGGCGCCACCGACGCGCACCCGGTGACCTACACCCACCCCACCACCGGCCTCAAGCGTACGTACGGCACCGCGGCCGGGCGCCGGGCCTGCGCCTGGCACTGCCTGACCTACACCGCCACCCAGGCCGTGGCCGTCACCGTCGGCACCCGGGCCCTGGGCATCCGGCTGCGCCCCGCGGCCGCCATGACCGCCGTGACGGTCAGCTTTGGCACGCACTACCTCGCCGACCGCCGCGTCCCCGGCGGCCTCCTGGAGACCCTCGCCCGCAAGACCGGCAAGGGCGCGTTCTGGGACCTCGCCGACCACGGCATCAACGGCACCTTTCACCTCGACGGTGCCTGGCACCACGGCTGGGAAACCCTGGCCGCCCTCATCGCCACCACCAAGGCCGCCAGCCGGTGACCCGCACAACCCTCGACCGCGTCCGGGCCTCCGCCGGCACCGTGAAGCTCGCCCTGCAGCAGATCGAGGACGACCTGCGCGGCGAGACCAACGCCCACGACCTCGCGGAGATCCTGCGCGAACTGCACCACGAAGACCACCGCCAAGACGGCGTCTTCGGCTCCCTCGCGCAGCTGCTCACCGGCGCCGCGCAGGCCGCCGAACGGATCGAGCTGGACCGCGACGGCGAGCTGTCGTCCCCACTGTACGAAGCCGCCGCGCTCATCACCGAGCACGCCGGCCTCCAGACCTCCTCCACCATCCGTGCTCTTGACCTGCGGGGAGAAACCGAATGAAGACCTTCCGCCTGGACAACGCGCTGCCCGTCAACACGACCATCCCCGACCCGTCGCTGGTCTGCCTGATCGGCGCGGCAGGTTCGGGCAAGTCGACGTGGGCCAGCACCTGGCCCGACACCCAGGTCCTCGAACTCGACCGGTTCCGTGCCCTGGTCAGTGACGATGCGGGCTGCCAGGAGGCGACCGAGGACGCCGTGTTCGCGCTCCAGGCGGTCCTGGAGGCCCGCCTCGCCCGGAAGAAGACGACCGTCATCGACGCGACGAATACCGAGGCGCATGTGCGGGCCGGCCTTTTGGACGTCGCCCGCTCCTACAGCGTGCCGGCCGTCGCGTTCCTGGTCTCCACCCCGGCCGACGTGTGCGTCGCCCGCCAGGCCGGCCGCAGCCCGGCCCGCGCCGTGCCCGAGGACGTCGTACGCCGTCAGCACGCCGAAACCATCGCCGCGTTCCCGCACCTCCGTAACGAAGGCTTCGCGCACGTCGTCCTCGCCGACCGCGTGCACCGTCTGGAGCTGCTGCTGCGCCGTGCCGGCGACGCCCGTCGCGCTGACCTCGGCTGGGACGGCGGCGACGGCCTGGGAAGCCTGCTGACGGTGCGCCGCTTCTTCGGCTCGGAGGTGCTGCCGCTGTGGCGCTGGCGCGACGGGTCGCAGCTCGCCGGCGGTGACCGCGTCGGCGAGATCCGCCTCGGCCCCGACCGCCTGACTTTCGCTCTGCGCACCGACATCGACGGTGCGGGGGACCTCGGCTTCGACCTGCTGGTGGCCTGCCCGGTCGACGACGACTGCGATGCCCCCGCGTGGGAGCCGGTCTACTCGGTCAACGACCTTCTGGACACGCACACCAGTGACACCGTCTGCACCGTCCACGGCAGCCCCGGCGCCGGTGACGACCGGGACGGCGCCGGGTGCGCGGCACGCGAGCTGGAGGCGGCCGACGCGTGAGCACCACGTCAGACACCACCGCGAGTGGCTGGGAACGCGCCGGCTTCCGGTGCGGCTGGTGCGGTGCCGAGCACACCGCCGCCACCGAGGACGAGTACCTCAAGGCCGTCGGTGTGCACGGCGACGCACACGCCGTGTGGGACGGGCTCAACACCATCGAGCGCGACGGTTTCACCTCGATCCTGCGGACCATCTTGTCCGCGCCGGATCTCGCCGTGGAGTTGCTGGCCCTCGCCGACCGGCAGCGCCTGGCGGGAGGTGAGAGCCGGTGAGCCGCGCAGCCGACGGCCCGCACCCGTTCACCCCGGCCCGGAGCACCGGCCTGGCCGCGCCCGTCGCCGCCTGCCAGATCACCCACCGGCACGGGCCGGGCCCCAAGCAGCGCCCCCGGCGCTCACCCGCGGCCTGACCGGACGCCTCCCGTACGGCCCCGCTCCGCCGGCTGTCCGGCCGGGGCGGGGCCGTACGGTGTACGCCCGGTCAACCGGACCGGACGACGGGACCTGCTGGAGGTCACCGTGTCCCTCGCCCGCCGCACTTTGATGGAAGCCGCCGCCGATCGCCTCGGCTGGCGGCGCGCATACGGCGAAACCACCGCGGCCGATGGGTTGCTCACCGAGCAGACCGAGACCGCCTACGCCCAGGCCGCTGGCCACGCGGCCCTGGCCACCGCCAAGAACACCAGCGCGTTGGCGGTGCAGCCGGGCGTCCTGGACGTCCGCGGCCGCATCCTGGCCGACGTGCTGTACCTGGAGGGCGTCCTGGCCGGCGCCCGCAACCGCAGCCTGCCGGCCGAGCTCCTCGCGCGCCTGGAGGACGCCGTCGGACTCGGCCACGAGCTGACCGCGCTGCTCGCCGACACCGTCCGTACCACCGCCGCCGTCCACACGGCCAGCGGTACCTGAGATGCCCGGGGCGGCCGCCGGCCATCACACCCGGCCGCCCCGGAGCCCCCTTCCAAGGAGTTGCTTCACCATGTCTGCACGACCTGCCGTCCGGCAGCGTCCTCGCCTGCCCGACGGGACGGGCACCGCCTCCGTCGACGCCGGCAGCACACTGCCGACGCAACCGGTCGAAGTCGCCTTCGTCCCCACAGAACCGCACGAGAACGAGAAAGAGCCCGGTGTGGGCTGGCTCCAGCCCACGGGCCTGGTCGTCCACACCACCTGGCACGCCCCGTATCCGGACCGCACCCGCCCGTACTGCCAGGGCCGTGCCGTCGAGGGGGCGCAGTCCTGGTGCATCTCCACCCCCGATGGCCGGGAGGTGGCCGCGTTCGCCTACTTCACCCGCGACCGGGCCGAGGAAGCCGCGGCCGCCATCGCCGCCGCTCTGCCGCAGGGCACCTGGCCCCGGGAAGCGGCCGATGAAGGCGGCCTGTACGAGCTGGCCTTCGACGCCTCCACCGGTCCGGAGATGCTGCCGCGCACCGATGGAGACGGCCGGCCCGGCTGGGGCTTCGGCGCGGACTGGATCTCCTGGCGGATGCCGCCGACCCGCAGCATCTACCACCGCATGATCGCCAAGCATGGTGGTGCAGCACCGGCGAAGTACTGCCTCTCCTGCCAAAAGGCTGTACGCCGCGCTCGCCGCCACGGGTGGATCCCGCGCACGGGGCACTGGCCACGCTGGGGCACCCACCGCCCCGGCAGCCAGAGCAAGGTGCACTGCTACTGCTTCCGGTGCTACGGACCGGTGACCATCGGCACCCTCGGCCAGACCACCGACGAGCACGGCCACACCATCCCCGCGGCGCGCGCGGCCAGCACCCACAGCCCCATCGGGGAGAACGGCCCGCAGGCCTTCGGGCTCGGCAACGGATCGATGCCGCTCGAGGACCGGCCCCTCGCCTGGTTCCGCTACCTGCTCGCCGACAGCGGCCACGTCATCCTCGACAACCGCCCCTGCGCCGGCCTTTGGCCCCGGGGCGTGCGGCACGACGACGCCTTCCTGTGCGAGACCGGATTCGCCGGAGCCGACGACGACCAGGGCGCCACTAGCTGACCGAGCGGCTCACGCAGATCACCCGAACTGGCGCGCCGTCACACATCTGGCCCTGGCAAACGCCCGGGGCGGCCGCCGGCCTTCGCACCCGGACGCCCCGGAGCCTCACCCCTTTCCCCATCCCGTCGAAACCAGGAGGCACTTTGAACACCCAAGCCAGCAGCGTCACCGGGACGCTGCACTACACCGCCGACGTTGTTCTGCGCGCCGCCGGGAACATCCTGCTGATCAAGCGGCGCTGGGATCCGTACGCCGGCTGCTGGGCGCTCCCGGGCGGCCATGTGGACGTGGCCAAGGCAGAGACCAGCTTGGAGGCCGCTGTCCGCGAGCTGGAGGAGGAGAGCGGTGTCCCGGTCCCGGCTGCCGATCTGTGGCAGGTGGGCGTCTACGACGCTCCCGACCGTGATCCTCGCGGCCAGTACGTCACGGTCGCCTACACAGCCATCCTGCCCTCGCCTGTCCCGCCGACAGCGGCAGACGACGCCGTGGATGCCCGCTGGTGGTCCCTGGACGCGCTCCCCGACTTGGCCTTCGATCACGCCGAGATCGTTGCGGATGCCGTGTCCCAGTGGTCTGCCACGGGCAGGACCGACACCTTCACCGCGCTCAGCGGTTGCTTCGGGGCCGACCTGGCCGCGCACGTCTCGGAGGAAGCACCGCAGAACCTCACTCCGAACGGCTTCATTGATCTGGTCGCCCGGGTCCGCGATGTCCTGGCCCCCGCGAGCGTCGACTATCTGCAGGAGGCCGCCGAGGACCTGGACGCCGCTGTCGGCTGCCTCACGGACGCGCTGACCAGCTCCGGAGGCGAGCAGCGTGCGCTTTTGGCGCGGGCGCGCATCCGCTTGCGCGACGCCCTCGAGGCGCTCTGCTGACCGTGTGTTGAGCGCGTTCCGTGCCGCCCCGTCCCGCACCGCCGGGCCGGGGCGGCCGCGGTGGCCCCTCAACAGCGAAGCGAAGGGAGATGGACGTCATGCCCCTGCCCTACTTCAAGGACGACGTCCCCATACGGAACGCCGCCCCGCCGAAAGCTGCAGTCCCGCTGTACAGATTGCGCCCGAGGCGGCCGTCGGCCAGCACATGGTCCAGGGTCTATCGGTGCCGACGCTCATGCTCGGCGAGGTCCTCGGAGGTGCCGACGAACGCGGGGCCGCAGTTGGACGGCAGCCGCGCGATCACCATCGCCACCGCCTCCTGCGCGGTATCGGCCTTACCGATCTTCTGTGTCCGTGAGGGCCCCGCGACGTAGTACGGGCCGGTGTGGTCCGGGCCGGCCGCTGCCGGGCCGATGTACGGCACGTCCCAGGTCCAACGCAGCTGCGTACAGCGGCTGAAGTGCAGCTCCCACATCCCGGTCCAGGGAAAGAGCTGCCGCAACCGCGGCTCGGCGTAGGCCGCCGCGACCAGTTCAGTGCTGACTCGGTCGCAACCGAGCAGCTCCTGCCATGCCGCTTCCACTATGTCTGCACCCGGGTTGTCCGTCGTCATGACGGCATTCTCCGGGCTGCTTGCCCACGTGCGGCCGCACCCCGCACTTCGAGCCGTTCATCAGCTCTTTTGGACGGCGGCTACTCCCGGGACAGACGCTCAAGGCGTCCAAACCAGCTCGCCTGTCCCGGGCCCACCCAACCCGTACGAGATGAGAGGGAGAGACCAGTATGGCCTCCACCGTGCGCGTGCACGGCCCCTGCGGGCAACGCGTTCTGATTCTCACCAGTCTCGCGGTGCCGCTGACCGGCTGGGCCGTCCACGCCGTCAGCCTTCACCGCAAGCTCGCCGCCGCCCGCCGCGACCCGCTGACCGGGCTGCTCACCCGCGACGGCTACACCGCCAAGGCCTGCCAGATCACCGGCCGGTACGGCAAGCACGCCCTGGTGGCCATGGTCGATCTGGACCACTTCAAGCAGATCAACGACGACCACGGCCATGCCGTCGGCGACCGGGTCCTGGCCGTCACCGCGCAGCGTCTGACCACCTGGGCGGGCAGCCACGGGGCGGTCGGCCGGCTCGGCGGCGACGAGCTCGCCGTCGCCGTACGGATCGGGGCCGGACGGCGCGACCTGCGTCTCGCGCAGCTCGCCACTCTGCTCGCGCAGCCCGTCCAGGCCGACGACGGTGCCTGGGTCGACGTCTCCGCGTCGATCGGCGCCGCGTGCCCGGACGTCATCGGCACGACAGACCTGTCCGCCCTCCAGCGGGCCGCCGACGCCGCGATGTACGCGGGCAAGCACACCGGCCGGGCCGTGCTCGCCGACCGTTCCCACGCCACCGTGCCGTCCATCAACGGCCGGCGCGCCGGACGGCCGGGCACGGGCTCTCTCGGGGCCGCCGCGTGAAGCCGCCGACGCTCTACGCCCCGGACCATATCCGTGGCATCACCATCAGGCAGCCCTGGACGACATGCATCCTGCGCGGTGACAAGCGCGTGGAGAACCGGCCCCGCCCCTGGTCGCCGGGCTGGCGCCTGCTGCACGCCGCAGCCCAGATGGACCGGGCCGCGCTGCGCGACCCGCTCGTGGCCCGCACGATCCGTGGGCATCAGCTGCCCACCCGCGCGGTCCTCGGCGTCGTCCGCATCACCGGCTGCCACACCGACCCCGGCGAGCCGTGCAGCCCCTGGGCCCAGCCCGGCTGCATCCACCTGGAGCTGGACGACGTCCACGTGCTGCCGCTGCCGGTGCCCCGCGACGGCCGGCTCGGACCCTGGCGCGTCCCGCTCCCGGTCTTCGAGCAGGTCCTCGTCCAGCTCCCCGCCCTCGCCCCACGGCTCACGGAGGCTTCGTCATGAGCGGTCTGCGTACCGGCACCCCCAACACCAGTGTGGTGCTCGCCGATGACCGGTTCCCCTTTCCCCACACCGACGCTCCGCTGCGCTGTCAGGGCGACCCAAAGCTGTTCGCCATTGAGGAGGTCACCGACCGTACCGCGCGGAAAAGGGCCCTCGCCAAGGCCAAGCTCGCCTGCTCCGGCTGCCCGGTCGTCACCGACTGCCTCAAGTGGGCCCTGGCCCACAAGGAACTGACGCCGACCGGCGTATGGGCGGCGACCACCGCTCGGCAGCGGAACACGCTGCGCCAGCGCCTCGAACGGCGCCTCGGCCCCGACTGGATCGGCGTCGTCGCGGAGCGGGACCGCCGCCGCCAGGACCGGCGTCGCGCGGCCCGCCTCGCCCCGCTGACCGTCCGCGAGACCGCGCTGGCCCGCCTGGAGCGGGAGCTCATCCCCACCCGGCCCGCGCCGTACGAACCGTGGAAGGAACCGATGACCCCGGCCCGGCAGAAGCAGAACGTGGCGATCCTCGAAGCTGCGTTGTCGGCCAGGGCGGTCGCCTGATGTTCACCGACTGGCAGCAGGCCCTCGAAGCCGAGGGCCTGCCCCTCAACCCCACCAGCACCGAGCAGCAGGCCGCCGCCGCCCGTGTCACCGGCCGCCACGCGCACAGCAAGGAAGACCTGGTTCTCCTCCTGGACGCCCTCGGCCTGCCCGGCGACGACACCACCCTCACCACTCTGTTCCCCCTCCTCCCCCGCTGCGAAGGAGATACCGACATGCCGCAGCCGACACCAGCACCGAAGCCGTCCCCCACCACGTTCGAGGCGATGGCGCTGTCCATGTACTACGCCGACGCCAGCGCCGCCGAGATCACCGCGGCGACCGGCCTGTCCGAAGACGAGGTCACCACCCTCGTCAACGCGCAGGAAGCCAGGAACGAGGCGACGCTCGACACCGACGAGCAGGCCCGCACCGGCACCACCCCGCCGCCCGAGACGGCCGAGGCTAACGATCTGGTGGAGCAGCTGCTCGCCTGGGCTGAGGCCCACCCGGTGGCCGGCATCCGCAACAAGGCCGCCCGAATCCGCAGCGACCTCGCCGAGCTGACCGCCCGGCGCGCCGCCGACACCGCCCAACGCAAAGCTGAAGAGCGTGTCGCCCGCCTCAAGGCCGAGCTGGAGCGGGCCCAGGAGCAGCTGCGTGCGGTGAAAGCCGGTCCCCGCCCGTCCAGCGCCGCCCCGGCGGCCGCGCCCACTCCGATCCGGTCCCGGCTCGGCAGCGGGCGAACCCCGCAGGAGCTCGCCGCCATCCGGGACTGGGCGCGCGCCGCCGGCTACCAGGTCGCCGACAAGGGCATGGTGCCAAGGCGGTACTGGCGGCGTACGACGCCGCCCACCAGGCTCCAGCCCGGAAGGCGGGCTGAGGCATGAACGAGGCCATAGTCCTGGACGGCTTCCTGGAGGACGAGACCGTGCCCGGCGACCCGCACGGATCGACGGCTCGCTTCCGGCTGACCGTCTCCCCCACGGACGAGCGGACGGACGAGGCGACCCTGCCATGCAGCATCACCGACCCGGTGATGGCGGGCGCCGTCCTGCACGACCTGGTCCCCGGCGACAAGCTGCGCGTCACCGGTCATCTGCGGCTGCCCCGCACCTCGGACGAGCCGCTGTGGATGGCCGTCACCGCCCTCGAGGTCCTCGCGACCGCGCCCGTCCTCACCGACGCTGCCGGGGCCTTCACCACGGTGCTGGAGCGCTACGGCCCGTACGTCTGCTACATCGACGCCGACACCGACCAGGTCCCAGTGTGGACCGAGGCTGGCGTCTGGATCGGCTGCGCGGACACCCCCGCCGACGTCGGTGGCCTGCTCGAGGTATTCGAGCAGCGCCAGGCCGCCGACGGCGAATAGTCAAAGACACCGTGCCGATCCGGCCCGAGAACATCCACCGCTACCCGCGCGACTGGCCCCAGATCAGCGCGCGGATCCGTTTCGAGCGAGCCGGCGGCCGCTGCGAGTGCACAGGCCACTGTGGCCTGGCGCACCCCGGCGGCCGCTGCGCCGCAGTCCACGGCCAGGACCACCCGGACACCGGCTCCGCAGTGGTCCTGACCACCGCCCACCTCAACCACCAGCCGGAGGACGTGCGAGAAGAGAATCTCCTCGCCGCCTGCCAGCGGTGCCACCTGCGTATCGACCACGGCCACCACCGGATCACCCGCTCGATAACCCTGGCCGCCCGCGCAGCCGCCGCCGGGCAGCTCGGCTTCCTCACCGACGCCGACCTGGAACGCATCGAGCCGCCGACCCCACCGCGGCCACCGGCACCCCGCACAGCATCTCCCGTGCTGCAGCTCTCCTTCACTGATCAGGAGGCTTCCTGATGTCCGACCAGGTCACGCGCACTGTGCGCACTGTCCTCAAGCGATTCCCTGCGGCCGGCCCCTACGGCTCATGGCCCGCGGACGAGTACGCCGCACAGAAGCAGGCCCAGGGACAGCCCGCCCGGGTCGTCATGGACCTGCACGCCGACGACTTCCTCGTCATCGCCGACAGTCCCGCTCCGCACTGACCCGCCCAGTGCCGTGCCCGCCGCCGTAGGGGCACGGCACCCCTGCTCAGGAAAGGTCTCCGACCATGATGTTCCCGGCCCGCGCCATGCCCGTGCTGGTCACCCTGGCACTCCTCGTCCCCGCGGCGGCTGCCTGTACGGACCGCCGCGACCGGCACTGCGACGACAGGGCGCTCACCCCGGCCGCCGCGCTGTCGGCGGTGCAGCGCCCCGGCCCCGGCGGCCACGGCCACGGCAGCGTCGGCAAACCGAACCCGCACCCCAACTTCCGGCAGCACCACGGATCGAACAGCCGCTGCCACTGAGCAGCAGCATCCACCCGAACACCTCCTCCGGGCCCGGCCGATGCAGCGTCGTACGGGCCCGGCTGCATCCGCGCCGCCGCCGGCCAAGCCATGGCTGCCCCGGCTCGGTTCTCTTCCACCGCAGCCCCGATTCGGAGGCACCCGTGACGTACGACGTGTTCATCGACTCCTTCGGCGCCCGCTGGCAAGACCCACCCCCGCCGCGCCACCGCGCCGCCGTCCTGTCCATCAACCTCACCGACCAACTGCTCAACCCGCCCGACGACCCCAACATCGCTGATGCTGTCGCCCGCCAGACCGGCCTGGACGCCGAGATGAGCGTCTATGTCCTGGCCACGCCCGGCGCCGACCGCATCGTCGACGACGCCGTACACCAACTGACCGCACTGCTCACCGCCGACGACCGGCCGGTTCAACTCCTGGTCAACTGCTGGTACGGCCGCCACCGTGCCCCGGCCATCGCTGACGCCATCGGCCGGCGCCTGCACCTCCACGGCGTACGGGCTGCGGTCACCCACCATCACATCGACAAGCCAACGATGCCACGCAAGTACCCGCGGCGAGGATGCCCGTTCTGCGCGATCATCCACCACGGAGCCGACGCCACCCTCGTACGCGCCTGGCCCGACACCGTCGCGATCGTGCCGCACAAGGGCGGCTGCACCACTGGCCACATCCTCGTCATCCCCCGCGGTCATGTCAGCGACTTCACCACCGACCCGGTCGTGGCCGGCACCACCATGCAGCGCACCGCCGAACTCGCCCACGACCTCGGCATCACGCCGGATGGCGACGGAAGCCGTGGCTGCAACACGATCTGCAACGCTGGGAGTGCCGCTACGCAGACGATCTTCCACCACCACCAGCATCTGCTCCCCCGCACCGCCGACGACGGCCTCGCCCTGCCCTGGACCCACCCTGCTCGCGACCAGGAGCCCACTCGATGAAGCGACTCTTCCGCCGCTGCGGCCACGCCCCCGGCGCCCTCACCCCCGAAGACCAGGCCGTCGTGGACGCCTTCCGCGCTCTGCTCGCCGCCCGCAAGAATCCCCGGCCTTGGACGCCCGGTAGCGGCCAGGACGCCGCCGTACGGATCGGCCCGTTCATCGAGCGAGCCCAACCCCGGCCGGGCGATGACCACGGCCCCGACATCATCGCCGTGTCCCTGGTCCACCCCGACACCCCGCACGCCGCGGCGTACCTCCACGGCCGCCAGCTCGGCTACACCGAGCGCGGCTGGCTGCGCTGCGAGACGACCGCCATCATCGGCACCTGGCAGCCGGCCTACGCGACGCTCACCCACGCCGCTGCGGGCCTGCCCCTGCCCGACGACGTCGGCATGGACCCCGCGCACTACGCCCTCTACATCGAGGCCCGCCGGCGCGACGACAGCCGCGACGGCTACACCCTGCTGCGCCTCGGCCCGTACACCCAGACCCGGCACGCTCAGCAGGACCACGACCGGATCACCGCCGCGCTGGACGGGCGGGAGACCACCCTCGTGCCCGGTCACCGCGTCTCCGTGCGGTACGCGCCGTTCGACGTCAGCGACCACCATCTGTTCGCCGACCCGTACGAGGCCGACGCCGTGGCGCTCCTGGACGCCGTCATCGCGGGGGTGAGCGCGTGACCACCACGGCCCTGTACGAGATCGAGACCAGTGAGAGTTTCCAGGCCAATGTCTCCTCTGCGGAGACAGAACAGACCCACCGGTAACGCTGTGACCAGCAAAAACGTGATCTCTCTCCTATCTGATGTACGTGCAGTCCTGCAGCTGGGGCACGGACGTGGCTGAGGCCGCTTCGCGTGCGGGTTCGGGGATACCGTGCAGGTAGTGGACAGCACCAGCGGTGCGGAGTCCCGGGTGGTGCAGGCCGTGACGGACAGCCTTCGACAGGCGTCGCCCGTACCGGTGGCCGGTTCCGCTCCACGGCCCCGGGCCGCGGAGCTCCGCTACCTCCGCACGTCACAGCACGGCTCTCCCCCGTCGCAACATCCGTTCTGTGGCTGAGCTTCACAGCAGTTCTCGTCTTACGAGAGCTAACCCTGGCGCCATCTGCAGCTTTGGGAAGTGCTGCCCGCGGTCATCTGCCACAGGTCACCTCCACACCGCTGTCGCACAGGTCAGTTTCACGGTGGCCCTGCCGGGCGATGTCGGCTGCAGGACCAGCCGGACGACGCCGATAACCGCGCTGATCGGCCCAGGCAGAGCCGACACCGTCCCCCTTGTCCAGCCCGACGACCCCGAGGCCCCGGCCCACTTCACCGTCGACGGCCTGGAGGTCCTCAAGGCCGCCCTCTCCGCATAGTCCGGGAAGGGTTGGGTGGGGCGCGGCCCGCTTGTCGGCGGCTTGCTCGTTGTCGGCCTACTGTCGGCGGCGAGGTGGCCGTCAGCCTTGTCAGTGAAGAGTCGGCCTGCGGCCCGTTTGTCGTCGGCCGACTGCTTTGAGCTGTGTGCGGACAAGCCCTCGGGCCGAAGTACCGTGAAAGCGCCTCAGGGGGGGACGGCTTACGTGGATACGAAGAGCGGGGAGCAAGTGGGCGACGGGCGTTTCGGGCGCCGACGTGGTGCCTCATGAGCACGGCGGGGAGCCCGACGGGGAGCCCGGGGCCGGAGGGCTCGTGGCTGGGGAGGCTGCGACCCGAGGACGAGACGGTGATCGGCTCGGCCGTCTCCGATCCCATGCTGGTCGCCGAGGCGATCGCCCGGGTCGGCCGGGCCGCGGCGGGCTGGGCCGTAGAGGCAGGCCGGGCCATGACCTCCCGACGGAACAACGCCGGCCTCTCCGACGTCCGTTACATCCACTTCCGCCCGCAACGCTTCTACGAGGCCCTGGCGCTGTCGGCCGTCGTCTCCCTGACGGGCGACCACACCCTGCCCACCGCCCTGCGCGGTGAGATCTCCGTTCTGGTCAAGGAGGCCGTGCCGAGGGGGGTGTCGGTGGACGTGGGACTGCAGGGCGTCCAACTCTTCCACGCGGACTTCCTCGGGAGGCTCTTCGACTGGTGCCGAGCCGAACTGCCCGCGGAGAGCCAGGCCGAGGGCATGCGGCAGATGTCCGCGGACCTGTTCGAGGGGATGGCCGCGCTCAGCGCCCTGATGGCGCAGGAGTTCACGGCCGTTCGGGACCGCTGGCTCGCCGGCGCCGCGGCGGCCCGGCAGGAAATGGTGCGGGACATCCTCGCGGGCAAAGACGTGGGCCGGGACCGCGCCATGTCCCGGTTGTCCTACGACCTGACCGTGCACCACCTGGCGCTCATCGCCTGGTCCGACGCCGATTCGACCGACGACGCCAATCCGGCCGACGGAGCCGACGATCTCGCCGACGCCGCGACACGGCTGCTGAAGTCAGCCGGATGCTCCTCCATCCTGCTGGTACCGACCGGCACGGCCAAGCTGTGGGCATGGGGCGGCCGGGTCGGCGGGCTGCCCGAGCCGGACTCCGACAGGGATTCCTCATCCCGGAACTGGCGCCTCCCGCCTCATCTGCGGATCGCGCTGGGCCGCCCGGGGACAGCTCTCGCGGGCTTTCGCCGCTCCCACCAACAGGCGCTGGCGGCCGAACGGGCCGGAAGAGCCGGGCAGTCCCCTGGACCCCTATACGCCTACGAGCGACTGGAGCTGCCGATACTCCTGAACGCTCGTCCGGACGCGGCCGGAGAGTTCGTCACCCGGGTGCTGGGACCGCTCGCCGCCGACGACCCGGCGATGGCGGAGCTACGGACCACACTGAGGGTCTATCTCGATGAGGACCGTGCCGTCTCCGCTGTCGCCGAGCGGCTGCACATCGCCAAGAACACCGTGCTGTACCGGGTCAAGAAGGCCGAGCAGCTGCGCCGGCGCTCGGTGAAGGAGGACCGGCTGGCCGTGCACGCGGCCCTCACCTTCGTCGAGGTGTTCGGACCGCCGGCACAGAGACCGGACTGATTTCTGCTCGCCGTCACCAAGGCCGGGCTGAGCTCTGAGCGCCATCACAAAGACCGCACTGATCTCTGGTCGCCGTCACAAGCAAGGCACCGCGCCGCTCGGCTTGACTCGCTTCCATCGGGGCGTGCCCCGGACCCGGACACCGAGGGAAGCGAACAGGACGATGACGACTGCTACCCACCACGAGTACGGCACAGTCCCCACACGCGAGGAACTGGTGGAACGCGCCGCCGAGCTCGTAACGCTGCTCAGGAAGCACGCCGCCGAGACCGAGGAACGGCGGAGCCTGAGCGAGGCGAGCCTCGCCGCGATCACCGAGGCGGGGCTCGCGCGGCTGTGCGTGCCGGTCGAGTACGGCGGCTACGGCCACACGGCATCGGGACCCTCACCGCGGTGGCGGCCGAACTGGGCCGCGGATGCGCTTCCTCCGCCTGGGTGGTGGGAGTCAGCGGACAGATCGCGGTCTCCCCGAAGAGCCCCGCCATCAACTCCGCCCTGTACGGCGCGGGCCCGGACGCATGGCTGTGCGGTTCGCTGAATCCCACCGCCGGCCAGGTGGAGCCGGTCGACGGCGGGGTCCGGCTGACCGGCCGGTGGGGGTACGCCTCGGGCTGCGCACACAGCCGATGGGCGATGGTGCTGGCCACGGGCACCGCCCCGGACGGCGGCCGGACCGTTCATGGCCTCACCGTTCCGATGAGTGACCTGACCATCGACGAGGACTGGTGGGTCGCCGGCATGGGGGGCAGCGGCAGCCACACCATCGTGGCCTCGGACGTCTTCATCCCGGCCGACCGGGTCCTGACCCCCACCGGCGAAAGGACCGCGCAGCAGACGATTCTGAGCGGGATCGGCGGATCGGTCATGATGGCGGGCCCGCTGCTCGGTGCCGCGCACGGGGCGCTGGACCTGGTCCACGAGACGCTGGCGGCGAAGAAGAAGGTCGTCTACAGCCGGTACCCGTCCGCCCCGGAGGCAGTGGTGACGCAGCTCTGGCTGGCCGAGGCGACCCAGCACCTGGACACGGCCCGGCTGCACACACGGCGTGCGACCGACGCGATCGACGCCGCGGTCGCGTCGGGCACCGCGATGAGCCTGGTGGAGCGGGCCCGCGCCCGTATGGACGTCACCACGGCGGTGGAGAACTGCCGCCAGGCGATGGCCCGGCTGCTCGACATCCACGGCGCGAGCGGTTTCGCTCAGGCCAATCCGCTGCAGCGCGCCTGGCGCGACCTGGAGACGGCGAGCCGACACGGCTTCCTCAACACGCAACTGGCCCGCGAGGCGTACGGACGTGCGCTGATCGGAATCGACGAGCCCATCGCCACGAACATCTGACACGTCCGATCCGCCTGACGCATCTGGCGCCGATGCCCCAGACGACGCCGCGCGTCGAACAAGCGGCACACCAACCGGTCGCGAAACCCGACGCGCCGAACACGAACGGGCAGGACAGGAGCGGAAATCGAAGATGACGACGAGCACAGCGGGCCGAGCCGAATTCCGGGACGCCATGGCGCGTGTGGCGGCGGCGGTCAGCATCCTCACGACCGACGGGCCGGTCGGCCGCTGCGGGATCACACTGAGCGCCGTCTGCTCGGTCACGGACACCCCGCCGACGGTCCTGGCGTGCGTCAACCGGAACAGCGCCATGCACGATGTTTTCGTACGCAACGGTCGGGTCGCGCTGAACGTCCTCGGCGGCGACCAGACGGAGCTGGCGCGGCACTTCTCCGGAGCCACGAAGGTAGCGATGGAGGAACGCTTCACCTGGGACATCTGGGCGCCGACCGCACAGGTACCCGTGCTGCGCGACGCGCCGGTGACGATGACCGGCGTACTGCGTCAGCAAACGCCGATGGGTTCCCACAGCGTCCTGTTCATCGGTGTCGAAGACATCCACGTACGAGGCGACGGCGGCAATGACGGGCTCGTCTACCACAACCGCGACTTCCACCGGTTGGGCGCGTAGACGTGTAGGCGCCTGGCGCGTCGTGCGCGGATGGTCAGCTGATCCCGGCCTCCCGCGCACGAACGCCCCCGATGGCGGGGGCGTGGCTCTGATCCCCGCTCAGTTCCCTTCCCCCCTCACCCCGCCCCGGGGAAGCCTCACCCGTACGGTTCCGCCGTCGTCCACGCGCGTCTGGGCGGCATGACGACGTCCTTCTGTGCGAAACCGGGGTCGCCGGAGCCGACAACGACCAGGACGCCACGAGCTGACCGAGCTGCTCGCGCGCACCAACTGGCCGCCCGTCCGCAGGAGCGTGCCGCGACCTCGGAAGCGAGGAACCGCACCCATCGACATCGCCATCCAACAAGGCCCAACCGCTTGGACAATCAAGTCAGCCGCCGCAGGCCACAGGACCGCCTTCGACTGACTCCGCTGTCCACGAACAGCAGCGGGCGGCGTGGGAAGAGAGCAACGGAAGGTCGTCGGCGTTTCCATTGGAAACGCGGTCTGAGAGGTCGTTTTCTCCTGTTTTATTGCAATAGACACGTTTTTGTGAACTGCGAGAACGTGGTGCTGATGGGGCCTGAGGCGCGGTTGGTTCCTGGGAGCCGGAGGGGGTGACGCCTGGGGGGCGAGGCGGCTTGCGCCTGTCTCATCCCAGGACGCCCGTTCCGCGGCCGCGCTGCCACAGGTACGGACGCACGCCTGGGCGCTCGCCCGCACCGACGGTACGCCCCAGTCATGAGCGCACGACGCCCCTACCCGAGCGATCTGTCCGATGCCTGCTGGGAGCTGATCGAGCCTGTCCTGACGGCCTGACGCTTCGAGCGCCGTGGCCGGGCCCTGGACA
The DNA here is from genome assembly GCF_055573595.1 of Streptomyces sp. NPDC030165. Taxonomy (NCBI): domain Bacteria; kingdom Bacillati; phylum Actinomycetota; class Actinomycetes; order Kitasatosporales; family Streptomycetaceae; genus Streptomyces; species Streptomyces sp. NPDC030165. The sequence goes on along the minus strand of NZ_JBVIBD010000029.1, from coordinate 36,357 downwards.
TCGGGCGACCGCCCGAACACGACCTGCGCGAGATCATGAACGCGATCCTGTACGTCGACCGCACCGGCGTGCAGTGGCGCTACCTGCCGCACGACTTCCCGCCTTGGGAAACGATCTACGGCTACTTCGCCAAGTGGCAGAAGGACGGCGTCTTCGCCCAGCTCAACGGCCTGCTGCGGGACCTGGTACGCCAGCAGCAGGGCCGGAACGCGGAACCATCGGCCGGCGTGATCGACGCGCAGAGCGTCAAGACCGCCACCAGCGTCCCCACCAGGAGCCAGGGCACGGACGCGGGCAAGAAGATCGTGGGCCGCAAGCGCAGCATCATCACCGACACGCTCGGCCTCCTGTTTGCGGTGCTGGTCACCGCGGCCAGCGTCCAGGACTCCACCGCCGGCACTCAGCTGCTCGACCAGGTCGCCACCGACCACCCGCGCCTGCGCAAGGTCTGGGTCGACGGCGGCTACCGCAAGCACCTCGTCGAGCACGCCGCCGCCCTCGGCATCGATATGGAAATCGTCGAACGCACCCCCGGGACCAGGGGGTTCACCCCGATCCCGAAGCGGTGGACGGTCGAGCGCACCTACGGCTGGCTGATGCTGCACCGCCGCCTGGTCCGCGACTACGAAACCCTCCCGGCCCGCTCCGAAGCCCTGATCCACCTGGCCATGACCGACCTCATGGCCCGCCGCCTCACCGGCGAGAACACCATCTCCTGGCGCGACCCGACATCACCGGATCAAATACGCATCACAGGATGAAACAACGGAAGAAAACGACCTCTGAGGGCGGCGCCCCGTACAACGCCGACGGGTACTGCAGCGAACGCGCTACCCGCCGGCTTGCTCCGCATCATTGAGCCTGGTGGGGCGCACCGCGGCGGATGGTTTTTACCGTGAGAACCGGGTTGAGAGGCTCCACGAGCTCCTGGGTGGCGACTTCCACAAGGCGTGCTGGGGCGTCTCCGTTCAGCAGCGCGTTCACGTACTCGATGGCCTCGGCAGGCGACAGTACTGGCAACTTCTGGCGCAGGGCCCGTACCGCAGGCATACGGCCGCGGGCCGCGGCGACTTCGCGCAGCGCATCATGCAGATCGTCTACCGCGGTGCGGACCGGCAGTCCACGTATCCGGGCGCGGTAGTCAGCCTCCCACTCTCCGCCCAATGCGGAGACGACGCCGATCTGGTGCAGGCCTCCGTCGATACGGTCGACCAGGTACGGCCCGTTGCCTGCCAGCGCCAACTCCAGGTTTCGGGTGCGCGCGAACTCCTCGGACGTCCAGCAGACGATCCACACCAACTCGTGCTCTTCGACGTCCGTCACCACCATGCGCAGCGCGTCCACACCCAAAGCTCGCCACTCCTGGTACTCGCGCTCCAGCTGTTCTTCGACCGCCTGAACTGCGGCTTCTCGCTCGATCACGCGTTCAGTGTCCCGTTCGGGCCCCTCTGTCGACCAGCGAATTCGCACGGCCCACACCACGTACGAGGGCCCTGACGGATCTTCTTTCTCAGGAGTACGACAGCCACGGAACAAGCGCTCTGCGCCAGTCCCCCTCAAGACCCTCGGCAGCTGCCTGGAGTGCATCCTTACTGCCGACTTGCTGGCCCCCTTCCCCCTGTGACCGGCTCTCCCGGCCTCCGAGTACTACAGGGCCTCCGTCCTGCCTTACGGCCATCAGCCGGCGATGGGCCTGCCCCGTCCGGACTGGCGGCCCGGCTTGAGAGCGACCGCGGGCAGTTCCCACGTTCACCATGGAATCGATCGACGGTGAGGTGCCCAGCTCTACCCCGCCAGCATCGCCACACTTACGCCGTAGACCTTCGGCGCGGCCTCCCCGCCGATGAGTAGAGTCGGCTTCGGAGTCGACCACCGAACACACCAGTGGTCGCGCACTGCGCCCGGCCCGCATCCGCCAGGTTGGGGCCGATGTCATAATTACGGGGCGTCAGGCACTGGTTCCTCGCGTACACCTTTCCGTCTCGCTAGCCGGACCCGAGCCGTCTGGCAGTACCAGCCCGTCCCGACGTTGTCGGGGCTGCTTACCGCCCGCCTCAGCATCCCCCGAAGCGAACTGCCCCCTGCTTCAACCGGATTGCTGCGACAACCCGGCGGTAAGGTCTCTCACCTCACTCGACTCCATGGCGCCTCGTGGCGCACCCACTCGCTATGACATACCTCGCTACGTCTACCTCGGCACCGCCACCGTCGCGGCCCTGACCATCTGGCTCCGCACCTGATGGGTCTGGGGAAGTTCTAGGCGACGCTTTCGGCTGCCAGGACAACACGGGTCCGTTCCAGATCGACGGCGACTACCCGCACCGATATTGCCTGGCCCTCGCGGACACTCTTCGCCATGTCCGCGACCGGCTCGGTGAGCGGAACGAGCCCTTCGACGCAGTCGGCGATGCGCACGAAGAAGCCGATCAGCGCGATCTTCGTGACACGTCCGGTGACAGTCTGACCGACACGCTCCACGAACCGAGGGAGCAAGTCCTCGTGCTCCGCCCACTCACGGAGCACTATGCCCACCTGTTGATTGTGCTCGGCATGCCAGACCACCTCGCCGGTGACGAGCTGTCCTACGGGCGGCAGTTCCATGCACTTGGGCATCCTGTCGACTCTGGCCAGGCCAACGGCTTCAGGCTGGCCGTCAACGGAGAGGAAGACGCCGAAGGGCTGTCTACCGATGACCTCACCGGTGATCGAGGTACCGACAGGCAGAGAGCGAACCGTCTCAGGCCAGGCCGCGGCAGCACCGGCTGCTTGGCATCTGCCGTTCTCGGAAGGCCAGGAGTACTCGCTCATGCGCTGATCATGGCACGCAAGAGCTGCCTCCTGAACGTGTCGCGAGGCGCCAGTCATGATCGGCCGGACAGCTCCCAACGCCCGCGCCGTTCTCCGGCCCCACACCGGTTCCCTCAGGACTGATCGTCCCGTCACCTGATCACGGGACGCTCTCGTTAGTTCAGAGAAGAATTCGCACTCGCTGCGGCCCTGCCGCCCGCCTCAGCCCTGGAGGAACTGGCCGCGCTGCGCGCCCAGTCCCTGCGGCACGAGCACCTCACCCTGAAACTGGACGTCTCCGTCGGCATCGCCCGCGCCGCGGGCCTGCCGGGCGAGACCTGCAGCCGTCTCCTGCGCGGCGCGGACACGGCCATGTACAAGGTCAAGAACGACAAGGAGCCGTTCCCGTACTGCGCGAAGCGGGCCGACGCCTACGCCGAGACCGCCGCGCGGGCCGCCGCGGCACCGCCCTACTGAAGCGTGCCGCATGAGCCCCGCCGCCGTACCCCAAGGCGACTGGATCCGCAGCATCAGCATCCGGCAGCCGTACGCCGCCTGCATCCTCGCCGGAAAGAACCCCGAAAACCGGCCCAGGGCCTGGTCCTGGCGCGGCTGGCTCCTGATCCACGCCGGAAGGTAGCTGGAACGACCCGCGTTGCGCGACCCGCTGATCGCCACCGCGATCCGCGGCCGCGAACTTCACCTCGGCGCGGTCATCGGCGTCGCCCGCCTCGTCGACTGCCACCTCGACCAGGGGCCCGAACAGTGCACCAGCCCCTGGGCACAGCGCGACGCGCACCACCTGGTCTTCGCCGACGTCCAGGAGCTCGCCCTGCCCACCCCCACGAGCGGGCGGCTCGGGCCCTGGAAGCCCGCTGAGAGCCTGATCACCCGGCTACTCCAGCAGCTGCCCGTCCTGCGGCCGTAAACACCTTCCGCCGACACCCCGCGCCCGCCTGCCCGAGCCGTGCGTGCCGTCCGTCGCGCCAGCCCCTCTGGACTGGCGCGACGGGGCGCACTTCCCTTGGCCGCCCGCCCCTGCGCGCTATACGGCGCGGCCACACCGCTGCGCTCCCGCGCTCCCGGAAGCGGCGGTTCCTGCCCGACCGGCCAAAGGCCAGCGGACCGACGCCCACGTCTGACCTCTCCTCCACATGGAGGCCTGTATGAGCAGCACATCGCAATGCGACGCCGACCATGCCCTTGCTTATCCCTAGCCGCCCGCTTCCCCAGCCTGGCACCGGCACGGCTCCAAATCCCGGCCGTTGACGTCCGAGCAGCCGCGGCGCGATCACTAGGTCCTGGCGCAGCAGTGCGCTATCCGTACCCGGTCTCCCCATCCCACCGAGATCCTGGCGGAGACCCTCTGATGGACACCATCCCGCTCGTCGTCGATGGCTACCTGGACACCACACCCGTCCCAGACCTGCGCGGCACCGCACGCTTTCGCCTGACCCACTCCCCCGTCCGGGACCTCATCGGCGAAACCGCGCTGGCCTGCGTCACCGGAGACCCACGCATCGTCCACCTGGCCCTCAACGAGCTGCGGCCCCGCGACTACCTGCGCGTCACCGGAATGTTGATCCTTCCGGTACGACCCCACGGCGCCGTGCAGCTCCTGGTCGACGCGCTCGAAACCCTCCGCGAGGCGCTCTCATCCTGACAAAGCCGGTCCGTGGCGGCAGACTCGGCACCGTCGAAAGGACTTCCCAATCGTGATGTCAAGCCGCGAGTGTGACGGGAGGTGAACCTTGGTAGCACTGTCCGTCACGGATCATTGCCCACAGCACGTTGAGCCTGCGGCGGGCGAGCGCGAGCAGGGCCTGCTTGTGACCCTTCCCCTCGCTTCTCTTCCGCTGGTAGTACGTCCTCGAGGCCGGACAGCTCTTGAGGCTGGCCATGGCCGACAGATACATCGTCCGCAGCAGCCCTCGGTGATAGCGCCTCGGTCTGCGCAGGTTGCCGCTGACGCGGCCGGAGTCGCGGGGCCTGGGAGCCAGGCCAGCGAAGCCGGCCAGGCGGTCGGCACTGCCGAAGGCGTCCATGTCACCGCCAGTCGCGGCGATGAACTCGGCGCCGAGCTTCGGCCCCATCCCCGGCAGGCTGCGGATCACCTCGGCGTGCGGATGCTCGCGAAACCGGGCCTCGATCAGGTCGTCGAGTTCGGTGATCTCCTCATCGAGGGCCATCACCCCCTTCGCGAGGCGGACCACCATGGTGGCGGCCAGCTTCTCGCCGGGCAGGGCGGTCTGCTGGGACTGGGCGGCTTCCACGACCGTTTTCGCCAGTGCGGCGGCGCCGCGGACCTTGCGGTTCTTCAGCCAGGTCTCGATCCGCTTGGCGCCGGCGCGGCGGATGGCGGCCGGGGTCTGGTAGCCGGTCAGCAGCATGACCGGCCCCTTGTTGACCAGGTCCAGCGAACGCTCCAACGCAGGGAAGATTTCCAGCAGTTGGGCCCGCAGCCGGTTGATCTGCCGGGTGCGGTCGAAGACCACGTCCAGGCGCCTGGTGGTCAGCGTGCGCAGGTCGACGGCGATCTCGTCACCGGGCCGCAGCAGGCCGAGATCGCGGCGGACGCGGGCCTGGTCGGCGATGACGAAGGCATCCTTGGCGTCGGTCTTGCCCTCGCCTTTGTAGGTGGCCGAGGCGCGGTGGACCGCCAGGCCGGTGAGGTAGGCCATCGGCTGGTCGTGGCTGAGCAGCAGACCGATCAGCAGGACGGCGCCGCCGTGGTTGAGGTCAACAGCCCACAGCACGTCGGTGGATATCTCCAGGACGTCGCCGACGAGCTGGAGCAGCTCGGTCTCGTCGTTCAGGACCCGGCGGGACAGCAGCCGCTGACCGTCCGCGTTAATCACCACGCAGTGGTGGTGTTCCTTGCCGATGTCCACCCCAGCCCAGATCTCAGGCACGTTCCCTCCGTCAGCTCGCCGTCACATCGATCCCGCAGACGACCTCGCCGACGTTGTCCTACAGCAGCGATCGGAGTCGCGTCTCCCAATTGGCGGTCGAGTCGTCGCGGGGCTCCGGGTGGCCAAGTCCTTTGAGCCTTACCAACGGCGCCCGCTCATAAGCCATACCCAGAGCCCCCGGGCTCTCCGATCTTACGAATGACCAGAGCAACCACCCTTGAAAGGTAGGACCGGGTTCATGAGCGCGCAGCCCGTACACCACGGCGACGGCGACCCGCCGCCGCTGCCCCGTACCCAGAACGTGGTCGCCGCGGCCCTGCCGCCAGCCGACCGTATGGAGTTCTACCGCGAGATGGGCGAAGCCGACGAGTCCGAACCGCTCGGCGTGCTGCGCTGCTGGTGGCTACGGGCCCGCCTGTAGGCCGATCCCCTGCCGGACGACGTCCGTACGGACATCGAGTCCAGCACTGCGGTCGGGACACGAGCCGACGCTACGCTGCGCCAGGCCACAGCCGACCGTGAAGCGAGCGCCGGTGAACGATGACCGCATCGACGGCGACGGTGAGGAAGATGCGGACCGTATCTAGCTCCCCCTCGCGGTGCTCCCGCTGCTGGCTCTTGACGTCTCGGCGAGCGTGTTCTCCGCGATAGTTGCCCTGCTCGCCGAACTGCGGAATCCGGTCCCGGACCTGCTCACCCGGTCCAGGGCCAGCAGAGCAGGGTCACAGACTGAACGTCGCTGTCGGTAGCCGACCTTAGTGTGTCGGCCATGTTGGAGACGATCAGCGTGCAGGTTTTGACGGTCGACGGGTTGCTATCCGCAGTAGCGGAGCATTTTGGCGCGGAGCGCACGTTCACAGCGGGGCCACCCCCAGCCCGTCCCGGCGTCTATGTTTGGTCGGCTGGCCACAAGGTTCTATACATCGGGTCGGCCAGTTCGCTGGCCAAGCGAGTTGGCGATGAGTTGGGGTGGATAGCCGGCCACGAGCCCGATGAGATGTGGCAGGTGTCTGTCGTTCATATGCTGAAGGTCTACAACGCGACGGTGCAATGGATCCCGACACCGAATCACGCGGACGCTGTACTGCTGGAGCGGCGCCTGATCGAGTGGCATCGTGCCTGCACAGGTATGGCCCCTCTGGTCGTTGGCTGGGAGGCGAAAGCCGGGAGTGCGCGGCAAGCTGGGGAACAGTGGGCTCGGGAACTGTGGAGTCGGAAGTTCGGGCAGTGACAAGACCACCCCTACCCGCTGCTCGATCCTGTTCATGAGGCGGCCGAACGTCACCAGCAACCGCAGCCGGAGAACATCTTGTCTGGTTGCCTCTCGGCTGAAGACCTTCGTAGGGCGCCCCCGCAATGCGTGAGGGTCTCATCTCGGCGGTTGCCGAGGCGAGACCCTCACGCGTGTACGGCCGGGCCTTAACCCGGTTAAACCGGCGGCGCCCTTAAGGGAGCCGACTGAGGAGCCGCTCTGCGACCGTGCTGAGCATCGGAGCCGGAAGATGCGAAGCAAGGGCATCAGCGAGGCCGTCGGCAGTGTCGGTCAGATGAACGAGCTTCTCTACAGCGACTGCTACGGGATCATTCGCCAGAGGGCCAGCTTGCTCGGGAACCGATGCCGAGGCCTTAACCGGGTTAAGACCCGAGGAGTCAGCTTCGCCGGCTTGCCCCTCCGAGGCGGACTTCTCTGCCACGGCAGACTTGGTGGCACGGGGCTTACGGGGGGTCTTAACCCGGTTAAGGGCTTTGTCGGCCTCTTCCTTCTGCTGCTCACTGGGCAGGCGCCCGATACGGCGGCCGTCCTTGACCTTCAGCTCCCCCGACTCGACCTTTTCCTGAAGGTCGGAGGACAGCCCCAGCAGAGCGAGCCGCTGGGACACCCAGGCACCGGATTTGCCGAGGCGCTTGGCTACCTTCTCCTGTGAACCATGCACGTCCAGGAGCGACTGGATCGCCTTGGCCTGGTCTATAGGCGGGACGTCCACTCGGTGGATGTTGGCGATCAGCGCGGACTCTAGAAGGTCTTCCGCGCTGGCGGCCAGGGCGTCGTTCACGTCGATCCGCAACTCCGCCAGCCCGGCCTTGCGGGCAGCGGCCAGGCGGCGGTTGCCGTCCAAGACGACGTACTCGGCGTCGCCGAGTGCCTCCTCCTGGCCGGGGTGCGCCTTCAGAAACGCCGTGCGCCGTACGACGGCGACCGGCTGGATCTGACCGCGCTCCTTCAGCGAATCGGCGGTCTCTTCGATGTCGGTGATCTCGTCACGCGGGTTGAAGGGGTTGTGCGCCAGCAGCTTCAGTTCCACCGATGCTGGGGGCCGCTTTCCCTCCCCCTTCATGATCTGCTCGCGGGTGCGGATGCGGCGGGGCGCGGGCTTCGCCTGCGGGCCGTCCTCTTCGTCCATGCTGAAGCCGCGGGTCACCCGCTGCTGAGGCGGAGTCATACGGCAAGCTCCTTCGCCAGGTCGCGCATCGCCTGCGCGTGGTCGCTGTCCGGCGCGTATTCAAGCAGCGGGATCTCGCCGTCCGAGGCCTCGCGCCCTTCCTTCAGGTCACCGATCACCGCGAGGACCGCAGGGGAAGAGCTCTTTTCCCACTGGTCCTTGTTCTCCTTGACGAGCTTGCCGCGGCGGCTGTCGTAGGCGTTGATGACCAGGCCGAGGTAGTCGACCTCGATCCGGCCCTTGGTGCACAGGTCGTCCATCTGCCTCTTCAGCAAGCGGAAGGCCCGGTGCGAGGCCTTGTTGGCCCACACCGGTGTGATGACGCCCGAGCGGTCCGCGAGTTCACCTTCCCGGCGGCGCACGTAGTACAGGGCGGTGTCCATGTTGAGGCCGAGGCTGGGCGGGCCGTCGATGATGATGACGTCGTAGTCGGCTTCCAGCGGTTCCAGGGCGCGCTCCAGGGCGGCTTCGCTGAAGCTGACCTTGGACAGGGCTACATCGCGGAGGAAGGCGTCGTCGGACGCGGGCAGCAGGTGCAGCCGCTCGCCGAAGCGCTCCTGGTCCAGGGCCACCAGCAGGTCGTGGATGTCGCCCTTGGCCGTGCCGTCCATGTGCATGAGCAGGGTTTCGACGTCGTCCTCATACATGAGGTCTTCGAAGCCGAGCTCGGCGGTGAGATGCCCTTGCGGGTCATAGTCCACGATCAGGACGCGGTTGCCGGCCTCCGCCAGGGCCTGGGCGATACCGCTGCTGATGAACGTCTTGCCGACACCGCCCTTCTGGTTGGCCACTATGACCCGCACCGCTGGCTGGGCGGTCAAAGGCTTGGTGGGGGAAGGGTGGTTCTCCAACCACAGGGTGATCGCTTGCGCGAGGCCCTGGACGTAGGTGACACCGCGTTCGGTACAGGCTGCCTTGAACTGGTCCGGGCCGCCTGCCGGGAGGAACGTCCCCCATGTCTTGGCGCCGTCGGTGTCTACCTCGGGGAGGCCATCGGTGGTGTACCAGGCGTTGATTGCGTGCTCGGTGGCGTCCTGGATGTCCATTCCGTGCTCGAAAGCGCGGATTTTCAGGTGCCTGCGCAACTCGGGAGTGAGAGCGGTAATTAGCTTCTCTCGCTCCCCTCGGGGGCTGGGAATGCTCATGCGACCGAACATTACTAGGTTGACGGTCAGTGTATGCATGACCACTCCGCTTTGAGTGACGCCTTCTCCGGGCACCCTGTCTCTCGCGGCTGACTGTAAAACCGCGAACGGCCGCCTCCTACACGGGCGTTGCCAGCTGCGCCTCCTCCACTCGCGAAATGAACCGCACAGGAGTGGGGCCTGTCGTCCTGCGACATAAGCGCGCCCCTCGACTGCGAAGGTAGAAGCCTGGACTCCGAAGCGCAAAGGGCGCCCTATGCCTGCCACCGTCAGCCTCGCACTCCATCCGGACGCGGAGTCGCTGACGACGCTCATCGCGGCCTGGGACGCCAATGCGGCCCGGAACCGGACGGTGGACGACTACGTATCGGCTCGCCGACCTGATCCTGAAGACGTTCGGCCAGGTCACAGCCGAGGGCGGCGTTAGGGGCCGGTCAAGATGTCGTGGGTGCCGATCCGGCGCCAGATGACGTGCGGTGTGCCGGGCTGGCGCGCGGACCCGTACTCCCAGGTTGCGCGTCCTGCGGGGCCGGTGCCCATGGACCAGGTGAGTTCGTAGACGCCCGAGGCTCGCTGGACGCGCTTGACGCGGAGGCCAGCGCGGAAGCTGCCGGTGCGCAGGTCCTCGACGAAGGCCGCGACGGTGCGTCGGAATCGGCGGCGCTGTTCGGGGGTGAGGCGGTCCAGGTCGGCGGTGAAGCGGGGCAGAACCTCGTAGGTGGGCACGGCGAACTCCTCCAGGACGCACGAAGCCCCCGGCCGTCGGCCGGGGGCGGTGGTGGCTGGTCGTGTTGAAGGGCGTCTGCGATGCGGTGGGCTCAGTGGTGGCGGGTGGTTGGGGGAGTGGTGGCGTTGGTGCTCGTTGGATCGCGTTAAAGCCGGTTGGGTCGAAATTCGGGGCGGCTGGTGCTGGTGTGGTCGGCCCGCAGCATTTGCACGGCCAGGGTCAGTTCTCGTAGCGGGCGCGCATCAGGTCGGCCCACTCCTGCGCGCGGGTCATCTCGCCGGCGCAGCCAGCGCAGTGGGGCACCGTGTCGATCCGGGCGGGGTACGGCATGTTCGAGCGGACGACAGCGGTTGTGCGCAGCGTGAGCGGGAGGCGGCACAGCGGGCAGAGGTCTCCGTACAGCAGTTCGCTATTCATGTAGCGGAGGGTGCACACGCTGGCGGCTTACCGTCCCGGGCTGCTGCGGCGGTGCGCCTGGCGGGCCACCGCGATAACGACTTGGTGAGGCGCTCCCGTCCGGCGGGACAGACCTCGGGTCGCGCCTGTTCTTAAGTCAACGCTGTGGCGTCATGGGCCGAGGAATATCAAGGCGGCGGTTCGCCCAGGGGACGGGTGGCGCTATCTCTTCCGCGCAGTGGCGGTCGGCGACGGCCACTGCCCGCATCCTTCGGTCGTGTACCGGCCATAAGAACCCCAAATTGACCGGCGCGCGTGGACCGGAGGAGGCAAGATCGGATGAGCAGCAGCCGTCAAAGAGTGGGGGAGCGGGTGGGGAAGCCGCAGAAGAAGCGTGGGGTGCGGATCCCGTGGGTGTGGGACGACCGGGGTGACGATTACGACCGGTCGGCCATCGACATCAAGCCGCACCCTCCTTACGTCACCCCGCTGCGCTGCGGCGGCTGCGGGGTCTCGGTCTCGGTGCGGCCGGGGAACGCCGACGATCCGGACTCCCGCTCGTCCCACTTCTTTACGATGCCGGGCCGCAAGCACGAGCCCACCTGCCGCTTCGACCTTCCGCGGCGCGGCAAGGAGCTGGTGGATGCGTCGCAGGGCACTGTCGTCCGGCGTGAGGGGCAGTGGAGGCTGGTGTGCCCGCCCCTGGCTCGTCCCGGTACCCGAGGCGGGGCCAAGGGCGGCAGCACCACAGCGCGGCCGCCGCGTGCCACCGGGGGCGGCAGGCCCACCGTCAGCAGGCTGCGGGGGCCGGCCATTGCCTCCGCCAAGCGCATCGTCCAGCTTTTGACCGCCTGCAAGCACGATCCCGAGACCGTTGCCCAGTTTGCCGCTGTCGCCCCGAGCGGCCGGCGCAACATCGCGTGGGACGAGTTCTGTGTGGGCCCGGCCACCGCGCACCAGCTGGCGCAGAAGCTCATCGACGGTACGGCCGGGCAGATACCGCATGCCGTGTGGGGGCCGGCGAGCACGGCGGGGCCGGCCGGAGAGCGGGGCGACAGCCATGTGGTGATGTACGTAGCCCGGCACCCCGTCCACATCGAGGGCCGGCCGGTGAAGGTCAAAGTCGCGGTCCGCTGTAAGACGGGGGAGTGGATCGGCGCGGACACGTCCTCGGGGGAGTTCCTCGGCTACGGCTACTGGGAGCTCTTCCCGCAGGACGCGGACTGGGCACGCAAGGCTGCCGAGCGCGGCTGGATCGAGCTGCAGCTGTGGGTTAAAGAACCGTGGCAGGTGGAACGGTGGGACACGCAAGGCGGCCCCGGCCCCCGGGCGGAGCCGGTTCCGTCTGGACTCCGGCTCGCCCCGGCGCCCGTGCCCCCTCCCGCTCGCATCCCGGCACCGGCAAAGCCGCCCCTCCCCGCTGGGCCCAGGGAGGGCACGGCGGTACGCGCCGACGACTCCGGGCAGCCCGCCATCACGTCGGCCTCGGCCGCAGGATCGGACACGAGCGTTTCAGGAGCAGCGCCCGCCCCCTGCCCCGCAGTACCGGTGCATCCGGTTGCGAACGAGACGGAGCAGCCAGACGCCCCGCTGCCCGCCGCGGCCCCTCCGGAGAACGGGACACCAGCGCAGTCGGCTGAGGACCTCCCGATGCCAGAGGTGCCCGCTGCGCCCGAGACGCCTCCGGCCGGAAGCGCAGTGCCCCCTGCGGCCGTCCCGCCGCCTCCGCCCTACCCGCCCACCGCTGCACGCCGGTCACGCTCGCGCGTACGGGACTGGTGGGAGCGTCTGCGCGGCCGCTGACCGGTCACGGCTGCCAGATCGGCCACAGCCCATCGGCCACGGTGCTCGCAGCGGTGGCCGATGGGCTGTGGCCGATCTGGCAGCTGGCACCGGCCATGACGCTTCCAGCGATCGGCCGTCACCTCCTGGAGATGGCCGATCACGACCCCGCTGACCGAGCCGGTGCCGAGACCAGGCACGGGAGGCTTCGGTATCTGCTCACTTCGAGCGTGCGTCACAGGTGCATCAGGGGCTCGTGATGACAGTGGCCGCCAGGGTGCCCACGATGAGAAGAGGTCCGAAAGCGAATCGGCTTTTGAGGGTCGTTCCGCGCCGAGCGACGAGCAAGGCGGTCGAGACGGCTGCCGCCAGCGCGAAACTCAGCACCAGCCCCAAGAACACGGCCTGCCAGCTGTGCCATCCCAGCAGCGCGCTGAGGGATACGGCCAGCTTCGCGTCACCCATGCCCATGCTGACGAAGGTGAGCACAATGAACAGGGCGCCGACTGCTGCTGCGGCGGCCAGGGCGCGCAGGAGACTGCCGGGTTCGTGGTGTGCTGCGGTGACGGCGAGCAGTGTGAAGGTGCCGACCGCGGCGGGCAAGGTCAGGGCATCCGGCAGGCGCTGGACGGCGCTGTCAATCAGCAGCAGGGCGGAGCCGAGAAGCGCCAGCCAGTACTGGGCTGCGGCATACCAGCCGACCGATCCGCCGCCGGCGACTGCCGCGAAGGCCGCCGCAGTGGTCACCTCCGGAAGCCATGCGGCGCTCAGAGGTGCCCGGCAGGCCGGGCACCGGCCGTCCGGCGGCAGCAACCGCACGGCTGGCAGGCCCCTGGTCGGTGCGGGCAGGGGGGAGCAGGCGGGGCAGGTGACGGACGGTGGATGCCCGGCGGGAACGGCGAGGGCGACGACGACCGGGCGCAGGGCGGAGCCGGCCAGGAGACCCAGCAGCGGCGCCAGGAGCTGATGAAGCACGTGCTCTTTCCCTTCTTCCTGTGTGCGTCGGACGCGTGGGGCTGATCGCTGTCAGCATGTGATCTGCAGCCGGGTGCCGGGCGTGATGCCCCAGGTGGTCATGGCACCGGCGCCGGCTTCCAGGACGTGGCGGGCACGGAACCGGGGCCGCGCGAGGCGGTTGGGCGCCAGGGTGTGCATGCCGAGGACGCGCAGATCCTGGGTGAGGTAGGCGACGTCGATGGGGAAGCGCATGCGCAGGGTGTGCACGCTGCTGCAGGGGCTGAGCACAAGTGCGCCGTCGAGTTCGTCGCGACCGAGCAGGCCGCGGGTGCGGGCTCGGCGGGAGGCGGCGATCTCCAGGGGGACGTCGCCGCCGGCGGGGGTTCGCAGCCGGGCGAAGCCGTCCTGCAACTGGTGCATCAGATGGCCTCGTTCACCGGGTGCTCTGGCGGGTACGGGGAAGAAGATCACGTAGCAGCTGCGCGGTCTCAGCGTCCATGTCAACGCCTTCACCACCGATCCGGTCGTTGATGTCGACCAATTTGTCGGCAGCCGCGCGCAGAGCGGGGATGTCGCCGGCCTTGTGATGGGCCCGGAAGACGGCACGGTGCAGGATTTCGCTCTCCTCAGCGGCCAGCAGCCCCCGGCTTGCCGCCCACAGAGCGCCGGTGGTGTCACCGGCCTCCCGCAGACGGTCGGACAGCTCGAGTGCGACATCCACGATGGCCTCCGTCATCTCCTGCATGAGGGGTTCGGCCCATGAGTAGCGCTGTCGGTCGACGGCGGAGAACGGGCGGCCGCGCACCAGGGAAAGGGCGCGGCGCAACGCCAGGTCGCCGTCCTCGCCCGGGTCGTTGAGTCCTGCGGCTGCGAACTGCTGGAAGCGTGTCCAGTCGCAGGTGACGCTGGGGCTGAGCCGGTAGCGGTGGCCTGCGGTGTCCTGCAGGCGCGGGAAGTAGTGCCTGCCCTCGGCGTCCTGGCCGAGCCAGCTGCGCAGCCGGGAGACGACGGAGGTGCGCTGGGACTTGGACACGATGCCGGCGGGGCACAAGGCGGCGTCGATGGCGTGGTGGTCGACGTCGGGGTGCAGGTAGAGGAATGCCGCGAGCTCCGTGCTGGGGGCTTCCCGGGCTGAGTCGTAGCGGCCGGTCGCACCGGTCAGGGAGACGGGACCGAGCAGCAGGATGTCCGGGGCTGCCGGGGCTGCCGCTTGGCCGTCGGGCACTGCGAGGGCGGCCTCGGGCGGGAGGGGGACGGTGAGGCGTACGGGGGTGGCGGTGCACGGCTGCGCTCCACGGACCGGTGCGGGTTCGGCCGGGTCCGCACCGGCGGTGCTGATCATGGGCTCCGCGGCCGGCTGGGCGGCGGGATCGGCTGCGGTGTGCCCCCCGGGAGCGTCCGGCTCGTCGGCGCCCTCGTCTTCGGCGTCGGCGTATTCGGCGGGCAGTCCGGCCCCGTCGGCCCCCGAAGTGTCCGCCGGCTGCGTGTCCGTCGAGGCACTCGCGGCCGGTGCGTCGGCCTGGGTGGTGACGGGACCGGCGGCCGGGGCGGGGCCGGGCCCGGGGCTGGAGCTGGCGGCGACGCGCAGCAGCTCGACGGCGTCCGCGTAGACGTCGTCCTCCAGGCCCTGGACGTGGATGGCGAGGCCGGAGCCGGGGAGGATGATGCTCTGCTCGGGGCCTTTACAGTCCAGGGACCAGGCGGTGTCGGGCAGCGGTACGTTGGCGGGAGCGGCGACGATGACGGCGCTGGCGGTGCGCGGCGCGGCTTCGAGGGCGTCGAACAGTGCGGCTGTGTCGCCGGTGAGGTCCTGGGCGAGGACGACGTGGGGCGTCCATGCGCCGCCGGAGTCCTCGTGCAGGCGCGCTTCGCCCAGACCGCGTGCGCCGAGGCCGGTGAGCGTGCGCCGCTGGTCGTGGGCGTGGGCGGCGAGCTGAGTGGTGACCTGGGCGAGGCTTTCGCTGCGGGCGACGCGCTCGGGCACGACGTCGTTCAGGCCGGGTGCGGTGCCGTCGACCACGGTGACGTCCAGCGGCCCGTGGACGCTGGCGGTGGCCAGCTCGACTGCGATGCCCTGCAGGACGTTGTGGGCGAGTCGGGGATCGCCGGTGAGGTTGAGGAGGCCGATGCGCTCCAGGTCGACCAGGACCAGGCGGCCGCCGTCGTCCCAGCCGAGAGAGACCAGGGCCGGGTAGGGGGCGTCCATGTCGCTGTGGTCCTCGGACAGCGAGGGGTGGGCGGCGGTGCAGGTCCACACATGTGGCTGGCCGGGCATGGCCGTGAACGGTGCGCACGGTGGGCTTTGTTGGGCCAGGTGCAGATCGAGGCGGGCGTCGTGCAGGACGACCGCGTCGAGATCGGGCAGGTCGCGCCCTGCGTCGGCGAGGTGGGAGGCCAGGGCTCGCAGCGCGACATTGAGAAGGTCGAACCCGGTGTGCTGGACGCTGCGCAACTTGCGTTCGGTCTCGACGGCGCGTCCCTGGGGCAAAGGGATGCGCTGGCCGGGCTTGCGGCGGCGCTGCTGCAGTACACGGCGGGTGGCGAGCGTGCCGACCAGGGCCGCGGCCAGCACGCCGGCGCCGGCCCACACCGTGGCGGGCGCCGGCATCTCGTCGTCAGCGCTCTGCACGGCCGGTTGTGCCGTCTTCGGGGAGCCATGTGGCGTTGGAGTATCGGGCGTTGACGGAGAGGGAGACGAGGGGGCAGGCGCGGCGGGGGCGGAGTGGTCCGGCCGGGCGCCGGGGCGGTGCCCGCTGGGGCCGTCGTGGTGCTCTGGTGCCTGGCTGCCCGGTGCGCCGGCGGAAGGATCCTGGTGCGGGGCGGTCGGCTTCGTGCTGTGATCCTGGTGCGGGGCCGGCTTGTCCGGGGCGGGCTGCGGGGCCTTGTCGGGGTCCGTGTGTGGGGGCCGGGCCTGGTGGCCGGGCAGGGCGACGTGCTGACCCGGGTAGATCAGGTCGGGATCACTGATCGTGTCCTGGTTGCTGACATAGATGTCGTGCCAGCGGTCGGCATCACCGAGCTGCTCGTCGGCGATGCCGGACAGGGAGTCGCCGGGCTTGACGGTGTAGGCCGTCGCGTGGGATTCGGCGGGCGATTGAGGAGCCTTGGCCGAGGCCGGGGAAGCCGTCGTGGGGGGCGGCGCCGACGGGGGAACGTGGGCGTCGGCGGGCAGGCTGAGGACCATGCCGTGGCGTGCGCCGCTGGTGGCCAGGTCGGGGTGGTGCGGGTTGAGGGCGACGATGTCGCGCCAGCGCTCCCCGCGGCCGAGAAACTGCTCGGCCAGGTCCCACAGTTCCTCACGCGGCGCGGTGACGGTGTGCTGGGGACCGGTCGTGGTGCTGGTGCCCGCGGCCGTCGGCGCGGCGGGCAGGTCGGCGCGGTGGGCCTGGGGGCCTTCGGCCGTGGTGTGGGGCGCGGTGACGGCCGCGGTGGCCGTCTGCGGGGTGGCCGCAGAGGCCGCGGTGGGCGCCAGGAGCACCAGGCCGCCGATCAGGAATCCCGCGAACGACTGGAGGCCGCCGAGGCCTTTCAGGCGCGGGGCGGAGCGGTGGCGGAGCACCGCCACGAGTTCGATGACGGCGGAGAGGGTGAAGGCAGCCCATCCCGCCCAGCCGATGAGGGTCAGTACGACGAGGAAGAGGGTGCCGTCGTCGGGGCGGAGCAGGGCGTCAAGACCGCCGGTGAGCTCGGTGGGCTGGTGGCCGAGAGTGAGCAGCAGGCAGGGGGTACCGCCGATGAGTGCCAGGAGCACGACGAGGCCGAGCAGTGCCCGCAGCAGTCTGCCGGTGGCACGCAGGGGTCCGGGTGTCGGGTGGGCCATCGCTCAGCCTCCAGCGTGGGTCTGCAGATGCGCTTGTGCGGTACCGGTCACGGCGATGCTGCTCTTGCCGATGAGCGACCCGAAAAGGGTGCGGTAGGTGCTGTGCACGGTGACGCGGAGAGTTTGCCCGCCGCCCGTGATCTCCACGTCTCCCTGGACGCCGTTGTGGGCGAGGTAGTCCTGGGCGGCTGCCTGGGCGGCGTCCGGATCGACTGTGATCGCGGTGCCCTGGACGGCGGCGGCAGCGTCGAGCTGCTGGCCGCCGCTGCGCGCGGCTTCCTGCGCGAGGGAGGTGGCGTGGTTGGCGGCGTTGAGGGCCTTGCCGCCGTCGACGAGCAGCCCCATCACCAGCAGCACGGCGACCGTGGTCACGGCGAAGAACACCGACATCGACCCACGGTCCGCCTCCCGCCCCGGGCGCGTGCGGCAGTGCCGGGCGAGCCTGTGGATGCTGCTGCGCAGCCGGGGGGAGTGGTTCACCGGGCGCGGAACGTATCGAGCGGACTTGTCCATGAGGCGTGGAGCTCCTTGACCCCTGGCAGGCCCGGCAGGGCGATGTCGGAGAGATCGGCGGTGCAGGTGACGTCGGCGGTGACCTCGGCGTCCTGGCCCACGGCGGTGGCATAGCCGCCGGTGTCCACGCTCACGCCGGTCGAGCGGCAGGTGACGCCTTCACCGGACAGGCTCTGGGCGGCGGCGTTTTGGGCCTGGCTCTGGGCGCTGCCCGGGTCACGCTCCAGGGAAGCGGCGCGCGCTGCGGCGCGGGCGGCGATGTCCACGGCGCCTTCGGCGTCGATGACGCGGCCCAGGGCGACCATCAGCCCCAGCATCATGATCAGGACGGGGGCGAGGATCGCCGTTTCCACGGCGTAGCTGCCGCGGTCTGTGGCCAGGCGCGTGGTGAGCAGGCGGCGCAGGCGGCCGGAGTCGGAAAGGGGGCAGGGCTTCACGGGTTGGTCCACCGCTCGTTGGGGGCCTCGGCGTACTGGCTGACGTCCAGGTCCAGGCCGGGGACCAGGGTGGCGACGGTGCCGGTCACGGTGATGCGGATCCGTCCGGCAGTGCTGCCTGCTGAGGAGACCTGGGCGCCGCGGACCGAGTTGCCGTAGCGTCCGACGAACTCCTGGGCCTGGGCGACGCCGTCGGCGGCGGAGGCGCCGGTCCGGCGCCCTGCCTCAACGCCCTGGCGGGCGGCGGACTGGGCGACCTTGCGGGCATGGAAGAACAGGCCGGCCTGGATCGCGGCGAACACCAGCAGGAGGACGACCAGGGCGAGTACGGCCAGCTCGGTGCTGGCCTGGCCGCGGTCGTCACGCAGCCGGGCCGAAGCGTCCCGCAGCGCGCGCATGCGTGCTCTCACGCCGTGCCTCTCCTCGTGTCCGCAGGTCCGGGTGGGGTGGTGCAGTGCCGACGGCGTCAGCCACCGTTGATGATGCCGATCTTCTCCAGGAGCTTGCTCTTGATGGCGACGACCAGCAGGGCGGCGCCGACCAGCAGGGCGCCGGTGATGACGGCGAGCTCGGTGCTGGACTGCCCGTCATCGCGCCGCCAAGCGCTCTGCAGCTGCTGCCAGCGGCCCTGGATCATGGCGGTGAGGGTGCGGATGTCCATTCGTTCCTCCTGGGTGGTCTGTCGGGTGGTCAGGTGGCCGGTCAGCTGGCGAGGATGCCGTTGACCATGGGCACCATCACGAAAATGATCATGAGGATGACGCCTGCGGTGACCGGCAGGATCATCGCGGTCGATGCCTCGTTGGCAGCGCCCTTGGCGTCGGCCAGCAGCGCGACGCGCAGCTGCCGGGCCTGCGCCTGCAGCGTCGTGTAGACGGCGCCGCCGTCACCGGCGAGCGCCAGGGTGTCGGCCGGACGCGACAGCTCGGGGATGTCGAGCTCCTCGCCGAGCCGCTTGAGCGCCTCCCACGGGGTCAGGCCGGACAGCTCGGCATGGTCGAAGGCCTGGCGCATCCGCTCGAAAATGAACCCATCGCCGACCTCCGCGGTCCTGGTCAGGGCCTGCGCCGCACCACTGTTGGCGACCCGTGCCAGCGCCACCCGCTCCAGGTACGAGGCGGCCGCGTGCCGCACGACCAGCCGGGCGGCCGCCGCTTCCTTCTTCACCTCCCGCCCGGGGTTGAGCCAGAACAGCGCGGCCAGGCCGGCCGAGGCCACAGCGGGCACCGCGAACGGCATCGGCGCGCCGGCCAGCAGCAGCACGGTCTGCAGCAGCTGCGGCAGCAGCAGCCCGTACAGCGTGAACAGCACCCGGCGCCCGAGGTGTTCGGCCGGTGATTTGCGCAGCAGATTGAGGTCCGTGTACGGCAGCGTGAGGCGCTGACCGAATTCGGCCAGCATCCGCGAGCCGATCCGTTCCGGAAGGGATCCGGTAGCAGCCGGCCCGTCCGCGGATCCCACCTCGGAGCTGCGGGGCGGCCCCTCCAGGCGGTCCAGGGCACTGGTCAGGTCCGGGCGCGCGGGCCAGGCGGCACGCACCGCCAGGCCGACCAGGGCGCCGGCGGCCGCCGCGGGCAGCACGGCCTGCATCTCGATCATCGGGCACCTCCGGAGACCGGCCCGGGGCGAGCGGGCAGGGCATTGAGCAGACGCGGATCGGGCTTCGTGCGCGCGATCCGCCGCAGCCACGCCAGCGTCCATGCGGCCGCCGCCCCCAGCACCACCAGCGCGACCTGCCCGACGGGCGTGGCGTACCAGGCGGACCAGGTGCGGTTGAGCATGCAGCCCGTGACCACGGCACACACGATGACCGACACCTGCCGTGCGGCCTTGCGGACCTTGCGGCGGTCGGCCTCGATGTCGCGGGCGTCGGCGGCCTGCTGGTGGATGGTGACCGCCAGCGCCTCCAGCGCCGTGGCCAGGCCCGGCCCGGTGTAGACGGAATGCGTCTGGAACAGCAGCACCACATGGTCGGTGACCCCGTCGGCGAGCTCGTCGGCGAACAGCGCATACGCCTGCTGCGCATCCATCCCGGCCCGCAGCCGGTCCGACAACCGCCGGACGTTCGCGGCGATCGCCGCGGGCGCGGACTTCGCCGACGTACGGATCGTCTGGGCCAGCGAGATACCGGCCGTGTGCACGCCCGCCAGATGGTTGAGCCACTGTGCGACCGCTTCGAGACGCTCGATGCGCTGGGCAGCCGCATCCCCGGGGTGGAGCAGGTAGGGCAGGGCGAGGACGGCCGCCCCGGCGAGCAGGCCCTGCACCGGCCAGCCGGTATAGGCCCACACGGCCAGGGTGACCATCACGGCGGCGGCCACCAGGTGGCGCCAGCGGCGCTGCCACTTCTCCGGCAGCTGGCCGCGGGCCTGCCGCAGCCGGGCGGCCAGACGCGAGGGCGGCTTGAGCGGATCGGGGACGCGGCCGCGCAGCTCACGTACGAGCGCGGCGACGGCGAGCAGCACGAGGACGGCGCAGCAGGCCGCGGCGAGGGCGAGTTGCTGAGTGGTCATCGCGTATTCCTGACGGTGGGCAGCGCCGTGGGCCAGTGGGCGTGCGGCGCGTCGGTGAGCCAGCCCCGGTGAAAGCCGTGCAGCTCCAGCTCCTCGATGAAGCTGGGCATGTTCTGGTAGACCGCACGCCGCTCACCGGCGCTGGGGGCGAACAGTTCGGTGGTGGTGGGCCGGCCGCCCTCGCCGACCACGTCGTGCACCTCGTAGATGTGGGAGACGAAGCGGTGCTTGCGGCCGCCGACCGGCGTCTCGTCGAGGTAGGTCAGGTAGACCACGAGGTCGATGCCGGAGGCGATGAGGTGATGCGCAGCCGTATCGGTCATCCCGGCCTCGGTGCACAGCTGCACCAGGCGGCTGATGATCGCGTGCGGGCGGCGGACGTGCATCGTGCACATCGAGCCCGAGCCCCCCGCGGACATCGCCTGCAGCATCGGCACCACCTCGGTCGAGCGGACCTCACCGACGATGACGCGGGTCGCGTTGTAGCGCAGGGCGGTGGCGAACATGTCGGAGATGGTGACCTCACCGGCCGCCCGGTTGTCGCCGGTGCGCTCACCGTTGGACTGCCGCGCCTCGAAGGCGAACGTCAGCGGGCCGGGTCCGGGTTCGTCCAGATACAGCTCCCGGTCCGATTCCAGGGTCACCAGCCGCTCGGCGGCCGGGATTTCCCGGCCCAGCGCGCGCAGCAACGAGGTCTTCCCGGCGCCCATGTCCCCGACCACCAGCAGGTTCATGCGGGCCAGCACACAGGACCGCAGGAATGCGGCGATGGTGGGGTTCAGCGAGCCCCATTGCTGCAGCTGCGCCAGGCCGTGCTGTTGGATCCGGTGCTTACGGATGACGGCGGAGGGGCGGCTGGTCAGCAACGAGGCGGTGACACGGGAGCCGTCCGGCATGCGGAACCCGACGCTGGGGGTGGCCTGCGTCAGAGCCCGTTCCCCGTGACCGGACAGCCGCGCCATGCGGTTGACCCAGGTGATCAGCTCGTCGTGGCTGTCGGCGACCTGCTCGATCGTGCGCCGGGGGCGGTCGTAGTACTCCACCGACGCGGTGGTGCCGTCGACCATCACGTCCTCGACGCCGTCCTCGTCCAGCAGCGACTGCAGCCGGCCGCCGCGGAACATGGAGTTGAACACCGCGTCGCCGATGGCGGCTTCCTGCGCGGCGCTGAGCGGGGCGTTGTCCTGGGCGTAGTCGGCGGCCCACGTCGCGACGGCTGCGGTGGTCAGCGAACGGGCCAGCATCTGCCGGTCCTCGTTGCCCAGCAGCCGCTGCGCATCGCGCTGGCTCAAGGCGGTGGAGACCTGCTCCTGCAGGCCTTCGATCACCTCCCACGCCACCGGCAGCTGGCCGGGCAGGCCGGCCAGGCGCGGCACCGCCCCCGCATCCGCGGAACCCGCGCCGTGCGCGCCCGGGGGCGGCACGGGGGAGGCGGCCGGTGAAGCGGAGGCCGGACCCGGTGGTGTCTCGGGGGCGGTCTGGTGGAAGCGGCGGGTGAGCAGATGCGCCAGGGCCTCGCGGTCGCCGACGGCGGGGTGGCCGTTCGCGCTGCCGGGGCGGTACTGAGGGCCGGTCACATCAGGCTCCTTCCTGGGCGGCCTGGGTCAGGCGGTGCAGGACGCCCGCCATCTGCGGATGGTCGGGACGCGGCCACTGGCGCTGCACGCGGCGGCGCTGCGCGACCGCCTCGATCTGCTCGGTCGCGCTGCGGGCATGGCGCAGCAGCGGGCTGCGGGCGCCGTACCCGCGCGGTGCGTTGCCGCCTTCGCTGAGATAGCCGGCCGTCGCCGGGTCCCAGGGCAGGGCTGCCAGGACCGGCACATCGAGCGCGTCGGAGACCTGGTGGGCGCGGTAGGGGCCGCCTTCGATCAGCAGCAGGCCCAGCGCGTCCGCCCCGGAGCCGTGGGCGTCGAGTTCGGCGCGCAGCGGCCGGATCAGGTGGCGGGCCAGGGCCAGGGACTGCTCGGTGCCCCGGACCGTCAGCAGCACCACGTCCGCTTCGTGGAGCAGCGGGGCGCAGGACAGGGTGGGGTGCAGCCGTCCGGCGTCC
Organism: Streptomyces sp. NPDC030165; assembly: GCF_055573595.1. Classification (NCBI taxonomy): domain Bacteria; kingdom Bacillati; phylum Actinomycetota; class Actinomycetes; order Kitasatosporales; family Streptomycetaceae; genus Streptomyces; species Streptomyces sp. NPDC030165. The sequence continues at coordinate 13,877 of NZ_JBVIBD010000029.1, read as the reverse complement.
AGGGCCAGGCGGCCGGCGTCGATGTAGATGTTGTAGCCGGCCTCCGCGGCGAGGATGTGCAGCACCTGGGACAGGGCAGGCCACGTACGGGTCAGGGCCGCTGCCTGGGTGGGGTCGGTCAGGCCGGGCAGCAGTTTGCGGTGGCCGGCCTCGTCGAGGCCCACCAGGTGGGAGGGCACGGCCTGGGCGAACGCCTCGGGGCCGGTGCGTTCGGCTGCCGCCAGGTGGTAGAGGCCGTACCCGCCGGTGGGGGTCGAGCGCAGCAGACCGGCGCGCACGGTGCCGCCGGCCGGGTCGCACTCGGCGAGCAGCGAGGGGCGGCGGGAAGCAAGCGTGAGCGCCAGTGCGGCGGCGGTGACGCCGCAGGACTTGGCGGAGGCGAGAGCGGTGACGGTCATGTCAGTGGCTCCGCGGCTCACGGACCAGGGCGATGCGCCCGGCGGCGGAGCGCGTGGCCAGGGTGGGGCCGTCGGTGGGGTCGACGGCGAGGTTGACGACGACGGTGCCGGTGGCGTCGGGCCGGGAGACGGACACCACGGAGGCGGCGATGGTGGGCGGCGGGCCGCCGCTCTTGGAGGAAGCAGCGCTGTCGCTGTCGCCGGAGGCGGGGGTGAGGACCGCGAGGACCTTGTCGCCCGCCATCAGGGTGCCGGCCGGGGCCTGGCCGCGCTTGACCTGGACGCCGACCTGCTGGCGGTCGTCGCCCAGGCCGGAGCCGGCGGTGAGCTGCGAGGTGGTCAGCAGGCCGCCTTTGCGGAGGTCAACGGCCGTGCGCTTGCCCAGGATCCGGCTCTTGTGGCTGCTGGGGACGGGGGAGAGGGCAGCGTCGGCCGAGACTTCGGCGACGGCCAGGTCCGCCTCCGTCAGCGCCTGGCCGGCCGGGATGTCGCGGGCGACGGCGAGCACCTTGGTGCGGTCGCTGGCCGACGAGACGGCCGCGGCCGCGCCCAGGCCCGCGAGGACTGCCAGGACGATGCACAAAGCCACCACCGACCAGCGGCGTTCCCGCCGGGCGGGCGGGGCAGTGGTGATGGGTGTGTCGGGTCGGCCGGTGCTGGGGCGGGGCAGCGACGGTGCCGAGGCGGGGGATTCCATGGCGGCCTCTCAGATCGTGCTGTGTGCTGTGGGGCGGGGTGGCTAGTTGAGGACCTGGACCTCGGCGACGTTGATGTCCACGCTGCTGGTGCGTACCTCGGTCAGCTGTCCGCTCTGGCCGCCGCCGGTCCAGTCGATGGTCCAGGTGGACTTCGCGGTGACGTGGTAGGTGCCACCCGGCTGGTTCGTGGACGGCTGCTCGTAGCGGTGCCCGCAGTCGGGGGAGGGGTTCTTGCCGTACTGCGCCCGGTAGGGGGTTCCGGCCGATGTGCAGGTCACGGTGTGCCCGTCGCCCATCGTCCAGTCGATGCGCGCCACCTTCGCCGTGGCCGAGACCGTCACGGCGCCGGCGCTGGCCGTGGCCGTATTGGGCCCGTAGGTCTCGGCGCTCTTCCCGGTCCACATGTAGACGGGCATGCCGACCACGCCCTTGCCGCCCGGCTTGGGCACGATGCCGATGTCCGCGCCGCGCAGCGTCATCTTGTCGACGGCCTGGCGGGCGAGCTCGGCAGGATCGACACCAGCGCCGCCGGGCGGCGTGGCCATCCACACCAGGCCGCTGCCGTTGGTGGCGAACGGATCGTTGTTGGAGCCCAGCGGGCAGGTCCTCTGGTAGATCGCGCCGTCGCCCGGCTTGTGGCCCTTCCAGACGGGGTCATCCGCGGGCGGGGCGGGGGCGGGCTTGTAGTAGCAGCCGCCGGAAAACGCACCGAGTTCGGAGTCCTGGCAGGGCACCTCGACACTGGCCGGGCCCTGGGCATCGGTGCGGCCGTCACCGGACAGGTCGCCGTTTTGGCCGTCGCCCCACGCCTTGCAGACCGGCTTCTTGCCGGTGCCCTTGCCGGGGGAGGCGTGCTGCTGCTTGGGCGCCTCGTGCTGGGGGCTGGCCGGGTCGAGGGCGCCGACACAGACATCCAGGGATCCGCAGTCTTCGGGCGGAGCGACCTCGGCGTGGGCCATGACGGATGCTGCGGCCACAAGAGCAGATGCCGCGATGGTGGCGGCAGCGGTTCGTGCCCTCAGCACGGGTGGCCCTTGTCGACGGTCAGGCCGACGACCATCCAGGTGTCACCGATGGTGCGCACGGTGCCGGTCACGGTGTAGCGGCGTGGCTGGTTTCCGCTGGCGGCGTCCTTGCCGGTGGCTTTCACCACCGGAGTCCAGTGCGTGGTGTCCCAGCACTCCGTGACGGTCGCGGTCTTGGGCTTCTTGTCGAGGCTGAGAGCGGTGACCTTCGTCGTGCTCGTCGGCTTTCCCTGGAAGACGATGCCCGCCTGGCGGTAGCGGAACAGCGAGCCTTCGATCGTGGCGAGCGCCTTGTCCGAGGCGTACTTTGCCAACTTGGTCCCCGAGGCCGCCCCCTTTGCGAACGCCTCGACCTGTTCGGTGCGCATACCGGAGTAGGCCGCCAAGACATCCTTGCGGGCGTCCGCGTCGGGTGGTGCCGGGCTCGTGGAGGCGGACTTCGCGGGTGTGGGCGTGGCCTTCGCGCCGCCGGGACTGCTACTGCATGAGACGACCGTCAGCGCCGCAAAACCGGTGGCAAACAGCGCAGTCGCGCTGTTCTTGAGCAGATTGCTGTGGCTGCGGTCCCGACGTCGTGCGATGCGCATCCGTGCTCCCCCCGAGGGTGTGTTCTCCAGGCAGTTCTCTTGGTTCGTTGCGCTACGGGCGATTTTCTTGCTCGCTCACCGCACGGTCGGCAATGAGCCATTTGAGTCTGGGCTTGCACCTTACCGCCCGTTCTTTAGACCACGGGGAATGTTTTTCACGGGCAGTTGACGCAACTCCGGCATACCGCCCCAGTGGTATCCGCCGCCCGCCGGCCGCACAGCTTCGCGGCACCGCAGTTCGGCGCCGGCGGCAGACCGTGCTCGTTTGACCTGTCGGCCGGCAGCCGTCCGACCGGAAATCCCGTCCCCGTCTCTCACCGGTGTATTCCTCAGCGCCATCGGGCCTCTTGCGTCAGATGACGGGCCGGTGAGACGCTGGCCTGCGATGACTCCCGGGAGCCGGCGTCTCATCTACGGCACCCTGGGACAACGACTTCTATGATGAGCGCCGGCATCAGGTGACCCGCCGCACCGACCAGTCGTAACGGGACCAGTACCCGGCAAGAGTGGTGGTTTCGACCCCCTTTCCTGGACGCGGTGCGTTGATCATGGCGTTTCCGCCGACGAAAATTCCCACGTGCCCCCAGCCGTTCTTGTTGAAGATGATGAGGTCGCCGGGCTGCATCTCCTCGCGGGAGACCGCGATGCCCGCGAAGCGCTGTTGCTGCGAGGTGCGCGGGAGCGTGACGCGCCCGCCGGTTCCCTGGTAGACGGCGTAGGAGGTCAACCCCGAGCAGTCGAACCCGCCGCCGGTGGGGCCATGGATATTGCCGCCGCCCCATATATAGGGGACACCGGTCTGCTTCACCGCGGCCCGCACGATTGCGCTGGACGAGTCCGCGGCCCCCGTGCCGCTCCCGCTGCCCGCTTCGGGGGACGCCGCATAGGTCTTCGCCTGGCCAAGCACCTTGCGCACGTACCAGTCCGCGTGATTGTAGGAGTAGATCGCCCGGTAAAGCCCTTTCTGGGTACCGTCCTTGGCGCCGTTCGCGCACAGCATCCGCGCTGCGGCGAAAACAGCGTCGGTCGGATCCCAGGGGCTGGGCGGATTGGCGCCACCGGGCGGTACCGGGTACGCGTACCCCTTGAAGGTGGACGGCAGAAACTGCATCGGCCCGACCGCTCCTGCGGAAGAGCGCATCGTGGGGTGGCGGGCATGGTCGGTCTCGACCTTGCCGATCGCAGCGAGCACCGACCAGTCCAGCCCCGTGCAGGCAGCCGGCGCCGCCTTTCGGTACAGAGCCAGCATGGCCGGCGGGATGTCACCCACCGCTCCGCCCTGCGCCCAGACCTGCGATCCGGCGGCGTCCTGCTCCTGCTGGTGGCCGGCGGCGCCATTGGCCACAGCGGCAACGAACAGCACCAGCACCCCGATCAGCGCGGCTGCCCCTGCGCCGACACCTGCCCCCGCAGCGAGGGCCGGCCGCTTCATGACCGCCTCCGTGGCTGCCGGGGCGGCACGGGACGGCGAGGCGGCGCGGGCGGCGGGACCGGCCGGCTGGCCGCGCCACCACGGGCACGGATGCGGTGCAACCGCTGCTGCAGACTCGCCTGCTGGCTGGACGCCGGCGGCGTCAGCGGCCGCTGCGGCACCATTTGCGGGCGACGGCTGCGCCGCGGCGCAGCAGCGGGCGACGGGTTGGACGGCTGGCCCGGCGCGCGTCGCGCCGTTGGGGCCAGGGGGCCGGGGGCTCGGCGGGCCGGGCGGCCCGCGGGGCGGGAGGGCAGCGGCGGCAGGCCGCGGTGCGCACGGACGCGGTTGCCGGCCCAGCGTCCGCCGATGCCGCGCCAGTACGCGTCGGCGAAGTCCCGCACCTGTGGTACATACGTCGCGCGCGCGGCCTCGAGGCGGTCTTTGAGCTGGGTGGCCGCTGTGGTGACCTGACCGGGCACGGCCTGCGCCGCGGCCACCGCACGGTGTGCGGCCCGTGGCCCGTATACCGGCAGTCCGGCGCTGTACTTGAGCCCGACGCGGCCCATGCGCATCCCCGTCCGGGCGCCCGCACGTACCGTCTTCTCGGCGCCGCGGGCGAGACGCCCGGCCCCCTTGGCCAGGTGCCCGAGGGTGCGGACGCTGCCCACGCGGCCCAGGCCGCCGCTGACCGCACCGGCGGTGCCGCCGGTGGCCGCCATCATGCCGAGCATCAGCGCGGCGCTGCCGACCTTGCCCAGGGTGCCGCGCCGACGACCGCTGGCGCCGAGGTCGGAGGGGGCGGAGGGGGCGGCCGCGCCGCCGAGCCTGGAGGCGCCGACACGGGTCTTGAGCCGGGCGGCCACCTGGTGCGAGCGGCGGATCAGGCGCTTGCGGAAGATGAGCGCGCCCACGCACAGGATGTCGATGACGACGAAGCGGACGACGATGCCGCCGGGTATGTCGCCTGGCGCAGCGGAGACCACGGCGGTGACCGCGACCACGAACACCCCGAGCCCCACCACGAGGCCGACGAGCAGAGCCAGGCCGCGGGCGATCGCGGCCCCGCGCGACCACAGCCAGGCCCGGCCGGGCCCCGGCAGGGTGCCGGTGACCAGTGCGCAGCGCAGGAGCATCGCCTCGGCGGCGAGCCATGCCTGAGCGGCCAGGTAGCCGCCGGCGAGCCCGATGATGAGCACGCAGACCAGCAGCGCTGCCAGGAGCATGAAGAAGGCTCCGGCGAGCTTGTCCACGGAGGCCTTCTTCGCCTCCTTCGCGTTGCCGCTGACGCACGCCTTTTCGAATTTGGCGTCGGGCTTGGTCCCGAAGGTGTCGACGCCCCACTGCGTCGCCTTCTCCCGGACGAAGTCCTCGATCTTGCCGCCGACCCCGGGCAGGAGGATGTCCCCGGCCCCCGGCATGTCGCTGATCTTTTTGGTCTGCTCGGCGACCTTCTGGTTGACGAACGCCGTCATGATGCGGGAGTTCGTGAACTGGGACGCGCACTTGTCCTTGGTGTCGTCGGTGAACGTCTGGCCGTAGGTGAGCACCATGCTCGGCTGCACCACGAACGCGTTGACGAGTTCGTCGGTGATCGGTGTGACGATGCCGGCCACGGCGTCGGTCGACCGTCCGGTGGGGTCCTCGCCGCCCATGACGATGGCAGCCACGGCAACCCCCAAGTCACGCGCCTTGCCCACCGCTCCGTCGGAGCCGAGCAGCGTCTGGGGCGGCGAGGCGAGGCTGGTGACCGCCAGCGCGGAGATCAGCAGGGACGCCGTGAGCTCGCCCCAGCCGCGGGAGCGGTCACCGAAGAAGAAGTGCCACACCGCGACGGTGCCACTGAACGCGAGGAACAGGCCGGGCAAGCCGAGCTGGAGCAGAACACTGTTGTAAAGGGAGTCCGAGACCGCGAGGGCCGGCTTGAGGAGCAGCGAGGCCAGCTTGAAGCCCAGCGCCCAGGTGAGCAGCCAGCAGGCGAAGGCCACCAGCCACTTGGTGCACATGAACAGCAGGCTGGTCAGCCACTCCTCGACTTTCAGGTCCCAGTCGGACCACCCGCCGCTCTCGGAGTCCACCTTGAACGCGCTGACGGGGATGCCGTTCTCATCGGTGACGTGGAAGCTGTCCAGCAGGTCGTCCTGGCCGACGCCCATCCGGTGCAGCAGTTTGCGCAGGGACTCCTTGGCTTCCCGCTGCGCCTGCTGTGCGGCCGCCTTGCCCTGCGCGGTGTCCTCGTAGGCCACACCCCCACGCCCGTCCGGCGCCGGCTTCTGCTCGGGCGGTCCGGCTGTCGGCAAGCCGGAGGGTGACGGCTGCGCGCTGGCCGAAGCGGAGGGCCCGGGCTCGGGGGCCGCGGCCGCATGCGCTGCCATGGCCGTGGTGAGGACGGCCGCGGCGCACAGCACCAGCACCAGCCGCCAGGCCCCCCGCCGTCCTGTGCACGCCGTCTGCCCGGCCAGGCGCAGCCACCTCATGCCGTGAGCGCCGGGTCGGAGTGAATGACGGCCTCCGCCTCGGGATCGGCCGGGATGACGACCTGCATCCCACCGATCCGGCCGTACAGGTCGCGGTGCAGGCACTCACCGGCCCGCTGCGCCCGGACCTCCTCGTCCACGTCCATCGGGGACAGACCGGTGGTGACCAGCTCCACCAGGTCCGCATCGTCAGGATCGAGGTCGAGGAAGGCCAGGCCACGCTTGGCGAGGGCGACATCGGTCTGCCGGAACAAGTACTTCCTGGGAAAGAGCCCGCGGATGACCTGCCCGGTGGCCGACGCCTCCGGACCGATGTCCTCGCCGTCGTGGCTGCCGACCAGGCAGCCGGCGTCGTGCTTGCGGCCGTCGCGCACCAGCTCCAGGAGCAGGGCCATCCCCTCGGGGGACGAGGTCAGCCACCAGCACTCGTCCCACACCGCCACGCAGAACTCGCGGAGATCGGCGAAACAAACCTCCCGGCACAGCGCCGCGATGAGATACAGCGCCGCCCGGCCGAAGGTCTTCTCGAACTCCAGCGTCGCCAGCCGGTCGCCCGCCAACTCGTGCTCCTTGGGCAGCACCAGGTTGGCGGTGGCGAAGACGACCGCGTCGGCCTGCGAGGCGTCCACCACCGGCAAGGCCGGATCGAAGATCGTGCGAGCCAGGTCCTTGCGCGCCACCGCGGACAGCTTGCGCGCCACCGCGTTCGAGGTCACATCGCGCTTGCCCCGTGCCTGCAGTTCGTTGACCAGCTCGGCCATGGACGGCGCCGACCCGGCCAGGGTCGTCTCGATCGCCTCCGACAGCGCGATGCCCTGGTCGCTCATGGGACCGATGCCCAGCAGCAGCGTCAAAAACGACTCCGTACGGCGCTGCGCCTGGCCGGCGTCACGGATCGTGCGCAGAGGATCGAGGGAGAACTGCGCCTGGTCGTCGACCGTGATGACCTGGGTGGTGCCGGGGCACGCCGTGGCGAAGCGGACCCACTCCTGCTGCGGCGTGCGATCGACGATGACCGCCCGGCCCCGGCTCCCCGGCCGCCCGGCCTTCCGGCCGGCGGCGAGGATGTTGTAGACGGCCGTCTTCATCGCGACGCTCTTGCCGCCACCGAGCTCACCGATGAACGCCGCGGACGCCGATGCCGACTTCTGCGGGCCCAGCGACCAGTCCGTGAGCACCGGCCGGGTACCGCCCCCGGCCAGCTGCAGGCCGTACAGCGGGCCCTTGGCGTCGCCCAGCGCCGATCCGCCGAAGGCACCGGCCATCGCGAAGTCCCGCGCCAGGAGCACCTGCGCGTAGGACAGCATCACCTTCGGCGTGCGGGCGCCGGGCAACATCCCGTAGAACAGCCGCTCCTGCTCGCCCACGGGGCGGATGAAGGTGTAGTCGTTCTCCCCGAAATGGGTCTTGAGGTCTGCGGCGCGAGCCTCGGCTTCGGCCGGTGTGGTGCCCCAGACGCACAGCGTGCCCATCGCCTGGACCTCGACCTCGGACTTCGTCCGGGTCACCGCACTGCGGAAGTCCTTCACACCGTCGGCGGCGTCATGCACGTGGGCCGGCACGCCGGAGACCTCCCCCTCGTACTCGTCGGGCTGGTTCGCCAGCTCATTGGCCTGCCGGCGCGCCTTGGCATCGGCGACCGAGCCCGGGGTGACCTTCAGACGCATCACCCAGTCCACCGGAAACCCGAAGTCATCCAACGAAGCGAGGTACTCGCTGCCGGGGAAGACGAACTGCTCGGGCATCTCGGCCAGCGACAAAAACGTCTGGTAGGACTCGCCCCACTCCGTGGCGACCTGCAGCCAGCGCCGGCCGAACCGGCTCTTGTCCGGGCCGTCGTCGTCCCGTCCGGCCTCGGCGGGGGTGCCGCTCTGGGCGAGGATGACCTCGCCCAGAGCCGCAGCTGCGCGCCCGCGGCTGCGTGTGGTGCTCTGGTCCGGTTCGGGCAGCAAAGGCTCCAGCACCCCCCGCCGGGCGCTGTGTCCGTAGATCCACAGGATTTCCGCCTCGGTCGCCGGCCGCAGCGCAATCGTCGAGGGCCACGTCCCGGCAAGCGCGCTCGCCTGCTTGAGCCGGCGCTCCTCTTCGCGGGCGCCGATCGGAGCCGGCAGCAGGCCCAGCTGCAGGGCCACGTCCGCGCGGGCCGCCTCGAACGCCATCTTGGCCGCCTGCTTCTTGCTGCCGGCGGGCAAGGGTACGGCCAGCCAGTCCACGCGGCTGGTCAGCTCCATGCGCTCCAGCTGGTCCCACACCCGCGCCGCCAGCTGCGCGTAGCGCTCGCTTGCGGCCAGGTCGACGCCGTCGGTCATCTTGCGCACCACCGCGGCCGGGTCGACCTGCGGGCACAGGCTCAGCAGCATCGACTCGCCGTGCAGCTGCTTGACCAACGACTCCAGGGCACGCAGCCGCCGTTCCTTGACGGTGCGGGAGGACTGGGCATGCCCGCTTCCCTCCACCCGCCACAATGCCCAGCAGGTGCCGTGCCGGGTCCAGATGACATTTCCGGCGACATGCCGGACGGGAATCCGCATCACTGCCCCCGCTCGTTCGTGTTCGTATGGGCCTGACCGGCAGCGCGGGCGGCGAGCAGCGCACCCACGCCCGACGCCACCCGCACCACAGGCGTCTCGGCCACCGGCTGGCCGGTGACTGCGGTGATTTCCGGAGCGCGCGATGCGGCTACGGCGGGCACCATCTGGGCGCACGGGGCGTCGGGCTCCGCCCGCGCCGCCGCGTTGGTGTGGGCCGGCTGCCAGGTCAGCGTGCACACACCGACCGCGGCACCACGCCGGGGCCGGCGCACCGGGCGGCCGTCCATCCGGCCGGACGATCCGCTGGTGGCCAGGCCAAAAGCACTGGCCGCCACGGCGAACGGGCTGCGGCCATCGACGTGCACCCGGCCGACCACCAGCGCCAGGGCGTAGGGCACACCGAGCAACACCACGGCATCGAGCAGACCGTGGTGCGCCCACAGCCCGGCAGTGAGCAGCAGCACCGCCAGGGCGGCTGCCGCCACAACGATCTGCGGCCAGGTGTAGGGGCCGCCCCAGATCCGGCCGCCGCCGGGCCAGGTGCCCACGACGGACTGGTGCCGGCGGGCCTTGGTGTAGCAGCGGCCGATCAGCGGCTCCGGCGCGGCAGTGACGGTGCTCATCGGCGGTCACCGTCTTGCGGGCCGATGCGGCCGACGACGCTCACCGCGGCCGGGGCCGCCGTCCCGCCGGGGTTCTTGATGTCTTCGCCGATCTTGTCCCGCAGCACGGTCATGTTGGCGACGAGGGCCAGGACCACCGCGCCCCCGACGGCCGCGAGTGCGGCCTTGAGCACGGACTTGGTCTGTCCCCACACCAAGGCGATGAACACGACGTACATCAGTCCCAGCACACCCACGAGGAAGAAGTTCTTGAGCTGGGTGGCGAGGCTGCTGGCGTCGGAGATGGCCCCGGCCATCTGCATGAGCCCGTTCATGATCCCTGTCCTTTCTGAGAACCTGAAGAGTTGTCGGACGGCGCCGCCAGAGCGGGCGCGGCTTCGAGCGCGGCGACCTCCCACCGGCCGTCCCGGGCACGCAGCTCGATCGCGTACGTCATCGGCCGGCTCCCGGTGTGCTCGCCTTCGCCTTCGACGTCGACCAGGAGCCGGCGCCGGACACCGTCGGGCGGGCTCTGGGCTTCGGCGCCCTCGGCCGGCCCCTGGCCGTGGTCGGCGATCTGCGTGACCGTCACCGCCGTGTACGGAGCCGGCCGCACCGCGTGCAGCGTCGTACCGGGGCGCAGGTAGCGGTCCAGCTCGCCCCCGCCTGTCAGGTACGCCGACAGGAAGCCGCGGACCGTCTGCACCGCCGGATCGGACGCCAGCGGTGCGTGCGCGGCCCCGTACGCCAGCTTCAAAGCGGTGCCTTGGGATCCGGCCGGGGCTGCAACCTCGGCAGGCAGCGCCGCCGCGGTCCACCCCGAGGCCGCGCCACCGGAGCCGGCCGTGGCCCGCACCGGCACCTGGAAGTAGTGGACGCGGCCGTTCTCGGAGTCCTTCGCCGAGCCGGTGATCCGCGCGGCCACCGTCACCGACCAGTAGCCGGCCGAGACCTGCCGCACCTGCACCGCCGACGTCGACTCCACGCGCTCTTGCGACTTGCCCTGCGCCGGCCACGACAGGGACCGCGCCGCCGGGTAGAACGCCGTGAGCTCCGCCGCGTCCGCGTCACTGCCACCCGCCTTCACGTAGGCGGCGACATACACCTCGGCAAACCCGGACGGCGCCACCGCGTCCGAAGACGCGGGCTGCGCCTTCGGTGCCTCCGCCCGTGGGGGCCCGGCCACCGGCTGCGTGGTGCAGGCCAGCGCCCAGCCGCCGAGCAGCGGACCGGCCAGCAGCAGGCACCAGGCGCTCCAGCGCGCCATCGCTGTCCAGTTGGCCATGGCTCCGGTGGACATCGGCGTGGTGGCCCAGCCGGTGTCCACCGCCTCACCGGGGACAAAGTCGGCAGGGGAGTGCTCAGGGGAGATGTCGGGTGCCGGTTTGGTCCGGCGCAGCCGCATCACCGGTGCCGCCCGGCAACGCTCACGTTCGCCGGCAGAGGGGCCAGCTCGGCGATGCGGGCCCGCAGTTGCGCTTCGGGCCGCTGCTGCAGGGCGCGCAGGGACACCAGCACCGCACCGATGTCCTGGCTCAGGAAACGCAGCAATCGCTGGTGAACGGAGGTGTCGAAGGGGGTGGTGACCAAAGCGGCGCCCAGGGCGATCAGCCGACGCTGGGCAGTGGTGACGCGCACCTCGTCCTCATCCAGAGGCGAGGCCGCCTTCGACAGGACGGACGGTCGAGTGGTGGACATATCGGGCTCCTTCGGCCGGGTAGTCAGACAGCGGGTTGAGCGGCGGGTCGGGTGGCGGTCTTCAGGCGCTCGACGGCGCGGCTGCGGCGGCGCTGCCAGGTGCCGACGCTGGTGCCGGCGGCGCGGGCAGCGTCGCGGTCGGGCAGGGGAGCCGGGGCACTGCGGTAGTGCCCGGCGATGGCGCGGGCGTCGGCCTCGCTGAGAGCGCCGTCGTCCATCGCGTCCAGGACCAGCTCCAGCAGTTGCAGGCGCGCAGCGGTGAGTTCTTCCTCGGCCGGCGTCTCATCGAGACCGGCGGCGGCTGCGGCGCACCGCACCATGCAGGCGCAGGCGGAGTCGAAGGGGTCGGCGAGGTTCTCCGCGGCGTTCAGGTCCGCCCCACGGGGTTCGCGGTCGGCGGCCAGGTCCTTCAACACACGACACAAGGCATCGAGCGCGAGGTTCGCGGCCGGCCGACCGGGGCGGCGGTGCACCTGGCCGCCGCGCGCGATCTCGAAGAGGGCAGCGATGACCATGTGGCCGACGTCGTCGAGCGTGCGGCCACCGAAGGGCCGGAGCTGTCCGCGAGTGATACGCACCGCGGCTGGGACCATCGCCTGGACCACGATGCGCGCGGCCAGGGTGGCCGATCGGCCATGGCCGGCCGCCCGGTCGAGGAGGGCGCGCAGCACCGCATCGGTCAGGGCATCACCCGTGGCCGATCCGGTCGGACGCAGCGCTGCCAGGAGCTGATCGGGGCCGAGGGCGCGCACCCAGGAATCGGTCACGGCCGCGACCTCGAAGGCCAGGCAGTCGGCCATCAGCCACCCGTAGACGGCGCCTCGCACGCCACGGTCTGCGCACAGCTCAGCCCATTCCGCATCCAGACGACGGAAGATCCCGGGGCTGGTGTTCGGGGTCGTGTTCACGGCACCGCTCCTTTCAGCTCGTGCCGTGAACTCTCCTCACCGGGGCATGCCCAAAGGCTTGCCCGCAGCCCCAAAACAGCAGGTGGAAGGCTTGCCCATTGAATGGGCAAGCCTTCTTCCATCTCGGGGCAGCCCCGCCCTGGGCCTAGCGCCAGCCCTGGGCATGCCTCTTGAGCGATGAGGGCGCCACGGGCATGCCTGCTCCCGCCCCCCACCGCGGCCGGGGCATGCCTAAGCGATCACATGCGAACGATCCAGCGGCCTGCCCGTGGGCAGGGGTGTCGGCGAACGCGACGCCTTTTCTGGTGAGGGGCAACCGCATGCCGGGGCTGCAGGACGGGCCACCGGACAACGCGCCGCCACCGCCGGCCGGGCGGGTCCGTAGGCCGGCCCCGCAGATGGCGAGGAGATGGCCGATCCGGACGAAGCAGCCCCCGCCGCCCGGCCCAGACCGGTCCGGGCGTGGGCCAGTCATGGCCGATGGCCGATAGCGCCTGACCGGTCATGGCCGATGGCCGGTCGAGGGCCGTGGCCGATCGGCCACACAGCCGGCCACCCTCGCCCACCGGGCAACCACCAAAGCCGTGGCGAGCAGACGTACGGGGTGGCGTACGGTCTGCCGCCCGCAGCGGACGCCCCGTCAGCGTGCGAGGCGCCCCGGAGGTAAAGAGTAAGAAAAGTCGACGGGGTGCTGTCCGAATCGGTCTTCCAGCCGCACTTGGTCCTGGTGAAAGGACCGCAACCGCTGGAGGACCCATGCAGTACACCCGCCCCGGCCGGAGCCGGGCATGAGCGCCGAGCTGCCCGGTGCGGCAGCCGTCCTCGATGCCGCGCATGTCATCGCCGCGAGTTCCCCCTATCTCGCAGCCCTCGTCCTCGTCGCAGCCGTCGCCGCCGGGATCCTCGGCCTGCGCCGCCGCCGGAAGGCAGAGGCCGCCCTGGCCCACCGGACCTGTGTCGAGCTGGTGCCGACCACCACGTTCAACCCCGGCATGGAAGAGGTCGGCCGGGCAGCCCACCAGTTCGCCCGGATCCATCACGCGGCCGGCGCACCGGCCCGCGGTTCCGCCGCCCGCCTGCGCTACACCGTCACCGACGGCCAGGTGCGCTGCTACCTCGAAGGCCCAGCGGATGCGGCCGCGGTGATGCGCATGCCCGCCTACGCCGAGGTCGAAGTCCGCACTCCCCAGGCCCGCCCCGACATCCACCCCGTGCACTTCGCGGTGGCCAAGGAGGCCCGGCGATGACCTCTATCGATCTGACCAAGCCCCGCCAGACCGCGCCCGCCCCCGCCCCGGCGGCGCCGCAGTACTTCGAGCGCGCCGAGCTGGTCCTGGCGCTCCCCGATGCCAAGCCCCTGGCCTCGTTGGGGCTGTCCCCGGACCCGCTGCAGCATCTGGCCGCCGCCCTGGCCGGCGTGCGCAGTGCGGACGGCGAACAGGCCGAACTGTGCCTGGACCTGGTCCCGGTCAGCGAACGCCGCCTCGCCCGCCGCCGCCGCATCCTGCTCGCCGCCGCCCGCCGCCGCGGTCCCTCCGCCTA
>NZ_JBVIBD010000028.1:0-93484 GCF_055573595.1 Streptomyces sp. NPDC030165 | reverse complement strand
CGCCACCCGCTACGACAAGACCGCCGAGTCCTACCAAGCAGCCGTCACCCTCGCATCGCTCCTGATGTGGGCGTGACATTTGAAGACAGCTCCTAAGCCGCCGCCCGCGGAAACGCCGCCCGCACCGCCCGCCGCCACTGATTGGCCGTCAGTCCGGGCCGCAGCGCCGCCATCGCCCCGCAGTACTTGGTGAACTCCGCGGCGCGCAGCCCGTACGTGTGCAGCAGCCGGTCCGCCTCCGTCAGGTGGCCGGTGACCGGGGTCTTGGTCTCGACCAGGACCAGGCCGCCGTCGGCGCGTACGCTGCGGCCGGTGCCCGCGTCCCGGCAGACCAGGTCCGCGTCGCAGGTGATGCGCTGCTCGTCGGCGACGAACGTGGCGCGCCGGTAGTCGGTCACCAGCGACGGCACCAGTTCCTCGGGGGCGGTGATGCCGTACGTGCCGTGCAGGACGGATGCCAGGAAGGCGCGCGGTCCGCGCCCGAGCGTCGCCTCTCCGGGCAGCAGCGGCTGCCGCCGCTTGAGCGTCTCGCCGCGCCGCCCCTTGAGCTTGATCTCGAACTGGCGCTCCCCGGAATCCTCGTACAGCCGCTCGCGGATCTTGTAGCGGTACCGGCGGCCCTTCCGGTGGTCGTGGAAGGTCTGCAGGTCGGGGGTGTCGTAGTAGACCGAGTGGTAGCCGAACCAGCGGCGGCCGTTGATGCACAGCGCCTGGAAGGGGCCGCCCGGCCGCCGCGGGTCGGTCAGCCGGGCCGCGAAGTCCGCGAAGACCTCGACCGGTACGAGGTAGCTGTGGTCGATGCGGGCCATCAGCTCCGCGCGGGCCTGGAGCTCGGAGAGGGTTATCGGGCGCGCCGCCATGGCGGCGCGGGCGATCGCCCGTACGGCGGGAATCACACGGTCTCCTCGGAAAGGGGACGGGGCTGCGGGTGCGCGGGGGAACGGGTGATCGTGCGGGGCCGGTTGCGGTCGGCGTGCTGTGAGGTCGTACGAGCGGGCCTGCCGAAAGGTTCCGGCAGACGGAAGCGGACGTCCACGACCATCAGGTCCCGGACAAAGTCGATCTCCTTGACCGTCCAGTTGCAGGGCTCGCCGCCGAGGCGGCGTGCCAGGTCGTCGCGGAGCGCCTGCTGGCCGGTGTGGACGGCGTCGAGGGTGACGACGGTGCGGCAGGTGCGGGCCATCAGCCGCGGGTGGTCGGCGCCGTACATGACCAGGAGCAGCAGCCCGGCGAGTGACGCCGCGACGGCGAAACCGAGGTGCGGCAGGCCGCACAGCAGGCCGAGGACCAGGGTCGTGAAGTAGTACGCGACCTCCTCGTGCTGGATCGAGTCGGACCGCAGCCGGATGATCGACAACACGCCGAACAGGCCGAATCCGAGCGCCGTGCCGCCCTCGCCGACCTGGGCCAGCGCGGAGACGACCGCGAACAGCGCGACGTTCAGCGCGAGGTAGGCGGGCACCAGGTCACGGCGCCGGTGGCGCGGGTAGTAGATGGCGAACGTCAGCACGCTCACCGCGGCGAGGTCGAGCACGAGGTGGGCGGCAAGCTGCCCCATCGTCTCCATGGCGTGTCTCCTGTCGGTCGCTGATCGGTACGCGTCAGACGCTAGGAACGGACGGGTTAAGTCCACCCCTCTCCACGGGTTAACGCACGCGGCCCACCCGGACGGCCGACGCTCCGCACCCCTATTGACAGCTTGCTGTCATAGCGACAGGGTGCTGTCACGAGGTCCGTGCGGCACCGTGCGGCGCGGCCCGCTCACCAGGGGGAGCCACCATGGCCCGTACGACCGCCCGGCCCCGCACCACCGTCCACCTCGCCGTCTACGACACGCTCGCCGACTGGGAGCCCGGCTTCGCCACCGCCCACCTCCGCGAGGGCAACGCCTTCCGCGCCGGCCGCACCGGCTTCGACGTCGTGACCGTCGGCCTCGGGGACGGCCGCCCGGTGACCACCATGGGCGGGCTGCGGATCACGCCCGACCTCACACTCGACGCCCTCGCACCCCAGGACAGCGCGCTGCTGATCCTCCCCGGCGCCGGCCTGTGGGACATCGGCGACACCCTCGCCCCGTTCGCCCGTACGGCCCGTACGTTCCTGGAGGCGGGCGTCCCGGTCGCCGCCATCTGCGGCGCGACCGCCGGACTGGCCCGCGAGGGACTGCTCGACGACCGTACGCACACCAGCGGCGCGGCCGGACATCTCGCCGCGCAGGCCGGGTACGAGGGCGGCGGGCGCTACCGGGAGGCGGACGCGGTACGCGACCGCGGGCTGATCACGGCCGGGCCGACCGAACCGGTCGCCTTCGCCCGGGAAATCCTCGCCGAGCTGGAGGTGATGGAGCCGCACGTGCTCGACGCGTGGTTCCGGCTCTTCCGGCACTCGGACGCGAGCGCCTTCCCGGTGCTGGCGGCCGCGGACCGGGCGGCGGAGGGAGCGGCGTGAGCGAGCGCGCACCGGAGGCCGGCACCGCACCCCCGACGGGCCCGGAAACCGGCCCCGCCTCCACCGCCCCCGAACTCCTCAGCCGTACCGCCCTCGGCGTCTTCCGCCTCAACGGCCAGTTCCTCGCCGTGTCCGAGAGGCTGGCGCGCCCGGCCGGGCTGACCACCGCCCGCTGGCAGGTGCTCGGCGCCGTGGCGGGCGGTCCGCTGCCCGTGGCCGGGATCGCGCGGGCGATGGGCATCACCCGGCAGAGCGTGCAGCGGGTCGCGGACCTGGTGGTGGCGGAGGGGCTGGCCGAGTACCGGCCCAACCCCGCTCACCGGCGCGCCAAGCTGCTCGCGCTCACGGACGACGGTCTGACCGCTTTGCGCAGAATCACCCCGGATCATGGCGCGTTCGCCGCCGAACTGGCCGAACAGCTCGGCGGCACACCGGACTTCCGCTCGGTCACGGAGGCGGTGGAGACGCTGTCGCGCGCGCTCGATAACCTCGGCTACTGAGTCCACCGAAGTGTGGGCTCACGCCCGCGTCCTGACGACCGTTCCGACGCCCGCGCCCGGCCCGGCCGGCCCGGCCGCACCGCCACTCGCCGCGCACCACTCGGCCCGACCACGGCCCGTACGGACACCGGGGAACCGAAACGAAACCGGCGGCGTCGTCCAGAACGTTCGCGTCTGCGGCACCGTCCCCGCAGGGCACGTCCGGGAGCACAGGGCGAACAAGGTGAAAGGGCAAGCGGAACGTGAATGAGCGCGCAGAGCGCGGCCGCCTCGGGCAGCTCGGCCCCCAGGACCCGCCGCGGATCGGGGCGTACCGGCTGCTGGGGCGGCTGGGCGAGGGCGGTATGGGCCGGGTCTACCTCGCCCGTTCCGACCGCGGCCGCACGGTCGCCGTCAAGCTGGTCAAGACCGAACTGTCGGGCCAGGACGACTTCCGGGCCCGCTTCCGCCAGGAGGTGCAGGCCGCACGGCGGGTCGGCGGCGAGTGGACCGCTCCCGTTCTGGACGCCGACACCGAGGCCGCCACGCCGTGGGTTGCCACCGGCTACATCGCGGGCCCCTCGCTCCGGCAGGTGATCACCGAGGGCCGTACGCCGCTGCCCGAGCGCTCCGTACGCATCCTCGCCGGCGGGCTGGCGGGCGCGCTGCGCAGCATCCACGCCGCCGGCATCGTCCACCGCGACCTCAAGCCGTCCAACATCCTGCTGACCATCGACGGCCCGAAGGTCATCGACTTCGGCATCGCGCGGGCGCTGGAGGCGGTGACCGTCGGCGGCGGTCTGACCCGCACCAACCAGGCGGTCGGCTCGCCCGGCTTCATGTCGCCCGAGCAGGTGCGCGGCAGACCCGTCACACCCGCCAGCGACGTGTTCTGCCTCGGCTCGGTGCTGATGTTCGCGGCCACCGGGCGGCTGCCCTTCGGTACGTCCGACAGCGGTGTGCACGCGCTGATGTACCGCATCGCCCAGGAGGACCCGGATCTGACCGGGCTGCCGTACGGGCTGCACAGCCTGGTCGCCGCCTGCCTCGCCAAGGACCCGGCGCAGCGCCCGACGCCGGAGCAGCTCATCGCGTACACCAGGTCCGACGACGACGGCCACGAGCCCTGGCTGCCAGGCGCGCTCATCGCCGAGCTGGGGCGGCACGCCGTCCAGCTGCTCGACGCGGAGAATCCGAACGGCGCCGGGGACGAGCCCGGCGACCGGCCCTGGGAGCCCACCGGCCCCCACTCCGACCGCCCCTGGGGCCACTCCGAGGCGATCCGGGAGCAGACTCCCACGCCCACTCCGCCGCCCGCGTCGGTTCCGATGCCGCCCCCGGCCCCCGGGTCCGCGACCCCGCCGCCGTACGCGGCGGCCGGCACCCCGGCGCCCCCTGTCTCCTCGCCGTCCGCCTCGGACGCCACGCCTGCATCGCACTCCGCCACCACCACCCACGGGCGCCGCCGCAAGAGCCCCACCGGCCGCGTCGGCCACGGCGGCAGCTCCAGCCACAGCAGCCACAGCGGCGGCCGATCCGGACACACCGGCCGCGGCCGTACCACCGGCGCCGCCGGCCGTCTCCGCAACCGCACCGTCGGCCTGGCCGCCGCGGTCGGCATCGGCCTCGCCACCGCCGGCATCGGCATCGCGTACGTCCTGTTCAGCCCCGAGGACGAGGAGAGCCCCGCGAAGGCCGACGGCGGCACCGTGACCGCGGCGGACGGCAAGGTCGGCAAGGCGGCCGGCAAGGAGCCCGGGGTCATCCCGCAGAAGTTCCTCGGCGACTGGGAGACCAAGCGCGGCAAGGGCGGCAGCGACACCTACCGCTTCACCATCACCCAGGGCGCGGTCGGCGACACCGTCCTGGCCATGGAGGTGCGCGGCCCCACGTTCCGCTGCGAGTTCAAGGCCATCCTCATGAACGGCGGACCGCCGCTGCGCCTCGGCCCCACCACCGTCGTGGCGGGCCCGGCGACCAGCTGCAGCCCGGGCGCCCCCAGCACCCTGCGCATCCAGCCCGACGGCAAGCTCCGCCGGGCCTTCGACGACGGCAAGCCGACGTTCACGTACACGAAGAAGGGCTGATGCCCGGCCCGCGCGGGCAGCGGTCCGCCGGGCGGGCCGCCCCTCGGGGAGGGCCCGCGACACGCGAAAGCCGTGTCCCCGCTCCTGGGCGGAGCGGGGACACGGCTCACCTGCGGTCACCGCCACTCGGGCGGCATCGGACCCGTCAGTCCAGGAACGAGTTGATCTGGATCGTCTCGTCCCGGCCCGGGCCGACGCCGATCGCGGAGATCGGCGCGCCGGACATCTCCTCCAGCGCCTTGACGTACGCCTGCGCGTTCTTCGGCAGCTCGGCGAAGGTCTTGGCCTTGGTGATGTCCTCGGACCAGCCCGGCAGGGTCTCGTAGACCGGCTTCGCGTGGTGGAAGTCGGTCTGCGAGTAGGGCAGCTCCTCGACGCGCTTGCCGTCGATCTCGTAGGCGACGCAGACCGGGATCTGCTCCCAGCCGGTGAGCACGTCCAGCTTGGTCAGGAAGAAGTCGGTCAGGCCGTTGACGCGGGTCGCGTAACGGGCGATGACCGCGTCGAACCAGCCGCAGCGCCGGTCGCGGCCGGTGGTCACACCGCGCTCGCCGCCGATGGTGCGCAGCGCCTCGCCGTCCGCGTCGAACAGCTCGGTCGGGAACGGACCGGCGCCGACGCGGGTGGTGTAGGCCTTGAGGATGCCGATGACCCGGTTGATCTTCGTGGGGCCGACCCCCGCACCGGTGCAGGCTCCACCCGCAGTCGGGTTGGAGGAGGTCACGAACGGGTAGGTCCCGTGGTCCACGTCGAGCAGCGTGCCCTGGCCGCCCTCGAAGAGCACGACCTTGCCGTCGTCGATCGCGTTGTTCAGCAGGAGGGTGGTGTCGGCGACATAACCCTTTATCTGGTCCGCGTAGCTGAGCATCTCCTCGACGACCTGCTCGGCGACCACCGCGCGGTGGTTGTAGAGCTTGGCCAGCACCTGGTTCTTGAAGTCGAGGGCCGCCTCGACCTTCTGGTGCAGGATCGACTCGTCGAAGAGGTCCTGCACGCGGATGCCGGTGCGGTTGATCTTGTCGGCGTAGGTCGGGCCGATGCCGCGGCCGGTCGTGCCGATCTTCCGCTTGCCGAGGAAACGTTCCGTGACCTTGTCGACCGTGATGTTGTACGGCGTGATCAGGTGCGCGTTTCCGCTGATCAGCAGCTTGGACGTGTCGACGCCACGCTCGTTGAGTCCGCTCAGCTCGGAGAGCAGGACCGCGGGGTCGACGACGACACCGTTGCCGATGACCGGGGTGCACCCCGGCGAGAGGATTCCGGAAGGGAGAAGGTGCAGCGCGTATTTCTGGTCGCCTACGACAACCGTGTGACCGGCGTTGTTGCCGCCCTGGTAACGCACCACATAGTCGACGGACCCACCGAGCAGATCGGTGGCCTTTCCCTTGCCCTCATCACCCCACTGAGCACCGAGCAGCACAAGTGCGGGCACAGGCGTACACCCCTTCCGGGCGGGGCATGTCCAACGTGCGCGAAGCCTTACGCGTGCGGATGCGTGCGTGCGGCAACGCTGAAGCCGTCGAACCGGTGCCCCGGAATAGACGAAGCCCCTGGCGCAATAGCGCAAGGGGCTCTTGCACCGAGATGCTACCTGAGGAAGGACCGAGGTGTCGGCGCAGCCTTCTGGGCACTCTCTCCCGGACGGGGTCCGGGGGCACCCCCTGCTCGTGGTCATCGACCCGGCCGCCCGCAGTACGGACGGGGAATCCGTACGGATCGCCAAGGACGTCCTGTGCGCGGGCGCGGCCGCGAAAATCTGCCTCCCGGACGGCCCCGAGGAGTACGCGCGGGCGCTCGCCCGCCGCGGCCATCGCCGCCCCGTGGTGATCGGCGACGACCACGCCCTGCTGCGCGCCGTGGCGCTGCTGCACAAGGAGCGCGATCTGACGGGCGTGGCACTCGCGGTGGTGCCGGTGGGCGCGCCGGGCACGGTGGAGCTGACCCGCGCGCTGGGCGTGCCGACGGACACCGTCGCCGCCGCCCGCGCGGTCCTGGACGGTACGGACCACAGCCTGCACCTGCTCACGGACGACAGCGACGGCATCGTGCTGGGCGGCCTGGACATCCCGTCCGCCACCGAGCCGGAGTCGCGGGCCGGGCCGGGCCGGCGGCACCGGTGGCAGGG
Source organism: Streptomyces sp. NPDC030165 (assembly GCF_055573595.1). Taxonomy (NCBI): domain Bacteria; kingdom Bacillati; phylum Actinomycetota; class Actinomycetes; order Kitasatosporales; family Streptomycetaceae; genus Streptomyces; species Streptomyces sp. NPDC030165. The sequence continues at coordinate 86,345 of NZ_JBVIBD010000028.1, read as the reverse complement.
CCCTGAGGTGCGGCGGGGGCGGCGCCTGCCGGGCCCGCGCGCCGGCGCGGAAGCGGGCTCCCGGCCGGGTTCCCGCGCGCCCTGGTGGGCCCTGCTCGCCCGTGGGGCCCGTACGGCCCTGTCGCGGCTCACGGCCACTACCGGCACCCCGGCCCCGCCCGGCAGCCGGCGCTCCCGCCCTGCGGGCCACCGGCTGCGGGTCGAGGCGGACGGCGTGGTGCTGGCCGACCTGGACCGGCCGGTGCGGTGGGTCTCGGTGACGCCCGGCGACGGTGACGGCACCGGGCTGGCCGAGGTCGTCGTGCACTGGCAGGAGGCCGGGCCGCCGGTACGGGCACGGGCGCGGGCGGTGACGGTGTCGGGCGCGGACTTCCGCTACCGGGCGGACGTGGCCGTCGGCGGCCCGGTCAGGACCCGTACGTGGACGGTGCACCCGGACGCGTGGCGGCTGACGCTGCCGCACGGCTGACACGGCAGCGGGGCCGGGAGGAGGCCCCTCGGACGCGGGCGCTCAGCCCTCGCCCCGCAGCTCCTTGTCCCGGTGCTCGCGCCAGCGCTCCAGCATCCTGCTCAGCTCGCCCTGCATGAACTCGAAGAAGGCCACGGTCTCGGCGACCCTGGCACCGGCCGGGGTGTCGGCGCCCAGCGACTTCGCGCCCTCCCGGAGGACGCCTTCCCAGCGCGTGAGCATGTGGTCGCGGCTGCCCAGCGTCTCGTACCAGAGTTCGTTGAAGAGCCGGTAGCGGTCCCGGCGGGTGCCCGGCTCGCGTTCCCGGATCACCATGTTGACCTGCACCAGGTAGCGGACCGCGCCGGAGACCGCGGCGGGGCTGACCTGGAGCCGTTCGGAGAGTTCGGCGGAGGTGAGGGCGCCGGCGTCGGAGGCGAGCAGCGCCGCGAAGACCCGGGCGGCCATCCGCTGCATGCCCGCCTCGGTCAGCTCCGCCGCGAAGCGCTCCACGAACCGGGAGACCGCCTCCTCGTCCCGTCCTGTGGTCCCGCTCTGGTGCTGCTCTGCCTGCTGGTTCACCCTCTGATCCTCTCCCCGGCCCCCGGCCCGACGCTCCGCCCCCACCGACTTTATACGCTTCCTTAACTTCACAAGTTTGTGAAGGAAGCGTACGTTCAGAAACATGACGAAGGCAATCTCGGTGTCCGGCCTCCGCAAGGCCTTCGGCCGGACCCGCGCGTTGGACGGCCTCGACCTCGCCGTCGAAGCCGGTGAGGTGCACGGGTTCCTCGGCCCCAACGGGGCGGGCAAGTCCACCACCATCCGCGTCCTGCTCGGACTGCTGCGCGCCGACGGGGGTGGCGCGCAGCTGCTGGGCAAGGACCCGTGGCACGACGCGGTCGCCCTGCACCGCCGCATCGCGTACGTCCCCGGGGACGTCACCCTGTGGCGCAACCTCTCCGGCGGCGAGGTCATCGACCTGTACGGGCGGCTGCGCGGCGGCCTCGACACGGCCCGCCGGGACAGCCTCCTGGAACGCTTCGAACTGGACCCCACCAAGAAGGGCCGTACGTACTCCAAGGGCAACCGCCAGAAGGTCGCCCTGGTCGCCGCATTCGCCTCCGACGTGGACCTGCTCATCCTGGACGAGCCGACCTCCGGGCTGGACCCGCTGATGGAGGAGGTCTTCCAGGACTGCGTCGAGGAGGAGCGCGACCGCGGCCGTACGGTGCTGCTCTCCAGCCACGTGCTGTCCGAGGTCGAGGCGCTGTGCGACCGCGTCAGCATCATCCGCAAGGGCCGTACGGTCGAGTCCGGCTCACTCGCCGACCTGCGGCACCTGACCCGTACGAGCGTGACCGCCGAACTGGCCGGCGCGCCGAACGGCCTCTCCGGCCTCCCCGGCGTGCACGACCTCGACATCCAGGGCCACCGGGTCCGTCTCCAGGTGGACACCGACAAGCTGGACGCGGTGCTGCGCTCGCTCAGCCAGTCCGGCGTGCGCAGCCTGACCAGCACACCGCCCACACTGGAAGAGCTGTTCCTGCGCCACTACCAGGACGACACCCGTGCCGCCCGGGACACGGCATCCGCCACCTCGGCTTCCGCTTCGGCTTCGGCTTCCGGAAAGGCGACCGTGCGATGACTGCCGTGACACTCCCCGCCGCCGCCCGTACCGGCAGCTCCCAAGACCTGGCCGGCACCGGCACCCTGCTGCGCCTGGCACTGCGCCGCGACCGGCTGATGATCCCGGCCTGGGTGGTGCTGCTGGGACTGACCGTCGTCAGCACGAGCAGCGCTCTGGAAAAGCTCTACGACACACCCGCCAAGCGCGCAGAAGTGGCGGGTTCGATGACCGCCAACGGCTCGCTGCGCGCCGTCTACGGGCCGGTGTTCAGCGACTCCCTCGGCGGCCTGACCGCCTGGCGCATCGGCGGCTTCGCCGCGCTGCTGGCCGGCGTGATGAGCCTGCTCATCGTCGTACGCCACACCCGCGAGGAGGAAGAGACCGGCCGCCAGGAACTCCTCTCCGCCGCCATGGTCGGCCGGCGCGCCCCGCTCGCCGCGGCCCTGCTCGCCGCGCTCGTCGCCGACGCAGCGCTGGCCCTGCTCATCACCGCCGGGCTCGCCCAGGCCGGACAGCCGGCCGCCGGTGCGCTCGCCCTCGGCCTCGCCGTCGGCGGCACCGGCCTGGTCTTCGCCGGGCTGGCGGCGATCACCGCGCAGCTCACCGAGAGCGCGCGGGCCGCCAAGGGCCTGGCCGGTGCCGTACTGGGCGCGGCCTTCGTCCTGCGGGCCGCGGGCGACGCCGCGACCGAGGACGCCTCCTCGCCGCTCACCTGGGCCTCACCCGTCGGCTGGGCCGAAAACCTGCGCGCGTTCGCCGGCGAGCGCTGGTGGGTACTGCTGCTCTTCCTCGCCGGCACGGCCATCACGGTCGGCGCCGCGTACTCCCTCACCGCACGCCGCGACCTGGGCATGAGCTTCCTGCCCGCCCGCCCGGGACCGGCCCGCGCACCCGCCTCTTTGAGCGGCCCCTTCGGCCTGGCCTGGCGCCTGCAGCGGACCACCCTGCTCGGCTGGTCGGCCGGCTTCCTCGTCGCCGGCGCCGTCTTCGGCGGCATCATCGACGGCGCGTCCGACCTGGTCGGCGGCAACGAACAGACCCGCGAGATCTTCCAGCGGATGGGCGGGCAACAGGGCCTGACCGACGCGTTCGTGTCCGCGCTGACCGGAATGCTCGGCATGGTCGCGGCCCTCTACGCCGCGGGCGCGGCCCTGCGGCTGCGGAGCGAGGAGGCCGGTGACCGCGCCGAACCGGTGCTGGCGGGCGCCGTCGGACGGCTGCGCTGGGCCACCGGGCACCTGGCCGTCGCCTTCGCCGGCGCGGCCCTCATCCTCCTCCTGGGCGGCCTGGGCCTCGGCTTCACGTACGGCCTGACGGCCGGCGACGTCGGCGGACAGCTCGGCCCCGCGGCCGGCGCGGCACTGGCCCAGGTCCCGGCGGTCTGGGCCCTCACCGGCCTCGCGGTCCTGCTCGTCGGCGCCCTGCCCAAGGCGTCGGCCGCCACCTGGGCCGTGGTCGGCGGCTGCCTCGGCATCGGCTGGGTGGGCCCGGCCGTCCGGCTCCCCCAGTGGGTGATGAACCTGTCCCCCTTCACGCACCTCCCGAAGCTCCCGGGCGCCGAGGCCACCGCGCCCCCGTTCCTGTGGCTGCTCGGCCTCACCGCGCTCCTGGTGACCACGGGCCTGGCAGGACTGCGGCGCCGCGACATCGGCTGAGAGCCCGCGCCGTCACCCCACGGCCGCCCCCGTACGTGCGGCGCCGGAGCCGTAGCGGACTCCGGCGCCGCACTTTCCCGTACGCCGCCGCTGCGTCGGACGGCGGGGTTGTGCGCAGCACGAACCGGGCACAACCCCCGCGAGCGGTGATGGCGGTGCGGACAGCCGACCGACGCTCCGCCGATTCGCGCCCATCTGCGGGCGGAGGTGCCTCGTGAACCGACGCACGGCGCTCGACGTACTCCGCGATCTCGGTTTCGTGCTCGCGGCAGGCGCCCTCTGTGTACTGCTGAGCCTGATCATGACGCTGGTGCCGGTGCTGCGCACCGCGGGAAGCGGCAACGCGGGCCAGGCTTTCGGCGCCGCGGCCTCCTTCAGTGCCGTACTCGTGCTCTTCTACGTGGCGCGGACCCAGCGCCTGCACCAGGCCGAACTGGAGCTGCAACGAGCCGAGTTCCGGCATTCGGCCACCGCGCTGAACCGCAGCGCCGAAGCCGACCTGCGCCGGCTGCACATGGAATTGCTCAAGATGAGCATCACCGATCCCGAGCTGGCCGACGTATGGCCGGAGTATGCGCCCGGCCTGTCCGCGAAGGAGAACCGTCAGTACCTCTACGCGAATCTGATCTACAGCCACACCATGCTGGTGCACAAGCTCGGAGTGGCCGACGACCGCGAAGTGATCGGCCACCTCCGTTACATCACCGACACCCCGGCGTTCCGCGGCTACTGGGAGGCCGCCCGTGCCATGCGGGGCGAGATAGCGGCCGACTCGCACGAGCGTCGCTTCGCCTCGCTCGTCGACGAGGCCATTGCGCAGGCGGACAGCCGGAGAGCGCGCCCGGTCCCAGGTGCGGCACACGGCCGGGGCACGGCCGCTTCACCGTCGTCAGAACCTGCGTGACGACCTGCCTGGTCGGCAGCCCTCACGCTCACCCGCCCGGCGTGACCAGCCGGGCCTCGTACGCGAAGACCGCCGCCTGGGTGCGGTCGCGCAGGCCCAGTTTCACCAGGATCCGGCTGACGTGCGTCTTCACCGTCGACTCGGCCACGACCAGATGCTCGGCGATCTCACCGTTGGACAGGCCCTGGGCCACCAGCACCAGGACCTCGGTCTCCCGTTCGGTGAGGTCGCCGACGCGTTCCTGGGTGGGTGCCCTGGGCGTGTCGAGCTTGGAGAACTCCGAGATCAGCCGCTTGGTGACGGCCGGCGCGAGCAACGCCTCGCCGTTCGCCACGATCCGTACGCCCTCCGCGAGCTGGCCCGCCGAGGCGTCCTTGAGCAGGAAGCCGCTCGCCCCGGCCCGCAGCGCCTGGTAGACGTACTCGTCGAGGTCGAAGGTGGTCAGCACCAGCACCTTGGCGTCCGCGTCGGCGGCGACGATCTCACGGGTCGCCTCCAGCCCGTTCATCTGCGGCATCCGGATGTCCATCAGCACCACGTCGGGCCGCAGCTCGGCGACCTTGGCCACCGCCTGCCGGCCGTCCACGGCGGCGCCGACGACCTCGATGTCCGGCATCGCGCCCAGCAGCACCGAGAAGCCCTCCCGGACCATCTCCTGGTCGTCCACGATCAGTACCCGGATCACGCCGTCTTCCCCTCCGCCGCACCCGGCGTCGCCGACACCGGGATGAAGGCCGCGACCTCGAACCCGCCGTCCTCGGTGTGGTCCGCGGTCATCTCCCCGCCCAGCATCTGCACCCGTTCCCGCATTCCCAGTACGCCGTGCCCGGCCCCCGGTGACGGTTTGGCCAGGCGGCTCGCCTTGCCGTTGACGATACGCAGTCCGAGCCCGCCGAGCACGTACGAGATCTCCACCCGCGCCTCGGCGCCCGGCGCGTGCCGCAGAGTGTTGCTCAACGCCTCCTGGACGATGCGGTACGCGGACAGCTCGACGCCCTGCGGCAGCGGCCGCGGCGAGCCGGTGACCACGGCCTCGACGACCAGTCCCGCGCTGCGCACACTCTCCAGCAGCGAGTCGAGGCTGGCCAGGGTCGGCTGCGGTGCCTCGGGGTCGGCGTCGGCGAAGGCGTCCGGGTCCTCGGACCGTACGACGCCCAGGATGCGGCGCAGCTCGGTCAGCGCGGCAACCGCGTTCTCCCGGATGGTCGAGAAGGAGGTGGCCAGCTCGGGCGGGGTGTCCTTGACGCGGTACGGGGCGGCCTCGGCCTGGATGGCGATGACGGACATGTGGTGCGCGACCACGTCGTGCAGCTCGCGGGCGATCAGGGCGCGCTCCTCCAGGAGGGTGCGCCGCGAGCGCTCCTCGGCGGTGGCGGTCCGGGTCTCGACGACCTGCCGCCGCTCCTCGCGCCAGGCGCGGATCGCGGCGGCGGGGACCAGCACGAACACCGTGAACACCGCGTACGCCACCACGTCCGTGATCCGCTGCGGCAGGAACACCACCATGAGGCCGCCCGCGGCCATGGTGGTCAGCCACATCTCGGCGGCCAGCCGGGGCCGGGTGCGGAGCACGACCAGGGCCATCACCGCGATGTGGAGGGCGGAGCCGATCTCGTACCCGGCGGAATCGGACCTGTTGACGGCGTACACCAGCATCGTGCAGAACAGCGCCGCGCCCGACAGCCAGAACGCGCCGACCGGCCGGAAGAGCGTGAGCACGATCGGCGCGGCGAGCAGGAAGCTCTGGACCACCGTCAAGAGCAAGGACAGCGGGCCGGAGCGGGCCAGCACGCTCGTCGTCCCGAGGAACACGACGGCCGCGACGCCCGCGAGCACGAAGTGCGGGGCCCAGCGCACATGGCGGCGCAGCCGCTGGGGCGCCCACGACCAGCCGGAGACGCGCGCGTCGTCCAGGGGCAGCATCGGGCGGAAGGCGAAGGCGTCCACGACCAGGTCCTGGCGCAGCCGGTTCAGCGCGCCACGGACGAGTCGGGCTTCCGAGCGCAGGTCGTCGCGCTGCGAGTGGGTCGTCTGGTTCACACACACCACGGTAAGCAGCGGACGGCCCCCGGTCGTCCCCTCCTGAGCGGATCTGCGGGCGTCCTCCTCAAGTACTACGCAGGGTGGCGAGGAGGGCGTGGAAGGCAGCGGTGCCGGGAGTGACGGCCGCGTAGTGGCCGGTGCCGGCCTGTTCGCGGAGCAGCGGCGCGGTGCCGCCGGCGGTCTCGGCGGCCCGTACGTAGCGGCGGGACAGTTCGACGGGCACGTCGGGGTCGGCGGTGCCGTGCAGGATCGTCACGGGCACCGTACCCGGCAGCCGGCGCACCGGGTCCGCCGCGGCGAGCCGGTCCGCCCACCCGGGGCCGTCCCCCAGGAACTCCGCCACCGCGCCGTCGCTCAGCCCCAGCTCGTGGGCGTACGCGAGGTCGGCGACGGGCGCCACGGCGATGATCCGCAGCGGGGCGTCCGGTCCTCGACGGTCCGCACGCGCCGCCGCGAGGAGCAGCGCGAGGTGCCCGCCCGCGGAGTGCCCCACGGCCACCACGGGCCGCCCGACCGCTGCGGTCGCGGCCACCACGTCCTCGTAGGTACGCGGCCAGCCTCCGCCCGCGCCCACCCGGCGGTACTCGGCGAGGGCGACCGGCAGCCCGTGCCGGGCCAGCTCCGCGGCGAGCGGCGACAGATGCGTACGGTCGTACGCGGCGCGCCAGAAGCCGCCGTGCAGCAGCAGCACCACCGGCCCCTCGTTCCGCGGCCCGTACAGGTCGATCACCTGGTCCGGGTGCGGCCCGTACGCCCCCGTCGCGTCGGGCGCCACGGGGGCGAGGCCGAGCAGCGCCGCCTCCTCGCCCGCGGCGCCCGGAGCGTTCACCCCACGACCTCGCCCAGTACCCGCGCGGCCCGCGCCACGTCCGCGAAGGACGTGTAGAGCGGGGTGAGGCCGAAGCGCAGCACGTCGGGGTGGCGGAAGTCGCCGACCACCCCGCGCCGGATCAGCTCCGTCATCACCTTGCCCGCGTCCGCGCAGGCCAGCGCGATCTGGCTGCCCCGCAGCGGGTGCTCGCGCGGGGTGACACAGCGCACCCGCCCCTCCGGCACGTATGCGTCCACGCACTCCAGGAAGAAGTCACCGAGCGCGAGACTCTTGGCCCGTACGGCCTCGACGCGCACGCCGTCCCAGACGTCCAGGGCCGCCTCCAGGGCGAGCATGGACAGGATGTCGGGCGTGCCGACGCGCCCGCGAGTGATGCCGTCGGCCGGGGCGTACGCGGCGTCCATGCCGAAGGGCACCGCGTGCGAGTTCCAGCCGGGCAGCGGCGAGTCGAACCGCGCCTGGAGCTCTTCACGCACATACAGGTACGCGGGCGCACCCGGGCCGCCGTTCAGGTACTTGTACGTGCAGCCCACCGCGAAGTCGACGCCGTGCGCGTCCAGCCGGACCGGCAGGGCGCCCGCGCTGTGGCACAGGTCCCAGGCCGCCAGGGCCCCGGCCTCGTGCAGCGCGGCGGTGGTGCCGGGCAGGTCGTTGAGCCGACCGGTGCGGTAGTCGACGTGGTTGACCAGTGCGAGCGCGGTGCGGGGGCCTGCCTCGGCGGGGATGCGGTCGGCCGGCAGGGCCCGCAGCGTGCAGCCCGTCATCCGCGCCGCCGACTCCGCGATGTACCCGTCGGTCGGGAAGGACGCCTCGTCGGCCAGGATCTCGTCCCGGCCCTCGCCCGCCATGCGTACGGCGCCGACCACCGCCTTGAACACGTTGACGCTGGTCGAGTCGCCGACCACCACCTGCCCCGGCGCGGCGCCCAGCAGCGGGGCGATCCGGTCGCCGACGCGTTCCGGCGCGCTCCACCAGCCCGACTCCTCCCAGGAGCGGATGCGCAGCTCGCCCCACTCCCGGGTGATGACGTCCGCGATCCGTCCGGGCACGTGGCCGGGCAGCGCGCCGAGCGAATTGCCGTCCAGGTACACGCAGTCGTCCAGGGCGAACCTGTCCCGGACGGGCCCGAGTTCGTCCTTCGCGTCCAGCACCGCGGCGCGCTCGTCCTGTTCAGACATGACTGCGCGCCGTCCACAGCTCCGGAAAAACGTTCTTGCTGGCGCGCTTCTCCAACCACGCCACGCCTGCCGAACCGCCGGTGCCCATTTTGGCTCCCATCGCCCGCCGCGTCGCCACCAGGTGATCGTTTCGCCAGCGCCACACCAGCTCCGCGACGTCCGTCAACGCCTCGCCGAGCCGCACCAGTTCGCTGTCGCGCGGCCCCGTGTATACCTCGGCCCACACCGCCTCGACCCGCGCGTCCGGCTCGTACCGCGCCGTCACGTCGCGCTCCAGCACCTCGCGGGGGATCCCGTACCCGCGGCGCGCCAGCAGCCGCAGCACCTCGTCCCACAGACTCGGCTCCTGCAGCGCCTTCTCCAGCTCCGCGTGCTCCCGGGGCGCCCCACGATGCGGTACGAGCATCGACGCCGACTTCTCGCCCAGCAGGAACTCCAGCCGCCGGTACATCGCCGACTGAAACCCCGAACCCTCCCCCAGCGCCCCCCGGAACGCGTTGAACTGCGCCGGCGTCAGCCGCGCCAACGGCTTCCACGCCGCATTCAGCGCCTCCAACTGATGCGTCGAACGCTCCAGCGCCTCCATCGCCACCGGCAGATCATCCCGGCGCAACGCCTGCGCCGCGGTATGCCACTCGTGCACGACGACCGTGAACCACAACTCCATCACCTGGGTCGTCACCAGAAACGCCATCTCGCCCGGATCATCGGACAACGGATGCTGAAGGTGGGTGAGCACATCGGCATGGACATAATCCTCGTACGGCGTCGTCCCCGTACTGCCGATGCTCAGATCGGGCCGCCGGACCTCGGCGGCCTCCGGCCGACCCTGCGGGGCGGACTGCTGCGACATGAGGAACTCCTCGATGCTGCCGGCTTCCGGGTAGCGGTCCGCTCCTTCCCGTCGGCAAACGGAGCCCCGGTCCCCTCGGGCACGGAATCTTCCGGCCCACTGGCATCATCCGTGCTCCACCGAAGGCGCGCAAGAGGCCGCCGACGGCGCGCAAAGGGCCGGCCGCGCACGCGCGACCGGCCCGCGATCCTCCCCGGCCCTCAGCCGGAAACGCAGCTCAACGCCCTACGAAAGGGTGTCCGCCGCGGTCGGCGACGAATCCCGCAGGAACGTCGTGCAGCGCTCGTACTCCTCCTGCTCACCGATCGCCTGCGCGGCACGGGCAAGCGCGTGCAGGGCACGCAGGAAGCCCCGGTTCGGCTCATGCTCGAACGGCACCGGACCGTGCCCCTTCCAGCCGGCCCGGCGCAGTGCGTCCAGCCCCCGGTGGTAGCCGGTACGCGCGTACGCGTACGACTCCACCGTGCGCCCCGCCTGGAACGCGTCGTCCGCCAGCTGCGCCCAGGCCAGCGAGGAGGTCGGGTACTTCGCCGCGACGTCGGTCGGCGCGGCCCCCGAGGCGAGGAGCTCGCGGGGCTCGGGGTCGTCGGGCAGTTCGGTCGGGGGCGGGCCCCCGAGCAGGTTTTCGTGAATGGCCATGGCTCCATCTTCCCGGAGGGGGGTGGGGGGCGTGTACCGGGCCGCTGGCGCGGCGGGTGGGCCGGCCCTCTGCGCTTCGCGCGAGGTTTTGCGCTGTCGCGCGGATCGCATTTGTTTGTGCGGGGGCGGGGGTGCGCAGGGGGCCAACTCCTCGGCACCGTTGAGCCCCACTAGTGCGGATTCGGTGGCCGGGAACCCGGCTGCCTGCGGGGATGGCCCCCTACACACCCCCTCAGGCCGGTTTGGCGAGTCCGGGACAGCTGGGGGGAGTCTGTCGATGATCCTGGTGCCCGCTCTCCTGGGGGTGAGGTCCCTGGCGGTGGGGCGGGAAGGCAGCCCGTTGCCCGGCGCTCGGCATTGTCACGTGAGCCCGGTGGGCCGCAGCTACCCCAACACGTCCGCCGGATGGGGCTCGGCTTGTGCATGCCCCCAGCCCAGATGCTCGGAAAGCCGCATACGGCGCGGGCTCGGGGCCATACAGGGGTCTCCCCGCAGGCAGCCGGGTTCCCGGCTACCGAATCGCATTAGAAGGGCTCAACGGTGCCGTGGGGGTCCCCCCGGCCGAAGGCTGGGGGAGAGTGACCCCTGTGTGGCCCCGAGCCCCCACCCACCGGCAGATCGCGTACCAAGCCCGTCCGGCGTTTGAGGACACAGGAACGCGCACCCCCACCGGGGGCACACACGACGGCCCCGGTCCGCCGAAGGCAAACGCGGGGCCGTGGCACCAGGGGCGTTACTTGATCTTGGTGCCGGTGGAGCGGAGGTTCGCGCAGGCCTCGGTGATGCGCTTGGCCATGCCGGCCTCGGCGAGCTTGCCCCAGCTGCGCGGGTCGTAGGTCTTCTTGTTGCCGACGTCGCCGTCGACCTTCAGGACGCCGTCGTAGTTGCGGAACATGTGGTCCGCGATCGGCCGCGTGAACGCGTACTGCGTGTCCGTGTCGAGGTTCATCTTCACGACGCCGTTCTCCAGCGCCGTGGCGATCTCCTCCGCCGTGGAGCCCGAGCCGCCGTGGAAGACGAAGTCGAACGGCGAGGACTTGCCGTACTTCGAGCCGACGCCCTCCTGGAGGTCCTTGAGGAGCTCGGGACGGAGCACGACGTTGCCCGGCTTGTAGACGCCGTGCACGTTGCCGAACGAGGCGGCGAGCAGGTAGCGGCCCTTCTCGCCCAGGCCCAGCGCCTCAGCGGTGCGCAGCGCGTCGTCGACGGTGGTGTACAGCTCGTCGTTGATCTCGTGGGTGACGCCGTCCTCCTCGCCACCGGTCGGGGTGATCTCGACCTCAAGGATGATCTTCGCGGCGGCGGCCTGGGCCAGCAGTTCCTGGGCCACGGACAGGTTGTCGGCCAGGGTCTCGGCGGAGCCGTCCCACATGTGGGACTGGAACAGCGGGTTCTGGCCCTTGGCCACCCGCTGCTCGGAGACGGCCAGCAGCGGACGGACGTAGCCGTCCAGCTTGTCCTTGGGGCAGTGGTCGGTGTGCAGCGCGACGTTGATGTCGTACTTCTCGGCGACGATGTGCGCGAACTCCGCCAGCGCGACGGCGCCGGTCACCATGTCCTTGTTGTGCTGGCCGCCCAGGAACTCCGCACCACCGGTGGAAATCTGGACGATGCCGTCGCTCTCGGCCTCGGCGAAACCACGCAGCGCTGCGTGCAGAGTCTGCGTCGAGGTCACGTTGATGGCCGGGTAGGCGAACTTGCCTGCCTTCGCCCGGTCCAGCATCTCGTTGTAGACCTCGGGAGTTGCGATGGGCATCTGTCCGCTCCTTGTGATGTGCGGGTGTGCGTTCTGGGCCCTGACCAGGGGGCGACGACATCGCCGTAGCTCATCTTCCCAGACTCGGCGGTTTGCTCCACATCCCGTACACGCCACCCGCACGCAAAGGGGTGGCCGGTTTCACGTGAAACCGGCCACCCCTTTGCGATAACCGCTGGTCAGCGCGGGACGGCGTCGGCGCCTCAGGCCAGGCCGAGGTCCCCGAGCCGGTAACCGGTGATGTACGGCAGCCCCGCGTCGGCGATCGCCGACTCCGCCCCGCGGTCGACGATCGTGGCGACCGCCACCACCTCGGCGCCCGCCTCGCGCGCCGCCTCGACGGCGGTCAGCGGCGAGCCGCCGGTGGTGGAGGTGTCCTCGACCACCAGGACGCGGCGGCCCGTGATGTCCGGGCCTTCGATCCGCCGCTGCATTCCGTGCGTCTTCTGCGCCTTGCGTACGACGAACGCGTCCAGCCGGCGGCCGCGCGCCGCGGCGGCGTGCAGCATCGAGGCCGCGACCGGGTCGGCGCCGAGCGTGAGCCCGCCGACCGCGTCGTAGTCCAGGTCGGCGGTGATGTCCAGCATCAGCTGCCCGACGAGGGGCGCGGCCGCACCGTCGAGGGTGATCCGGCGCAGGTCGATGTAGTAATCGGCCTCCTTGCCGGAGGAGAGCGTCACCTTGCCGTGCACCACGGCCTTGTCCTTGATCTGCTGCAGCAGATCGCCGCGTACGTCGTCAGTCATGCGCACGAGCTTAGATCGTGTCCCGGGCCCCGGCCGGTCGCCGGGGTTCAGGACAGGGCGCGCCAGCTCCAGGTGGTCGAGATCTCCAGCGGGTCGATGGGGGTGACCAGGCGCGGCATCGTGTTGAGGCCGTTCGGCGGGCCGGACTGCGGCTCCACGCAGACGGCCTCCTCCTGCTCGTCGTAGACCACGACCCACTCGGCGCCGCTGGTGACCTTCAGCTCCAGGCGGCCGGGCCAGGTGAGGGTGACGTCCACACCGTCCGGCATGCCGAAGCAGTCGTCCCAGGGGCCGGGCTGCGGGTCGATCCGCCGGCCGGTGGGCAGGTGGTCGTCGCCCCGCTCCTCCTGCCAGGCGGGGGCGAAGTCGATCCGTACGTCGTCGCCGCCCGGTCCGTCCCCGTCCAGGCTGCGCAGGAACCACGGGTGCCAGCCGGCCTGGGCCGGGAAGGAGTCGGCGCTCGCCTCGATGCCCATGGTCAGGGTGAGGGAGCTGCCGTCCTCGGCCAGCTGGACCAGCTGGGTGACGCGGCCCGGGTACGGCCAGGGGGTGGCGGCCGGGTCGAGGAGGTCGTAGGTGAACGCGGCGCCGGCGGCGTCCGTGCGCGCCGTCGTCCAGGCGACGTTGCGGCCGGTGCCGTGGATCGCGTGCGGCGGGGAGTTGACCGGCATCCGGTGCGTCTCGCCGCCGTTGCGGAAGCGCCCGTCCTCGATCCGGCCGCACCACGGCACCATCGGGAAGGAGCCGTACTTGGCGCCCTGCCGCAGCAGTTCCGTACCGCCGATGCGCAGGCTTGCGAGCCGGCAGCCGTTGGCGGGGTCCACGGTCACTTCGGCGTCGCCGGCGGTCAGCCGCACCTGGCCCTGCGCGGCGTTTCGCGTGTCGTTGTCACTCACGGTCCGACCCTAACCGGGAGCCGGCGCGGTACGGCGGCGTGGCAGGCGCGGTGTCGCGCGCGGCGCGGACGGGCCACGTACCCGCATCGGGCCACGCCCCCGCACCGGTCGGCTCAGCGGCGGCGCCGCAGTACGCGCCCCACGACGACCGCCGAGGCGAGCGCGAGGGCCGCGGCCGGTGCCGCCCAGCGCAGGGTGGCGGAGGTGGTCGCCGCCTGCGGGGCGGGGACGGGGGCGTACCGGCCGCGCGGCGGTGCGTGGTCGACTTCCTCGGCGCTGCGGCCGATCATCGTGCGCCGCGCGTGCGCGGCCTCGGCGGGCGGGGTGCCGTCCTGCTCGTCGGCGTCGGCGAGCGGGTCGAGCGACGGCGGCGGGACCTCGGAGTCGAAGACGGTCGCGGCGGCGGGCGGCGCGGCCGGTGTGCCGCTGTCCTCGGCGGCCGGCGAATTGTCGGTGAGGTCGGCGGCGAGGTTGGCGGCGAAGCGGTCCAGGACGCGGCGTCCGGCGGACTCGGCCGTCTGGTCGCCGGCCTCGGCGAGGCGGCCCGTGCTGGTGACCGTACCGGCGCACCGCAGGACGGTCGCGGCGGAGTCGTCGGGCGCGGCAGCGAGCCGTACGGTCAGGGACAGCTCGGCGGAGCCGTCACCCCGCGACTCCATGCCGCTCGCCTCGACCAGGACCGTGTCGGCGCCGCGGCCGGTGACGGTCAGCGTGCCGCGGTAGGTGATGGTGGAACTCCCGATGCGCAGCCGCAGCCGCCCGCCGGGGGTGCCGGGGTCCGCGTCGGCGTCGAGTTGGCATCCGGGGATGCAGCGCGCCACGCGCTCCGGCTCGGTCAGCGCCTGCCGCACGGTCTCGACGGGAAACGGAACGTACACCTCGTGCTCCATGGCATGGGAGCCTACCCAGCCCTCCCGGCCCACGTGCCCGGCCCGGCACCATTTTTCTCCCGCGGGCGAACGCGGGAGCGAAAGCAGAACGCCGCCCCGGGCTTCGGTACGAAGCGCCCGGGCCGGTCTCAGTCCAGGTACCGCGGATGCATCAGCGTCGACGGCGGCAGGCCGGGGATGCGGGTGCCGGTGAGGGAGCGGGCGGCGGCCTGGAGGGCGGCGGGGGTCAGGGAGTGGAGGGCGGGGGTGTCCGGGGAGAGGGTCAGGCGGGGTGGCTGGTGCGCTGCAAGCAGGAAGCCCCAGCCGCAGGCGGTGCGGTGGGTGGCCGGGCGGTCCGGTCCGCAGGAGCGTTCCGGCGCATCGGTGCGGGGCGGGGTCCGGGGCACGGTCCGCCCGGGGATGCGGTACGGGACGGTGCGCAGGCCGGCGGCCCGTACGGTCGCGTCGACCGTCCAGAACGCACGCGGCCGGGAGGCGGGCTCCCCGGCGTGCACCGCCAGCCGGCCGCCCACGGCCAGCGCGCGGGCGGTGAGGCCGTAGAACTCCTGTGAGTAGAGCTTGGTACTGGCTGTGCTCACCGGATCGGGGAGGTCGGCGATGACGACGTCGTACGGGCCGCCGTTGCGGTCCGCGGCGCCGCCCCGCCGCAGCCACTCGAACACGTCACCCGCGACCACCCGGACCCGTGGGTCGTCCAGTGCGTGCCCGTTGAGCGCAGACAGCCCCGGGTCCGTGCGGGCCAGGTGTGCCACGCCGGGGTCGAGTTCGGCGACCGTCACGGACGTGACGCCGGGGTGGCGCAGCACCTCGCGGGCGGCGAGGCCGTCGCCGCCGCCGAGCACCAGGACCCGGCGGTGCGGACCGCCGGCCATGGCCGGGTGCACCAGCCCTTCGTGGTACGGGCGGTCGTCGGCCGCGCCGGCACGCAGCCGGCCGTCCAGGTAGAGCCCGAGCGGCCCGCCGGTCCTCCCGGCCGCTGCGCCGCCCTTGCCGTCTCCCGGCCCGGGCCGCTCGCGTGGGGACGCGTCCCGGCCCGACCTGTCCACGTGATTCCCGGTGGCCCCGGCGCTGCCCGTGCCGTCCGGGCCCGCACCGCCCGTGATCACGACTTCCTGGATGCCGGTACGCACCGCGACCCGCGCCGCCGACCCGTACACCGCGTCCCGCGCGGCCCGTTCGAAGGGGGACACCAAGGCCGTCCCGGCGGCGAGCAGGGCCAGCACCAGCACGTTGGCGGCGATCAGCGCCCAGCGGGCCCGTACGGACAGGTCGCCGCGGAAGAGCCAGAGCACCAGGCCGCCGCCCGCCGCCGCGTTGACCGAGCCGGTGAGCAGCGCGCCGGAGACCTGACCCAGCACCGGCAGCAGCAGGAAGGGAAAGGCGAGGCCGCCGACCAGGGCGCCCACGTAGTCGGCCGCGAACAGGTCCGCCACCGCGCCCCCCGCGTCCTGGCGGCGGACCCGCTGGATGAGCGTCATCAGCAGCGGCACCTCGGCGCCGATGAGCATGCCTATGGCCAGCGAGAAGGCGACCAGGACGGAGCGGGACTGGCCGAACCAGGCGTAGCAGGCGTAGAGCGCCATCGCGGAGAAGCCGCCGACGAGCGCGAGGACCGCCTCC
Source organism: Streptomyces sp. NPDC030165 (assembly GCF_055573595.1). Lineage (NCBI taxonomy): Bacteria > Bacillati > Actinomycetota > Actinomycetes > Kitasatosporales > Streptomycetaceae > Streptomyces > Streptomyces sp. NPDC030165. The sequence goes on along the minus strand of NZ_JBVIBD010000028.1, from coordinate 70,255 downwards.
AGCGCGCCGAAGCCGACGGCCGCCCGGCAGCGCAGCCGTTTGGCGAGCAGCGATCCGATGCCCATCGCGAAGACCATGACGGACAGCACGACGGAGGCCTGGGTGACCGAGTCGCCGGTCAGGTAGGAGGCGAGCGCGACCAGTTCGAGTTCGTAGACGAGGCCGCAGGCGGCGCAGACGAAGGCCGTGGCCAGGACGAACAGCCGGCCGAGCCCGGCGGGTACGGGCAGCCGTGCCGGACGCTCCGCCTCGGGCGGCACGGGGGAACCGCGATGGACTGGATCAGGCGGATCGATCATGTCGTGCAACGCTACGTGACGGCCGGATGGCCCTATGTCACCCACACGAGCGTAGTGCGCGTCCCACACGGGCGACTTGGAGCACGACGGGCACGCGGCCGGCCCCGCGAGCCAGTAGGAGCGCCCGCGGATATCGCGGTCGAAGGCTGCGCAGTCGCCGTCCCCGTCGCCGACAGGGCGGTCGCCGTCGCCCGTCAGATGGCCGCCGCCATCCGGACGCCCACCCGCGTACGCGTCGCGACCAGCCGCCCTTCCTGCGGATAGGCGTGCCAGGTACGCCAGCGCACCTGACCGTCCTCGCGCTGCGCCAGCATCGCGGTGAACGCGTGCGGCGAACCGGGGAATGTTCCGGCAAGGCCGAGGGGGTGCTCGGCGACCAGGGCGAGCAGCTCCTGGGCGCGCCCGGCGAACGAGCCCTGCGAGAGCGTCTCGACGTGGGCCGCGAATTCATACTCCCAGTCGCCAATGCGTTTCGCCACGCCGAGCGGAAGCGGGGTGCTGCTGCCGGGTATGCAGGCGACGGTCTCGGAGCAGGTGCCGCGCTCCTCCTCCAGGAGCACCTGGTGGGAGGCGCCGAGCAGCCTCAACTGAACGCGGGCGTCGCCGAGTTGCAGGTCGAGCACGGCCAGGGCCGGCAGCGGCTCCCTGCCGAGCGCCCAGGCCAGGTCGGATGCGCGGGTATCGGTGTAGGCCGTTTTCAGGGTCGTGAGCATGGGTCGGCTCCGCAAGCACGCAGTGGATGGTGGGCCGGCCTGCCCCGGAGACGGGATCAGGGTTACGACTGTCTGCCGGCTCGTGCCCACGTGGGGTCCGAGAACTGGGATTCTCTAAGGAGAGGGAATCATGAAACGAGCGGGGCCCACAGCGTTTTTACCCATCTTCGCCGGGTTTCCATCCCTCAGAGGGCCACTCAGTTCAGTTGTTCAACAACCCACCTCTCAGCGGGCGTTGACCCTGCTGGGCGCATATGCGGACCGGCATGGGCCCCATGCATGTCTACGGGGCAGCAACGCTGCCGGGACCACCCCCGGCCCCTCCCGGAACCGGCCCCCGGACTGCCTCAGGAACCGCCCCCACCGCAGCCGCCACCACCACCGCAGGACGACGACGAATGGTGCCCGCCACCACCCCCGCCGCAGGAGGAGCTTCCGCCGCAGGAGGAGTGGCCGTGGTGGTGTCCGCCGCCCACGCCCGGGTCACCGGCCACCCACCAGCCGGTGCCGTCCCGCCCGCGCTTGCCGAGGCTGCGGCGGCCGCCGCCGTCGCGGCTCTGCGCCGCCGTGGCCACCAAGGCCGCGACCACCACACAGATCACGAGGAAGACCACAAAACCCATCGTCGCCCCACACTCCTTTCCGTCCCCCGAAGCGAGGCACCCGCTCCGCCCGGCGCCGTGTCCCGCGGCCCGGGCGGAGCGCTGTCGTACGTGTCGTCCGTGTCCTTCGATCCCTCTCCGGTCCGCGCTGATCCACTCCGGTTCCGGCGACCTCTTTCGGGCCGTCCGGTCCCGCGCCGTGTCATCGGTGCGGGGCTCCTGCCCGGGCTGGCCGGGCCGCAAAGCACAGTTGAGGAAGTCCAGAGGTTCGGCGGAGGATGGCGGACATGTCACGACCGCTGCTCAACCGCCGCCTCGCCGAGTTCGGTACGACGATCTTCGCCGAGATGTCCGCACTCGCCGTACGCACCGGATCGATCAACCTGGGACAGGGTTTCCCCGACACCGACGGACCGGAGGAGGTCAGGGAGGCGGCGGTCCGCGCACTGCGCGACGGACGCGGCAACCAGTACCCGCCGGGCCCCGGCGTCCCCGAACTGCGCGCCGCCGTCGCCGCGCACCAGCACCGCTTCTACGGCCACCTCGGCGTCGCGTACGACCCCGACACCGAGGTCCTGGTCACCGCCGGCGCCACCGAGGCCATCGCCGCCTCGCTGCTCGCCCTCCTGGAGCCCGGTGACGAGGTCATCGCGCTGGAGCCGTACTACGACTCGTACGCCGCGTGCATCGCGATGGCGGGCGGCACCCGCGTCCCGGTGACGCTGCGCCCGTCCGCGGAGGACGGCACGTACGCCCTGGACCTCGACGAACTGCGGGACGCCGTCACCGACCGCACCCGCCTCATCCTCCTCAACACCCCCCACAACCCCACCGGCACCGTCCTCGACCGCGCCGAACTCACCGAGATCGCCCGCCTCGCCGTCGAACGCGACCTGCTCGTCATCACCGACGAGGTGTACGAGCACCTCGTCTACGAAGGCGAGCACATCCCGCTGGCGTCCCTGCCCGGCATGCGCGAACGCACCGTCACCATCGGCTCGGCCGGCAAGACCTTCTCCTTCACCGGCTGGAAGGTCGGCTGGGTCACCGCGAGCCCGGAGCTGGTCGGCGCCGTCCGCTCCGCCAAGCAGTTCCTCACGTACGTATCCGCCGGGCCGTTCCAGTACGCGGTCGCCGAGGCACTGGCCCTGCCCGACAGTTACTACACCGGCCTGCGCGACGACCTGCGGGCCAAGCGTGACCTGCTGGCCGACGGCCTCGCCGCCGCCGGGTTCCGCGTCTTCCGCCCGTCCGGCACGTACTTCGTCACCACCGACATCCGCCCCCTCGGCGAGGAGGACGGTTTCGCCTTCTGCCGCGCCCTCCCGGAACGGGCCGGCGTCGTGGCCATCCCCAACGCCGTCTTCTACGACCACCAGGACCAGGGCGCCCCGTACGTCCGGTTCGCGTTCTGCAAGCGGAGGGAACTCTTGGATGAGGCAGTAGCCCGCCTCAAGCGGCTTACGCCCTGACGGGCGTCGGATACATGTACTGAGGGGTCACAGGGGCCCGGGCTTGCGCGAGAGACCATCGCCCCTGGACCAACCCCAGGTCATTCGGTGTCCTTCGGGTGCTGTGGGGAGGCGTACACGAGAATCACTGTGGACGTCTCCACGCTGACCAGGTAGCGGACCCGACCGCCGCTGGTGACCTCGTACTCCCACTGCTCCAGATCGGAGCCTTTCCACGCCTTGGTCGCATGCCTTCCGCGTAGCTGGTGCTGACGGCTCCAGTTCGACCGGCTCAGCGGATCGGCGCGCAGTGCGTCCAGGCAGCGATGCGCGCTCGGCAACGCCACGCGGCACAGTTCTTCCCAGCCCGTCACCGCCTCCGTGGTGCCGAAGACGACGTTCCACCCGTTGAGGGGCGGAACGCTGACTCGATCCCCTTTCTTCGGGCTCACCCACACACCTCGACCTGACCGAGGTCATCACCATCGAGTGGCCGCAGCGAATCCCTGAGCTGGTCGGGATCGGCATTGATGCGAGCCGTGGCGCGCCAGGAGACGATCGCGCGGTGCACGGCCTCTCCCGCCCCTAGTTCGGCGGCGTCCGACAGGGCTTCCAGAAGCTCGACGGTGAAGGACCGGACCTCTTCCGCGTCCAAGTGCCGCACCCAGGGGAACACCTCAGGCAGCGCGAGAAGCAGCGACTTGGCACCGTCGTCCTGCTTCATCAGTGCGAGGAAAAGCCGTGAGGCAGTGGTCAGATTCTCCTCGGCGTGCTCCGCGCGCACAGCCGTGGTCAGCACCATGTCCGGCGCGTCCCGATGGGTGACGCGAAGACGTCCCAGGGCGGCAGCTCTGGCCGCTACGCCTTTGGGGTTACGGGAGAGGTCGGTGAAGGAGACGGATTCCGTTTCTGCTTCCAGACGCACAGTAGACATAATCAGAGCGTACTCAGATCGTGCTCTGAGTTCTAGTCCAAGGGGCTCGCCTGTCAGCGCGCACGCCTTCCCTTTCTGCAAGCAGGAGAAGATCCTCCGGGAAGCGGTCGACCGCCTGCGCGGCCTCTGACGGCACGGCCCGTCGCGCGCACCCGAAGGCCACCCGGTCGGCCTACCGGGGTCGCGGGGCGGCCGGACGCCCCCGAGAGTCGTGGTGTCGGGGTGCGCCGGGCGCGCGAGGGCCTGGTGTGTGGCTGCCGCGCGCGTACCGGAGGTGTTTCGTGTCCGCCGAGACCGTCGACACCGCAGCCGCCGCGGCGCCACGGCCCGGTTCCGTACGCGTCCACGTCCGGGCCGCCCTGCGCCGCGCGGCCCCCGCCCTCGCGCTGTTCGCGGCCGTCCGCTGCGCGGGCGTCCTGTGCACGGCGCTCTGGGCATGGCACACCGGCCGCCACCCGCGGGACCTGCTCGGCGCCACCTGGGACTCCAACTGGTACCTGAGCGTGGCCCGGTACGGCTACGGCTCCCCGACGCCCCACCACATGTGGCCGCCGGACCCCCTCGCCGACCTGGCCTTCTTCCCCCTGTACCCGGGGCTGATCCGCGGCGTGTCCGCCGTCCTGCCGGTCGGTGCGCTCGACGCCGGGCTGCTGCTCGCTTGGGCGGCCTCGGCCCTGGCCGCCTGGGGGATCTTCGCGGTCGGCGCGCACCTGTACGGGCGGCGCGCGGGCACGTTCCTGGTGGTGCTGTGGGCCCTGCTGCCGCACGCCGTCGTCGAATCGCTGAGCTATACGGAACCGCTGCTCACCGCGTCGGCCGCGTGGGCGCTGTACGCCCTGCTCACCGGCCGTCCACTGTGGGCCGGCGCCCTGGCGGTGCTCGCCGGACTGGCCCGGCCGAACGGCCTCGCGGTGGCCGCGGCGGTCATGGCGGCAGCCGCCGTACAGACCTGGCGGCGCGGGCAGGACCCGGACGGCGGACCCGTACCGCGGGAACAGGCGGCCGACCGTCCACCCCGGAACCGCCGCCCCCTCTGGCCCTACTGGACCGCGGCCCTGATCGCCCCCGCGGGCTGGCTCGGATACGTCCTGTGGGTGGGTGTCCGGACCGGCGCGGGACCGCGCGGCTACTTCCAGGTGCAGGAGATCTGGGGTTCCCGTTTCGACTTCGGCCGGGACGCCCTTCGGTCCGTGAAGCGGCTGTTCCTGCACGACGCGCCGCTGGCGCAGTACATGGCCGCCGCGGTCGTCGCCGTATCGGTCCTGCTCCTCGTCCTGCTGGTGCTGGACCGGCCGCCCCTGCCGCTGCTCGCCTACACCGCGGTGCTGGTGGCCATGGCCCTGGGCGGCACCGGCTACTTCCCCTCCAAGCCACGGTTCCTGCTGCCGGCCTTCCCGCTGCTCGTCCCGGCGGCGGTCGCGCTGGCCCGCGCCCGCCCACGCGCCGTCGTCCTGGCGACGGGCTCACTGGCCGTGCTCTCCCTCGGCTACGGCCTGTACCTGCTGACGATGGCGCCCGAGCCGCTGTGAGCGGCCGCGCCAGGAAAAACGGCGACGGGCCCCGGAGCACATCGCTCCGGGGCCCGCCTACGCCTGTGGTCCACGCGGGAGGCTCACGCCTCCGCGTCACCCGGCTTCTCGTCGCCTTCACCCTCGACGTCGGCCTCCAGGCCGAGCTGCTCGACAATCCACTTGTCGAACTCGATCGAGGCGCGGACCCAGCTGACCGTGCTCGACACGAAGTGCTCAAGGGCGACGCCGGTACCGATCAGCATCGACGCCTCGCCGATCAGCCGGACCGTGCCGTCGTCGTGGGTGTGGGTGTAGGCCTTGGGCCACAGCGTCCGGCGGTTCCAGTCGTCGAGCGCCTCCAGCAGCTTCGGCTTGTCGTCGATGCCGTGCGGGCGGTCGTAGAACGTGCGGACGGAGAAGATCTGCTGCTCCTCCTCGCCACGGAACATGAAGTACGTGCGGAACTGCTCCCACGGGGCGGCGAGGTCACCCTCGTCGTCGACTACGTACTTCAGCTCCATCTGGTCGAGGAGCTGCTTGACCAGGTCCTGGTCGGGCAGGACGGGACCATCAGGCCCCGACGGCTGCGGTTCGGGCTGGCCCCCGAAATTCGGGATCGAGGACGGGTCGATGCTCACCGTGGAATTCCCTTCGTATGGTCTTCGCCATCCTCCCCCATCCCGGCCCCGTCATGGCAAGCCCGCCGCCCGCTCTCCGCTGCGGGCTGAAGACCCGGAGGGAGGAACGGCGGGCCGCCCCGTGCGACGGCGGCCGGCTGCCGGCGGTCCGCCTCGGCCGTCCGGCCCCGGCGGTCCGGTGCGGCTCACCGTACGGGACCGACCTCCAGCGACCTGCCGTCCGCGGCGACATCCACCCGTACGGTGTCGCCGTCCAGCACCTCGCCCGCCAGGATCGCCTTGGCGAGCTGGTCGCCGATGGCCGTCTGGACCAGGCGGCGCAGCGGGCGGGCGCCGTAGGACAGGTCGGGCCCCGAAGAGACGGCCTGCGGCCGGTCGACGACCGGTTCCTGGCCGAGCCAGGCGAGCCAGGTCAGGGCGCGGTCGGTGACGTCCAGGGTCAGCCTGCGGTCGGCGAGCCGGCGCTGGAGGTGGTCGAGCTGGATGCCCGCGATCCGCTGGAGCTGGTCGGTGCCGAGCGGGTGGAAGACCACCAGGTCGTCCAGCCGGTTGAGGAACTCGGGCCGGAAGGACGCCCGTACCGTCTCCAGCACCTTCTCCTTCTTCTGGTCCTCCTTCAGCAGGGGGTCCATCAGGAAGGTGGATCCCAGGTTGGAGGTCAGGATCAGGATCGTGTTGCGGAAGTCGACCGTACGGCCCTGGCCGTCGGTGAGCCGGCCGTCGTCCAGCACCTGGAGCAGCACGTCGAAGACCTCGTGGTGGGCCTTCTCCACCTCGTCCAGCAGGACGACGCTGTACGGGCGGCGGCGGACCGCCTCGGTGAGCTGGCCACCCTCCTCGTAGCCGACGTAGCCGGGCGGGGCGCCGACCAGCCGGGCCACGCTGTGCTTCTCGCCGTACTCGCTCATGTCGATGCGGACCATCGCCCGCTCGTCGTCGAAGAGGAAGTCGGCGAGCGCCTTGGCCAGTTCGGTCTTGCCGACGCCGGTCGGGCCGAGGAAGAGGAACGAGCCGGTGGGGCGGTCCGGATCGGCGATACCGGCGCGGGTGCGGCGCACCGCGTCCGAGACGGCCCGGACGGCCTCGGCCTGCCCGATCAGCCGCTTGCCCAGCTCGTCCTCCATGCGCAGCAGCTTCTGCGTCTCGCCCTCCAGCAGGCGCCCGGCGGGGATGCCGGTCCAGGAGCCGACCACGTCCGCGATGTCGTCCGGACCGACCTCCTCCTTGACCATCGAGGACTTCGCGTCCTGGGACGCCTCCTGCTCGGCCTCGGCCGCCGCGGCCTCCTCCAGCTCCCGCTCCAGGCCCGGGATCTCCCCGTACAGCAGCTTGGAGGCGGTGTCGAAGTCGCCGTCGCGCTGGGCGCGCTCGGCCTGGCCGCGCAGCTCGTCCAGCTTCTCCTTCAGCTCGCCGAGGCGGTTGAGGCCCTGCTTCTCCTTCTCCCAGCGGGCGGTCAGGCCGCGCAGCTCCTCCTCCTTGTCGGCGAGGTCCTTGCGCAGCTTCTCCAGGCGCTGCACGGAGCCGGCGTCGGTCTCGTTCTTGAGCGCCAGCTCCTCCATGCGCAGCCGGTCGACGGAGCGCTGGAGTTCGTCGATCTCCACGGGCGAGGAGTCGATCTCCATACGGAGGCGGGAGGCCGCCTCGTCGACCAGGTCGATGGCCTTGTCGGGCAGGAATCGGGAGGTGATGTAGCGGTCGGAGAGGGTGGCGGCGGCGACCAGCGCCGAGTCCGCGATCTGCACCTTGTGGTGGGCCTCGTAGCGGCCCTTGAGCCCGCGCAGGATCGCGACCGTGTCCTCGACGGTCGGCTCGGCGACCAGCACCTGCTGGAAGCGCCGCTCCAGGGCCGGGTCCTTCTCGATGCGCTCGCGGTACTCGTCCAGGGTCGTCGCGCCGACCATGCGCAGCTCGCCGCGGGCCAGCATGGGCTTGAGCATGTTGCCCGCGTCCATGGCGGAGTCGCCGCCCGCGCCGGTGCCGACGACCGTGTGCAGCTCGTCGATGAAGGTGATGATCTGGCCGTCGCTGGACTTGATCTCCGCCAGGACGGTCTTGAGCCGCTCCTCGAACTCGCCGCGGTACTTCGCGCCCGCCACCATCGCGCCCAGGTCCAGCGCCACCAGCCGCTTGTCGCGCAGCGACTCGGGGACGTCGCCCTTCACTATCCGCTGCGCCAGGCCCTCGACCACGGCGGTCTTGCCGACGCCGGGCTCGCCGATGAGCACCGGATTGTTCTTCGTACGCCGCGAGAGCACCTGCACCACGCGGCGGATCTCCTGGTCCCGGCCGATGACCGGGTCCAGCTTGCCCTCGCGCGCGGCCGCCGTGAAGTCCGTGCCGAACTTCTCCAGCGCCTTGTACGTGCCCTCCGGGTCCGGGTTGGTGACCCGCCGGCCGCCCCTGCTGTCCTCGAAGGAGCTCAGCAGCTTCTTGGCCGTGGCGCCCTGCTCCGTCAGCAGCTCGCCCGTACGGCCGCCCTTCGCGGCGATGCCGATGAGCAGGTGCTCGGTGGAGACGAACTCGTCGCCCAGCTCCTTCGCGCGCTGCGCGGCGTCGGCGATGACGGCCAGCGTGTCGCGGTCGGGCTGCGGCGGGGCGACTGTGGAACCCTGCACGCTGGGCTGTGCGGCCAGCAGGCGCCCGGCGCCGGAGCGCAGCGCGGCGGCGTCCGCCCCGACGGCGGCCAGCAGGTCGGTGACGTTCTCGTTGTCCGCGCCGGCGAGGAGGGCGAGCAGCAGATGCGCGGGGGTCATGTCCGCGTGTCCCGCCGTCACCGCCCGCTCGTTGGCGGCGCTCAGCGCCTCGCGGCTCTTGTTGGTCAGCTCGGCGTCCACTCGCGCGCTCCTCCTTGGGCTCGGGTGCGTGATCGGTGCCATGGTCCGGCAGCGAAACCTGCTCAACTCAACGTCCGATAAGTTGAGTCTATTCCACTCAACGCGGTTTCGGGGACTTCCCCGGTGCCTTCCGGCCCTTCTACGGGTGCACCGGGTGGCACGGACCATGCCGCCGTGCCGCCAACCGGTCCTCGCGGAGGCGCTCTCCGGTCCGCCGTACGGGCACCGCCGCTGCCCGGCCGTCCCCGCCCGACCTGCCTCCGTCGTCCCGATCCGGACCGTCCGCCGCCGCACCGGAACCGGTCGGCGTCTTCTGCTCCCTCACCCGGGCGTACGGCGGTCCCACGGCTCCTTCACGCCTCCTCCACGTTCCCTGCGCTGTCCCTTTGCAGACCCTCCGCACGGCGCCCCCACAGAATCCCCAATTACTCTTCCGGTCATGGCCCACGACCTGGACGACCTCAGCCCCGAGTACCTCGCCTTCTGGAGCGAGCACCTCCTGTGCACGCTGACCACCCTGCGCCCCGACGGCACGCCGCACGTCGTCCCGGTCGGTGTCACCTTCGACGCGAACCAGCGCATCGCCCGCGTGATCACCCGCAAGGACAGCAGCAAGGTCGGCCATGTCCTCGCCGGCGGCCCGGACGGCGCCCGGGTCGCCGTGTGCCAGATGCAGGGCAGGCGGTGGGCCACCCTGGAGGGCGTCGCCCGTATCCGTACGGACGCGGACGTGGTGGCGGACGCGGTACGGCGCTACGCGGAGCGGTACGGCCGCACCCCGACCCCCAAGCCGGACCGGGTGATGATCGAGATCACCGTCCGCAAGGCGCTGGGCCGGGCCTAGGGCGGGTGCCGCCGTCGGCCGGCTGCAACGGCCGCCGAAACGGCAGAGGGGCCGGGCTGCCCACGGCAATCCCGGCCCCACGGCCTGCGACCTGCGGCGGTCCGCTAGTCGGACCGTTTCTTCCCCGGACGCCACACGACCAGCGCACTGGTCTGCTGCACGTCCTGATACGGCACCAGGTCCCGGCGGTACGAGGCGTGCACCGCCGCCTCCCGCTGCTGGATGGCGGCGGCCGCGCCCTCGACCGCGTGCTGGAGCTCGGCCACCCGCTGGCGCAGCGCCGTGACCTGGTTCTCCAGTTCGATGATGCGCTTGATGCCGGCGAGGTTGATGCCCTCGTCCTGCGACAGCCGCTGCACTTCCCTGAGCAGTTCGATGTCCCGGGCCGAATAGCGCCGGCCGCGCCCTGCCGTACGGTCGGGCGAGACCAGCCCCAGGCGGTCGTACTGACGCAGCGTCTGCGGATGCAGACCCGAGAGCTGAGCCGCGACGGAAATGACGTACACCGGCGACTCTTCGGTCAGTTCGTACGGGTTCCGACGCCCGCCCCGGCCATCCATCCGACTCAAGCTCCCTTCGCGGCCTGGAACAGCTCCGCCCGCGGGTCCTCACCCGCGGTCGCCTCGCGGTAGGACTCCAACGACTCCCGTGCGGCGTCGCCGAGGTCCTTGGGGACGCTCACCTCGACGGTGACCAGCAGGTCGCCGCGGGTGCCGTCCTTGCGCGACGCGCCTTTGCCGCGCACGCGCATCGTACGTCCGTTGGGCGTCCCGGCCGGCAGCTTGAGGGTCACCGGCGGGCCGCCGAGTGTCGGCACCCGCACCTCGCCGCCCAGCGCCGCCTCCGGGAAGGTGACCGGGACGGTGACGGTCAGGTTGTCGCCCTTGCGGCCGAAGACCGGGTGGGCCTCGACGTGCACGACGACGTACAGATCGCCGTTGGGGCCGCCGCGCTCGCCCGGGGTGCCCTTGCCGCGCAGCCGGATGCGCTGCCCGTCGGAGACGCCCGCCGGGATGCGCACCTGCATCGTGCGCGAACTGGTCGCCCGACCGCTGCCCTTGCAGACGTCGCACGGGTTCTCCGCGATCAGGCCGCGGCCCTTGCAGTCCACGCACGGGTCGGTGAGCGAGAAGCCGCCACCGCCGCCGCGGCTGACCTGTCCGGTGCCGACGCAGGTCGGGCACACGCGCGGCGTGCCGTTCTTGTCGCCGGTGCCCGAACACGCCTTGCAGGGCGCCTGGCTGGACATCCGCAGCGGGACCGTGGCCCCGTCCGCCGCCTCAGTGAAACTGAGCGTCACCTCGGACTCGACGTCCTGGCCGCGGCGCGGCTGCGTACGCGTGCCGCCGCCGCGGTTGAACAGGCCGCCGAAGACGTCGCCGAGCCCGCCGCCGAAGCCGCCGCCCGCCGTGCCGCCCTGCGCACCGCCACCGAAGAGGTCGCCCAGGTCGAAGTTGAACGATCCGCCACCGGCGCCGCCGGGGCCGGCCCGGAAGCCGCCGTTGCCGAACAGCGCCCGCGCCTCGTCGTACTCCTTGCGACGCTTGGGGTCACCGAGGATGTCGTTGGCCTCGGAGATCTCCTTGAAGCGCTCCTCGGCCTTGGCGTCCCCCTTGTTGGCGTCCGGGTGGAACTCCCGGGCCAGCTTGCGGTACGCCTTCTTGATCTCCGCCTCGGTGGCGTCCTTCGGGACGCCGAGGACCTTGTAGTAGTCCTTCTCCACGAAGTCCTTGGTGTTCATCCCCGACGTCCCTCCTCCCGAACTGCTGTGCGCGCCGCCGCGTCAGCCCTCCTCAGGGCCACCGCTCTCCTCGTCCGAAGCCTTCGCGTCGTCCTCCGAGGCGGCCTTGCCGGACTGCGCGCCCGGCTGCGGCTCGGCGACCGCGACCCGCGCGGGGCGGATCGTTCGTTCACCGATGCGGTACCCCGGCTGGAGGATCGCGACGCACGTGGTCTCCGTGACATCCGGAGCGTACGAGTGCATCAGGGCCTCGTGGATCGTCGGGTCGAAGGGCTCGCCCTCCTTGCCGAACTGCTGGAGGCCCAGCTTCGCGGCCACCGTCTCCAGCGACTCGGCCACCGACTTGAAGCCGCCGACCAGCTCGCCGTGCTCCCGGGCCCGGCCGATGTCGTCGAGCACGGGCAGCAGCTCGGTGAGCAGATTCGCCGCGGCGATCTCCTTCACCGACACCCGGTCCCGCTCCACCCGGCGACGGTAGTTCTGGTACTCCGCCTGGAGCCGCTGGAGGTCCGCGGTGCGCTCGCTGAGCGCGGTACGCACCTGGTCCAGCTGCGCCGTGAGAGCTACGTCCTGGTTCGCATCCCCGGCCGGGGCCGAGCCCGCCGTGTCGGCGGACTCGGCCTGCGCCGCGTCATCAGGGGTCTGTGCGGCATCGGCGGGGACGTCGGGCTTCTTGTCCTCGAAGCCCGGAGTCTCCTCCGTCACGCGGCACCATCCTTCTTCGGCTTCTCGTCGTCCACGATCTCGGCGTCGACGACATCGTCCTCGGCCTTGGCCTGCTGGCCGCCCTCGGCACCGGCGGCACCCTCGGCACCGCCCGCGGCCGCACCGGCGGCCTGCGCGTCGGCGTACATGGCCTGGCCCAGCTTCTGGCTGACCGCGGCGACCTTCTCGGTCGCGGTGCGGATCTCGGCCGTGTCCTCGCCCTTGAGCTTCTCCTTCAGCTCGGCGACGGCGGTCTCGACCTCGGTCTTCACCTCGGCGGGGACCTTCTCCTCGTTGTCCTTGAGGAACTTCTCCGTCTGGTAGACGAGCTGCTCGCCCTGGTTGCGGGACTCGGCGGCCTCGCGGCGGCGGTGGTCCTCGTCCGCGTACTGCTCGGCCTCCTGGCGCATCCGGTCGACCTCGTCCTTCGGCAGCGAGGAGCCGCCGGTGACGGTCATCTTCTGCTCCTTGCCGGTGCCGAGGTCCTTCGCCGCGACGTGCATGATGCCGTTCGCGTCGATGTCGAAGGTGACCTCGATCTGCGGCACGCCGCGCGGGGCCGGGGGCAGGCCGGTCAGCTCGAACATGCCGAGCTTCTTGTTGTACGCCGCGATCTCGCGCTCGCCCTGGTAGACCTGGATCTGCACGGAGGGCTGGTTGTCCTCGGCGGTGGTGAAGATCTCCGAGCGCTTGGTCGGGATCGTCGTGTTCCGCTCGATGAGCTTGGTCATGATGCCGCCCTTGGTCTCGATACCGAGGGACAGCGGGGTGACGTCCAGCAGGAGGACGTCCTTGACCTCACCCTTGAGGACACCGGCCTGCAGCGACGCGCCGATGGCGACGACCTCGTCCGGGTTGACGCCCTTGTTGGCGTCCTTGCCGCCGGTCAGCTCCTTGACCAGCTCGGCGACGGCCGGCATCCGGGTCGAGCCGCCGACCAGGACCACGTGGTCGATCTCGGACAGCTCGATGCCGGCGTCCTTGATGACGTTGTGGAACGGGGTCTTGCAGCGCTCCAGGAGGTCCGAGGTGAGCTGCTGGAACTGCGCCCGGGTGAGCTTCTCGTCCAGGTGCAGCGGGCCCTCGGCGGAGGCGGTGATGTAGGGCAGGTTGATCGTCGTCTCGGTGGACGAGGACAGCTCGATCTTCGCCTTCTCCGCGGCCTCGCGCAGGCGCTGGAGCGCCATCTTGTCCTTGGAGAGGTCGACGCCGTGGCCGTTCTGGAACTGCTTGACCAGGTAGTCGACGACGCGCTGGTCCCAGTCGTCACCACCGAGGTGGTTGTCACCGTTGGTGGCCTTGACCTCGACGACACCGTCGCCGATCTCCAGCAGCGAGACGTCGAAGGTACCGCCACCGAGGTCGAAGACCAGGATGGTCTGGTCGTCCTTCTCCAGGCCGTAGGCCAGGGCCGCGGCGGTGGGCTCGTTGACGATGCGCAGGACGTTCAGGCCCGCGATCTCACCGGCCTCCTTGGTGGCCTGGCGCTCGGAGTCGTTGAAGTACGCCGGAACGGTGATGACCGCGTCCGTGACCTTCTCGCCGAGGTAGGACTCCGCGTCGCGCTTCAGCTTCTGCAGGATGAAGGCGCTCATCTGCTGCGGGTTGAAGTCCTTGCCGTCCAGGTTGACCTTCCAGTCAGTGCCCATGTGGCGCTTGACCGAACGGATCGTCCTGTCGACGTTGGTGACCGCCTGGCGCTTGGCCACCTCGCCGACCAGCACCTCGCCGTTCTTGGCGAAGGCGACGACGGACGGCGTGGTCCTGGCGCCCTCGGCGTTGGTGATGACGGTGGGCTCACCGCCTTCGAGAACACTGACGACGGAGTTCGTCGTGCCCAGGTCGATGCCGACCGCACGTGCCATTTTCGATTCCTCCATGACTTGAGTGGAACAGGCTCAAGCGTGCAGCACCATCGCCAGCCTGTCAATTGACCTGAGCCGATCACACTCAACTTTTATGTCGGGCTTACCGTCACACCCTCTTCGGGGGACGCGGCAATGGGTGGGAAGGGTTGCCTGCGCGACACAGATCACCGGCCGGGCGGCTTCATGGGGCTGGGGATACTGGGTAACCTCAGCGCAGACCCGAAAAGTTACTGCTTAGTAATCGCTGTAGTCCTTGTACCGCGGACTCCGCGTACCCCTCGTATGTACGCGCAGCCCCTCAAGTATTCCCCGTAACCCCCGCACTCGCAGGCCCGAGGAGCCACCCATGCAACTCGCCGCGATCATCGTGTCGCTGGTCCTAATCGCGGTCGGCGTAGCACTGTTCGGCCGTGCCATCCTGCAGATCGTCCGCCAGCTGCGGCTCGGGCAGCCCGTCCCGGCCGGCACCCGGACCGACGACCCCACGCAACGCACGGTCACGGTGGTCAAGGAGTTCCTCGGCCACACCCGGATGAACCGCTGGGGCGTCGTGGGCGTGGCGCACTGGTTCGTGGCGGTGGGCTTCTTCTCGCTGCTGCTGACGATCGTCAACGCCATCGGCCAGCTCTTCAAGGCCGACTGGCTGCTGCCCGTCATCGGCGAGTGGGCGCCGTACAACGTCTTCGTCGAGTTCGTCGGCACGATGACGGTGCTCGGCATCCTGCTCCTGATCGTCATCCGGCAGCTCAGCAAGCCCGGCAAGGCGGGCCGCAAGTCCCGCTTCACCGGCTCCAACTTCGGCCAGGCGTACTTCGTCGAGGCGGTCATCCTGATCGTCGGCGTCTGCATCTTCATGCTGCACGCCCTGGAGGGCGCCCAGCACCACGTGGACGGTTACGAGGCGTCGTTCTTCATCTCGTACCCGGTGGTCTCGTGGCTGGAGGGCCTGGACGTCGCCACACTCCAGAACCTCACCTACTTCTTCGCCGGCCTGAAGATCGCGACGTCCTTCATCTGGATGATCACGGTCGCGCTGAAGACCGACATGGGTGTGGCCTGGCACCGCTTCCTCGCCTTCCCGAACATCTGGTTCAAGCGCGAGGCCGACGGTGACGTGGCGCTCGGCGCGCTCCAGCCGATGACCAGCGCGGGCAAGCCGATCGACTTCGAGGACCCCGGCGAGGACGACCAGTTCGGCGTCTCCCAGATCGAGCACTTCTCCTGGAAGGGCCTGCTCGACTTCTCGACCTGCACCGAGTGCGGCCGCTGCCAGTCGCAGTGCCCCGCCTGGAACACCGGCAAGCCGCTGTCGCCGAAGCTGCTGATCATGGCGCTGCGCGACCACGCGCACGCCAAGGCCCCGTACCTGCTCGCCGGCGGCGGCAAGGACGAGGAAGGCGCCGAGAAGGCGACCGCGGCCCAGCTCAAGGACGTGCCCGCGGCGGCGCTGGCCGAGGCCGAGCGCCCGCTGATCGGCACCCTGGAGGAGAACGGGGTCATCGACCCGGACGTCCTGTGGTCCTGCACCACCTGCGGCGCCTGCGTCGAGCAGTGCCCGGTCGACATCGAGCACGTCGACCACATCGTCGACATGCGCCGCTACCAGGTCATGATCGAGTCGAGCTTCCCCAGCGAGGCCGGCACGATGCTGAAGAACCTGGAGAAGAAGGGCAACCCCTGGGGCCTGGCCAAGAAGCAGCGGCTGGCGTGGACCAAGGAGATCGACTTCGAGGTCCCCGTCGTCGGCAAGGACATCGAGGACCTCACCGAGGTCGACTACCTGTACTGGGTCGGCTGCGCGGGCGCCCTGGAGGACCGCGCCAAGAAGACCACCAAGGCGTTCGCCGAACTGCTGCACATCGCGGGCGTGAAGTTCGCGATCATGGGCGGCGACGAGGCGTGCACCGGCGACTCGGCCCGCCGCCTCGGCAACGAGTTCCTCTTCCAGCAGCTCGGCCAGCAGAACGTCGAGATGCTGAACATGGCCTTCGGTGAGGACGCCGACGAGGGCGTCACCGTCCCCAAGGCCAAGAAGAAGATCGTCGCGACCTGCCCGCACTGCTTCAACACGATCGCGAACGAGTACCCGCAGCTCGGCGGCGAGTACGAGGTCATCCACCACACCCAGCTGCTCCAGCACCTGATCGACGAGGGCAAGCTGATCCCCGTCACCCCGGTCGAGGGTCTGATCACGTACCACGACCCCTGCTACCTGGGCCGCCACAACAAGGTCTACACGCCGCCGCGCGAGATCATCGCCAAGGTGCCGGGCCTGCGGAACGAGGAGATGCACCGCCACAAGGAGCGCGGCTTCTGCTGCGGCGCGGGCGGCGCGCGCATGTGGATGGAGGAGCGCATCGGCAAGCGCATCAACAACGAGCGCGTCGACGAGGCCCTGTCCCTCAACCCGGACATCGTCTCCACCGCCTGCCCGTTCTGCCTGGTCATGCTGACCGACTCGGTCAACGGCAAGAAGAACGACGGCAAGGCGAAGGAATCCGTCCAGGTCGTGGACGTGGCCCAGCTGCTGCTGGACTCCGTCAAGACTCCGGCCGACCCGGCGGGCGAGGAGGCCACGGCGAACGCGCCCGAACCGGAGCCGGTGAAGTAACCGGTTCCCCTTCCACCTGAACACGGCCGGTCCCGCTTCGGCGGGGCCGGCCGTGGGTGTTTGGAGAGGGGGAGGGAGGTGGGGGGGGGTGGCGTCGTCGCGACGTGCCGGGGGTGGTGCGTCGTGCCGGGGGCGTTGCGTCGTACCGGTAGCGTCGCTACGCACCGGGGCCCGCCTCGACGTGCCGGCCACGTCCCGGCGTACGGAGGGCTTACGACGCACCGTAGGCGTAACGACGCACCGCCACCGTCCCGACGCACCACCCCCGTACCGACGCACCGCCCGCGTGACGACGTACCGAAGTCGTCGCGGCGTGCTGGGCCGGTACGTCGTACCGTCGCGTACATGAGATCCGCTTCCGCCGCCCTCGCCACGGCCGCCGCGCTCGCCGCGCTCGTCACGCTGACCGGGTGCGGCGGCGCGTCGCAGGCGGCGGATCCCGCGCAGCCGGCGGCGCGGCCCTTCGAGGGTCTGCCCTTCGTCGGTGTCCTGATCGCCGGCGGCGAGCACTACTGCACCGCGAGCGTCATCGACAGCCCGAAGGGCAACATGCTGGCCACCGCGGCGCACTGTGTGCACTTCGACGGCGAGGACGCGTCCGACGGGTACGAGCCCGGCCCGGTCACCGGCGACATACAGTTCGCGCCACGCTTCTCCGGGGCCGGGGAGGGCACCTTCCCGTACGGGAAGTGGAAGGTCAGCGGCGTCCACGTGCCCAAGGCATGGACCGAGGACGACGACGACCGCGGTGACTACGCCTTCCTGACCGTCGAGCCGGACGCGCAGGGCCGCTCCGTGCAGGAGGTCGTCGGCGCGGCCACCCCCGACTGGTCCTCGGGCCCTCGCCGGCACGTCACCGTCGTCGGCTATCCCAACGAGGCGTACAACCCCGGCAACAGCCCCATCACCTGTGCCACGGACACCCGGCGCGACGACGACGAGCCGTACCTGCTCCAGATGAGGTGCGGCGGTTTCTACGACGGCACCAGCGGCGGTCCCTGGCTCGCCGACCACCACGACGCCCGCCGCCCCGGGCGCCTGATCGGCGTGCTGAGCGGCGGTGACACCGACGCCGAGTCGACGGCCGTGCTCTTCGACAAGGGGGCGCGGGAGCTGTACGAGCGGGTGGCGCGGGGCGCGGCGAAGTCGGCCTGACCGGCACCGCCGTCCTCGCCCTCCCCCGCCCCCTCGACCTCGCCGCAATCCTCCTCACCGCCTGCGGCCCCACCGGCTCCAGCCTCACCGCCCAAGCCGCCTTCACCACCGCCCCCTTCAGCGGCGGCTGACGCCCGCTGTCCCGGCCGCGCCTCCTGAGCGGAGCCCGCCGTACACGGAACGCCGCGTATGCGGATATCCCGCCTCGGCGCCTGGAGGATGCACCTATTCTTTCCCCCGTGCGCAGGTGAGGCGGCCGGAACCGGACGGACGGTTCTGTCTGCCCCGGGGGAAGGGTCGTACTGAACATGTCTGCGGAGCCGGAGGCCGCCACCCCGCCCGTGCCTTCTGTGCTGTCCCTGCGGACGGCGGACCTGGACGAGGCGCGGTGGGCGATCGGCGAGACGTTCTACGCCAACCACATCGACCGGCTGTCCCGGAGCGAGGACGTGGGCGCGTCCTTCGACGTGGTGCGGCTCGGGGCGGTCACCGTCGGCGAGGTGGGGTTCGGCGCCGAGCTGCGGCTGCGGTTCGGCGAGTTGGGCGCGTACCACGTGGACGTACCGCTGAGCGGCTCCATCCAGTGGCGGCAGGGCGCGCGGGAACCGCAGACCATCACGCCGGAGCGGGCCGGGGTGTTCCAGCCGGACGGCGTCACCACCATCGACCGCTGGGACGGCGGGTGCCGGCTGCTGGCGGTGAAGATCCGTACGGCGGACCTGGAGCAGCACCTGGAGCACCTGCTGGGCAGGCCGGTCCGCACGCCGGTGCGCTTCGCCCCCGGCCTCGACGTGTCCCGGGGGCCGGGGCTGAGCTGGGCCCGGCTGGTCCGGACGGCCGTACGGGACATCCAGGACGCGGGCGCGCTGATGCACCAGCCGCTGGTTGCGGCGCCGCTCCAGGAGGCGCTGCTGAGCGGGCTGCTGCTGGCTGCCGACCATCCGCACCGCGAGGAGCTGACCCAGCCGTCGGCTCCGGCGGCGCCGTCCTACCGCCCGGCACCGGTCAAGCGCGCGCTGGACGCCATCCAGGGGCGGCCCGAGCACCCCTTCGACACCGCCGAGCTGGCCGCCGTCGCGCGCGTCAGTGTGCGGTGGCTCCAGGAGGGCTTCCGGCGGCACGTCGGCATGTCGCCGATGGCGTACCTGCGTGACGTACGGCTGAGCCGCGTACGGGACGAGCTGAGGCGGGCGGGGCCCGGCGAGCTGAGTGTGGGCGAGGTGGCGTACCGGTGGGGTTTCGTGCACCTCGGGCGGTTCGCACGCAGTTACCGGGAGCGGTTCGGGGAGTCGCCGTCACAGACGCTGCACGCACCGTGAGGGAGCGGCGGACCGAGCGCGACCGGGGCGCACCCCGCGGCGAACACGCAGCGTGATCCGGATACCGGCTGCGCAGAATGGATCATGCCCGCGTTCCCGCACCGCTACGGTCTGGGGTGCCAGGGCCGAGCCGGCGTTGCCGATGCGTTCGTCCGTCAGTGCATGCCGACGGCGGTATGCACCGGTGGACCGGCCCCTGGATCCCGGCCGGTATCCCCCCGTAACCGTAGCCGGGCCCGCCCGTGAGGCGTCGGACGACGATGATCCGATGCCTCATGGGCCGGCGGAACCACCGGCCGGAGCCGCCTTCCCGGCCCGCCCTCCCGGGCTCCCGTACGGGCCCACCCGTCCGGGACCACCTGTCCAGGCCCACCCGTCCGGACCCACCCGCCCTTCCGGCATTTCCGCACCCCGCACGCATCTCCCGCATCCTCCGTAACCCCCGTATCCCCTCGGGGACCGGCCCCCTCCCCCTTAGGGGATGTCACAGGTCGGCAGCAAAGCCGCCCCGTGCCCCCGGGCCCGGCCACGTGGCCTCCGAGACCAGGTACGTTCGATGACGTGGCTGGATTCAGGATGGGTCGCGGACGGGACACCCGTTCCGCGCAACAGGGGCAGCAGCAGGGGCAGCGGGCTCCGTACGGGCAGCAGGGACAGCCGTACGGGCAGCAGCCCCCGTCTCCGCACGGGCAGTGGCAGCAGCAACAGCACCGGCCGCCGCAGCCCCCGCAGCCGTACGGCGGCCCGCATCCCGCAGGCCCGCACGTCGGCGACGGGCACGGCGAGCCCGAGTACTTCGGCGACGGCGGCTATCAGCCGCAGCAGCAGTCCTACGCCCCGTACGCCAACGACAACAGCCCGGGCCACACCCAGCAGTTCAGCGTCGGCGAGGCCCCGGACGCGTACGGCGGGCACCCCGGGGGCCCGGCGAACGGCGGGTACGACAACGGCGGATACGGCGGCGGCCAGTACGGCGACGACGGTTACGGCGACGGCGGCACCTACCGCGCGGGCCGGGCCACGGCCCCGCCGGCCGGTCCCCGCCTGCCCTGGAAGCAACTGCTGACGGGTCTGGTCACCCGCCCGAACCCGACGTTCTGGCAGATGCGCGACCACCCGGTCTGGGGCCCGGCCCTGATCGTCACGTTCGTCTACGGCCTGCTCGCCGTCTTCGGCTTCGACAAGGCCCGCGAGGACGTGCTGAACGCCACGCTCTCCAACAGCATCCCGTGGGTGCTGATCACCGCCGTGATGTTCGTCATCGGCGGTCTGATCCTGGGCGCGGTCACCCACACCCTCGCCCGCCAGCTCGGCGGCGACGGCGCCTGGCAGCCGACCGTCGGCCTGTCCATGCTGATCATGTCGGTCACGGACGCGCCGCGCCTGCTCTTCGCGATGTTCCTGGGCGGCGACAGCACCCTGGTGCAGATCGTGGGCTGGGCCACCTGGCTGGCCGCGGGCGCGCTCTTCACCTCGATGGTGAGCAAGTCGCACGACCTGCCGTGGCCCAAGGCGCTGGGCGCCTCCGCCATCCAGCTGGTCGCGCTGCTGGCCCTGGTCAAGCTGGGCACACTCTAGCCGTACGCCCGCGCCACGCGCGGAAGGCCCCGCTCCGGGTATGGAGCGGGGCCTTCCGTCTGAGCGGGTGTGCGCGCCCGTTACGCGAACCGCTGCGCCGCCGACCCGTCGCACTTCTGGAGCCGTACCGCGTCCTTGGCCGAGCCCAGCGTCAGGCACAGCCCCGGCGCGGCCGCCGGCCGGACCGATCCGCTCGCGGCGTCCTTCGTGAACTGCTGGTTGGCCGCGCCCGAGCAGTTCCACAGCACCAGGCCGGTCCCGGCCTCGTACTTCGCGCCCGGCACGTCCAGGCAGCGGTCCTGCGTCAGCCCCACGTGCACGGAGCGCCGTTCCGCGTCCTGCCACCAGTCCTGGTTGCGCTGGCCGTTGCAGTCCCAGCCCACCACCGCCGTACCGTTACCGCTGCTCGCGCCCTTGGCGTCCACGCAGCTGCCGGTCCCGGCGTTCTTCAGTGGCTTGTACACGTCGTCCCAGGCCAGCGGGTACAGCTTCGGCTGCCCGGTGCTCGCCGGGTCGGCGCAGGACGCCTCGCGCCGGTCCGACGCGTACAGCTGCGTGAGGCAGGAGGCGAAGGCGCCGTGGCCGCGCGCGTTCGGGTGGAAGGACTGCCGTACGGAGTTGGCGTCCGGCGGGAACGGGTTCGTCAGGTTCACGTACAGCCCGCGGGCCCAGGTGTCCTCCATGCACACCTCGTGCCCGTGGAAGAGCCGCGAGTTGTCGAGGTACGTGGCGCCGGTCTGCGCGGCGACCTTCCGCATGCCCTTCTCGAACGTCGGAACGGCAACGTTCCGTCCCCACGCGGAGTCGGAGGTGTAGCCCGTGCACCCGCCCGGCAGCTTGCCCGGGAAGTTCGGGTTGTCCTTGATGTCCGGCCCGATGGGGCTCGGGTAGCCCATCACGACCAGCTTGTAGTCGCTGTCCGCGTACCCCGCGTCGCGCATCACGGTCCGCAGGTCACGCACGCTCTTCTCGACCTTGGGCACCAGCGCGTCGACCCGGCCCTGCCACCCCGGGTCGTACTTGGGCTCGCACGGGCCCTGCAAGGTGAACCAGCGCGTGACGCAGTCCGTCATCACCGGCCCGAACTGCAGGTCGTCGTTGGCCCCGGCGACCAGCAGCACCATCTTCAGCCGGGTGTTGCGGGCCTTGATCGCCAGGCTGTCGCTCTGCACCGGCTCGTCGGCGTACTGCTTGGTCCCGCCGATGTTGATGTTGCCGGTGTACGCACCGGAACAGGCGACGTTGTACGTCACGTCGGCCCCGATGCCCGTGCGGTGGATGGCCGCGTCGGGCGAACGGTGACACCAGTTGTCGGGCCCGTCCGTCCCCTGCTCGTACGTCCCGACGCCCTCGCCCGATATCTCACTGTCCCCCAGCGAGATCAGCGAGGTCTTGCGCTGTCCGACCGGCCGCTCGGCCGCGTCCCCGTACAGCTTCACGGCCTCGGCCGCCCGGATCTTCTCCAGCTCGGGCGGCAGCGGCTTGGCCGCCGCGGTCCCCGCCCGGGCGGCCACCGCCGTACCGGCGCCCACCCCCGCGACCACACCCGTTCCGCCGAACCCCACCGCCAACGCCGCTGCGGCGGCCATCAGCCGCCCCGCTCTCGCACGCACCCTTGGGCCTCCCCTCCGGTCTGCTGTCACCGCCGGTTTCTACTCGGAGGTAGTGACCGGTGGAACACCCGGAACGGAATTGGCCCGAAAACACAGGCCGCCCTCTAAACACGGCGGGCACGCCGGAAACAGCCGGAGCGTCTCGTCACGGACGACAAGAAGCGCACCGGGCCGTCACCGCCCGATGCGCTTCCTCCGCCCGGCCACCCGGCCGGACTCGAACCCTTACGGTCCCCGGACCGCCCCCTCAGGCGTCGAGGATCTGCCCCTCGCGCCGCACCACCGGCGGCTCGACGCTCCACGGGAAGTTGATCCACTCGTCCGTGCGCTTCCACACGTACTCGCACTTCACCAGCGAGTGCGACTTCTCATAGATCACCGCGCTGCGGACCTCGGCCACCGTCCCCAGGCAGAAGTCGTGCACCAGCTTCAGCGTCTTGCCGGTGTCGGCCACGTCGTCCGCGATCAGCACCTTCTTGTCCGAGAAGTCGATCGCGTTCGGTACGGGCGCCAGCATGACCGGCATCTCCAGCGTCGTACCGACCCCGGTGTAGAACTCCACGTTCACCAGGTGGATGTTCTTGCAGTCCAGCGCGTACGCCAGACCGCCGGCCACGAAGACGCCACCGCGCGCGATCGACAGCACGATGTCGGGCTCGTACCCGTCGTCGGCGATCGTCTGCGCCAGCTCACGAATCGCGCCGCCGAAGCGCTCGTACGTCAGGTTCTCCCGCACACCACTCACTGGTTCTCTCGCACCCTCAGACCTGTGTCCGATGAAAATTCTTGAACGACCGCGAGGGCGTCGGCCCCCGCTGGCCCTGATACCGCGAGCCGTACTTCTCGGAGCCGTACGGGTGCTCGGCGGCCGACGTCAGCCGGAACATGCACAGCTGGCCGATCTTCATGCCCGGCCACAGCTTTATCGGCAGCGTCGCGACATTGCTCAGCTCCAGCGTGACATGCCCGCTGAAACCCGGGTCGATGAAGCCGGCGGTCGAGTGCGTCAGCAGCCCCAGCCGGCCCAGCGAGCTCTTGCCCTCCAGCCGCGACGCGAGGTCGTCGGGGAGCGTGATGACCTCGTACGTCGAGGCGAGCACGAACTCACCGGGGTGCAGGATGAAGGCCTCGTCCCCCTCCGGCGTCACCTCGCGCGTCAGATCCTGCTGCTCCACGGCAGGGTCGATGTGCGGGTACCGGTGATTCTCGAACACCCGGAAAAACCGGTCGAGGCGCACATCGATACTCGACGGCTGCACCATCGACTCGTCGTAGGGATCGATGCGGACCCGGCCCGCGTCGATCTCGGTCCGGATGTCCTTGTCTGAGAGAAGCACGCATCGAGGATACGCGCCCGGCCCCACCCTTCCCGCACACCACCGCCCCACCCGGCCCGCCCGCCGGTACGGCGAGGGCCCGGCCCCCACCACAGGGGACCGGGCCCTCGCCCACAACGTTCACAGCTCTCGCAGCCGCTCCACCGGCTGCCGTCCGCTCCGCCTCCGGCCCACCACGGGACCGCCGCCATCACAGCGCGCGGTCAGGGCCCGGCGACCTCGGCTTCAGCGCTTCTCGCACTCCACCGGCACCGAATGCCGCAGCCGCGCACAGCGCGGACACCGCAGCAGCCGGCCGGGGCCGAGCCGGTCCGTGGTCTGCATGGGAAACGAAGCGGTGCTGAACACGTGCCCTTCGGCACAACGTACGACGGTGCGCTCCATCAAGTCCTCTCCCGAATGCGTGGACAACAAAAGCCACATTAGGGGATGAACTGGGCGCCACCACACACGGCACTCCGCGCCCCCACCGTACGCCCCAACTCCCGCACCCCACACCGCAACCCACCCCCCACACACGACCGGACCCCACGGCCAACTGCACCGGGGGTCTGCGATGAGGTAGAGTGTGCGACGCTGCACCGCCCTTACTACGGGCGGCGCTCAAGCGGGTGTAGTTTAATGGTAGAACATGAGCTTCCCAAGCTCAGAGCGCGGGTTCGATTCCCGTCACCCGCTCCAGCGACTCAGGCCCGGCCCAGAGGAACAATTCCCCGGCTGGGCCTTTGTGTTACCCAAGCGCTCCGCAGGAGACCCCAGGAGACCCATGGCCAGAAGGCGGTACGTCGCCCGAGGAGTCCCCGGTGGCTACCGGATCCGGGACAACCGGGGACGCCGCTGGTGGGGCGACCTCTACGAACTGTGCCCGGACGATCTCGTCGAGGAACTGAACGCCGGAGCCGACCCCGCGAAACTCACGGCCCTGCTGAAGCGGTACCGGGCTCTGAAGCGGTAGGCGCCGCTCGTGGCGTTTTCGGGTTGAGGTCTCAGGAGCCCGGTGAGTGAGATGAGTGACCCGGCAGCACCCGATGCCGGCCGCGTCCTGAAGCCCCATGCCGCCCGCCTGAAGCCTCACGTCGCCGTACGCCTCGCCGTCGGCGTTCTCCTGCTCGCCGTGCCATTCCTGTGGCCCGCCGGAGCCGCGCCGTCCTTCGTCGTGACGCTGCCCCTGCTCGCCGGATTGTGGGTGCTCTTCCTTCTGGTGGGCCGGGTCGCCAATGGGCTGCGGTCGGGGGTGTGCGAGAAGGCGCTGCGCTTCTATCCGATGGAGTACCGGACGCGGGTCCGCTCTTCGGTGGGGTGCTGATCGTCCCGGCAGCCTCGACGTGCTGTTCGTGCAGCCCACGCGGTGGAAGAGGGGGCGCGCGGGAGCGTGTGCGGGCCGGCTCCGCGCGGATCGCGCAGGCTGAGGCAGGGCCTCGGTTCCTTCCCGCACCGCGCCCGCCGGAACGTTCCTGCTGCTCCTTGTGCGGTCGGACGCACCGCCCGGCGGTAACGTGTGGGGCAGCTGTGCCTAGACGTGGGGACGCCAAGGAGGGTGCATGGGCAGCTATTTCAAGGTCGAGGCGGAGAATCTCGGACGCCTGCTGAAGGACCTGCACGACAGTCAGGACAACATGCGCAAGGCGCTGAGCGCGCTGAAGGACACCGGCCCGAAATCGACCGGGGCCGAGGCGCTGGACAACGCCTGCGACGAGTTCCATGACAGCTGGGACAACGCGATCAAGAAGATCGCCGACGGCACCCAGGCCATCGAGGAGAAGCTGAAGCAGGTCAAGCAGAACTACGAGTCGCTGGAGCACGCGCTGCGCGACGCCTTCGCGAAGAACGCCAAGAAGGCGGCGTGATGTGCAGGTCCGTACGCAGTGTTCCGCGCTCCATGACCTCCGGCAGGTGACCCGATGACTCAGCAGGACTTCCCGGCGCTCGGATTCAATCCGGCGCCCGGCGATCTGGGCTCCGTCGACGCCCTCAACAGCAAGCTCGACGCGGCCAAGCGCTCCCTGGACTCGGCCCACTCCGTGCTCTCCCGCATCGGCAAGGGCGGCGGCGACTGGGAGGGTGACGCGGCGAAGGCGTTCTCGGAGAAGGTCGGTGATCTTCCGAAGTACGTGAGCGACAGCCGCGACGCCATGGGCGACGCCGTCACCCAGCTCCGCGCCTGGCACACCGCACTGTCCTCGTACCAGACCAAGGGCAAGCAGTACGAGGCGGAGGCCGCCGCGGCCAAGCAGACGGTCGCCACCCGCAAGAAGGAGAACGAGCGCGCGGTCGGCGCGTACAACCAGGCCGCGGCCGACCCGGACCTGCGGCTGGCCGGCACGTACTACACCGACCAGGCCGCCCTGGACGCCGCGCAGAAGAAGATCGACGCGGCCAGCGCCCGGCTGAACAAGGCGGACGCCGCCCTCGACTCCGCCCGCAGTCAGCTGGACACCGCCACCCAGGAGCTGGAGGCGATCGTCAAGAAGGCCGAGGGTCTCCTCGGCAACCACCAGGACGAGGCCCGCAACATCGCCGAGCGCATCCGGCGCGCCACGGAGAAGGCTCCCGACCCGGGGTTCTGGGAGAGCCTCGGTGACTTCTTCACCAGCATGGGCCACAGCATCCAGGAGTGGTGCACCAAGCACGCCGACCTGCTGAAGCAGATCGGCGACTGGCTCTCGATCGCCTCCAGCATCCTGGGCGTCGCCTCCCTGCTGACGCTGTGGTGCCCGCCGCTGTCCGGCGCCCTGGCCCTCGCCAGCGCGGGCGCCTCCCTCGGCGCCCTGGCCACGCACGGGGCGGCGAAGCTGGGCGGCGCGAACGTGAGCGTGATGGACCTGGTGGGGGACGGCATCGGCGTGATCCCGTTCGGGAAGTTCGGCTCCGTCGCGATGAAGGGCGCCAAGGTGCCCATGAAGCTGGCGCAGGTGGAAGGCCGTACCGTCGCCTCGATCGACAAGGTCAACAAGATCCGCGCCCTGCGGGACGCCGGATTCACCGGCCGGGCCCTGGAGGGCAAGTCGCTGCTCGGGATGGGCAAGGAGTACGTCGGCGGCAGCAAGGTCTTCACCACGACCGGCTTCGGCAACCGCATGAAGCTGGCGTGGAACAGCCATGTCCAGGACGTGGCGGGGGCGAGCATCAAGGAGGCGGGCATCAGCAAGGGCCTCAACAAGGTCCTGGAGAGCAGCCTGACCCCCGAGGGGATCAAGTCGTCGCTGCGCGGGGCGCTGCGGGCCGACGGCTCCATCGACCCGGTCTCCTGGTGGTCCAGGGGCCCGCAGGTGGCCCAGCAGGTGCCGGGCATCGCCATCGGCGCCCACAACCAGCTCACCGATCCCGGTACGCCGGCCGCGGGGAGGCTCTGATGACCGCGTCTCCGCAGAGCGTGTCGCTCACCCTGGACACTCCGGAGGGTTTCCACGAGCTGCCGCTGCACCTTCCCCCGGACGTCCTCGACGCCGCCCTGTGGGAGCTGGCGGAGAAGATCTGGCCGGGCGGTACGGAGTTCCAGCGCGAGACCACCGCCCTGGTGTACTCCGACCTCACGGCCGCGCTGACCGCCGACGACGTCCTTCACGCGTCGGTCGCCCTCTACGAGACGGAGGACGGCGCGGCGAGCACCGCTCACTTGCTCGTACGGGCGGAGGCCGTGGACCCGGACGCCCCGGACATCGTCGCCGCCTCGCTCCAGGAGGGCCTCGCCCTCGAAGAGCACCGCAGCGTCGACCGGGTGGACCTGCCCTGCGGCCCCGCCGTGCTCTCCCTGCACGCCACGGAGACGGAGGGTACGGGCATCCTTCCGGTACTGGAGTTCGCCCATGTCGAGCTGTACGTACCGGCTCCGGTGCGCGGCTGGCTGGTGGTGCTCGCCCTCTCGACGCCGTGCTTCGCCGACCTGCCGCGGTACACCGGCCTGTTGCGGCAGGTCGGGGAGAGCCTGGACATCCGCCCGGCGGCGCAGGCGGAGGACGAGGACCGTGCGGAAGCGCCGGCGCCCGGCGGCGTGCGCGCGGTGTTCGGTTAGGGCGTTACTGATGGATCTCCGTGGAGGGCATCGAGCGGCGTTCGGTGCGTGCGCTTGGGGGTCCCCCCTGCTCGAAGAGCTTGGGGGAGTGCGGTGTGAAGGGTCATGTGGCGGAGCCACCTGTCCCTTCGCGCCGTGCGGCGAGAGTGCGTGCCGGGCGTCGCGAGGCCACGGAGATCCATCAGAAACGCCCTAGGGCGGCGGTATCTTCCGGCACCTGACCGACGCGACGAGACGGATCACTCCATGACACTCGCCTTCACCCGCCACCCCGATCCCAAGGCCTACGAGCTGCGGCCCCGGGGTGCCGCCCCCGTCCACGTACGCCGGGGCGCTCCCGACGGCCACTCCGTCCCCAAGGGGTGCAAGCCGCGCTTCACCCTCGCCGCCGACCCGTCCGGCGCCTCGCCGCTCGCCGTGGTCGTCCGGACGGACGGCGGCCGCCTCGCCGTTCTCACCCCGGACCACCAGCACCTGGCCGAACTCCGCCTGCCGCCCCGGAAGAAGCGGTGGCGCCCCGCGTACGAGATCCACCTGCCCGACGGGACGGTGCTGCGCGGCCGCGAGGGCACCGTGCCGTCGCTGCTGCTGTGTCTGGTACTGCTGCCGTTCGTGCTGCTCTACCTGGTCGGCCTCGCGCTCTCCGACCTCCCCTCCGAAGACGTCGGCTCCCCACTGCGAACGGCCTGGAAGCGGCCGGGTGAACTCTTCGGCCGGTCGGTCCTGACCGAATCCGCGCGCGGCCGCTTCCGGGCGCGGGGCGATCAGCTCGACCACCGGGTGGCGTACGCGCAGGCGGTGGCGAAGTACTGGGAGCGGTGAGCGGGGGCGGTTCCGGAACGTACGGGGCGCGACCATGCCGGTGGCCGCGCCCTTCGTCCCGTGCCGGGCGGAGTGATCAGTCGCGCTGGGTGTTCGCCGGGAGGGCGCGCAGCTTCATCGCCTTCGCCTTGGTGGTGCCGAAGCCGTGGTCGAGCAGCTTGGCGGCGTCGGCGTAGCGGTCCTTGCTGTTCAGGACGGTGCCGATGAGGGTCTTGTCGCCGCGGGTGGCGGCGAAGACCAGGCAGTCGCCGGCCGGGGTGGTCGTGCCGGTCTTGATGCCGATGACGCCGTCGTAGGAGCCGAGCAGCTGGTTGGTGTTGTTCCAGGTGTAGTAGCGGGTGCGGCCGTTGGCCGCGGGCGCCTCGCCCTTGTACTGCTTGGTCTTGACGACCGTACGGAAGGTGTCGTTCTTCATGGCGTAACGGGCGAGCCTGGCCAGCTCGTTGGGCGTGCCGGCGTCGGTGCCCGCGCCGTCGAAGGAGTCGAACGTGGTGTGGGTGAGGCCGAGCCCGGCGGCCTTGTGGTTCATGCGGGTGATGAAGGAGGCGGTGCGTTCGGTGCTGGTGGCGCCGGTGCCGAAGGTGTCGGCAAGGGCGTACGCGGCGTCCGCGCCGGAGGGCAGGAGGGTGGCGTAGAGGAGCTGGCGGACGGTGACCTTGTCGCCGGTCTGGAGGTCCGCGGTGCTGGAGCCGTGCTGGGCGACGAAGTCCCGGTACTCCTGCTTGATGGGGACCTGCCGCTCCAGGTCGACGCCCTTGGTGTCGAGCACCACGGACGCAACCATGATCTTCGCGGTGCTGGCTATGGGGCGGACGGTGTCCGCGTCCTTGCCGAAGAGGGTCTTGCCGGTCGCGCCGTCGGCCAGGGACGCGCCCTTGGCCGCGATGACGGGGGCGGTCTGGGTGGGGCGGGGGACCGGCGGGGTCTGGGTGGAGGGTGCGTTCTGCGTGGGGAACGTGTCCTGAACGGCCTGAGCGGCCTGAGCGGTCAGGGGGGAGAGAGCGAGCAGGGTGCCGCCGGCGACGGCCGCTACGCGCGAAGTGAAAGCTCTGGCAGTCACGTTGGGACGCTCCATAACTGTCGTGCTCGGTGTCGAACCGTGCTCCCGTGAAAGGCAAGCATGCAGAGATGATGCCCTATACATGAAACGCTGCGGGAGGCCGTACGTGATCTTCGGGCCGCTGCCGGGCTCCCCGCGCCGGGCGGGATCGGTGCGCTGCATAGGCTGTGGGCATGTCGGAGGACTCGTCGCTGATCCAGAGTTTGCGTGCGGCCGTCGCGGGGGCACCGGGGGACGTGCCGCTACGGCTGCACCTCGCGGAGCTGCTGCTGGGGGCGGGGCGGCAGGACGCCGCCGTCGCCGAAGTGGCGGTCGCGTTGCAGCACGCGCCCGGGGACGAGAAGGCCCGGGAGCTGATGGGGCGGGCCATGGGGGTTCCGGCACCCGGACCGGTCCAGGGGGCGACCACCTCGGTGCAGACGTCCACGCCGGTGGAGACGGCCACCCCGGTGGAGACGGCCACCCCGGTGGAGACGGCTGCGCCGGTACGGGAGAAGCCCGCCGACGGCCCGCGTGACGGTTTCGACTGGCGGGCCGCCGAAGGGCAGGTGCGCGACGTGGTGCCGCCCCGGTTCGTGGAGAGCCCGTCGTCCGCGGAGAGCCCGCTGACCGTGGACGGGAGCGGCGACCCCGGCGACGCGGAGGCCTGGGAGGTGGACGCCCCTGGGACGGTACGGCTGGCGGACGTCGGCGGTATGCAGGACGTCAAGGACCGGCTGGAGGCCGCGTTCCTGGCGCCGATGCGCAATCCGGAGCTGCGCAGGCTGTACGGCAAGAGTCTGCGCGGCGGGCTGCTGCTGTACGGGCCGCCCGGCTGCGGCAAGACGTTCATCGCCCGTGCGGTCGCCGGTGAACTGGGGGCGAGCTTCCTGTCGGTGTCGGTCAACGACGTGCTCGACATGTGGATCGGCAACTCCGAGCGCAACATGCACGAGATCTTCGCGGCGGCCCGTCGGCAGGCGCCCTGCGTGGTCTTCCTCGACGAGCTGGACGCGCTCGGCGGCAAGCGCAGCCGTACGCAGCACAGCGGGATGCGCAACACGGTCAACCAGCTGCTGACCGAGCTGGACGGTATCGACGCGCAGGCCAACGAGGGCGTCTTCGTGCTGGCCGCCACCAACCTGCCCTGGGACGTGGACCTCGCCCTGCGCCGCCCCGGCCGCCTCGACCGCACGTTGCTCGTACTGCCGCCCGACGCTCCCGCGCGCGAGGCGATCCTCCGCTACCACCTGCGCGACCGGCCGATCGAGAACGTCGACCTCGGCAGGCTGGCGAAGGCCACCGACGGCCTCTCGGGCGCCGATCTCGCCCATGTCTGCGAGAGCGCGGCCGAGACGGCGCTGCTCGACTCGGCGCGCACCGGCACCGTCCGCATGATCGGTATGAAGGACCTGCTGGGCGCGGTGAAGGCGGTGGTGCCTTCGACCGGGGCGTGGTTCTCGTCCGCGCGGAATGTGGCGATGTTCGCCAACGAGGGCGGTACGTACGACGATCTGCTCGCGTACCTGAAGAAGAAGCGGAAGCTGTGATGAGCCAGCATCCGCTGGTGGACCGGGGCGAGATGCTGGTCGACCTCGGCCGGTACGACGAGGCCGAGGCCGTACTCGGCTCCCGCTTGCGGGAAGAGCCGGAGGACCTGTGGGCGCTGCTGGAGCTGACGCGCTGCCACCTCGCCGCCCAGCAGCCTGACCGGGCCGTCGAGGTGTCCGAGCGCGCGCTGACGCTGGCACCGCGGGACTACGCCACTTTGCACATGCGGGCCCGTGCCCTGCGCGCGGCCGGCCGCATGGAGGAGACCGGCGCCGTACTGCGGGAGGCGATACGCGTCGACCCGCTCCGCTGGACCGCGTACGGGACGCTCGCCGAGATCCAGCCCTGGCTGTCCGACGGCGACCGGCGGGAAGGGGTGCGTTTCGGGCTGGAGGCCGTACGGCTCGCGCCCGAGGAGCCGAGGGCCTACGAGTCGCTCTACAAGGCCGCGCTCATCGCCGGGGACCACGAGCGGGCGCGGCAGACGCTCGTCACCCTGCGCCGGCTCGACCCGGCGAACCCGCTCGCCGTGGTCATGCAGACGGACAGCGCCGCGAACGCTCCCGGTGTGAAGGCCGCGGCGGCGGCCGACCTGTACGCCGACGCGCTCTCCACCCTCCCCGCATCGCAGTGGCTGCGCGGCGGGCTGGACGCGGCGACCTACCGGCTGCTGCGCGGCACGCGCTGGCTGGCGCTGCTGTGCGTGGCGGAGGCGGGGGTGCTGCTCGACCTCTTCCCCCAGGACGGGGAGGTGCCGCGGGCCCTGCCGGTGCCGCTCGGCAACCGGCTCTGGACACTCGTACCGATGGCGGCGCTCTGGGGTTTCGGCGCGCTCCTGCGGTACCGGCGGCTGCGGACCGGCGTTCAGCTGAACGTACGGTCGCTGGTGCGCCGTGCCCGCTGGGCCCGCGTCGTGCTCGCGCAGGGCGCCTGGGCGATGTTCTGCGCCCTGCTGATCGCCCAAATGCCGTGGACGGAACGAACTGTTCCGCAGGTGCTGTTCTGGGCCGGAATCGTGCCGACGCTGGCCACGGTCTGGTTCGACCGGAGGAAGGCCGGTAAGGGGTAGGGGGCGTGGCGGGGGCGGCAAGGGCGCAGGCGGGTGCGGGATTTCGGCGGCTGTCCCCGGCGTAATACGTCGGCGTCGGGAAGCCGCGTAAATGGGCTCCGGACGTATTCGCCACCGCGTGTAGTTGACCGTTGAATGGGTCGGCCAGGTGAAGAATTCGTTGCGGGAAATATACGCCGGACGGCTTGTGGAATCAGCTGCTCCGGTCTCTTGTCGGGCTTGTGGGCAATGATCCCGGCCCTCGGGGAAGGATGCGGGGCCGGGAGCGGGCGGACGGCACGCCACGGGCGGTCCGGACAGGAGGACTTGGCTAAGATGACTTTAAATCTCAGGCGTTTCCCTGTTCTTTAGCGGATTTATGCACCTTTCCCGACGCTTGACAGGCATCATCGAAGACGGGAAGATCTCAATGGTCTAGGTATAGACCATCAAAGAGAGTGTCAAAAAGCTTCAAGAATCAAGCTGCGTACGTAGCGTTGGCATTCGCGATGGCAGCGGGAGCCCAGGGGGTAGGGCGCTGCCGATGAGCTTCCGCTCCCTGCTGGACCGGAAGGCAGTCGCCGGCAGATGCGGCTCTACGCGCACCAGCGGGGATGGGAAAACCGGTGCTGATCAATGTTCTTGGCCCGATGGGCGTCGAACACGGGGGAAAGACCTACCGGATTCGGGCGAAGAAAGTTCGCACACTGTTATCCGTACTGGCGCTGCACGCCGGGCGGACGGTTTCCTGGGACACGCTGGTCGGTGAGCTGTGGCCGGACAAGGACCTGGCGAACAGCAGGAACGCGCTGCACGCCAACACCGTACGGCTGCGCAAGCAGCTGGAGGCCTGGGACCTGGGAGCGCATCCCAACGACGTGGTCGTGACGGCCAACAACAGCTACCTGCTCGCCGTACCGCCGGAGTCCACGGACGCCGCCCGCTTCCTGCGGCTGGCCTCCCAGGGCGCGGAACTGCTCCGCGAGGCCCCCGCGCGGGCGGGCGAGGTACTGAAGGAGGCCCTGCAACTGTGGCGGGGGCCCGCCCTGCTGGACGCGGGGGAAGGGGTGCTCTGCCGCTCCACGGCCGCGCAGCTCGAAGAGCGGCTGATGACCATCCGCGAGGACCTGGTGATGGTGAAGCTGCACACCGGCGGCGAACGCGAAGTGATCGCCGACCTCCAGGAGCTGGTCGTGGCGCACCCCGGACGGGAGCGGTTCAGCGAGCAGTTGATGATCGCGCTCTATCGCTGCGGGAGACAGAGCGAGGCGCTGGACGTGTACCAGCGCACCCGCGCCTGGCTGGTGGACGAACTGGGGCTGGACGTCGGGCGTTCGCTGCGCGAGCTGTACCAGTCCGTACTCGCCCAGGACCCGGTGCTGGACGCGCGGGCCTGAACGGATGTCCAGCTGCTCGCTTTGTCAGCTGAGATGGGCGGGGCGCAACTGCGAGGCTCACACGAGCTTCCGGGGCGCCCCGCCCCGCCGTCCTCCCGAGGCGCCCCGCCGACACACCGTCACGCCTTGCGGTACGCCCGCAGGCTCAGCGGTACGCACACGGCCAGCAGTACGGCCAGCGTGCCCGCCGTCACCAGGACCGGGTGCTCCGCCGGGAACCCCGTGCCGGCCACGACCGGGTTGCCCCACAGGGTGCGGCAGGCCGTGACGACCGAGCTGACCGGGTTCCACTCGGCCAGCGGCCGGATCCACGACGGCAGACCCTGGACGGAGAAGAAGGCGTTGGACAGGAACGAGAACGCCACCAGCACGATCGCGCCGACCGAGTCGATGGTCTCCGGGGACCGCAGGAGCAGGCCGAGCAGCACGCCCACCCAGAGCATCGCGTAGATGAAGGCGAGGATCAGCGCGAAGCCGCCCGCCACCGACAGCGGGTCCGCGTGCGGCCGCCAGCCGACGGCCAGGCCCACCAGCATCACGATCACCAGGCCGAGCGCCGAGACGATCAGGTCGGAGAGCGTCTGGCCGACCAGTACGGCCGTACGGGAGACCGGCAGCGACCGGAAGCGGTCGACCAGGCCGCCCCGCATGTCCATCGCCACGCCGATGGCGGTGGGCCCGATGCTCGCCAGGCCGACCTGCACGGCCACACCGGCCATCAGGTACTCCTGGTAGTTGCCGCTGCCGGGCACCGAGATGGAGTTGCGGAACAGGTAGCCCACCGCGATCAGCAGGATCAGCGGGTTCATCACGATGCCGAGGAACTTCCCCGGCGCCCGCCGCAGGTGCAGCAGGTGCCGCCCGGCCAGGGCGGCCGTGTCGGCCAGGCCGGTGAACGCACCGCCCGGCGGCACGGTCGCGACGCGGAGTTCACTCATGGACGCCCACCTTCGGCTCACTACGCTCGGTCAGTTGGAAGAACACGTCGTCGAGGGTGGGACGCCGCACCTCGAAGTCGGTGACCTCGACGCCCGCGGCCCGCAGCGCGCCCGCGAGGGCCGCGACGCTCTCCAGACCGGCGTCGAGCTGGACGGTCAGCCGCAGCGCCTCGGTGTCCACCACCGGCTCGGCCCCGGTCAGGGGGGAGACGGCGGACAGCGCGGCGGACAGCTGGCCGGGGCGGGCCACGGCGACCTGGAGGTGGTCGGTGCCGACGGCGCGCTTGAGTTCGGCCGGGGTGCCCGCGGCGATCACCCGGCCGGTGTCGATCACCACGATCTGGTCGGCCAGCTGGTCGGCCTCCTCCAGGTACTGCGTGGTGAGCAGCACGGTGATGCCCTCGTCGACGAGGTCGCGCACCACCTTCCACAGCACGGTGCGGCTGGTCGGGTCCAGGCCGGTGGTCGGCTCGTCCAGGAACAGCACCGGCGGCCGGGCGATGATGCAGGTGGCCAGGTCGAGTCGGCGCCGCATCCCGCCCGAGTACGTGCCCACCGGGCGGTCGGCGGCGTGCTCCAGCTCGAACCGCGCGAGCAGTTCGGCGGCCCGCTGCCGGGCGCCGCGCCGGCCCTGGCGCAGCAGCCGGCCGAGCAGGACGAGGTTCTCGCGGCCGGTGAGCAGTTCGTCGACGGCCGCGTACTGCCCGGCCAGGCCGATCCGGCGGCGCACCTCCTTGCTCTGGCGCACCACGTCGTACCCGGCGACGGTCGCGTGTCCCGCGTCCGGCGCCAGCAGCGTGGACAGCACCCGTACGGTCGTCGTCTTGCCCGCCCCGTTGGGGCCGAGCACGCCGAGCACCGAGCCGGCGGCCACCGACAGGTCGACGCCGCGCAGCGCGTGGTGGCTCTTGTAGCGCTTGTGCAGCCCTTCCGCGTAGACCGCGGTGTCCGCCCCCATCGCGGTCAGCTGCCGGAGTGCGCGGTGACGAGGCTCTTGGGCCGCATGTCGGTCCAGTCGCGCTCGACGGCGGCCAGTGCCTCGGCGCGCGGGCGCGCTTCGAGGGTCACCTTCCAGCCGGGCGGTACGTCGGCGAAGACGGGCCAGATGCAGTGCTGGCCCTCGTCGTTGACCAGGACGTGGAAGGTGCCGTCTTCGTTGTCGAAGGGGTTCGCCATGGGGTTCTCCTTGAGTGGGGTCGGGTACGGGCGTGGATCAGGTGTGCAGGCGGCCGAGTTCGGCGGTGACGGTGCGGCCGATGACGGCCTGCGGCCCGGAATGCATCATGAATTCGTGGCCGCACGGGACCGGGTGGACGACCGGGCCGCCGTCTGTGTGCGCGGACCACCGGCCGGGCCGGGCGGCGGATTCCTCAGCGGGCAGGCCCAGTTCCGCGACGAACAGGTGCATCGGTGCCCGTACGCGCCCGGGCGTGTGCTCCCGTACGAGGCGGACGTGGTTGCGCATGACGTCCAGGAGCCGGGGGATGTCCAGGTCGCCCAGCGGGCTGTCGGCGCGGCGCAAGGCGTCGCGGACCGACGCGGGCGTCGGGCCGCCCGTGCCGCCCGGCCCGGGCGCGTCGTGCTCCAGGCCGCAGTATTCGAGGACGGCGCTCAGCAGCTCCGCGTCCGTGGGGACGGGCTCGGCCAGATCGGCCGGGTAGCTGTCCAGGTTGGCGAGCAGGGCCACCTCCTCGCCCGCGGCCTCCAGCTGGACGGCCATCTCGTGGGCGACGATGCCGCCGTACGACCAGCCGAGCAGGTGGTAAGGGCCGGCCGACTGGATCTTCCGCAGGCGCTCGACGTACGTGGCCGCGGCCTCGCCGATGCTCTGCGGCAGCGGATCGGAGCCCGCGCCACCACCGGTACCGGTGAGGCCGGGCGCCTGGAGCCCGTACACCGGGTGGCGTTCGCCGATGTGCGCGGTGAGGCCGAGGTAGGGCAGGGCGAAGCCCATGCCGCCGTGGACGCAGAACAGCGGCGGCAGGTCGCCGCTCGTGCGCAGGGGCAGCACCGGGCCGTACGGGTCGAGCGGCGCGTCGTCGGCGGTCGGGTCGTCGAGCCGCTGCCGTACGCGGTCCAGGAATGTGGTGCCGGCCGCGCGGTCGGCCCGCTCCAGGGCGGCGGCCAGCGCCTCGACGGTCTTGTGCCGGAAGACGTCGGGCAGCGCGAGGCCGAGTCCGGCCTTGCGGGCCCGGCCGACGACCTGGACGGAGCGGATGCTGTCGCCGCCCAGCTCGAAGAAGTCGGCCTCGGCGCCGACCTCCGGCAGGTTCAGGACCTCGGCGAAGACCTGGCACAGCAGCGTCTCGTGGGCGGTGCGCGGGGCCCGGCCGTGCACGGCCGCCGCGGTGGTGTCGAGGGCGGGCAGGGCCTTGCGGTCGACCTTGCCGTTCGGGGTGAGCGGCAGGGTGTCCAGCGTCACGAAGGCGCCGGGGACCATGTAGTCGGGCAGCAGCCCGGACAGGTGCTCGCGCAGTGCGGCGGCGGGCACCGGCGCGTCCTCGGGGACGAGGTAGGCGGCCAGTCGCCGGTCGCCGGGCCGGTCCTCCCGTACGTCGGCGACCGTCCGGGCGATGCCGGGGTGTGCGGCCAGCGCGCTCTCGATCTCGCCGAGTTCGATCCGGAAGCCTCGCAGTTTGACCTGGTGGTCGACGCGTCCGGCGTATTCGAGGCTGCCGTCCGGCGTCCAGCGCGCCAGGTCGCCGGTGCGGTACATCCGGGCGCCCGCCGGGCCGAACGGGTCGGCCACGAAGCGTGCGGCGGTCAGGCCGGGGCGGCCGAGGTAGCCGCGCGCCAGCTGGGCGCCGGCCAGGTACAGCTCGCCGGTCACGCCGGGCGGCACCGGGTTCAGCCGGCCGTCCAGGACGTAGGTGCGGGTGTTGTACAGCGGCCGGCCGATGGGCGGTTTGCCGTCGCCGGTCAGCGGATCGCTGGAGGTGGCGCAGACGGTGGACTCGGTGGGCCCGTAGCAGTTGTACAGGGCCCGGCCGGCCGACCAGCGGGCGGCGACCTCGGGTGGCAGCGCCTCGCCCGCGGTGATCAGGGTGAGGTCGTCCGGGAGCGCGACGTCCTCGGGGAACGCGGCCAGCACGACCGGGGGGAGTACGGCGAGGTTGACGCCGTTACGGGTGATCAGGTCGGCCAGGGGTTCGCCGGGGCCGCGGCTCTCGGGGGTGGCCAGGACGAGCGTGCCGCCGGACAGCAGGGCCATCGACAGTTCGGCGGTGGCCGCGTCGAAGCTCGGTGAGGCGAACTGGAGCACGCGGGAGCGCGCGCCGAGTCCGAAGCGCCGGATGTGGTCGGCGGCGAGGGCGGCCACGCCCGCGTGCTCGACGACCACGCCCTTGGGACGGCCGGTGGAGCCGGAGGTGTAGATGACGTACGCGGCGTCGCGGCGGGTCAGCGGACGGGTACGGTCGGCGTCGGTGAGGTCGGTGTCCGCCACCGTGCGGTCCGCGAGGCCCGTGAGGCCGCCGTCGAGTTCGATCACCTGCGCGCCGCTGTCCCGCAGCGCCCCGGCCGTCCCGGGTGCCGCCAGCACACAGACCGGTCCGGCGTCGCCGGCCATGTACGCGATCCGGTCGGCCGGATAGTCCGGGTCGAGCGGCAGGTAGGCCGCGCCGGACTTCAGGACGGCCAGGACCGAGACGATCATCTCGACCGAGCGGGGCAGCAGCAGCCCGACGAGGGTGCCGGGTCCGGCGCCGTACCCGGTCAGCACGCGGGCCAGCCGGTTGGCGCGGGCGTTCAGCTCCCCGTAGGTCAGCGTCTCGTCGCGGAAGGCGACGGCCTCGTGGTCCGGCTGCCGGGCGGCGTGCTCCTCGAAGAGCTGCGCGACGGTCCGGGCGGGCACCTCGGTGGTGGCGCTGTTCCAGTCGGTGACGACGCGCCGGCGTTCCTCGTCGCCCAGGATGTCGATGCTGCTCAGCGGCGCCTTCGGGGCGGCGGCCACGGTGGTCAGGACGCGGCTGAAGCGCTCGGCGAGCGCCCGTACCGTCTCCGGCCGGAACAGCTGGGTGCTGTACTCGACGAGCAGGTCGATCCCGCCGAACTCCTCCCCCGCGTCGCCGCCTCGTGCCCCGGTGGCGCGCTCGGTCAGCTGGAACGCCAGGTCGAACTTGGCCGTGGCGCTGCCGACGGGCTCCACGGCCGCCGTCAGCCCCGGCAGCGCGGCCTCGGCCTCCGCCGTGTTCTGGAAGGCCAGCATCACCTGGAACAGCGGCTGCCGGGCCAGCGAGCGGACCGGGTTGCAGACCTCGACCAGCCGCTCGAACGGCACGTCCTGGTTCTCGTACGCGGCAAGGTCCGTCTCCCGTACGCGGCGCAGCAGTTCGGTGAAGGCGGGATCGCCCGAGGTGTCCGTACGCAGGACGAGGGTGTTGGTGAAGAAGCCCACCAGGTCGTCGAGCGCCTCGTCCGTACGGCCCGCGATCGGGCTGCCGAGCGGGATGTCCTCCCCGGCGCCCATGCGGGTCAGCAGCGCGGCCAGTGCGGCCTGGACGACCATGAAGAGGCTGACGCCGTGTGCGCGGGCCAGCCCGGCCAGGGCGCGGTGCAGGTCGGGCCCGATGACGGCGGCGTGCTCGGCGCCCTCGTGCCCGGCGACGGCCGGACGCGCGAAGTCCGCGGGCAGTTCGATCTCCTCGGGCAGCCCGGCCAGCGCGTTCTTC
Organism: Streptomyces sp. NPDC030165; assembly: GCF_055573595.1. NCBI lineage: Bacteria > Bacillati > Actinomycetota > Actinomycetes > Kitasatosporales > Streptomycetaceae > Streptomyces > Streptomyces sp. NPDC030165. The sequence goes on along the minus strand of NZ_JBVIBD010000028.1, from coordinate 31,025 downwards.
CAGTAGGCGAGCTGGCGGGCGGTGAGGCTGTCGGTGTCGTCCTCGTCGCCGAGCACTTCGCGCTGCCAGAGCGCGTAGTCGGCGTACTGGACGGGCAGTTCGGACCACTCCGGTGCCGTGCCGTCGCGCCGTGCCGTGTAGGCGCGGGCGAGGTCGCCGGCCAGCGGGGTCAGGGACCAGCCGTCGCCCGCGATGTGGTGCAGGACGAGCAGCAGTACGTGCTCGGTGGCGGACAGCCGGAACAGGTCGGCGCGCAGCGGGATCTCGCGGGCCAGGTCGAAGCCGCGGGCGGCTTCACCGGCCAGCAGGCCGCTCAGCCGCGCCTCGTCGGTGGTGTGATCGCGCAGCCCGAACTCTGCCTCCGCCAGCGCGAGTACGTGCTGGCGCGGCGTCCCGTCGCGGTCCGGGAAGACCGTGCGCAGGCTCTCGTGGCGGCCCACGAGGTCGCTCAGTGCGCCGCTCAGCGCGTCCCGGTCGAGGTCACCGGTCAGGCGCAGGGCGAGCGAGATGTTGTACGTGCCGTGCGCGCCGTCCAGGCGGTTGAGGAACCACAGCCGCAGCTGGGCGTAGGACAGCGGTACGTCCTCGGGGCGGACGCCCGGTCGCAGCGCGGGGCGGGCGGCGCCGGCGCGCGGCAGCCGCTCGGCGAGGCCCGCGGGCGTGGGGGCCTCGAACAGCGCGCGGACCGGGACGTCGGTGTCCAGGACCGTACGGATGCGGCTGACCACGCGCGCGGCCAGCAGGGAGTGCCCGCCGTGCTCGAAGAAGCTGTCCTCGGGCCCGAACCGCGGGAGGCCCAGCACCTCGCCGAACACCTGGCACAGCAGGTCCTCCTGCGGACTGCGCGCGGCCCGCCCGGTGTTCCGGGACCGGAGTTCGGGGTCGGGCAGCGCCTTGCGGTCGACCTTGCCGTTCGGGGTGAGCGGCAGGGCCTCCAGCGTCACGAACGCGGCGGGGACCATGTACTCGGGCACTCGCTCCGCCAGGTAGGCGCGGAGGGCGCCGGGCTCTGGTGCGGCGGCGCCGTCGGCCGGGGTCAGGTAGCCGGCCAGCAGGGCCTCGCCCGGGCGTGCCTCGCGTACGGCGACGACGGCCTGGGCGATGTCCGGGTGTCCCGCCAGGGCGTTCTCGATCTCGCCCAGCTCGATGCGGAAGCCGCGGATCTTGACCTGGTGGTCGGCGCGGCCGACGTACTCCACCTGCCCGTCCGCGCCGAGGCGCACCAGATCGCCGGTCCGGTACATCCGGCCGCCCGCCGGGTCGGCCGGGTCGGCCACGAACCGCTCGGCGGTCAGGCCGGGGCGGTCGAGGTAGCCGCGGGCGAGGCCGTCGCCCGCGATGTACAGCTCGCCGACGACGCCGGGCGCGACCGGCCGCAGCCAGTCGTCCAGGATGTGCAGCCGGGTGTTGGCGACCGGGAAGCCGATGGCGGGGGCGCCGGGGCGGACGCCGTCCAGCGGCGGGGCGCCGGTGGACCAGATGGTGGTCTCGGTGGGCCCGTACAGGTTGGTGATGCTCGCGGTGGCCTTGCGCAGCGCCTCGCCCAGCGGCTCGCTCAGGGCCTCGCCGCCGACGAAGCCGCGGACGCCGCCGAGCACGTCCGGTGCCGTGGTGACCAGGGCCTGCCACAGGCTGGGCGTGGCCTGCAGGACCGTGGCGCCGGTCGTGGTGACCGCGCGGCCCAGCGCGGCCGGGTCGCGTACGGTCTCCCGGTCGGCGAGGACCAGCCGGGCGCCGCTGACCAGCGGCCCGAACAGTTCGGTGTTGGCGATGTCGAAGCCGAACGTGGTGACGCTCAGCAGGGTTTCGCCGCGCTCCAGGGCGTAGCGGTGCCGGATGTCCTCGACGACGTTGGCGAAGCCGCCCCGGGTGACCACGACGCCCTTGGGGCGGCCGGTGGAGCCGGAGGTGAACAGGACGTACGCGGCGTCGTCCGCGCTGATCGGGCGGGCCCGGCCGGCGTCGGTGGGATCGGTGTCCGGGAAGCCGGCCAGCAGCGCGGCGACGTCCGCGCTGTCCATGATCCAGCGGGCCTGTCCGGCGTCCGGCAGCGCGGCGTCGGTGGCCGTGGTGGTGAGCGCCAGGACGGGCCGGGTGTCCTCCAGGACGACGGTGTTGCGCTCGGCGGGGTGGTCCGGGTCGACCGGCAGGTAGGCCGCGCCGGACTTCAGTACGGCGAGGGCCGCGACGACGAGGCCGGTGGAGCGGGGCAGGGCGATGGCGACGGTGCGGCCGGGCCCGGCGCCGTGGGCGACGAGGGCGTGCGCGAGGCGGTTGGCCCGCGCGTTCAGCTCCCGGTAGGTGAGGGCGTCGTCGCCGCACACCACGGCGGTGTCGTCGGGCAGTTCCCGTACGCGCTCCTCGACGGCGTCGGTGACCGGGCGGGCCGGTGCGGCGGTTGCCGCGGCCTCCCCGGCCGCCTGGAGCAGCCGCGCCTCGGTGGGCTCCAGCACGCCGATGCGGGCGAGCGGCTGCGCGGGGTCGGCGGCGATCGCCGCCAGGACGCGCAGCAGGCGCCGCCCGAACCGTTCGGCGTCGGCGGGCCCGTACAGGTCGGGCGCGTAGTCGAAGCGCAGCGCGAGGCGGGTGCCGGGGCCGGGCAGCACGGCGAGGGCGAGCGGGTAGTGGGTGACGGAGCGGATGGCCGCGTCCGCGACCCGCAGGCCCGGCAGCGACGCCGCCAGCTCGTCCTCGTCCATCGGGTAGCTCTGGAAGAGCATCACCGTGTCGAAGAGTTCACCGATGCCGGCCTGCCGCTGGATGTCGGCGAGCCCGACGTGCTCGTACGGCATCAGCCCGGACTGCCGCTCCTGTACGTCCGCGAGCAGCGCGGCCACCGACTGGCCGGGGCGGGCCGTCACCCGTACGGGAACGGTGTTGGCGAACAGGCCGACCATCGTCTCGACGCCGGGCAGCTCGGCCGGGCGCCCGGCGGTGACCGTGCCGAAGACCACGTCCTCGCGGCCCGTGAGGGCGCCCAGGACGAGTGACCAGGCGCTCTGGAAGACGGTGTTGAGCGTGACGCCGAGGCCGCGCGCCCGGGCCGCGAGGTCCGTCGCCAGTTGCCCGGGCACGTCCATGGTCAGCGACTGCGGCAGCACCGGGGTGCGGCCTTCCGCGGGCGCCAGGCGGGTGGGCTCGGCGAGTCCGGCGAGCGCCTCCCGCCACGCGGTGTGCGCGGCGTCCTCGTCCTGCGCCGCCAGCCAGGCCAGGTAGTTGCGGTACGGGGCGGCCTCCGGCAGCCCGGCGCCGTCCTCCTTGCCGCCGTGCGCGTACAGCGTGAACAGGTCCTGGATGAGCATCGGCAACGACCAGCCGTCGGACAGGCTGTGGTGCAGCGTCCAGATGAACGTGTGCCGCCGCGCCGCCTGCCGGACCAGCACGAAGCGCATCAGCGGCGGCCGCGCCAGGTCGAAGCGGCGGCCCCGCTCCTCGTCGGCCGCGGCGCGCAGCCGCTCGGTGTCCGCGTCCGGCAGGTCCAGTTCGCGCCACGGCAGGCCGACCTCGTGCGGGACGAGCTGTACGGGGTCGCCGGTGGCCCGGCGGCGGAAGCAGGCCCGCAGGTTGGGGTGCCGGCGCAGCAGGCCCTCGCACGCGGCGCGCAGGGCGCCGGTGTCCAGCGGCCCGTCGAGCTCGACGCTGAGCTGGAGCGAGTACGCGTCCGCGCTCCGCGGGTCGTACTCGGACAAAAACAGCAGGCCCTTCTGCAGCGGCGCCAGTGGCAGTACGTCGCTGATACCCGAACGCTTCACGGCGCCCTTCCCTTCGTCTTTCGCCGAACTCACTGAAAGTCCCCGAATTCCATGTCGAACTCGTCGAGTTCGTCGTCCGACAGCGCGACCAGCGGCTGGTCGGCGGCCACCGGCTCGTATGCGGCCGGCGCGTCCTGGACCGGTTGCGCGGCGGCGGCGAGCGCGGCCGGTGTCTTGTGCAGGAACACGTCCCGCGGCGTGATCACCAGGCCCGCCTTGCGGGCGCGGCCGACGAGCTGGATGGAGCTGATGCTGTCGCCGCCGAGGGTGAAGAAGTCGGCGTCGGCGGCGACGGACGGCAGGTCCAGCACCTCGGCGAAGGCGGTGCAGAGGATCGATTCCTCCGGGGTGCGCGGCGCGCGGCCGGTGCTCGTCAGCACGGTTGCCTCGGGGGCGGTGAGGGCCTTGCGGTCGACCTTGCCGTTGGGAGTGAGCGGCAGGGCGTCGAGGACGACGAAGTCTCCCGGCACCATGTACTCGGGCAGCACCCGCAGCAGTGCGGCGCGTACCGCGTCCGCGCCGGCCGGTCCGACCAGGTAGCCGACCAGCCGCTTACGGCCCGAAGCGGCGTCCGTGTGCACCTGCGCCGCCGCATCCGCGACACCGTCCACCGCCCGCAGCGCCGCCTCGATCTCCCCCAGCTCGATCCGGCGCCCCCGGATCTTCACCTGGTGATCCAGCCGCTCCAGGAACTCCAGCTGACCGTCCGGGCGGTAGACCACCCGGTCACCGGTGCGGTACATCCGCTCGCCGGCCGGGCCGTACGGGTCGGCCATGAACGTCGCAGCCGTCCGCCCCGGGTCTCCCAAGTAGCCACGGCCGACGCCGGTCCCCGCCACGTACAGCTCGCCGGGCACGCCCACCGGCACCGGCCGCAGGGCGTCGTCCAGGACGTAGAGGCGGGTGTTGCGCACCACACGGCCGATCGGCACCCGGGAGCCCGTCAGGTCCGTGTCCGCGGTCAGCACCGCGTGCGTCACATCGTCGGAGCACTCGGTCGGCCCGTACGCGTTGACCAGCGGGATCTGCGGGTAGCGGGCGAACCAGCGGTGGCACACGTCCACCGGCAGCGCCTCACCCGTCACCACCAGATGACGCAGCTTCGGCAGCGACGGAAAGCCACCGGCCGTCTCCCACGCGTCCAGCGCTGCCCGCAACAGCGACGGCACGACCTCCAGCACCGTCACGCCCTCATCGGCGGTCACCGCGAACAGCGCGTCCGGGTCGGCTGCGGTCACCCGGTCCACAACACGCGTCGTCCCGCCCGCCACCAGCGCGGCCAGCATCTGCCACACCGAAATGTCGAACGTCACCGGCGCGTTGTGCACCAGCACATCACCCCCGGCCATGCCCAGGTCCTCCACCTTGGCCAGGAGGTGGTTGACCATGCCGCGACGGTGCACCATCGCACCCTTCGGACGGCCCGTGGAACCGGACGTGTAGATCACATACGCGAGATCGTCCTCGCCACCGCGCACCGGCCCCAGGCCCTCGGCCCGCGCGCCGGCGGCCGGGAACGGCTCGTCCAGGCACAGCACGCGCAGCTCACCCTCATACGCGCCGGCGATCTCCCGCGCGCGGGCCAGCTCGCCCGGCCCGGCCAGCAGGAACCGTGCGGCACTGTCCGCGAGCAGCCCGGTCTGGCGGGCGGTCGGCGCGTCCACGTCCAGCGGCAGCCACGCCGCCCCCGCACCCAACACACCCAGCACCCCGCCCACATACCGGGCTCCCGGCTCACCCAGCACCGCCACCAGCGACCCGACACCCGCACCGGCCTCCGCCAGCCGCCCCGCAACCCCGTCGGCCCACACGGCAAGCGCCCCGTACGAAACCGGGACCCCACCATCGGACACGGCCACCGCGCCCGGGCGAGTGGCCGCATGCTCACGCACCCGCTCCACCACCCCCGCGAAACCACCGGCCCGCTCGGTGTCGTTCCACTCCACCAGCAGCCGCCGCGACTCCGCCTCGTCCACCAGGCCGAGTGCGGCCAGCGGCCGGTCGGCGGTGGCCGGGACGGCGGCGAGGAGGTGCAGCAGCCGGGCGCCGAGCCGTTCGACGGCGTCCCGGGGGAAGGCGCCGGGCGCGTAGTCGAAACGCAGGTCCAGCCGCCCGCCGGCGCCGGGCAGGACGGCCAGGCTCAGCGGGTAGTGCCGTCCGTCGCGGGCCTCGGCGTCCAGGAGCCGCAGGCCGGTCGCGGAGGCGCGCACGCTCTCCTCGTCCAGCGGGAAGTTCTCGAAGAGCAGCACGGTGTCGAAGAGGTCGCCGACACCGGCCCGGTGCTGGATCTCGGCGAGCCCGACGTGCTCGTACGGCATCAGGGCCGACTGCCGTTCCTGGATACCGGCGAGCAGGCCGGCCACGGTCTGCCCGGGCCGGGGGCGGACCCGCACCGGCACCGTGTTGAGGAACAGGCCGATCATGCTCTCGACGCCGGGGACCTCGGCCGGGCGGCCGGAGGTGACCGCGCCGAACACGACGTCGTCGCGGCCGGTGAGGCTGCCCAGCAGCAGGGCCCAGCAGCCCTGGAAGACGGTGTTCAGGGTCAGACCGCGGTCGCGGGCCCAGGCGGCGAGACCGGTGGCCAGACCCTCGGGTACGGCCATGTCGACCGTGTCCGCGTGGACGGCCGTGTGCCCGGTGTGCTCCGGGGCGGCCAGCGTCGGTTCCTCGACGCCGTGCAGCGCATCCTTCCAGGCCGCGAGCGCCGCTTCGGTGTCCTGCTCCGCCAGCCATGCCAGGTAGTCGCGGTAGGGCGCGGGCTCGGGCAGCGCGGCGCCGCCGGCACCGGCCGCGTACAGCGTGAACAGCTCCTGGACCAGCAGGGGCATCGACCAGCCGTCCACCAGGCTGTGGTGGATCGTCCACAGGAAGCGGTGCCGGTCGGGGCCGGTGCGAGCCAGCACGAAACGCATCAAGGGGGCCTGTGCCGGGTCGGAGAGGTCGAAGCGGCGGGCGCGTTCCTCGTCGGCGAGGCGGGTGACAGCGGCGGCGCCGTCGGACCGGGTGCTCAGGTCCGTCTCCCGCCACGGCACCTCCACCGCGTTCGGTACGAGCTGGACGGGCGCGCCGGACTCGCGGTGGCGGAAGGTGGCCCGCAGGTTGGGGTGCCGGTGCAGCAACCGCGCGCAGGCGGCGCGCAGCCGGGCGGCGTCGACGTCACCGCCCAGTTCCAGGTTGAGCTGGAGGACGTACGCGTCCACGCCGTCGCCGTCCCGCTCGTACTCGGACAGGAACAGCAGGCCCTTCTGGAGCGGCGCGAGCGGCAGCACGTCCGCGAGGCCGGAGGCGGCCAGCTCGGCCTCGTAAGTGTCCAGTTCGGTCTGCGAGACCGACACCAGGGGCAGGTCGGACGGCACCCGGCCGCCCGCGCCCGGCCGGGCCGCGTGGGTCACCAGCAGTTCCAGAGCGCGGAACCACGTACGGGCGATGTCGTGCGCGTCCTCGTCCGGCAGGATCTCCCCGGCCCAGAGCCAGTCCGCGACCAGGTGCGGGCCGTCGGGGCGGTCCTCGGTGACCGGGGTGACCTCCAGGACGTGCTGGAGCGGCATCTCGGGAGCGGCTGCGGTGCCGACCGCGGCGCCCTCGCCGGACAGCGACCAGTCGGCCGCTCCGGCGGCGCCGAACCGGCCCATGTAGTTGAAGCCGATGCGCGGGCGCGGGTGGCGGGCCAGCAGGGCGCTGGTCTGCGGGTTGAGGTAGCGCAGCAGGCCGTAACCGAGGCCGTGGTCGGGGAGGGCCCGCAGCTGCTCCTTGATCCGCTTGAAGGCGGTGCCGACGGCGTCGCCGCCCGCCCACACCTCATCCCAGTCCAGCTCTCCGGGGGCGAGGCGAACGGGGAAGGCGCTGGTGAACCAGCCGACGGTACGGGACAGGTCGGTGTTGTCCACGACCTGCTCGCGGCCGTGGCCTTCGAGTTCGATCAGCGTGTCCGTGGTGCTGCCCTCTGCGGCGTTCCTGCGGCGGCGCCAGTCGGCCACCGCCAGCGCGAGGCCGGTCAGCAGGACATCGTTGATCTCGGCGTGGAACGCCGGTGCCACCTCGGTCAGCAGGGCCGCGGTCTGCTCGGTGGGCAGGACCAGCCGCAGGCGGCGGGCGGTCGCGTAGGTGTCCCGCGCGGCGTCCAGGCCGCGCATCCCGGGCAGCGGGTCCGGGGCGCTCGCGTGCCCGGCCCACAGCGGCAGCTCCGCGGTACGGGCGGCGGTGCGCGCGTCGTCGGCCAGGAGCCGCGACCAGCTCCGGTACGAGGTGCCGACCGGCGCCGGCTCCGGCGTACGGTCCGCCTCGACGGCCGACCAGGCGGCGGCCAGGTCGGGCAGCAGCACCCGCCAGGACACGCCGTCCACGGCCAGGTGGTGCACCATCAGCAGCAGTCGGCGGGGCTGTTCGGGGCCGGCGTTCAGCAGCACGGCCCGTATCAGGTGGCCGGCGGTCGGGTCGAGGCGCCGCTGGGCGACGGCGGCCTGCTCGACGACCACGGTGTCACCGTCCGCGCCGGCCGGTACGGCGACCTCGGACACCGCGCCCGTCAGGTCGGCGCTGCCCCGCGGCCGTACCTTCAGCGTCCACAGGCCTTCCACGGGCACGTCCAGTTGCATCCGCAGCGCGTCGTGCCGGTCGGTCACCGCCCGCAGCGCGCGGGCCAGCCGCTCGGTGTCCACGTGGCCGGGCACCCGTACGACGATGTACTGCGCGAACGAGCCCACCGGACCGGCGACCGGGCCGCCGTCCTCCCGCAGCTGGTGGGCGATCGGCATGATCTCCAGCTCGCCGACGCCGTCGTCCGTGCCGACCACCGCCGCCGCGTCCTGGGCCGCCTGCGCGGCGGCGGCGAGCGCGGCCGGCGTCTTCCGCAGGAACACGTCGCGCGGCGCGAACACCAGGCCCGCCTTGCGGGCGCGGCTCACCACCTGGATGGAGCTGATGCTGTCCCCACCGAGCGCGAAGAAGTCGGCGTCGGCGGCGACGGACGGCAGGCTCAGCACTTCGGCGAAGGCGGTGCAGAGGATCGATTCCTCCGGGGTACGGGGTGCCCGACCCGCGCTGCTCGTGGCCGTGGCCGCCTCGGGGGCGGTGAGGGCCTTGCGGTCGACCTTGCCGTTCGGGGTCAGCGGCAGGGCGTCCAGCGTCACGAACTCGCCCGGCACCATGTACTCGGGCAGCACCCGCAGCAGTGCGGCGCGTACCGCGTCCGCACCGGCCGGTCCGACCAGGTAGCCGACCAGCCGCTTACGGCCCGAAGCGGCGTCCGTGTGCACCTGCGCCGCCGCATCCGCGACACCGTCCACCGCCCGCAGGGCCGCCTCGATCTCCCCCAGCTCGATCCGGCGCCCCCGGATCTTCACCTGGTGATCCAGCCGCTCCAGGAACTCCAGCTGACCGTCCGGGCGGTGGACCACCCGGTCACCGGTGCGGTACATCCGCTCACCCACGGCCCCGAAGGGGTCCGCGACGAACGTCGAGGAGGTGCGGCCCGGGTCGCCGAGGTACCCGCGCCCGACCCCGGTACCCGCTACGTACAGTTCGCCCGCGACGCCGACCGGCACCGGTCGCAGGGCGTCGTCCAGCACGTACAGGCGGGTGTTGCGCACCACGCGCCCGATCGGCGTGCGCGTGCCCAGTTCGCCGCCGGCTTCGATCACCGCGTGCGTCACATCGTCGGAGCACTCGGTCGGGCCGTACGCGTTGACCAGCGGGATCTGCGGGTAGCGGGCGAACCAGCGGTGGCACACGTCCACCGGCAGCGCCTCACCCGTCACCACCAGATGACGCAGCTTCGGCAGCGACGGAAAGCCGCCCGCCGTCTCCCACGCGTCCAGCGCTGCCCGCAGCAGCGACGGCACGACCTCCAGGACGGTGACGCCTTCGGTCACGGCCACGTCGAACAGCGCGTCCGGGTCGGCTGCGGTCACCCGGTCCACAACACGCGTCGTCCCGCCCGCCACCAGCGCGGCCAGCATCTGCCACACCGAAATGTCGAACGTCACCGGCGCGTTGTGCACCAGCACATCACCCCCGGCCATGCCCAGGTCCTCCACCTTGGCCAGGAGGTGGTTGACCATGCCGCGACGGTGCACCATCGCACCCTTCGGACGGCCCGTGGAACCGGACGTGTAGATCACGTACGCGAGATCGTCCTCGCCACCGCGCACCGGCCCCAGACCCTCGGCCCGCGCCCCCGCCGCCGGGAACGGCTCGTCCAGGACGAGGACCCGTACGCCGGAACCGGCCGCCGCCACGATCTCCTCGGCCCGCGCCGCCTGTCCGGGCCCGGCCAGCAGGAAGGCCGCACCACTGTCCGCGAGCAGCCCGGTCTGGCGGGCGGTCGGCGCGTCCACGTCCAGCGGCAGCCACGCCGCCCCCGCACCCAACACACCCAGCACCCCGCCCACATACCGCGCACCCGGCTCACCCAGCACCGCCACCAGCGACCCGACACCCGCACCGGCCTCCGCCAGCCGCCCCGCGACCCCGTCAGCCCACACGGCAAGCGCCCCATACGAAACCGGGACCCCACCATCGGACACGGCCACCGCGCCCGGGCGAGTAACCGCATGCTCACGCACCCGCTCCACCACCCCCGCGAAACCACCGGCCCGCTCGGTGTCGTTCCACTCCACCAGCAGCCGCCGCGACTCCGCCTCGGTGAGCACCCCGACGCCCGCCAGCGGCCGGTCGGCCGCCGCCTGCGACAGGGCGTCCAGGAAGGCGGTGAACCGGTCGCGGTGCGCGTCGAGGTCCGCTGCGCTGTACAGCTCGGGGTTGGCGTTGAGGTGGATCTCGACGTCGTCGCCCGAGGAGTCGGAGACCGCGAACATGAAGTCGTTGACGATGCCGGTGGACAGGTTCGTCAGGGTGACCGCGCAGGGACCGAAGGCGAGTTCCGGCTCGGGCGGCAGGACGTTGACGAACGGGCCGAAGGGGCGCCGGTCGTCGGCCCGAAGGCCCATGTCGCGGCGGACCCGGTCGCCGCGGTACCGCTGGTGGCTGAGCGTCCGCAGCAAGGCGTCGGCGACCGTGCGCAGCAGCTGACCGGGCGTGGTGCCGGGGGCGATGGCGACGCGCAGCGGCAGGTAGTTGGCGACCATGCCGGGCACCGACCGGCCCGCGGCGCTGGTGCGCGCGTTGACCGGCAGGGTCAGCAGGATCTCGTCGGCACCGGTCAGCCGCTGGGTGTACGCGGCGGCCGCGGCGATGACCAGCGTCGGCCAGGTCACCCGCGCGCGGCTCGCGGCGGCGCGCAGGCGCTGGACGACGGGCCGCGGCAGGGTGGTGGTGCGGCGTAGGAAGCCGCGGGCGGCGGTGGGCTCACGGCCGGAGAAGGTGACCGGGCCGGGGGCGTCGGCGTACGCACGGGACCAGTACGCGCGGTCCCGCTCGGCGCGCCGCGACGACGCGTACGCGCTCTCGTCGTCCACCAGCGTCTTCAGGGGCGGCAGCTGCCCCTCGTCCGTGGGGCGCCCTTCGTGCAGGGCGGTGTAGAGGCCGGCCAGCCGCCGGTAGAACAGCGGGCGCACGAAGCTGTCGCTGACGATGTGGTGCGCGCACAGGTAGAGGAACGCACGGTCCGGGCCGAGGGTGAGCAGGGCCGCCCGCAGCAGCGGGAAGGACCTCACGTCGATCGGCCGGTCCAGGTCACGGGCCATCCAGGCGCGGGCGGCGGCCTCGGGGTCCGTCTCGCCGCTCAGGTCGACGGCGGTGTACGGCAGGGTCTCCAGGGGCTCGACGGTCTGCCGGGGCTCGCCGTCCTCCTCGGTGAGGCGTACGCGGAAGCATTCGGCCTCGCCGAGGGCCAGGCGCAGCGCCGTTTCGAGTCGGGCGGCGTCCAGGGGGCCGCGGATGTCGAAGTGGTCGGCCATGTTGTAGGCCAGGTGGCCGTCGGCGAACTGCTCGTCGAACCAGATCTCGGTCTGGGCCGCGGTCAGCGGCAGACCCGGCTCGATACGTGCGGTCATGACAGCAACCTCCTGGAGGACCTGCGGATGAAAAGGGTTCGGTGCGGTGGGCCGGCGGCCCGGTGGGGCGGGGTGACGGGCTGGGGCGTCACGCGGTGGCCGGGAACGCCTCGGGCAGCCCGTCCAGCCCGGCCAGTCCGTCCGCGTCCAGGCCGTAGATGTCCTGGAGCCACTTCTCCTGGTAGACGGTGTCCAGGTAGTGGTCACCGAGGTCCGGGGAGATCGCCACGCCGACGATGTCGCGCTCCGGCCGGTTCTCCGCGATCCAGCGCCGGGCGCCGCTGAGCACGGTGCCGGTGGAGCCGCCGAAGACGTAGCCGTGCCGGACCAGGCGGTGGCACATGCGCAGGGTGTCCGGCTCGGGGACGTGCACCACGGCGTCCACGTAGGACTCGTCGAGGAGCTGCGGCCGGACGCCGGCGCCCAGGCCGGGGATCATGCGCGGGGCCGCCGGGGTGCCGAAGGTGACCGAGCCGACGCTGTCGACGGCGACGACGGTGACCGAGGGCTGGTTCTCGCGGAAGTAGCGGGCGCAGCCCATCAGGGTGCCGGTGGTGCCGGCGCCGATGAAGAGCACGTCCAGGTCGGGGAACTGGGCGGCGATCTCGGGCCCGGTGGTGCGGTAGTGGCTCGTCCAGTTGCCGAGGTTGGCGTACTGATTGAGCCAGGCGTAGCCGTCGCCGCTCGCGCACAGTTCCCGTACACAGCGGATGCGGGCGCCGAGCAGGCCGCTCTCCGGGTCGGGCTCGGTGATGATCCGTACCTGGGCGCCGAGGTTCTCCATGCGCTGGCGGTTGGCGAGGGTGCAGCGGCTGTCGGTGACGCACACGAAGCCGTAGCCCTTGCTCCTGGCCACCAGGCTCAGGGCGACGCCGAGGTTGCCCGACGACGATTCGACGAGGGTCATGCCGGGCCGCAGGGTGCCGTCCCGCTCACCGCGGGCGATCATTTCCACGGCGGCCTTGAGCTTGATCGATCCGGCGAAGTTGAATCCTTCGCACTTGAGGTAGAGATTCTCTCCGAGGACGCTGTTCAGGTCGACGAAGAGATCCGGCACATTGAATTCGTGCGGGGCGGATATAACGGGCACGTCCGGTCCTCCCAACCGCAGGCGTGTGGTCCTGTCGTGGGGCGGCGGTTATTTCTTTCCGTGCCGGGACAGTTCGTGGAAGAACCCGTCGACGGCGTGCAGGCCGCCGTCGGCCGCGAGTTCGTCGTAGACGTGCTTGGCGACGGTCAGGTCCAGTACGCCGAGTCCGAAGGGCGAGAAGACGACGGGGCGGTCCCGCGGAATCTTCACCATGCCCGTCATCACGTTGTGCAGGGTGCCGTTGATGAAGTAGCGGTTGCCGACCTCCTGCTCGACGAGGTGCACGGAGGTGTCGGCCTTCATGACGTGCTCGACGTCGTCCACGAAGTTCGACGACGCCTTGATGACCTCGGGGCCCAGGTCGCGCAGCGAGACGTGCAGTACCACCGGGTTGTGCGCGAACCAGGCCGGGCTGGTGACGTGCGGGGTGCCGGCGACGGTCGCGAAGACGACCAGGTCGCTGTTGCGGATCAGGCTCTCGGCCGAGTCGTGGATGACCGTACGGGCCGTGCTGCCGGCGCCGTTCAGGTGGTTCTCGAAGCCCGCGGCGTACTCGTCGCTGAGGTCGTGGACGCCGATCTCGTCGAATTCCCAGCCGGTGCCGGCCAGGTAGGTGTGGATGTAGCGGGCGATCAGGCCGGTGCCGATGAACCCGACGCGCTTCGGGCGGCCGCGCTCGCGGGTCAGCCAGTCGGCGGCCAGCGCCGCCGACGCCGCCGTACGCACCGCGCTGATGATGGAGCTCTCCATGCACGCGAAGGGATAGCCGGTGTCGCGGTCGTTGAGAATGAGCACGGCCGAGGCGCGCGGCAGGCCCGAGTCGATGTTCTCGGGAAAGCTGGATATCCACTTGATGCCGTCGACACCGACGTCGCCGCCCACCGAGGCGGGCAGGGCGATGATGCGCGCCGACGGCCGGTCCTCGAACTTCAGGAAGTACGACGGGGGATTGACGGTGTCGCCGACGCCGTGCACGCGGTAGGCGTAGTCGACCAGGTCGACGATCTGCTTTTCCTGCCCGTGCAGAACTCGGGAGACCTGCTCACCCGAAACGACGGAGAACGACGGTACCTCAGTGCCAGAGGAGGGCATGGAAACTCCACCATGGGTCAGGGACTGACGGGGCAGCGCGGGGCGCGGGCGCGTCAGGGGGCATCGGTGCCGGGAAGCCACACTTCCCGACTCCACTGACAGTTCGATGACCAGTCGATTACCGCTCCGGCTGCCCGCGCGGTGGCCGGATTCGTCATCGGTCCGTCACTGGGACGTCAGGGGACGGCGGTAAGGTCCGGTTCCTAGAGGCGCTGTGTGCGGTGGGCGGCGTCCACGACCGGCTGCCGCGGGGAGGCCCATGATGCGTGTCGTCCTCGGAGAAGACCTGTTCCTCCTGAGGGAGGGCATGGAACGTCTGCTGACGGCCCATGACTGCACGATCGTCGCGTCCGTCGACAACGCGCCGGAGCTGCTGCGCGCCCTGCTCGACGAACGCCCCGACGTGGCCATCGTGGACGTACGGCTGCCGCCCACCTTCACCGACGAGGGCATCCAGGTGGCCCTGGAGGCCCGCCGGCAGATCCCCGGGCTGCCCGTCCTGGTCCTGTCGCAGTACGTGGAGCAGCTGTACGCCCGCGAACTGCTGGCCGACGGCACGGGATCGGTCGGCTACCTGCTCAAGGACCGGGTCCTGAACAGCGGCCAGTTCATCGAGGCGGTCCGCCGCGTCGCCGACGGCGGCACGGCCATGGACCCCAAGGTCATCGAGCGGCTGCTGCACAACGGGTCGCGCCGGGAGCCCCTGGGCAACCTGACCCAGCGAGAGCTGGAGGTGCTGGGCCTGATGGCGGAGGGCAAGTCCAACGCCGGCATCGCCGAGTCGCTGTTCGTCACGGACAAGGCGATCGGGAAGCACATCAACAACATCTTCAGCAAGCTTCAGCTGCTGCCGTCCAAGGACGACAACCGGCGGGTGCAGGCCGTCCTGACGTACCTCAACAACGACTCGTCCCGGGTCGGCGCACTCTCAAGGACGGCCCCCGGGGCGACCGGGCCGGGCTCCGGTGCGCCTCTCGGCACGGCGTCCAGAGCGCCTAAGGCCCCGCCGCGGCTGCCGCCCGGTGCGTTCGCCACTGCCTGACCTCCACCCGTACGGGCCGCGCCGTCGGCCCGGCCGCCACGGCGAGCGCCGCCGTATAGCCTTCGCCCGCCGGTACGCCCGTCAGCGTCCACCGTCCTGGAACGCGCCCTTCGGCGTCGTGCACCACGGCGCCGTCGCGGAGCCCCGGCCCCACCGGCAGCCGCAGACCGTGCACCATGCGCCCGCCCGCGGCCTTGACCCACGCTTCCTTTCGGGTCCACAGCAGTGCGTAGCGCGCGGCCGATTCGTCGTGGTCACGCGCCGCGCGCACGTACGCCGCCTCCTCGGGCCGGAACCAGCGCTCTGCCTTGCCGGACCGGTCGGCCGGGCGTACGCGCTCCACATCGATACCGACGGCGCGGTGTGCGGCGACCGCCAGCAGGGCGAGGCCACCGGAGTGCGAGAGATTGAAGCTCAGTTCGGGGTGGCCGGCGAGGGCGGGCTTGCCCCAGCGGCCGTAGGTGTGGCGCAGGTGCTGTGGTGGCCGTCCCACATAGGCGCCGAGAAGCGCGCGGGCGGCGCCGTGCGCGATACAGAAGCGCGTGCGGTCGTCAGGCAGGGCACGTGCGCAGCGCTGCCGCTCGCCGGGGCCGAGCAGGGCGGCCAGGTCGCTGACGAGGTGGGGCGGAGCGGACAGCGGTATCCGCCAGACGTGCACCGTGCCGTCCGGCGGACCTTCCGTATCCGTACCCGTCACGCCGTCGCGGCCCCGAAGTCGACGACGCAGAAGGAGAGTTCGCCGCCCTTCTCCTCGTCGGTGCCCTGCGGTACCCAGTCGGCGAGGACGACCGGGCGCCGCCGCACGGCGAGGTCCGGCAGCCGTTCGGCCAGCAGGGCCCAGACGCCGCTGCACGGGAACTCGCCGGACGCGGATTCCACCGTCACCCCTGGCGGCACGGTGACCCGCTCCGGGTCCAGGCCGCCGCCCAGGAAGAGCGCCGACAGGCCGCCGGGCAGCGCCTCGCCCAGCAGGGCGTGGGCGTCCGCGCGTGTCAGTCCCCCGTACTGCCGCACTCCGGTCGGGGCCCCGGGCCCGTCGGCGGACAGCAGCAGCGCCGCCGCGCCGTCCCGGGCGTCCTCGCCCTGCCGGGGCGGTTCCGGGTTCGCGGGCGTCGTCGTCTGGTCGATGACCGCGACCAGGGTCCGGCCGGCCCTGCCGTCGGCGGCGTACTGCCCGGCCAGCCGCAGCGCCGTGTACGGCGCCGCGTCACCCTGGTCGCACAGCGCGAAACCCGGCGGCATACCCGGCAGCGCGTCGGTCAGGTACGAGATCCCCGAGACCCGGGGGTCGAAGTCCGGCACGGCCGAGGCGACGACGACCAGATCGACGGGGTCGGGGTCCGGCTGCGGCGGCAGCGCGTCGAGCAGGCCCCGCGCCATGTCGGTGAACGTGTTGCGGTTGGCGCGCTCGAAGCGCTCCTGGTCGAAGACGGTGCCGTACAGCTCCGCCATGTCGGAGTAGACCCGGACCAGGTAGGGGTCGGCGGGGGCGGGCGTCCGGCCGTCGAAGGCGCGGTGCGCCGCCCCCGTGAGGCGGAGCGTCACTGTGCGGCGGCCACGTACTCGGCCAGCGTGCGTACGGTGGCGAAGTGGCTCATCTCCAGCTCCTCGGTGTCGAACTCGACGTCGAAGACCTCTTCGAGGCGCATCAGCAGGTCGAGGACGCCGGTGGAGTCCAGGCCGTAATCGTCGAAGAGCTTGGCGTCGGGGCCGAGGTCGGGCAGCTCGCGCTCCAGCACGTCGCCGAGCGCCTCGCGGACGGCGGTGATCGTCTGGTCCTGCGCGGTGCTCTCAGCGGTCTGCGGCATGTCGGTGTCTCCTTGCGGGGGTCGGTCGGGTCAGTTGGCGGTGTCGGCGGCGGGCGCCTCGTCCGTGTACAGGCGCTGGCGCCGCAGCAGGTCCTCGGGGTGCTCGCGCTCGCCGATCAGGTGGTCGCGGCCGCCGGTCACCAGCACCTCGGCCGGGTAGCCGTGGCTGAGGAAGTGCACCGGCGAGGCGGTCGGCCCGTACGCGCCGGAGCGCAGCACGCCGATGAGGTCGCCCGGCCGCAGCGGCGGCAGCTGGACCTTCTTGCCGAGGGTGTCGTTGGGCGTGCACAGCGGGCCGGTGATGTTCCAGCTCTCCGTCTCTTCCCCGCCGGCGCGGTCGAGCAGCCGGATCGGGAAGTTGCGCTTGACGAAGGAGCCGATGCCGACGGCCGCCATGTGGTGGTTGGTACCGCCGTCGACCACCGCGAAGTTCTCGTGCATCGAGGTCTTCACGTACCGCACGCGCGAGACGTAGGTGCCGTACGGGGCGGTCAGGTAGCGGCCGAGTTCGTTGATCAGCCGGGTGCCGGGGTGGCGTGCGGCGAACTCCTCGACGACCGGGTTGAGCAGCGCGGTCAGCCGCTCCTGGTCGAGGTCGCGCTCCCCGTCGAAGTACGCGACGCCGAAGCCGCCGCCGAAGTCGACCAGGTCGAGGGCGAAGCCGAGCTTCTCCGACAGCCGCTCGGCGAGGTCGAGGATACGGCCGGTGTTCTCGGCCACGACCTCCTCGCTGAGGATGCGGGTGCCCATGTAGACCTGTACGCCCATGAGGCGGACGTTGGCGTGGCGGCCGGCCAGGTCGGGCCGGTCGAACAGGACGGTCTCGTCGATGCCGAACTGGCGCGGCTTGCCGCCCATGGTCAGTCCGGAGCCCTTGACCGCGAAGCTGGGATTGACGCGCAGCGCGACCGGGGCGGTGATACCGCGCTCGCGGGCCAGCTCGTCGATGATCTCCAGCTCGCCGAGCGACTCGCAGACGATGGCGTAGATGCCCTCGTCCAGGCAGGCGGCGATCTCGGCGCGGCTCTTGCCGGGGCCAAGGAAGATGATGTCGCGCGGCGCGATGCCCGCCCGGCGGGCGGTGACCAGCTCCGTCATGGAGGAGATCTCGGCGCGGGCGCCCTGCGCGCCGAGCAGGGCGCAGATGGAGACGTTCGGGTTCGCCTTGAGCGAGAAGAAGATCTCCACGCGGGGGTGCATGCGGTCGCGCAGCGAGCGGAAGTTCGCGGCGAGCGCGTCACCGTCGTACACGTACATCGGCGTGCCGTGGCGCTCGGCCAGCTCGGTGATGCCGATGCCCTGGATCTCGTACTCAGCCGGCATGGACGGCTCCTTCCGTCACCGCGGCCAGCCGGGCGGTGATCTCGGTGTCGATCGCGTTGACCTGGTCCGCGGTGTCGCCCACGACCAGGCCGTACAGCCGCCCGTCGGCGGTGGCGCCGGGCTCGGCGAGGGTCTGCACGGCGGCGTTGACGGTGGCGTAGTTGTTGACGAGCAGTCCGGCGCCGTCGGGGCGCTCCAGCAGCAGGCCGTCGAGCGTGCGGCGCAGCTCGTCAAAGGGCAGCGGCGCGCTCAGTTTGAGCGGGTAGTGCCGGGCGAGGGCGATACGGCCCTCGCCGACGAAGGCTTCCTGGAGCCGCACCTGATACGTGGACATGTTGTTGCGGGCGTTGATCTCGATGACCGGGAAGACCGTGCCGTCCGGCAGCAGCAGGGCGTCCATGCCCGCGACGCCGAAGTAGCCGTCGGCGGCGAGGCGCGCGCCGATGCGCAGGCCGGCATCGGTGATCTCGTCGCGCTGGGCCGGGGTGAGGCGGGCGGGCATCCGGTGGCCCTTGTGCGTGCCGTTCTCGGTGATCGCTTCCTTGACGAAGTCGAACCGCACCGAGCCGTCCCGGCCGACCGTGACCTGGTAGTTCAGGTCGGTCTGCTTGGTCACCCACTCTTCGAGGACCAGCCCGGCCCGGTCGCTGCCGGACGCCTCGGCGCGAGTCAGCACCATGCGGTGCACCCGGTCGAGCCGCCGCTCGCTCTCGATGACCATGATGCCCTTGCCGGACACGCCGTAGGCGTCCTTGAGCACCAGCTTGCGGCCCTGCGTCAGGAGTTCGCGGGCCTCCTCGACGGCCTGCGTCAGCTCGGCGACGGTGTCGCACGCCCAGCCCCGGGCCTGGCCGATGCCCAGCTCGTCGGCGACCCGGCGGCTGTAGATCTTGCTGTTGACGTCCTTGCACACCGCGGCCGTCGGGTGGGCGAGCGGCAGCCCCGTACGCTCCGCGAGCTGCTCCTCCACGGCGGAGACGCCGTGCGCGTACAGCATCAGTCCGGCCCCGGCCCGGGCGAGTTCAGCGTGCAGCGCCGGGTCGGCCAGCGCGTCCTGGGAGACCGTACGCGCCGGATCGGACTCGGTGACGACGTGCACGGTGGGCAGTGCGAGGCCCAGGCCGCGCAGGTACGCCAGGTAGCCGGCGTCCGGCCGGGCCTTGAGGACGACGTGGTCGCCCTCGCCCGCCAGCAGCATGGCGAACTCGTCCATCGAGTTCACCACCGCGCCGCCGCCGGTGAAGCCCATGCGCGGCAGGCCGGGTTCGCCGACCGCCCACTGTTCCTCGACCTCGAAGTTGCCGAGGAAGACGAACGCCGCCGTCCCGTCCCCGGCCACGGCCGCCTTCAGACGGGCGGTGAAGCCCGGCAGCAACGATTCCATGATGTCCCCTCGCCCGGTGTGGCCGGTCAGTGCTCGACGACCATCGCCGAGAACGTCGCGCCGAGTCCGACGGCGGTCAGCAGATACCGCGCGCCGGGGCGCAACCGGCCGAGCTGTCCGGCCGTCCCGTAGTTGATGAAAGGGTCCGCACTGAAGCAGTGGCCGGTCACCGGGATGTTGTCCAGAAAAATGCGTTCCACAGGAAGTCCGAGCCGGTCGGCGACCGCTTTCCAGGAAATGGTGTTGACGCTGTGCGGAATGACCAGATCGATATCGCCGAGGGTGATCCCGGCATTCTCACAGGCCGCCAGCAGCACGTCGGCGAGCGCCGTCGGGTAGAGCTTGTTGAACTCCGCGGACGACGCCAGACCGGTCACGACATCGTCGTGGTAGCGCCCGTGCAGGTGCACGGCCCGGCCGAGCACCCGGTCGCCGTCCGCCGCCCCGCCCTCGCGCACCAGCACGGCCGCCGCGGCCTCGCCGCCGATGTTGCTGCGCGGTACGCACCGGGCGACCGGCGTGAAGGTCTTCTCGCCGGCCAGCAGCAGCGCGAGCGCGTCCGGGTCACCGTCGGCCGCCAGCAGCCGGCCGCACAGGTCGACCGCCTGCAGGCCGCTGGCGCAGGCCTGGCCCGTCACCGCGAGAGCGGTGGCGTTGACCAGGCCCAACTCCCCGGCGACGCGCCGCAGGGCGCTGGTAGGGTTCGGCCTGCTGTTGGGGAAGGTACGGGCCTGGACGACGTACCGGACCCGCTCCTCCTGCCCGCGCAGCGCGTCGAGCTTGTCCGCGGCGGCGAGCAGCAGACCCTCCTCGTCACGCTCCGGGTCCCGGCACACCGCGGCCAGCCCGTAAAAGCGCTGGAAGCGGCGGATCATCCCCGCGTCGAGCGGGGAATCCTCCCGGAGTTCGGCGATCGGCACACTCGGGGGGAGGTACGTTGAAACAGCTGCGAATGATGTCATCCGGCCGCTCCGGAAAGTCTCGGCACGCGCGCGCTCCCCGTCTGTTTGTCTTTTCCAGCGATGCGCTTTCCGGGCCAGTCTGGCCAATTGTGCTGACAGTCCAGTGACCGGTTGATGACGGACCCGCCGTACGCGGGCGTGTACTGCGGAAATCCCCGAAGTCCGGTAGTGCTAGCACTACTTCCGCAGGCGTCCTAGTACCTGTGCGCGCCCCGAGCCGCACCCCTGAGCATGGAGAACGCCCTTCCCGGCCCGGCCCTTCGGCCCCGGGAGGGAACCCGGGACCCGGGTGAGGAGCGACAGAGAGGTGGACCGGTGGGTGTGACGGGCCTGAAGGCGGCCGTGGGCAGGATGGCGGGCTGGAGCGCGGGGCATCCGTGGCCGGCCCTGGCCCTGTGGCTGGTGGTCGTCGCGGTGTCCACGGCAGGCGGGGCCCTGGCCCTGCGCACGCCGGCCGGGGACCTGTTCGGCGGCGGCTCCACGGGCCGGCGCCTGCTCTGGTACGCCCTCGCCGGCTGCGCCGCGGTCCTGCTGCTGCTCGTCGCGCTGCTCGCGGCGATCACCCCGGCCGTGGTGGCGCTGCTGGTCAGCCTCAGCGCCGTCGCCGTCGCCATCGGCTGGTGGAGCGTGGTGGCCCGGCTGTTACCCGGGCAGTCTCCGTCCGCCTCCGTCTTCGCCCTCGTCGCCGTGCTGGGCACGGCGCTCGGCGTCACGTACTGCCTGCTCTATCTGTGGGCCGAGCGGCAGGCCCGGCGGCACGGGGCGCGACGCCCGCGCGCCGCCGACACGGCCGCCGCGTCCAGCCGGGCCGTGCTGCTCTCCAGCCTGGTGACGGTCGCGATGGTCGGCGGGCTCACCGTGTCGGGGGACGCGATGCTCTCGGCGGTCGCGGTCGGCGTGTTCCTCACCGTCGCCGCGGTGATGCTGGCCGCGGTCACCGCGCTGCCCGCGGTGACCGCCCGTTTCGGGCGGCGGCTGGGCTGGCCCCGGCTGCCGGTCCTGTGGCGGCTGACCTACCGGCTCGGCCCGCCGCGGCTGTGGCCGCTGCTGCTGCGCCCCGGCACCCGGCGGCCCGGCTGGACCCTCACGGCCTCGGTGGTGCTGCTCGCCGCCCTGGCCCTGCCGCTGGCGTGGTGGCGCCCGGAACTCCCCGGCCATCCGGCCGCCTTGCTGCACACCGCCGAGGCCGCACGCGCGCACGGCATCCCGGCCTCGACCATCGTCGCGGTGATCGCGTCCACCGTGCTGCTGGGCTTCGCCGCGCTGACCGCGGTGTTCCGGTCGGCGCCCGCGGCCGTCGCCGTGACGGTCCCCTGTGCCCTGGCCTCCGCGGCGGCGTGCGGCGCGGCGACGCTGATCCTGCGGGCGTGGAAGCCCGGGCAGGCGCCCGGCTCCTGGGGCCACAGCACCCCCGCGGCCTGGGCGCCGCTGCTCAGTTTCGCCCTGGCGCTGGCCGTGTCGGTCCTGCTGCTGCGCCACGTCGTCCTGCGGATCACCGAGCTGCGGGGCGCCGGCATGTCCCCGCGGGAGGCCACGGCCCGCGCGGTCATCTCCACTTCGGACGGTGTGAGCGTCACCGCCGTCATCATGAGCACCGTCTTCCTGCTCGCCGAGCGCACCGGGTCGGTCGAGGTGGGGCGGCTGAGCGTCGTCCTGGTGTGTGCCGTGGTGCTGACGGCCACCGTCGTACGGGCGTTCACGCTGCCCGCGCTGGCCGTGCTGCTGACCGGCAGCCGGTTCTGGTCCCGCGACGACGCGCGGCACCCGGGGCATTCCCTCCCCCAGAAGTAGGCCTAGCACCACTGATTCCCGGCGCCGCGCGTCGGACGATGGTTACGCACGACGCCGGGACCGCCCTGCACCGAGCACAGACACGGAGACGAGTGAGATGTCCGAACATTCGAAGAACGCCGCGAGCGGTGCGCGTCAGGGACGCAACTGGTTCACCGCCGGCTGGATAGCCATGGGCCGTGGACTGACCATGTTCTTCCTCGGTCTGCTGGCCGTCTTCCTGGCCTGGTTCGCCCTCGTGGGCATGTCTTTGACGCTCCTCGGTTTCGGCCTCTTCCTCGTACCCGGCCTGGTCGCGGCGCTGCGCTGGTCCGCCAACACCCAGCGCCGCCTGACCGGGAACAGCGGCGTGACCATCGCCGAGCCGTATCCGCCCACGCCCCGTACGGAAGGCGGCTGGAAGGGCGCCTGGCGCAAGTGCGAGGCGATCTTCACGGACAGCGCGACCTGGCGCGACATGCTGTGGGCACAGTGCGCCGTCACCGTGACCGGCCTCTTCGCGATCATCCCGTTCGCGATGCTCGCCCACGGCCTCTTCGGCATGGTGCTGCCGTTCATCTGGCAGCCGGTGATCGAGGCCTGGGACGGCACCTGGTACATGTTCGTGCCGGTGCGCAGCCAGGACGCCGCCTGGATCGCCGGCGGCCTCGGCCTGATCGAGATCCCCATCGGCCTGCTGATCGCCCCGTACGTACTGCGCCTGCACGCCCGCATCACCCACTCCCTGCTCGCGCCCACCGCCAAGGCCGAGATGGGGCTGCGCGTCGAGCACCTGTCCCGCACCCGCACCGACGTCGTCGACTCCTCCGCCGCCGAGATCCGCCGCATCGAGCGCGACCTGCACGACGGTGCGCAGGCCCGGCTGCTGGCCATGGGAATGAAGCTGGGGGCCGCCGAATCGCTTCTGGACGAGAACCCGGAAGCCGTCCGCACGCTGCTGGCCGAGACCCGCGACGCCTCCGTACGCGCTCTGGAGGAGCTGCGGGACCTCGTACGGGGCATCCACCCGCCGGTGCTCGCCGACCGCGGCCTCGTGGACGCCGTCCGCTCGCTCGCGCTGGAGAGCCGCCTCCAGGTCCAGGTGACCGCGAACCTGCCGTCCCGCCCGGAACCGGCCGTGGAGTCCGCCGCGTACTTCGCCGTGTGCGAGTTGCTGGCCAACGCGACGAAGCACTCCGGGGCGCGCCGCGTACTGGTCGACATCCAGTACCGGGCCGGGGCGCTGGCGATGAGCGTCACCGACGACGGCAACGGCGGCGCCGGCCTGGAGTCCGGCAGCGGCCTCCAGGGCATCCAGCGGCGGCTGGCCGCCTTCGACGGCACCCTCGGCATCAGCAGCCCGATCGGCGGCCCGACGACCGTCAGCCTCCAGGTCCCCTGCACCCTGACGGTCATGCCCTGACCTGCACACCGTCACGCGGGGCCCGGGCCGGTCACCGGCCCGGGCCCCGCGCGTTCGGCGGCCGGGCGCGCAATCGGCCGGGACGCCCAGACTTCAGGGCCGGTAACCGGCCCCTCTTGCTTATTGGCTTGCGAAGCCGCCGCCGCCTGTCCTTATCTGATCGGGTGATCCCCGCGACCCCCGACACCCCCGCAGCCCGTCCAGCCACCCGCGACGACCTTCCCCGCATCCTGCGCACCCTGGACCGCGCGTTCGCCGATTACGCCTTCACGCGGCACACCATCGCGGCCGACGGTCACGCCGACCGCCTGCACCGCTTCAACGAACTCTTCGTCACCCGCGTCGGTCTGGACCACGGGCGGGTGTGGGTGGCCGACGACGGTGACGCGGTGGCGGTGTGGACCACTCCGGAGACCGCCGGAGCGGGTGAGGTCTTCGGGGAGCTCGGGCCGCGGTTCGCGGAGATCGCCGGGGACCGGGCCGAGGTGTCCGCGCAGGCCGAGGCCGCCATGGGCGTGCACCGTCCGGCCGGACCGGTGTGGTTCCTCGGCTCGGTGGGTGTCGACCCCGGGCGCCAGGGCCAGGGGCTGGGCGGCGCGGTGATCCGCCCCGGGCTCGAAGCCGCCGAGGCGGCGGGGCTGCCCGCCTTCCTGGAGACCTCCGACGCACGCAACGTGCGCTTCTACGAGCGCCTCGGGTTCGAGGTGACCGCCGCGTACCCGCTTCCCGGCGGCGGCCCGCGTACCTGGGCGATGTCCCGCGAGCCGGGCGTCTGACGGCAGTTCGCCGTCGTCACCGGCCTCGGGCCGCCTTTTCGGGAGGCGTTGGAATGTCCACCGCGGCAAAAGCGTTCAAGGGGCATCCACTTGCACCCACCGGAGGCCGCCCCCATGCCGCAGACGACGGACCGACGCGCCGGGGAACCGGCGCCCACCGCCGCGCACCCCCGGCCCGACTCCACCGCAGCGTCCCCCGAGGCACCCCGGGGGACCCGGCGGACCGGCAGCGGCGCCGTCGTCCCCGTACTCGCCTTCGCCGGCATCGTCGTCGCCGTCATGCAGACGATGCTCGTACCGGTCATCAAGGACCTGCCGGCCCTCCTGGCCACCGCCCCCAGCAACGCCACCTGGGTGATGACCGCGACGCTGCTGACCGGCGCCGTCGCCACCCCCGTCATGGGCCGGCTCGGTGACCTGTACGGCAAGCGCCGGATGTTGCTGACGAGCCTCGCGTTCATGGTCGTCGGCTCGCTGATCTGCGGCTTCACGGTTGACATGGCCACGATGCTGGTGGGCAGGGCGCTGCAGGGCTTCGCCATGGGCGCCATCCCGCTCGGCATCGGCATCATGCGCGACGAACTGCCCCGCGAACGCCTCGGCTCGGCCATGGCGCTGATGAGCTCCTCCATCGGCGTCGGCGGCGGCCTCGCGCTGCCCGCCGCGTCCCTGGTCGCCCAGCAGGCCGACTGGCACGCGCTGTTCTTCGGCGCCGCGGGTCTGGGCGTACTGGCCATGCTGCTCAGCGTCGCCTTCGTCCCCGAGACCTCCGTACGGGCCACCGGCCGGTTCGACGTACTCGGCGCGATCGGCCTGACCGGCGGCCTGGTCTGCCTGCTGCTGCCGGTCACCAAGGGCAGCGACTGGGGCTGGGGTTCGCCCACCACGCTCGGCCTGCTCGGCGGCGCGGTCGCCGTCCTGGTCCTGTGGAGCGTCTTCGAACTGCGCACCGTGGCACCGCTGGTGGACCTGCGGACCACCGCCCGCCGCGAGGTGCTGCTCACCAACCTCACGTCCATCATGGTCGGCGTCGCCTTCTACGCGATCTCCCTCGTCCTGCCGCAGCTCCTCCAGCTCCCCGCGTCCACCGGGTACGGCCTGGGCCAGTCGATGGTGGTGGCGGGCCTGTGCGTGGCACCGCTCGGCCTGACGATGATGCTCACCGCCCCCGTGTACGCCCGGATATCCGCGCGGCGCGGCCCCAAGGCCACCCTCATGCTCGGCATGCTGATCATCGCCGTCGGGTACGCCGCCGGGCTGGGCCTGATGAGCGCGGCCTGGCAGACCGTGATCATCTCGGTCGTGGTCGGCGCGGGCATCGGCCTGGCGTACTCCTCCCTGCCCGCCCTGATCGTCGGCGCCGTCGACCCCTCGGAGACCAGCGCCGCCAACGGCCTCAACACCCTGATGCGCTCGATCGGCACGTCCGTGTCGAGCGCCGTCATCGGCATGGTGCTGGCCCACATGTCCGCACCGGCGGGCGCGGTCCCGGTGCCGACCATGGCCGGCTTCCGCACCTCGTTCGTCATCGCCACCGGCGCGGTCGCCGTCGGCCTCGTGCTGGCGGCTTTCCTCCCGTCGCCGCGCGCGGCGTCCCGCCCCCAGCTGCTCGCGCGGAGCGGGGAGGAGACCGGGGAGTTCGAACTGGTCGTTCCGGAGGGCGGGGAGCAGGATGCTCCCACCACGGCGGTGTCCCGGACGGACACCGCGAAGGCCCCTGGCACCGCGGACACCGCGGGCGCCACCACGCCCGCGTCCACCCACGTCACCTCACCCCGGCCCGGCTCCCGCCGCGTCCACGGCATTCTCCTCGGGGGCACCGACGGCACGCCGCTCGACGGCGGACGCGTGGTGCTCACCGACGCGTACGGCGAGGTCGTGGCCACCACGACAGCCGACGCGCAAGGCAGTTGGGAGCTGACCGGACTTCCGCCCGGGGACTTCACCCTGGTACTGAGCGCCGCCGGTCACCGTCCGCACGCGCGCTCGCTCATGTCCTCCGGCACACCCGGACGCCAGGATGCCCGGCTCGTCCCGGAGGCCGCGGTCCGCGGCACCGTACGGGACCCGCACGGACGCCCGCTTCCGGACGCCACCGTCACGCTTCAGGGTCAGGACGGCTGCCTCACCGTCCACACCGTGACCGGCCCGGACGGCACCTTCGCCGTCACCGGCCTCGCCTGCGGTGCCTACACCCTGACGGCCGCCGGCTTTCCGCCGTACGCCGACCGGGTCACACTCGCCGCGGGTGACCGGGAACGCCGCCTCGACTTCGACCTCACCCATGAGGCCGCCAGGAGGCCGCTTCCGTGAGCCGGTTGCTCCGGCACCTGAGCGGTCGCGCCCAGGCGCACGCACTCGGTACGGCTCAGGCCGGGCAGAGAACGCGCTCGGGGCGACGGGCGGCGGGCACCGCGCCGCGGGCCGACGGCACCGCGGTGGGGCGGGCCGGCGGCGCTCCCACGGGCCCGGTGTACGGGGCGGGGGCATCGAAGGCGTCGGACTGCACGCAGCGGGAGCTGGGCGCCGCGCCGTGCGCCTCGGCGTGGATGCGCTGCTTCATCGTCGGCGGCAGGGTCCGCCCGTACATCATCCGGGGCGCGGCGAACAGCGGCGCGGCCGGCGGATGCCCGAAGTCCCGTCCCTGGTCACGGGTTTCGGGGTCGGCGGTCTCCCACGCCGCGTCCGTCCTGCTGCCGGGCGGCGCGGCCGCCTCCCGCACTCCGGACGCGCTCGTGGCCCCGGCGGCGAGCGCTGCGGCCGTGCCGTGCGCCTCCTCCTCGGCCGGGGCGGGGGCAGCGGAGGAAGCCGTGGCGGGGGTGCGGAACCCCAGCGCGGCGAGGAACTTGAGGATGACGACGGTGAAGGCGGTCCAGAGTCTCGTGACCTTGGTGGCGGCCATGATCCCTCTCTTCTCTGCTCGGTCCTGCTCGGTCCTGCGATGGTTCGGGGCCTCGGGGCGGTGCCGCGGTGAAGCGGTGGCACAGCGCCACTGAGGCGCTTGTCCCGATGACCGATTTGCGTACTTTCCTCATGATGTGTAGGCGCGACAGGAAGACGAGGACCGACGACCGCGATTCGCCGTTCTTCCGATGAACACCACCCGGTCGGCCGAGTCGGGGCGGCATCAGCCGATCGGACCGCCCGGGTGGCGGGCCCCGGCCCGGCCGCCGACCCTGACCGGGCCCGCCGCACCCCGGGGCCCCGGCGCCGGGAATACGCGCCCCGCGCGAGCGGGCCGCCGCGGGCCGATTGCACGGTCCGGGACGCGGACGCCCCCCGTTGGGGTGGCGGCGGTCGAGACGCCGTGTGGTGGTCACCTGGGGTTCACCGTGGGCTGGTGGGCTTCGCTGCGTCGGCATCCGGCCGACGTGCGAAGAGGAGAACTGAACTCATGCGAAGACTGCGCCTGTCCCGCCGCAGCGTCCTCACCGGTGCCGCCGTGGTGCTCGCCACCGCCGCGGCCGTGCCCGCGGGAGCCGCCGCGTTCGGGTCCGCGGACCAGGCGGAGCGGGCGGTCAGGGGTGGCGCGGCGAAGAACGTCATCCTGCTGATCGGTGACGGGATGGGCGACAGCGAGATCACCCTCGCCCGGGACTACACCGTGGGGGCAGCGGGCCGGCTGAACATGGACAGGTTCCCGATGACCGGCACGTACACCACGTACGCCGTCGACCGGCACAAGAAGCCGGACTACGTCACGGACTCCGCGGCCAGCGGCAGCGGCTGGGCCACCGGCCACAAGACGGTCAACGGCCGGATCTCCAAGACGCCGGACACCGACAAGGCGCTGCCGACGATCCTGGAGCTGGCGCAGAAGAACGGTTACGCCACCGGCTCCGTCACCACCGCCGAGCTGACCGACGCCACCCCGGCCGTGCTCGCCTCCCACGCCACCGACCGCAGCTGCCAGGGCCCGGCCGACATGGCCAAGTGCCCCACCGACACGATCGGCAAGGGCGGCCCCGGCTCGATCGCCGAGCAGAGCGTGAACCACAAGGTGGACGTGCTCCTCGGCGGCGGCAGACAGCGCTTCGACCAGAAGATCACCGAAGGTCCGTACAAGGGCTTGACGGTGGCCGAGCAGGCCCGCAAGCTGGGCTACCAGGTCGTGACCGACCGGGACGGGCTCCAGCGGGTGCGCAGCGTCGCGGGCGGCAAGCCGGTGCTCGGGCTCTTCGCGCCGGGCAACGTGCCGGTGGAGTGGACCGGCAAGCCCGCCGCCGTCGGCGGCACCGCCCCGCAGCGCTGCACGACCTCCAACCCGCAGCGGCCCAAGGGCACCCCCGCCCTGGACGAGCAGGCGGCCAAGGCCATCCAGCTCCTGGAGAAGAAGCAGCGGGCGCAGCGCGGCCACGGCCGGGACAAGGGCTTCTTCCTCCAGGTCGAGGGCGCCTCGATCGACAAGCAGGACCACGCGGCCGACCCCTGCGGGCAGATCGGTGAGACCGCGGCGTTCGACCGTGCGGTGAAGGTGGCCCGGGACTACGCCGCCAAGCACCCCGACACGCTCGTCGTCACCACCGCCGACCACGGCCACTCCAGCCAGATCGTGCCGCTGGAGGCCAGCCCGCCCGGCCTGTCCTCGACGCTCGTCACCGACGAGGGCGGCAAGCTGAAGGTCAACTACTCGACGAACACGCCGGGCACGTCCCAGGAGCACACCGGTACGCAGGTCCGGATCGCCGCGCAGGGCCCGCAGGCGTACCGCGTGCTCGGCGTCACCGACCAGACACAGCTGTTCTCGACGATCCGCGGCGCGCTGCGCCTGCGGTGACGGGCGGGCAGCGGGTTCAGCGGGTTCCGACCATCTGAATCTCCCGAGGGGGGCTTTCGGGGGAACGGGGGGATGCGCAGGGCCGGGGCCGGTGCCCCGGCCCTGCGCACGTTCAGGGCCGCAGCGGCCCGTACCGCCTGCGCTCGCCGCTCGCCAGCGACACCAGCCAGGCCACGGCGATCAGCGAGATCAGCACCAGCCCGCCGACGGAGAACAGCGTGAACAGGTGCTGCTGCGCGCGGGACGGATCGGGCAGGTAGCCCTGGTCGAACAGCACGCGGTCCAGTCCGGACGTGGTCAGCCGGGCGACCAGCCAGAGCGCGATGCCGTGCATGGAGTCCCACAGGGCGTGCAGCAGCGAGACGCCGAGATACGCGCCGGTCACCGGCCCGGCGAAGCGGAACCGCCCGTCCGGCTCGCGGAACCTCAGCAGGACGCCGCCCGCGATCGCCGTCCACAGCCCGTGCCCGAAGGGCGCCAGCAGGCCGCGCAGGATCTCCGTCTCCAGCAGCGCCCGCAGGTTGAGGCCGTCCATGGTGACGACGGCGTTGAAGGCGTACCCGGAACTCTCGAACGCGGCGAACCCGAAGCCGACCGCGGCGCCCAGCACCAGCCCCGCCCGCAGACCCCGCAGGAGCGGCCACCGGCGGACCACGAACATCAGCGCGCACAGCTTGGCCGCTTCCTCGATCAGCCCGACGCCGACGAACATCCACAGGGAGGGGTCCAGGAGGTAGTACTCCATCACCGAGGCGCCCAGCACTCCCAGGACACCGCCGACGACGAAGCAGCTGAGCAGGGTGTGCGCGCCCAGGGCGCGGCCGTCTTTCTCGTACGCCCACAGGACGAAGGTGACCGGGACGAGGAAGCTGCCGAGGAGGATGAGGGTGGGCAGCAGTGTGGTGTTGCGGGTGGCGTAGGTGACGACGGCGGTGAGCACCCAGAGCGCCAGGCCGCCCCACAGGCACCGTTTCCACAGGCCGGGGCGGGCGGGTGCGGGCGGGAAGCCGGACGGGTCCTCGGGCCCGGTGGGCGGCGGGCCGGGCGCGGCCGGCGGTGGCCCAGGTGCGGCGTGCGGCGGGACGGAACCCATGGAACCCCCTTCATCGAGCCCGTTTTGCCCCACATTACGATCAGTTGAACGGGTGACGCAGCTCGAACCGCGAGGCCACACCCCCGCCCTGGCGCGCCAGAATCTACAAGCCTGTAGATTTTACTTGCGCATGACTCGACCAGCAGCGATGCGCGGCACCACGCGGGAACGACAAGGAGATCCACATGGCTCTGTGGGACCGGATCAAGGATTCCGCCCAGACGATGCAGACCCAGCTCGTCGCGAAGAAGAACGAACTCAAGAGCGGCGCCTTCCGGGACGCGAGCATGGCGATGTGCGCGCTCGTCGCCGCCGCCGACGGACACATCGACCCCTCCGAGCGGCAGCGGGTGGCCCAGCTCATCGCCACCAACGAGGTGCTGCAGAACTTCTCCGCCGACGACCTGCGCCGCCGCTTCGACACTTACCTGGACAAGCTGACCGCCGACTTCGACTTCGGCAAGGTCGGCCTCATGCAGGAGATCGGCAAGGTGAAGAAGAAGCCGGTCGAGGCGCGTGCCGTCATCCAGATCGGCATCGTCATCGGCGGCGCCGACGGCGACTTCGACAAGACCGAGCAGGCCGTGGTGCGCGAGGTCTGCTACGCGCTGGACATCCCGCCGGCCGAGTTCGACCTCTGAGCCGACGCCTTTCCCGGCACACGGCTCCCGGCATACGGCGGCGGGGGGGGGGGGGGGGGGGGGGGGGGGGGGGGGGGGGGGGGGGGGGGGGGGGGGGGGGGGGGGGGGGGGGGGGGGGGGGGGGAGGGGGGGGGGGG
>NZ_JBVIBD010000027.1:0-93525 GCF_055573595.1 Streptomyces sp. NPDC030165 | reverse complement strand
CCCCCTCACCGAGAAGGTAGAAGCAACCAACACCCCCGACCAGCCCGCTCAGGCAAACACCCAGGTCAGCCAGTCACTCGAAACGAACCGGACCCATCGCAGATGGCGCATGCCAGGGATACGTCGTGGGAGAACGGCAGGATCGGATTGCCCTTGAGGTGGTGGGCCATGTCCCATGCGGTGTGGAGCAGCCAGCCGATGCCGATGAAGGACCAGGACTCCAGGCCGCGGTAGGCGACGTAGGCCATGAGCGCGACGAACGGGAGCTCCCACGGGCCGAATCCGCCCCCGCTCAGATATGCGGCGCCGGCTCCGCCCACCATGATCGCGTTGAAGCGGCGTCGGTGCGGTTCTTTGATCAGGGACATCAGCAGGCAGTAGATGATGCCGACGATCACCGGTGACACAAGGTTCATGAGGGCATGACTTCTTCCGGCTGGGCGCGGGCCGTATCGACGCGGTCGAGCTGTCGCAGCGCGAGCAGCCCTCCGATGCCCGGAACGATGGCCAGGACTTTGGCGGCGGCCGGGGCCTGCTTGAGGCGCCAGGTCGCGATCACGACGAACAGGTAGGCGCAGCCATGGGTGGGGCCCATCAAGGATGAGATGGGCTTGAGGTGGACGGTGAACACGTTGGCCAGCATCACGATCAGGGAGATCAGCTCGGCGTGAGCCGCGGTGCGCAGGTGGCGCGGAGACCGGAGGTACATGGTCACACCCCCGTGGTGGAGCCGGGACGGATGATCATCAGTACGGTGACGGTGGCCCAGAGCAGGTTGAAGATGCCGGTGAGCATGGCGAGACGGCCCGGTGCCAAGGGGGTTGGCGCTGGCAACGGCGAGGCGGAACTCGTCGTCTCGGCCAGAGCACGGTCCTGCGCGGGCAGGATCAGCAGGGCCAGGACGCCGGCGGCTGCCGCCGTCAGCAGGATCGAGGTGATCAGCCAGGTGTCGCCGAGAGCGCCGAGACTGCTGGCCGTGGCGAAGCCGAAGAGGGGAACGGCGATGCCGATGCCCGCGTAGACCCGGCAGATGCGGTGCAGTGTCCGCAGGGTCGTGCGGGCGTCGCCGTCGCCGGAGTCGCCGAGGGCGCGGCGCAGCGTCGCAGGAAACATGCTCGCGGCGACCGTGACCGGGCCGACGGCGACGATGGCGGCCAGGACATGCAAGGACAGAAGGAGCTTGGTCACGCCTGGTACTCCGGGGCGGTCTGACGCTCGCCGGTGACCTTCGAAGACGGAAGGCGGCCAGCTTTGGAAGTGCCCCGGAGGGTGTCGCCGTCGACCGTCACGTCGAACGCCAGGTTCAGCCGCATGGGCTTGGTGACGGCCTGCTTCCAGGTGAGCCGGTCGCCGTCGAGGGTGATGTCGGCGAGTGGTATTTTCTCGCCGGCTCCGTGGGCGACGCCGGTCAGGGTGCCGTCCTGCTCACGGAGTTCGACCACGGCTTTGATCTTGCCGATGGGGGTGGAGACGGACAGGTTCCAGGTGCCTTCGACGGACATGCTGGTGTTCTTCCTGACTGTGCAAGGGGGATGGTGAGCGACTGACCTGCGAAGGGCCGAGTGCTCAGAGGGGGGTAGGCGTCGGGCCCTGGGCGCGCCAGACGGTGCCGCGCCGCTCGTGGCAGAAGAGCTCTTCGACGGCGTGCGCGACGCGGGGGCCGACCTCGCGCTCCAGCAGATACAGGCCCAGGTCGAGCCCGGAGGTGACGCCCGCGCCGGTGATCAGATCGCCGTCGTCCACGATGCGGGCGCGGACCGCGTGGGCGCCGGTGGCGTCCAGCATGTCGAGGCCCAGGTGATGGGTGGTGGCGTGACGTCCCTCCAGCAGACCTGCCATGGCCAGGACAAGCGAGCCGCCGCAGACGGTGGCGACCGTGATGTCCGGGGCGTCCATGGCCTGCTTGAGGAGCGCAGGGAGCTCGGTGGTCAGCGTGCGGCCCAGCAGCACCGGGATGAACTCGTCCTGCTTCCGCTCGCCGGCACCCACCTCTTCTTCCGGGACCTCGCCGGGTTCACCTACGCGGCCGGAGGCGCCGGGCACCAGAAGCATGTCCGCGCGCTCCAGGTCGAGGACGCCAGTGGCGCGCAGTGTCAGTCCTCCGGTTCCGCTGATCACCTCACGAGGGCCCTCCGCGGAGACCAGCTCGACGGTCACCGCGCCGTCCGACGCCGAGCCGCCGGCGTGCAGCACCTCGTAGGGGGCGATGACATCGAGCGGGTCGGAGCCATCGAACAGGACGACCTGGATGTGCATGGATGTTCCTTCGGGGGCGATTTCCATCGGACGCTCCGAAGTCAACCGGCTGGCATCGTGATCGCCCAGTGGCACTAGTGACGGATTTCAACGGGATATTGCCAAGGGCTTCCAGAAGGCTCGGGGCTGCAATGACATAGAGCTGCCCGAGTATCGGTCCGGATCCGTCAAGCCGATGGGGAGGTATGTTCTGGCCATGCACACCGTTGCTGTTCTCGCGCTGGATCAGGTGATCCCGTTCGATCTGTCCACCCCGATCGAGGTCTTCTCCCGGACCCGCCTGCCCGACGGGCGTCCCGGCTACCAGGTCCGGGTGTGCGCCGAGCACGACGAGACCGACGCCGGAGCCTTCACCCTGCGCGCCCCCTGGGGCCTGGAGGGCCTCCAGGATGCGGACACGATCATCGTGCCGGGCGTCACCGATCCCACTGCATCGCTCCCTCCCACCGTGCGCGACGCACTGCGGTCGGCCGCTGCCGACGGCACGCGGATCGCCTCCATCTGCGCAGGCACCTTCCCCCTGGCTGCCACCGGGCTCCTCGACGGGCTGCGCGTCACGACCCACTGGCGTGCGGCCGGGCTTCTGGCCGCCACCCACCCGGACATCGACGTCGACCCAGACGTCCTCTATGTCGACAACGGCCAGTTCCTCACCTCGGCCGGTGCTGCCGCGGGTATGGACCTGTGTCTGCACATGATCCGCCGTGACTACGGCTCGGCCGTCGCCGCCGACGCCGCCCGCCTGTCGGTGATGCCTCTCGAACGGGAGGGCGGACAGGCGCAGTTCATCGTCCACGACCACGCCCCCACACCGCAGGGCTCCGAGCTCGAGGTGCTGCTCGCCTGGCTACGGGAAAACCTGACCCGCGACCTCACCCTCGCCGACATCGCCGAACGGGCCGGGACCAGCACCCGAACCCTGATCCGGCGCTTCCGCGAGCAGACCGGCACCACACCGCTCCAGTGGCTCCACCGAGCCCGCATCCGCCAGGCACAGCACCTGCTGGAAACCACGGAGCACTCCGTGGAGCGCATCGGCTACCAGGTCGGCTTCGGCTCACCCACTACCTTCCGTGACCGCTTCAAACGCACCACCGGCGTCAGCCCGCAGACCTACCGACGCACGTTCAGCTGAACCAGTGACTCGGAGCCGCCGTCGATCCGATCAGCACTCCGGTCTGTATCGCGATCTTGCGGCCGTACCCGGCCGGAAACGGGTACGGCCACCGCGTAATCATCGGTTGGTGTGGACAAACGAAGATCGTGCGGTGGCCGCGGGCCACAGCGTAGACCCTGCCCGCTGGCGGGAGCTGTTCGACCAGGCCATGGCCCGGATCTCGGGCCGGTGCGGTTCGGCCGAGTTGGACCGAGGGCGAGCGTCCGTGCCTATTTGCTCGGTTCGCTGTCGAAGGCCGAGCGGAAGAACTGCTGGCAGCTGTCCGAACAGGCTGGTCACGCGCGGCCGGGGCCGATGCAACGGCTGCTGCGCCACGCCCACTGGGACGCCGATGCCGTCCGCGACGACATCCGCGCCTACGCCGTCGAACACCTCGGCACCGACGGTGGTGTCCTCATCGTGGGCCAGACCGGTTTCATGAAGAAGGGCCACGCCTCGGCGGGAGTGCAGCGCCAGTACACCGCACACGGCCCGATCCAGCAGCCGCGAGAGCAGGCAGACCACCACCGGCTTCCAGCCGCCGCCGGCCCGGCCCCGTGCCTCACCTCGCCTTCCCGGGCATGGTGAGGCGAGCCGGCGCCGCTCCTGCACCCGGCGTGTTACGCGCCGGCAACGAGCGGGCCCGTCCGGACAGCCCGGTCTCCGGTTCCTGGCGTCCACGACCGGGCGCCGGGCCGTGCACCGGGCCCAACCTGGCCGTACGGCCCGGCGCTTGTCGCGCATCTGCGTCAACGGACCGTGAAGGCGTTGGTTACTTCTCGTCGTCCGGTTCTTCCTGGACGGTGTCGTCGAGCTGGTCTTCTCGTGCGGCCGAGTCCCGAAAGGACCAGGCTCGCCGGGGCGGCCGGCACCCAGCACGACGGCGCCTTTCATCCGGTGGATATGACCCGGAAGCACAGCAGCCTCCTTTTGTTCACGAGGCTTGGCGTGGGGGCACCACGCTCTCGCAGACGAGACGGAAGCACCTTGATAGGGCTCCTTGAATCTGGATCCTCATCAGCCTTGAGTACTCCGAAAACGGTCCACGCGGCGCCCGGCTGCGAGCTCACCCGCCCTGCGGGGCCGGTGTGGCCTTCGGCAACGGGCTGCGCGCCGAGACCTCGCACTTCTTGGCGGGCGACACACCGGGTTCGGCAAGGGCGCGCGCCCGTACGGCTGGACGGACGACGAGAAAGCCGAGGAAGCCAAGCGCCGGGAGCACCGGCTGGAGCTGGCCACCTCGGTCGTCACGCACACTTGCTGGTCCACGCTGTCCGAAGCCGACGCACCCACTACTGGCGGGAGGGGCTTATTCCGACCGTGCGCTGTTCCCCCTCTTTCGTGCTCGCAGAAGCGATCTTTCAGGTGTCGCCTCACCACTTCGCTACGGCGTCCCCGGTGGTGGCAAGGAGAGCTTGGGCCTGTTTGCGGGCATGGCTGATGGGGTCCGCGAAGACGTTCAGGCCGTGGGCGACGAGCGCTCCTTCGTGAAGCAGCATGAGTGTCCGGCCAAGATGGCCGGCCCCGTCCGGGGTGATGTCCCCGGCGAGGTCGGTGAACAGGGCGAGCATCCACTCCTTTTGCCCGGTGATGATCGGGTAGGCCGGGTGGGATGGATCGCTGATCTCGGCGTGGGCGTTGACCATGCCGCACCCCTTGGAGCTGTTCTTCGCCGACCACGCGCGTGAGGCATCGAAGACGGCCAGGACGCGCGCTGCCGGCACCGGCTGTGCCGCGTCGAGGTACTGGGCGAGGAAGGCCCGCCAGCGTTCATCACGATCCGCGAGGTACTCCACGACGATCTGCTCCTTGGAACCAAACCGGTCGTAGAGGGTCTTCTTCGTCACTCCGGCCTCGGCGGCGATCAGGTCCACCCCGACGGCATGGATGCCGCGCTCGTAGAACAGCCTCGCGGCGGCCTCCAGGACGCGCCGTGCGGCAGGCGTCATCGTGATCCGTCGTGGCCTCTCGGTAGTGTCCATACCTCTGGAGTATACCGATCTGTATAGTGGACCGATAGGTATACCGATCTGTTTACTGGAGGGTGAGGCGTGAAATTCCTGCTCTCGACCGCCTTCGTGATCTGCTGGAGTTCCGGGTTCATCGGAGCCAAGCTCGGTGCAGGCAATGCGTCTGCGGTCACGATCCTGATGTGGCGGTTCCTGCCGCTGGCCGTCATCCTGATCGTCATCGCCACCGTCTCCAGAACGTCGTGGCGGGACCTCGCGGTGCGGGATGTGGCCCGGCAGACCATGATCGGCATGCTGTCGCAGAGTGGCTATCTGCTCACCGTCTACTACGCGATCCAACTCGGGGTCTCCAGCGGCACCACAGCTCTGATCGACGGCGTCCAGCCCCTCGTCGCCGGAGCACTTGCCGGGCCGTTGTTGCGTCAGTACGTCTCGCGCAAGCAGTGGCTCGGTCTGTGCCTGGGGGTGAGCGGCGTCGCCATCGTCACCATGGCTGATGCCGCGGCCGGCACCGGTGCGGCTTGGTGGGCCTATCTCATTCCCTTCCTCGGCATGTTCTCGCTGGTAGCAGCCACGTTCCTCGAAAGCCGCTCCCGCGTACGGGTCGCGCCCGCAGTGTCGCTGACCGTCCACTGCACCACCAGCGCCGTCATCTTCACGGCACTCGCCGTGAGCGCCGGAGCCGCAAAGCCTCCCGCTGAGCTCTCATTCTGGGCAGCGATCACCTGGCTCGTAGCCTTGTCGACCTTCGGCGGATACGGGCTGTACTGGCTCATCCTGAGGCGCTCTGGAGTCACCAAGGTCAACACGCTCATGTTCCTCATGGCCCCGGTCACGGCAATCTGGGGAGCCCTCATGTTCGGCGAACCGTTCGGTCCGCACACCGCTGTCGGCCTGGCCGTCGGTCTCGCAGCAGTCGTCATCGTCCATCGCAGCGACACCTCATCCACCAGGGTGTGCGCGCGGGATACGGACACGGGCGAGCCCGCGAGGCCAGCCAAGTACGGCGCCTGATACCTCTGCCTCGTTGGAGAGGAGGGGCTTCCTCACCGTCTGCGGCCCGGGCCGCCAGGTACTCGGCCCAGTCGCACCCGGCGTAGGCGACCCAGCGGAGCGCGGTGTGGCGGTGCGTCCCGGTCACGTCGGCGAGGATCGGGCTGGGGAGGTCAGCAGCGAGCGCGCCCAGCGCCGCGTCGCGCACGGTGCGAACCCGAATGCCGTGACGGCCCAGCTTCTGGCGAAGCCCTGAAAAGGATCGACCTCACCGCCTCGATGATCGAGGCCCTCAACCGCCGCGGAGTCCCGAGCCTGACCGCGCGCGTGGCCGCGAAGCTGGGCACGCTCGTCTGGGAGATCGCCTTTGAGCAGTGGATCGACACCGACAACAGCGAGGGCTTCGGCCAGCTGGCACGGCAAGCGCTCGCCGAAGTACGCGCGGCCGGAGCCGCGAGCTAAGGCGCGTATCGCGGACCGTTCCACTTACGCCGGCACCGCATCAGTGCGGCATTCCCGGCGAAGACCGTCCAGTTGGCCAGCCGGAAGAAGAAGGGCCGGGCCACAGGCCGGCTCGTCGACTTCGGTTCCGATCACTACAGACAGCACAACACGACGCCCTCTTTACCGCCGCTACGCACGGGACGACCCAGGCAACCACCTCGTCTTCCCGGTTCGGCAGCCGCTCTCTGCGGCTGCGAACGGCTCCTCGAACTGCTCATGCAGCACGGTCTGAAGGCCAGGTCCCTGCACACCATCGGAGCGCGACTGGTGCGGGCCGCTCCCCTGCTGTAGGTGCTCACCCAATTGGGAAGACGAGCACGGGGTTTCAGCCTTACGGCTGCGACGGCTTGGGCAGGGTGAGGATTTCGGCCCCGTCCTCGGTGATAGCGATCGTGTGCTCGCTGTGTGCCGTCCGGCAGCCCGTCGCGCTCCGCAGCGTCCACCCGTCGGCATCGGTGACGAGTTCGGCGGTGTCCGCCATGACCCACGGCTCCAGGGCCAGCAGCAGCCCGGGGCGCAGTTTGTATCCACGGCCAGGCCGCCCGGTGTTCGCAACGTGCGGGTCCTGGTGCATCGTCGATCCGATGCCATGGCCGCCGAACTCGGTGTTGATCGGGTATCCCGCCTCGCTGAGGACCGTGCCGATGGCATGGGAGATGTCGCCGATGCGGGCCCCGGGCCCGGCGGCGGCGATCCCCGCGGCCAGCGCGCGTTCGGTCGCAGCGATCATCGCGACGCTTTCCGGAGGCCGCGTGTCGCCCACGATGAAGCTGATGGCGGCGTCCGCGGCGATACCGGCCTTGGAGACGGCGAGATCGAGCGTCAGCAGATCACCGTCGGCCAGTGTGTAGTCGTACGGCCGCCCGTGGAGCACGGCGTCGTTGACGGCCGTGCAGATGTAGTGGCCGAACGGGCCGCGTCCGAAGGACGGCGCGTAGTCGACGTAACAGGACAGCGCTCCCGCCTCGGCGATCATTTTCTCGGCCCACCGGTCGATCTCCAGCAGGTTCGTGCCGACCGTGCTGCGGCTCTTCAGCGTCTGCAGGATGTCGGCGACCAGGGCACCGGAGTCTTTCGCCCGGGCCAGCAGGGTGGGGTTCAGGATCTCGATCACGCGGTGCCCTTCTCGCACTCCAATAACTATACCGGCATTACTATACCGGTACTAGAATCGGAGTCATGGTCAGGTTGCCGCTCACTCCCGAAGAGATCGAACGCGGACAGCGCCTCGGCGTCCTCCTGCGTATGGCCAGGGGGGAGCGCTCCATGCTCGAAGTCGCGCTCGACGCGGGGGTCTCGCCGGAGACCCTCCGGAAGATCGAGTCGGGCCGGGTGGCCACCCCTGCCTTCCCGACCATCGCGGCGATCGCCGACGTCCTCGGCCTCTCCCTCGACGCGGTGTGGGCAGAGATCAGCCAGTGCGGCAGTGCCGTGGGGCCGGCCAACGCTGATCATCGCGCACGTGCGCAGCTGACCGCGTAAGACTCCGTCCCACCACCACACAGGGAGACGGGACGGGTCGGCGAGAGCCTCACCGACCGCCTCGGCGTCACCCTCGCCTGGATCGATGCAGTCGACGCCGGCCAGTCGCCCGTCCTCAGTGGCTTCGCACTACACCTGCTGCTCGTACGGGGGCATTCCGGCAGCGTCGCGGCGGGCACGGTGGTGGTCGGTCGGGTGGCCGTTGACAGTGCGGCAGGCGCGCCCGCGACTGCCTGGCACGTGGGGCACTCGATGCGGCGCTGCCAGTCGCGCACAAGCTGCACTCCGCTCCCGGATCGGCTGTGCCGTCGCCACTCGCCCCACCTGGCGTGCTGCGCCCCGTTCTCCATGCCCACGAGCCCCCCCCCTTGGCCCGGTTGCGCGCACCTCACGCGGCGCCGTGACGACGGCCGTACCGGCGGCGGCGCCCGCTGCACCGAGCCCAGGCTCCGCAGATGCCGCGGAGCCTCATCAAGGTGCCGTCGCACGGATTTGGCCTCGGCGTCAGCCGTGCACAGCGCCTTACGTACGGTATGCAGCTACCCGCCCGCCACGACCGCTCCCCTGTGCCGCAACGGTCACGGTCAGGGAGGATCCGTCCGGAGCCCGTCGGGTATC
Organism: Streptomyces sp. NPDC030165; assembly: GCF_055573595.1. Taxonomy (NCBI): domain Bacteria; kingdom Bacillati; phylum Actinomycetota; class Actinomycetes; order Kitasatosporales; family Streptomycetaceae; genus Streptomyces; species Streptomyces sp. NPDC030165. The sequence goes on along the minus strand of NZ_JBVIBD010000027.1, from coordinate 84,546 downwards.
CACGTAAGCCCGTACCCGTACGACGTTCTCACCGGGCACGACATGGCCGCGACGGACCGCTGGACCACCACAGAGAGCACAAGGCCTGCGCAGCCGCCGCGGTCTCCTCGACATCGGCCGCTACTTCCACCGCGGCCAGGCCCGGCCCGGCGAGATGCTCCTCACTGATCGCCTTCATACACAGGCAGACCGCTGGAGAGGTCCGGCGGTTCGGCCCGCAGCACGAGATCGCCCGTACGGGCGGCGTACGGGCGGCAGGGGTGCCGACGATGGCGGGTCGCCGACTCCGGTTGCGGCTCAGACGGGTGGCCCGATGCTGGAGCCATGGGACGTTCCACACCGATGGACCACGAATCCGCCGACCGGATCGCCGACGCCGCCGAGCGCGACCCGGACAGCGCCACCGCCACCTCCGGATTCGACGACCGCGCCCAGGACGCAGCCGACCGCATCGACCCTGTAGCCGGCGACGATGAGGACGACGACGGCTTCTGAAAGGTCGTTTTCATCGACAGCATCGGTAGAGCCGGGTGAGCTGACGTATGGGAACAACCGAAGCAGTCCGGTTGTCACGAACGAGGCACCCGACTTGTCACGAGAACTCATTCAGCAGGCCTTCTGCCACCAGAACATCGGTCGGGCTCCCCTGGCCGACGGTAGGCGTCCGGGGCGTCACCGAAGACGCGCCAGGGCCGCTTCGGACGGACTCCCGGCGGTCGCCTGGTACACGATGATCACCTGTTGCTCGGCACCGCCGACGGTGAGCGCCTGCCTGCGCAGGGCGAGGCTGCCGACGACCGGGTGCGCGAAGCGCTTGAGTTCGTCACGGGCGGGCCGCGTCTCGTGCCGCATCCACAGACGACGGAACTCCTCGTCCCTGTCCAGCTCGGCGACCAGGCGGACGGTTTTGGGGTCGCGTGGGTCGGCTTCGGCGCGCAGGGCCGCTGCGGTCTGCGCGGCTACCTCCGCCCAGTCGGGGAAGAGCCGGCGGGACGCCGGGTCGAGGAAGACCGCACGGACCAGGTTGCTCCCGGGCTCGTACATCGGGGCGAGCGCACGGGCCTGCTTGTTCGCCGCCAGCACGTCGAAGCACCGGTCGCGGACGTAGGCAGGGCGGCCCGCCCACGCGTCGAGCAGCCGGTGCACGTCCGCGGAGACCTCGGTCCGCGACGGCGGCACAGGGGCGGGGTCGACGAGGGCGTGCAAGTGAGCGGAGGCATCAGCGTCCAGCTCCAGCGCCCGCGCGAGGGAGCGCAGCACCTGGGGCGAAGGGTGCCGGTCGATGCCCTGTTCGAGCCGGACCAGGTACGGCTCGCTGATTCCGGCGAGCCGGGCCAGTTCCTCCCGGCGCAGTCCTGCCACCCGGCGACGTCCGCCGGCGGGTACCGCCACATCCGCCGGATCGACCCGTGCGCGCCGGGCCTTGAGGAAATCGCCCAGGAGATTGTCGGCCGCCATGATGCGAGGGTAACCCTGCAAGGGTGCTGGCTGCCCAGGTGCAGACGACGCAGGCTCGATGCCATGAAGACCTGGTTCATCACCGGCGCGTCCCGCGGCTTCGGCCGTATCTGGGCCGAAGCCGCTCTCGAACGCGGCGACCGCGTCGCCGCCACCGCACGCGACCCCAAGACCCTGCGGCCCCTCCTTGACACCCACGGGGACAACGTCCTCCCGCTCCGCCTTGACGTGACCGACCGCACCGCCGTGACCGCCGCGGTGCAGCGGGCCGCCGAGGCCTTCGGCCGCCTCGACGTGGTCGTCAACAACGCGGGTTACGGCCTGTTCGGCATGGTCGAGGAAACCACCGAGGAAGAGGCCCGCGCACAGCTCGACACCAACCTGTTCGGCCCGCTGTGGGTGACGCAGGCGGCCCTGCCGTACCTGCGGGCCCAAGGCAGCGGCCACATCCTGCAGGTTTCCAGCCTCGGTGGCCTCGCCGCCTTCCCCACGCTCGGGCTGTACAACGCCTCCAAGTGGGCCCTGGAGGGGATGAGTGAGGCCCTGGCCCAGGAGGTCGCTCCATTCGGGATCAACGTGACCCTCGTCGAACCCGGCCCCTACGGCACCGACTGGTCGGGCGCCTCCGCGGTGCACACCGAGCCGCTCCCCGCCTACGAACCCGTCCGCGCCGCGCGTCGGGCCGGTGCGTCCGCCCGCACGCCCCAGGACGCGCGAGGCACCGCCGCCGTTGTCCTCGAACTCGTCGACACCGATGAACCACCCCTGCGGCTCTTCCTCGGCACCTACCCCTATCCGATTGTCGAAGCGGCCTATCGCAAGCGGCTCGACATGTGGAGCGAATGGCGGCAGCTCGCCTCCCGAGCGTGACCGGTACGAAGCACCCTGCGGCGTCCAGGCCCCCGCGCATCACCTGCTGCACGCTGTCACCGGCATCGAGTACGGGACGCCTCGACGGCAGCCGGTGCATCCGCCCGCGCCGGCGTGACGGGAACAGGGCGCCGTGCAGCTCGGTGACAACAAGCCCGCCTATGTGACAGCTATCCTGCTTCGGCTCAGATGGCGGGTGGCCACGGCGGCCGACGGCGCCGGGTTCCGCGGTTTCCGGGCCGGGGCAGGCGGCCGGTGCCGGGTTCGCTGCGCCCTGTATGCGGGCCGGCCGCGCCCCTGACTTTGACAGCGGGGCACACGGCCGGCGTGCGTGGTGTGGCGGACTGCTGTGAGGTCAGTTGCCGGAGGCGTACAGCGAGATGAAGGGGGCGATGCGGGGCGCGATTGACTGGTTGTCGCCGACGCCGCGGCTGACGTCGGTCCAGTTGCGGTAGGTCCGGTGGTCGACGGTCACCGGACGGGTGGTTTCGCCTCGCAGGCTCTCGTGGACGGCTCTGGACAGAGACGACCACGCGTTCTCCAGGCCTACGCCGAAGTTGCCGAGGTTCTGCACGGTGCCGTCCGACTGGGGGTCCCGTCCGTTGAGGATGACGGTGTCGATGCGTCGCTGGATCCAGCCGAAGCGGGCTGCTTCCGAGGTGGCGCCGATGACCGCGGCGATGTCTCCACGGTAGCGTCGCGTGTCCCCGTCGCGCACATGCCGCAGGCTCTGCATGGCGTTGGCGAAGCGTTCTGAGGTGTAGCGGAAGTTGCCGCGGTCCTCGCCGGGGTCCAGGTCGCGGTAGCGCCCGGTGTAGCCGAGGTTGTTGAAGAGCGGGAGCGGCCCTCCGTAGTGGGCCTGCAGTTCTCGCGCCAGGGACGAGGGGGTGTCGCTGAACCGCCAGTGGACCCCGTCGACGGCGAACCCGAGCAGGTAGAGGTTGCTCGCGCTGAAGTACAGCGCGATGTCCGAACGGAAGTTGTCCCAGATCCGCATCTCGATGATGTTGCTGTTCAGCTCTCTCGGAGACTGGGCCATTCCCGCATCCGCGTAAGTGAGCGGGTGGCTTGCGAGCTCCCGGAGCTGATCCACCATGTACCGGTAGCGGCGGGCGTTGGCGCTCGTCTCTGGGGTGACCTGGCCGGGGGTCTGGTACCGGAGGTAGTTCGACATGTTGAAGTCCATGACGGTCCAGCGCTGGGTGGTCTCGGCGTATGCGGGCTTCGCATTGCCGGTCAGCAGGCTGCACGCGGCGAACAGGGCAAGGCAGAGAATGCCGAGCCGCCGGCCGAAACGCCACGGTGCGGATATCGGATGCATCGAAGGTTCTCCTGAAACGTTCTGGTCGAGGTGGCTGGCCGGCGAGGGTGCGGCCGCAGTTCCGGGGCCCGGCGAGCGCAAGACATCAGGCGGCCCGAGGCCGCCGAAGACCAGGACGGACGAGCCACGGCCCACGGCGGATGTCCCTCACTCTGCCGCGCCGACCTAACGGTTATCTAACGTCGGCCCCCCGCCCTGCCCCATCGACAACCGCCCACCCCGCACCAGCGTTGCACCAACCTGCCAACCGCCAGAGACAGTCAATGATCAGCGGATATGACACAGGTTCGAACAGGGCAGCCATGCTTTCGCCGCGTACCGCCAACGCGAGGACACCTCTGAGGAGCCCGCCGGTCGTACCTGCAGACCAAGCAGCAGCGCAGCCGAGCCGACGGCCCCGAGCCCGAGGAACGGGCAGAGCCGGCGGGCCTGCTGGGAGGATCCCGCCCTGAAACCGACGATCCTGAGCTGGGCCTCGGGTACGCGTGGGCCCAGGCGCGCGCCGAGGCTGCCTTCACAACCGGCCACAACCAACGAGGCCCCGCAGAAACTTTTCACCGCAGCGTGCCTGCACGGGCTACGCGCCGGACTCAGCGACGACATCGACTCCCTTGACCGCCACCTCCCGCCCCACATCGCGGCGATGGCCCGCAAGGTCGCCGAAAGCTCTGGAGGAAACACCGGCGCCCCTGGCATAACGCGGGAGCGGTGCTGCCTCACAGGCAGGCCACCCACCACCGGGTCCAAAGGGAACCGTACGCAGGGCTGTCAGAACGCCTCGTCCGGCGGCGGAAGCAGCGTCCGCAGGACCGCCTCCGGGCGGCAGATCGCGCACGTGGTGGCCACCTCCGGCCCTGGCTGCGCAGTCCAGGCGGTGTACCAGACGGCGCCCGTCCCGCGTCACGTCGATGCGCCAGCGGGTGCGCTTCTCCGGCGGCGGAGGGGCGAGGACGGTGTAGTCCTCGCCCTCGATGGGCTGCACGATCGGGTGCGGAGCGCTGAGCTCGACGACGCTCGGGCATCGCTGCTTGCTGATGCGCGGCGAGGTCGTACGCCCGGTCCCGCACAGCGGTGGTGCACAGCTTCTCCCGCACCACCGCGCCGGCGAGGACCGCCCGGTCGTAGCGCAGCGGGACGCGGGGAATCTCCCGCTCCCCCGGCCCCGGACCCGGTAGTCGGCACGAAGCGTGCGCACCGGGGCCGGCCGGCGACTGCGGGTCCTGGTCGGACACGACGGTGGGTGGGCACCGGGCGGGGTCGAGGTCGGACAGGCCCCACCGGGCTGTGCGGAGCCGGTAGCCGGGCTCTTCGCCACGCGGCGTCTTCGGCTCGCTGATGTCCAGACAGTGGGTGCCGATCGCGGCGCTCACGATCTGGTCGTCCAGGCCGGGGTCGCGGCGGCGGCCACGGAGTACGTGAAGTGAACGAAGCCAGCCGTCGGGCTGGGTGGGGGCAGCAGGCGGCCGTGCGCGTCGTAGGTGTAGTCGTAACGCTGCCGTCGGTGTCGATCCAGGCGGTCATGCGGTGCGCGTCGTCGTACTCGAAGACCGTCGCGGTGCCGCTGGTGCCGGTCACCGAGGTGAGGTTGCCGTCCTGGGGCATGGCCCGCCTGCACAGCCTGGCCCCGATGGGGCCTTGCCCGAGGACGGCCGCTCGGACGGTCAGTGGAGCGCGGTGCACCCGACCCGTTGGAGCACCGTGTGGCCGCTCTGGACGACCGGGACGTCGTTGAGGACCTCGCCGTACAGTTCGGTCCATGAGTGGAAGGCGAACCGGGCTCCGATCGACGACCGTTGCCGGGCGATGATGGTCTCGGCCGGCAGTCCGAGCACTGACAGATGGACAGCCAGCGCGAATGACCTGGCCAGACACAGTGCGTTGGGCTCGGTCAGCCGGACCACGAGCTGACAGCGGGCCAGTTCCCGGCGGGCGAGGCGGACGGCCGTGGCCTCCGGCAGGCCGCGGTGGGCGCCCGTGGCCGGCCGCAGATCGCGTAGACGGGTCTGCGCCACGCCCCAGCCGTGCCGCCTCAGGCCCCGTAGTGCCCGCGCGGTGTGCACGGCGGCGGCCAGGTGCGCCGATGGGGGCGTGCGAGGCACGGGCCCGGCCGCATCCTCGCCCCACAGCAGGAAGGCCCAGTCCGCGGTCGCCCGGTCGGCAGCCGTCCGGTTCGTGGTCGTCCGGATCCCGCTCGCCCAGCCCGTCACGGCGACACACCACTCGGCACGATGAGGCGGCTCTCGGCGAGCTGGGCGGCGAGCGAGGTGATGCCCTCGCGCAGTTCGCTGTCGCCGGCGTCGATGCGTGTCGCGAGGTCGCGGACGGCTTCGTCGTAGGTCTCGCAGCGTATGGCCGCTTCCAGGATGAGGGTCGCGGTGGGGTTCAGCTCGAAATAGACGCCTTCGGTGGTGTCCAGGAGGACGCCCGTACCGTCGGCAGGGTCGAATACGGTCTGTTCGGCGAGGCGGATCAGCGGCATCGTAGATCTCCTGTCGCAGGGGCCGGAACCATGGCGGTCGTTGCGTGGACATGGGCCCCGAGGCGTGCGTCCGGTGTTCATGTCCCGGGCACCGGGGCGGTCTTGTGCGCCAGGTCATGCAAGAAGAGTTCGACCATGGCCGTACACAGCAGGTTCTCGGCGTTGCGGCGCAGGGCGCGCGGGTCGGCGAGGACGGTGGCCAGGCGGTGCGGGTCGACGATGCCCAGGGCGGTCAGCCGGGTGTCGGTCCCGCCCAGGATGTCCGCGATGGCGTCCGGGTGGCGCAGGCACCACGTCTCGTCCGGTGAGCCGAGCCAGTCCCGCCCGTAGTGCCGCCACACGCAGGAGGGCACCCCGCGGCGCGCGGCGGCGAGACGCAGTACGGGTTTGTCGATGGTGCGCCCGCCGTACGGGATGACCCGGTAGGCGTTGGGCAGCCGGGCCGACAGCCGGCGCAGGTCGCGCCCGCCCCAGGGCTTGGTGCAGTGGATGCCGTACGGCCGCCAGACCGTGAGGTTCAGTGTGTGCTCCTGCGCGGCCGAGTCCGGCTCGTACCGCTCGGGGCCGGCGTCGGGGGCGGGGACCAGGAAGTCGCTGGCACGCTCGGTTTCAGCGGTTGCTTCGGGGTCTTCGTAGAGCGAGCGTCCGGGGCGGAGGCTGCGGATGATCCTGCTCAGTTCCCATCGGGAGCTGAGCAGGCCGTTGGCCATGGCGAACCGCTCGCGCCACAGCACGTCGGCGACGGCGACGTCGTACAGGCCGTAGCGCAGCGGGCCGAAGACGATGTCTCCGTCCAGGCCGGTGAGCAGCGTACGGACCCCGTCCTGGGCAATCCGGCGGGCCGTCAGGTCCAGGCGGCGGAACCAGACGTGGTTGAAGGGCAGCGGGAAGTCGTGACGGTCGGGGAAGTAGGGCTCGTCCTCACCGGGCGGGTCCACCGTCACCAGGGGAACCGACAGCGCGCGGCACACCTCGCGCGCCCGCGGCGATTCGTCGGCGAGCGGGTCGGTGCTGCGCATGTGGTACGCGGTGACATCGGCCCCGTGGTCGGCGAGCGCGGCGAGCACGGTCGCGGAATCCACGCCGCCCGAGAGCAGGACCCCGGTACGGCCGGCGGACGCATACCGGCGGGTTTCCTCCCGAAGCAGTTCGTAGCCGACTTCGGCGTAGGTGCGCAGTGAGGTGCGGCGCGGAATCGGCAGTTCCGTTATCTCGTCGTACGTCTCGGTATGTGTGGACCAGCCGTCCGCCACGACGAGCCGGCCGGGAGACAGCCGCTCCAGGCCGGGGAAGACGAAGACGTCCTCGCCCCGGCACGCGCGCCAGAGGGATTCGTGGTCGAAGCGCGGCGGGCCGTCGAGCAGGTCGCGCGGGTCACTCGACCAGCGTGTCCAGCCGTCGGACGCACGGAAGAAGAGCTGATCGGCGCTGCACACCCCTCGGAAGAGGACAACGCGCCGAGGCGTGACGATTGCGCCGGCGACGTCCGGCCCCAGTTGGCGTAGGGCGGCGTACGCGCCGCGGTCCACGTCGCGGATCAGGCTCTGCACCCGTTCCGGTGGCAGTTCGCGCGGGGGCGGTCCGGCGAGGGAAAGGAAGGAGTGGGAGAACGGCTGGAGGGAGCCGCTCGTGGGAGCGGCCGTTCCCTCCGGGAGCCACTGACGCACGTAGCTGCCGGGCGGGCGGTGGCTGCGGCGGGCGCCGAACGGTACGTACGCGTGGTCCACGACGGTCGTACCGGCGGCCACTCGTCCGGAACAGCCGGGAAACTCCGTCAGGTACTGGACGGCCATCGCTCTCCCCGGGTTGGTCCCCGGCACGGGGCGGAACCGTCCGGCTCCGCCCCGTACTGAGAGTCGGTCAGAACAGGTTGCCGTGGCCAACCACGTCGGGGGTTCCCCGCCGCAGCTGCCCGGTCAGCTTCTCGACTCGCCCGATGCGGACGACCTTCGGAGGCGTGTAGCGCAGGCGCATCATCGTCACCTTCCTTCTGCTGTCAGGTCGGCGCCGCGCAGAAGTTACGCGACATATAGGGTATTTTTCCCTCTATTTCCAGCGTGAGGGGTGCAGCGTGCCACGTCAAAAGGAAGCGGACAGATGAGCCGGGCGGCGAGCCGGGTGGGCTGGTCAGCGGGGCCGCACGGCCGGGCGCCGCACGTCGGTCGCGCACCGGGAGCGGGACGGTGACCGGCGCCGGAGACGATGCCGGTGACACCGATCGCAACGATCACACCGACGACGGTGATCACGCGGGCCGCACCGGCGAAGTCGGCCATGCTGACCACACCGCCCGGTACGCGATCTGCGTCCACGGCCTGACCAAGCACTATCCCGGCACGGAGGCGGTCCGCGGAGTCGACCTTCATGTGCACCCCGGGGAGACGTTCGCCTTTCTCGGTCCCAACGGCGCCGGCAAGACCACCACCATCGCGATGCTCTGCGCCCTGGCCCGCCCCACCTCGGGGCAAGCCCGGGTGGCCGGCGCCGATGTCCGTACCCAGCCGCAGCAGGTACGGCGCGGTGTCGGCCTGCTGTTCCAGCACAGCGCCGTCGACCCCGACCTCAGCGTCGAACGCAACCTCCTCCTCCACGCGCGCCTGTACGGCCTCTCCCGCAGCCGCTCCCGCGCGCGCAGTGCCACACTCCTGGAACTGACCGGACTGACCGAGCGGCGCCGGGACCGTGTACGCACCCTCTCCGGCGGGCTACGCCGCCGCTTGGAGATCGCCCGCGCCCTGCTCCACGAGCCCGGCGTGCTCTTCCTCGACGAGCCCACCGTCGGCCTCGACCCGCGCGCCCGCGTCCAGGTCTGGGACCACCTGGCGCGGCTCCGCGCCGAGCACCGCACCACCCTGTTCGTCACCACCCATTACCTGGACGAGGCCGAGCACTGCGACCGCATCGCCATCCTCGACCACGGCCGCGTCGTCGCCCACGGCACCCCGGCGGCCCTGAAGGCCGCGATCGGCGACGACCAGGTACGCGTGCGCACCGGCGACGATGCCGCGGCGGCCACCGCCCTGCGTCACGACCTCTCCCTGCGCCCGGCCACCGGACCGGACGGCCTGACGGTCGCCGTGGCGGCGGGAGCGCAGCAGGTGCCCCGGGTGTGCGCCGCCCTGGCCGCGCGCGGCATCTCCGTGCATGCCATCACCCTCTCGGAACCCACCCTGGACGACGTTTTCTTCCACCACACGGGCCGCCGCATCACCCACCCCGGCCCGCCACCAGGCCACGTCGACACGGCTCCCGGTCACGGTGGCGCCTCGCCTGATCACGAGGAGGGGAGACAGCGGTGACGGCCCCCGCGGATCGCCCCGCACCACCGCGGCAGCCGGCCCCGGCGCCACCCGCCACCGACACTCCGGGCCCTCTCGTACGGGAACTGCGCGCCGTCCACGCGCTCGTCCTGCGCGACCTGCTGCGCATGTTCGCCCAGCCCGCGCAGACCACCCTGATGCTGGTCCAGCCCCTGCTGTTCCTGCTGCTCCTCGGCGGCGGCCTGGCCGCCCTGGTGCCCGCTACGGCCGTCGGCGGCGACTACCGCGCCTACCTCTTCCCCGGCGTACTGGTGATGACCGTGCAGACTCCCGCGGTGACCGTCGGCATGCGCCTGATCACCGACCGCGAGAGCGGCTACCTGCGCGAGACACTGATGGCGCCCGTACGCCGCTCCACCCTGCTGTACGGCAGCTGCCTCGGCGGTACCACGGAGGCCACCGTCCAGGGCGCGGTCCTGCTCGCCACCGCAGGCATCGTCGGGCTGCCCTACGAACCCGTGCTGCTCCTGTCGCTGCTGGCCACGATGGCGTTGACCTCGTTCGTCCTCACGATCCTGGCGGCGGCGCTGGCCATCGGCATCCGTACGGTCGAGTCCTTCCACATCCTGCTCAGCCTGGCCCTGATGCCGCTGCTCTTCCTGTCCGGAGCCTTCTTCCCGCTGACCGCTCTGCCCGGCTGGCTCGCCCAGCTGGCCGCCGTCAACCCTTTGGCCTACGCCGTCGACGTCCTGCGCCGTAGCATCGCACACCACGTCCCCGGCTCCACTGCCGCCACCGGGGTGCTCTGGGACGGCTGGCAGCCCCCGGCCGCACTTGAAATCGTGGTCCTGGCCCTGCTGGGCGCGGGCGTGCTGCTGTGGGCCGCCCGCCGTTTCGGCCGACTGGAATGAGGCGCGGGAGAACTTTCCCGAAGAGCAGGACCCCCACCCCGAACCCCCTGGTAAAACCTTCTTTCTCATACGAGTTCCAAGTCGGGCCACTTTTCTTGTGGCACCGCATTCGCCAGCACGGCGAATCCAGTGAGGGCAAGCGCGGGCTGGGGCAGTCACACCCCCGTCCACACGTCTTCCACGCCGTACCTCGTTCAGAAGGCCGCAGGTCTCGCGCGACCGAGGCGTGGACCAGGCTGATCATCGAGCCTGGGGCATCGGCGTGGTCGTGGTCGTTGGCGCGAGCGTACGAGTATGCGGCCAACGGTCGGTGGCGCCCTCCCCCGCGGTGTGGCGGGACCGGCGAATTTCCGCGCAGCCGCCCCGAAGCCTCGCCGGCATCTTCGCCAACTGCCCTGAGCTGGCCGCCGCCGAACAGCTCATCCGCCCCTTCGCTGAAATCCTCACCAGCCGCTCCGGCCAGCATCGCAAGGACCGGGTCATCGCCGCCCGCATCCGACTCCGCCTCGCCCGGCCGCTGGCCGCGGACCTCCGCCGCCCCTGGGGGAAGCCGGCCGGGCCCGGCCGGCTTCCCCGCCCGGGTCCGCCGAGGGTTCAGGAACAAGCTCAGGCTCGGGCGTCCGACTGATCCAAGGGGATGACGGTTCGGTACTTGCCGCCGGCCGTCTGCCGGGGTGGTTCCTCGGCACGCTGGACCGAGACGTGGTCGAGTTCGTTGTCGGCGAGGAGGCGGGTCAGCTCCAGATGGGCGCTCTGCCAGACGCGGTCCGGGTCGGCGTCGGCGGCCGGCAGCAGACGTACGCGCAGGGTCGACGGGGCGGTCTGCTCGATCTGGAACAGCTCGACTCCAGGCGTGCGGTCAAAGAGGGTGCCGAAGGCCAGGGGGGCGAGCTGCACGGGGTCGCCGTAGCGGGTGGGGAAGGTGAGAATGTCGCCTGCGCGCCCTCGCACGCGGATCGCGGGCAGCGGGTTGCCGCACGGGCACGGGTCGGGCCGGAGCAGGACGCTGTCACCGAGGTCGTAGCGCAGGAACGGCTGTACGCGGTTGGCGAGGTTGCTGATCAGGACGGTGTGCGAGAACTGGCCGGGCGGGGTGGGCCGGTGGTCGGCGTCGACCGGTTCGAACACGGCCCAGTCGCTGTTGACGTGGTACCAGCCGTGGCTGCAGCTGTGACTGAGGTAAGTGCACTCGGTCGCGCTGTACATCGCGCGGACCGTGGTGCGGAAGGCGCGGGCGATCCTGTCGGTGTCGTCCGTGGTCATCGTCTCGCCGGCCGGCTGGACCAGCACCGGGTCGATACGCAGGCGGCCGGCTTCCTGCTCGGCGGTGAGCAGCATGATCGTGCTGGCGTAGCCGATGACGAAGGCGGGGCGGTAGTCGTTGAGTTCGGCCACCAGCTGCGCCATCGGTGTGTGCACCGGGAAGGCCCGGAGCAGCTTGCTGCGCCACCCGCCCGCTCGGAGCGTGCGGGAATACGCGGCGAAGCCGACGTAGTGGCCACCGGTGGCCACGAGTTGGGCGAAGCGGCCGCTCCGAGCGGCTGCCCGGAGGAGGCCGGCGGGCCCCAGCCAGGTGGCGAGCGCGCGGGAGGTGAGTGCGGCTCCCACGTCCATGTACCGGTCGTCGAGGACGAAGAGGCCGCGTCGGCCGCTGGTGCCCGAGGTGGTGGCCACCATGTACTTCCCGTGGAAGCGCTGTCCGATCCGGTCGGGGTCGTCGCTGAAGGCGCGCACCTTCTCGTACGTGATGGCGCGGTCGGCCACCCAGTCGTCGAAGTGCCCCATCAGTTGCTTCTTGTCGGTGACCGGCAGCAGCGTCGGGTCCTCCACCCGCTCGGGCAGTCCGCGGTAGAGACCGCGGTAGTACGGGGAGGCGGTCCGGGCATGGGCGACCATGTCGGCCAACCGGTCGCGCTGCCGCCGCATGACGGCGGGCATGCCCTCCTTGCGGGCCCTGCGGGCGTCCCGTCCAAGCCACGTCGAGTTCTCGGTCATCGTGCGGTACTCCCTTGGCGTATGGGGGCGGTCGACAGCCCGACCTGTCCCAGGACGGCGAGGAAGTAGGCTCTGACCTCTTGCGCGCCGGTGGTGTCGGGGTGTGCGGCGAGGTGCTGCAGGGCCGCGCCGCTGAGCAGCTGCTGAAGGATTTCCGGGTCGCTGTTCGGGGGGAGCTGCCCGGCCGCGCGGGCCCGCTCCAGGGTGGTGCGTACCGCAAGGCTGCGGTGACTGCCGTGGGCCTTGTGGTAGGCGCGCAGCAGTTCGGGCAAGTCGTCGACCGTGCTGTAGAGGCGGCGAATCAGCTTTCGCGCGCGGGGCTTGCCGAGGTGGTCGGCCCAGGCCGTCACCATGCTGTCGATGTCCGGCCAGTCCATCGAGCCGGGATCCGCGTCCCGGTATTCCCATTCGACCGCACGCACCAGCAGGTCGGTCAGGGTCGGGAAACGCCGGTACACGGTGGCGCGGGTGACTCCGGCGCGGCGCGCCACCTGCTCGATGCTGGTCAAGCCGGCGCCCCGCTCGATGAGCAGATCGAGCGCTGCCGCGAGGATTGCTTCGTCCGCCTCCCGGCTGCGTGGTCGGCCGGGGGTCTTCGTGGCCGGGGCCGACACGGCGGTGGCGTGTCCTTCGGGATCGTTGTCAGACTTCACACGAATAGAATACAGCCCTGCTCTGTATTTCATTGAGGGCGGCGGCTCACACCGCGTCAGCACTGCCGTCAGCGCCTCCTCCGCCGAGCCCAGGCGCGCCAAACCCGCCTGTGAGCAGTACGCAGTCCACGCCGGCCTCGGACACCACTGCGTGCCCGTGACACAGGCGTCGAAGGATGAGCCCGAGGCCCTGCCGTGCGAGGAAGCGTCCACACACCCACCGGAGAGCGCTGTTCCGACACCGGTGGCTGGCACATCCCAGGGGTGGGTGCTCAACGACGCGACGAGGGTGGATTCGGCCGGCTCCCGGTGGCGTACCGCGCCTGCGGCACCCTCGATGTGAAGCTGAACAAGCCACCCGCTGCTGGACCGGCGCCACCGGCCCGGCAAGAATCTGTTGTCCAGTGTCCAGTAGCTGGTGGCACACAAACGGATGCTGAACAATGCGGGGCTCGGGGAGGTGGGGCGATGCCTCGCGCAGAGCGACCCCTTGATCCGGGGGACAGCCCGCTGCTGCGGTTCGCCGCGGATCTGCGGCGGCTGCGGGCTCAGGCCGGTGGTCCTACGTACCGGGTGCTGGCGGAGCGTGCGCACTACTCGGCCGCGGCCCTCTCCGGAGCCGCTGCGGGGCGGCAACTGCCCAGCCTGGCGGTGGCGGTGGCGTATGTGCGCGCCTGCGGAGGTGACGTCCAGCAGTGGGAGCGGCGCTGGCGGGAGGTGGCGGCCGAGCTCGCCGCCGAGGCCGCAGTGCGGGAGACAGCCGGTGCGAAGGACACAGAGCGTGCGCCGTACGCGGGGCTGGCAGCGTTCCGGGCGCAGGACGCCGACTGGTTCTTCGGCCGCGAGCGGCTGGTCGAAGAGCTGGCCACACGCCTGCGAGGACAGCGCTTCGTGGCCCTTTTCGGCGCCTCGGGAGCGGGCAAATCCTCACTGCTACGAGCCGGCCTCGTGCCTTGCCTGCGCGCCCGGAACGCGCAATTGCTCCCCCTGCTCTTTACGCCCGGGAGCCACCCGCTGGAGGAATGCGCGATTCACCTGGCGCCGCACGTCGGCCGCTCCCCCGGCTGGCTCCGCAGCGACCTCTCGGCCGACCACGCGGAGCTGAACCGGGTGCTGCGCCAGATTGCGGTCCTGGCCTCGGACGAGGCAGAGGTCGTCGTGGTGGTGGACCAGTTCGAGGAAGTCTTCACCGTATGCGGCAGCGAGCGGGAGCGTGCTGCCTTCATCGCCGCGCTGGTCACCGCGGCGCACGCCCCGAACAGCCGCTGCCGGGTGGTGCTGGGCGTGCGCGCCGACTTCTACCCGCACTGCACCCAGCACGCACAGCTGGTGGAGGCATTGTGCGACGCGCAGGTCACGCTGGGCCCGATGACCAGTTGCGAGCTGCACCGGGCCATCGTCCAGCCGGCCGCCCGCGCCGGATGCCGGGTGGAGGGGGCGCTGCTGGCGGCGCTGACCGCGCAGGTCCACGGGCAGGTGGGTATGCTGCCGCTGCTCTCCCACGCTCTGCTGGAGACCTGGCGGCGCAGGCAGGGCACCACGCTGACGCTGGCCGGCTTCCAGGCGGCCGGTGGGCTCGACGGCGCGCTGGCCCAGAGCGCGGAAGCCCTCTACACCGCCCTCACCGACCGCCAACAGCGCCTGGCCCGGTCTCTGTTCTTGCGGCTGACCGCCCTGGGCGAGGGCACCGAGGACACCAAACGCCGCATCCCGCGCAGTGAACTCGACGAAACCGCGGACCTCACGACCGTCTTGGACCATGCGGCCTGCGCCCGGCTGCTCACCTTGGACCGTGGCCATGTGGAGATCACCCACGAGGCGCTGATCCGCAGCTGGCCGCGGTTGCGCCGGTGGCTGGCCGAAGACCGCGACCGGCTGCGCCTGCACCGCCAGCTCACCGAGGCCGCCCAGGAATGGGAGGCGCTCGGCCGCGATTCCGGCGCCCTGTACCGGGGCACCCGTCTCGCCCTCGCCAAGACTCTCCTCCAACACGACGAGACCACCCTGACCGTGCGTGAGCGGGCGTTCTTGGACGCCGGCCTGGCTGCCGAGGCAGCGGAGAGCGCCGCGGCCCGCCGCCGCGCCCGCCGGCTGCGCCGACTGGTCGCGCTGCTCGCCGTGTTCGTGGTGTTGTCCGCCGCTGGCGCGCTCTACACGGTGGGGGCCGAACGCCGGGCGACCGAAGAACGTAACAGTGCGCTGGCCCGCAAGGCCGTGGCGCAGGCCGCCGCGCTTCAGGTGAGGGACCCGGCCTTGGCGGCGCAGCTACGGCTCGCCGCCCACCGGCTGGCCCCGCAGGACGAGACGCGCGACAGTGTGCTCGGCACGTCCTCCCAGCCGTACACGACGCGGCTGACCGGGCACCACCGCGGCACCACCCACGCGGCCTTCAGCCCCGACGGCACCGTGGTCGCGACCACCAGCATGGACCGGACCATCAAGCTGTGGGACGTCAAGAACCGGCACCGGCCCCGGCAACTGTCGACCCTGAAGGGGCATACCGCCCCCGTCCAGGCTGCCGCCTTCCGCGCGGACGGCCGCGTGCTGGCCACCGTTGGCTGGGATCGGACGATTCGTCTGTGGGATGTCACCGACCCGCGACAGCCCCGTCGTCTGTCCGTGGTCACGGGTCACTCAGCGGACATCAGCGCTCTGGCCTTCCACCCCACGGGCTCGTTGCTGGCCACAGGAGGCCAGGATGGTACGGCCCGGCTCTGGGACGTGGCCGATCCCCGCAGGCCCCGCGCGCTGGCCGTCCTGAGAAAGCATCGCGACAACGTCAGCTCCGTGGCCTTCAGCCCCGACGGCACGACGCTGGCGACCGCCGACTACGACGCCACGACCCACCTGTGGGACGTCACCCACCCCGCTCGTCACCGCCACCTCACCACGTTGACCTCGGCGGGTTATGCGACGGCCTTCAGCCCCGACGGCACGACGCTGGCCACCGCCGGGACCGGCCGGACCATCCAACTGTGGGACGTCACCACCGCCTCCAGGCCCCGTTCGCGTACCGCATCGCTCGCCGGCCACACCGACGTCATCAACGCTCTCGCATTCAGCCCCGACGGCGATATGGTGGCCAGTGCCGGTACCGACGACACCGTACGGATCTGGCTCACTGCCGGACCGGGCGGCCCCCCGACGCTGCTGACCGTCCTCGCCGGTCACACCGACATGGTCTCCTCGGCCGCGTTCAGCCCGGACGGCACCACGCTGGCCACCGCCAGCGACGACTACAGCGTCCGCCTGGAGGACCTGCGCGCCCTGACTGCACGCCACACCGGCATCGTCTACAGCGTGGCCTTCAGCCCCGACGGGCGGATACTGGCCACCGGGAGTGCCGACCGCACGGTCCGGCTCTGGAACGTCACCGATCCCGCCGCGCCCACCCGCCTGGCCACCCTGACCGGCCAGGGCGAGGCCGTCCATACGGTGGCCTTCAGCCCCGACGGCCGAATGCTCGCCACAGGCGGCGCGGCGCACACCATCCAACTGTGGGACGTCAGCAACCCTCACCGCCCCGAGCGCATCACTACTCTCCCCGGTCCCACCGGTACTCCTGGCGGCCCCGGATCCGGTGTCATGTCGGTCGCCTTCCACCCCCGCGGCCGCCTCCTGGCCGGTGCCGGCACGGACCGGACCATCCGCCTGTGGGACCTCAGCCGTCCGGCACGGCCCCGCCGCCTGGCCGCCATTCCCAGTCGTACCGGTTCCCTCGTGTCCGTGAGCTTCCACCCCAGCGGCACGGTCCTGGCCGCCAGCGGTGTCGATCCCACCATCCGGCTGTGGAACGTCGCCGACCCCCGGAACCCTGAAAGGCTGCGCAGCGTCACCGGCCACACCGACATCACCGGCCTGACCTTCGTCTCCCGTGGCGACCTCATGGTGAGCTACAGCGCGGACCGCACTGTCAGACTGCGTGCCGTGACACCGGCCGGGTCGGCCCGTGAGCTGTCGGTGCTGCGCGCGCACACCGCCACCCTCCAGGACGCGGCCTTCAGCCCCGACGGCACCCGCCTTGCCAGCGCGGGCAACGACCAGATCGTCCGCTTATGGGATACCGCCGATCCACGGCGCCCCGTAGAGACGGCGCGGCTCACCGGGCACACCGCCAAGATCTACTCAGTGGCCTTCCAGCCCCGCGGGACCGCCCTCGCCTCCACGGACGCAGACGGCTCCGTGAAGCTGTGGGACACCGACCTGGACCGTGTCACCGCCCGCATCTGCCGCACCGTCCATCCAGCCATCACCCGTGCCCAGTGGGACCAGTACTTCCCCGGGGTCGCCTACACACCACCCTGCACGGAACCATCCACCAGTCACCGGGACCGGGGCTGAGCCACGTCCCCACCTTTCGCCACCCGCCCGGCCCATTGTTCGGTGTGTGTTTGTTCAACGCGCCGCCATGACCCTGAACAACGAGCCTCCGGTATACCCGGCACACATGAAGCGCCCATCGGCGGCCGCGCAGGCAAGAACTGATCGGAGACGCGGCAGCCGACGGTGCGCCATTCCTTCGGCCGGGTGGCCGTACGGCCCAGCTACCGGGAGGAAGCCGGGCCGGCGGGAGCCCGGCCGATGGGGAATGTGTCGTTCTACCACACGGGAAAGGACTGTCCTTCCATGCGTGCTCTCAGACGCACCGCGGCCGTCGTCGCGGCCGTGATGCTCCCCGGGGTGGCACTGACCGCTACGGCGAACGCCGCCGAGACGGCGCCCGTCTCTTCCAGCACGTCCACCGCCCCCACAGCCGTTTCGCCGGCAACACCACCGACGCCACACCCGGGCCCTCGGACGCCGGGCCCCCGGTCCGCGATGCCCCGGCCCAAGATGACCGCCGAGGACTGCCTGACCGTCCTTGATCCGGTCAAGCCAGGACAGCGCTTCTCCCGCGTTGTCTCGCGCACCTGCGGACAGCGCGCCGAGAAGCCGCTGGCCGAGGCCAAGCAGGCCCGGACTCTGCTGCTGAAGGTCTATGAGCACGAGCAACTGCGCGGCAACTGGGAGGTCTACAGCAGCAGTGACGGATCCTGCGACGCCAGCGGGTACGGCATCAGGGACCTGGGCCCCACCGCGAGCACCACAACGACTTCCTTCGTCATGTACAACAACTGCACACAGGTCACGGCCTACCAGGCCACCGACTTCCGCGGCCTGTCCGAGGACTACTACGGCGACCGGGTCGTGAACGTCGGGCTGAAGATGAACGACAGAATCTCCTCTGTCCGGCTGAAGAACGCGCCGCGCAGACTACCGCCAGGCGAGACCGTCGCGGTGGCCATGGGCGACAGCTACATCTCCGGCGAGGGCGGCCGCTGGAACGGCAACTCGCCCACCGGGGGCCTGACCCGTAACGAATCCGACCGGGCGGCCACCTGCACCATACTGTCCTGCGACTACGACCCGGCCAGGATCTACGGCGGCACCACCGCCGACGGCGGCAACGGATGCCACCGCTCGGACACCGCCGAGATCGAAGGCAGAAGCTCCGGTCTCCCGGTCACCACACGCGTCAACCTGGCGTGTTCCGGCGCCGAGACCACCCACGTGCGCAACACCACCTTCAAAGGGGAACCACCCCAGGTCGACCAGCTCGCCAACATCGCCGCCCAGGCACAGGTGAAGTACATCGTGTTGTCCATCGGCGGCAACGACCTGGATTTCACCGGCATCATCACGGACTGCGTACGGCGCTACGCGATCGGCCTGGGCCCTTGTAACGATCTGCACCAGCCCAACGTCGACCGCAAACTTGCCGGCGTACGCGCCGGCATCGCCGCAACCATCGCCGACATTCGCACCGCGATGGGGGCCCAGAGCGGCTACCGCATCATCTTGCAGTCCTACCCCTCACCCCTGCCGCGCGGCAGCGAGTCCCGTTTCCCCGACCGCCCCGACTCGAACCGGCGCGGCTGTCCGTTCTACGGCGCCGACGAGGACTGGGCCCGCGACCGGCTGATCCCGCAGATCTCCGAGAATCTGCGGCAGGTCGCCCGGGAGAACAACGTGGAATTCCTCGACCTGCGCAATGCCCTCGAGCGCCGGGAGGTGTGCGGACGGGACACCCGTCAGGCCGACGAGCAGAACCCTGGCGACACTGTCAGCGAATGGGCCCGCGACATCTCCTTCTTCCAGGGCCACATTCAGGAAGACGCGCACCCCAACGCCTACGGTCAGACCGCGCTCGGCAACTGCCTGCAGAAAATGGCCGTCCTGTCGCCCGGTTTCTACGGATGCGACAACGGCGGTCCGGGTACATCCGCAACCGCGATGACCGTACGGCCGATCCCACCGCAGGCGAGGGCCCGCACGTAAGGCCCTTGGGCACATCGCGCTCCCTGCGCCCGGGCCCGGGCGGCGTCGCCGGTACGCCGCCCGGGCCCACCAGTCCCGCCGTTGATTGCCCCGGACGTCAGTGGGCCCCGGCGGCGCCTGCCGGGGCCCACTGACGCGATCTGCCCTCTGAACCGCAGGCAGCCGCTCAGCACGTTGTCATCCCGCGGAACCTGCTACGTGCCGCTGCCATCGGTGCTTACTTGCAGTAGGTGACCCCGGTGACACTCGTTGGCTCCGGAGGATAGGAACCCGCGGGGAAATACCACCCCTCGGTGTGGCCGGGCGCGATGTACTGGCAAACTCGGACGTAGGTGTAGGTGTTCCCCTTGCCGTTCGAGAAGACCGGGGTTTCGCTCAGGCCGTGGTTGTCCGCCCAGCAGTTGTTCCAGTAGATCCAAGCCGGGGCACCCGTACCTCCCGGCTGGTCGACCGACAGACCGCAAGGCCGTTTCTCCGCTTTCACCTCGGCCGCGGTGAGCGCTCGGGGCTGTGGCGCGGTCTTCTCCGCACCACCACCGGCCTGGCCGGCTGCGGGCACCGCGACGGCAACGACCAATGCGGCAGCTGCCGCGACCCCGGTCTTGACGAATCTCATGAAGCCCTCCCCAACATTGCCGGAGAAGCGGCGCGCCGTTTCCCGTTGCACGCCGCCCCGATCGGTTCCCAGCCGCATCGCCGCAACGAGGCGGCCTGTTGGTGTCCGGTATAGCCGCGACTCGTTGTTCAGTGTCAGGACGCCGCACTGAACAAACACACGCCGAACAATCGACTGAGTCTCCATTTAGTCCTGGGCAAGCCGGGAAACACCACATATCGAC
Source organism: Streptomyces sp. NPDC030165 (assembly GCF_055573595.1). Lineage (NCBI taxonomy): Bacteria > Bacillati > Actinomycetota > Actinomycetes > Kitasatosporales > Streptomycetaceae > Streptomyces > Streptomyces sp. NPDC030165. The sequence continues at coordinate 64,442 of NZ_JBVIBD010000027.1, read as the reverse complement.
TGTCGTCGCTGCCCGGGATGTGCCGACCGCGTCTGATCAAGAACAACCCCCTGCTCCATGCCGATCAGCCGATTGCTTGCCGTGCCCACTTGGACGGCTTCCGGAAGCCGAATGCTCCGGCCAGCCAGAATCGGGGCGCTTCACCCCCGATCCGGGCCAGGAGACAGGCTCGTGCCATTCCACCGTTTTCCCGTTGACGATCAGTGCCGGGAAGGGCAGCGCGTCCAGAAACCTGCCTCGCACATGGTGGCCGAGCGTGGCGAGGCTGCTGGCCACCGCGCCCGTCATCACGGCCGCGGTGCTGCGGGCACACTCGACTGTCAGGGCCTTGTCGTAGATGGCATTGCATTGCCGAGGTCCGCGCTAAGGGCCCACTGGAGCATGCCCCGTCCTTCCTCAGGGACAGCACGACGCCGCTGCGGTCGTGCAGGCCAGCCGCATCGAAATCGAGGACGCGGACGCCGTGTCCGGACAGGCTGTCCCACACCGCTACCTCCAGCACGTGGTGCGGGTGCCCGTCGAAGCGTCGAAACGCCAGCGTGCCCGGTGTCGTAGGTGACGAGCCGGACCGGGCCGGCCGCGATGTGCTGGGCGGCCGCGGCCCGGTGGACGATCTCGTCGTCGACGACTTGACGAGTACCTGGCGGTCAACGTAGGGATCGACGGCGGCGAGGACCGAACGCCGCGGCTCCTGCGGTTCGAGGGCTTCGACTTCCCACTGCGCCGGGCGTGCGGGATCGAGGCCGTAGCGGCGGGCGTAGGCCGGCCACCGCGGATCGCCGCGTTCACTCTCGGTCGCCGACAGCCCGTACGCGCGCACCTGCTCGTACGTGAGCAGTACGCGGGTGGCCCGGCTCCAGCAGCCGGTGCGCTCAACCCAGTCCCGTTCAATGTCCAATCCCACGTCGGCGTAGGGCTGAGAACCGAAGCCGCGCACCACCAGGGGCCCGGGATGCCCTACGCGGCGAGCCAGCCGGTCAGCTGACGGCGCAGGGTGCACGTGGACATCGCGAACACCGCGGACAGTATTGATCAAGTCGAGCACACAGCCCTCGCGGCGGTCCTGGGCCAGCCGGGCCGACGGCCGCCGCTAGGCAGGCGCCGTATACGGCAGCACGCCCGCCGGGACCAGGCGGTACATCACCTGCCGCAGCGTCACCTTTAACGGCGCGTACTCGTGCACGATTTCCCGTGCCCGGTCCACGACGGCCGACCACCGCGCCCGCCACCCCACCACAGCTCATGCCTGCCTGCGGCGGTGCATACGCCTCGGGGCGGATACGGCGGCCATGCAGTTACACCATGCGGCTGATCGTGTTCATGCTGCGGCTGGACGCCAGGTGGCGAGGCCGGCGAAAGCATCAAGGGCATCGCACGACATCGCCGACCGAGGAGCCTGCTACATGCCCACCGCTGCCCCCTTCTCCGACAACGCCCCAGCCGAAGAAGGGCACTTGTCCGGCAGCGCATCGCATCGGACGGTCCCAGGCGTCCCGGCCTGGGCGCGACGTGCGGCGGCCGCGGTTGTCTGGGTGTCGGTGCCGTCGATGCTGTGGCGTCTCGGAGTGGTGCTGGGTGTCCCGCTCGGACTCGCGCCGTCCGAGTACGATGCGATGCTCCTGCCCGGCTGAAGCCTGCTGGTACTGCCGCTGCTGTCACTGGCCCAAGAAGGACTGGCCTGGCTGACACTCGGGCTGGTGCGACCGTGGGGAGAAGTGTGGCCGCGTTGGCTGCCGTATCTCAGAGGTCCTTTTCACCGGCAAAGTCTGTTTGCTCCCAACATATCTTTGTGGCGAGGTGGCACTCAGAGCTGGCGGTGGCTCAGGCGACGCCTGTGATTCATGGGAGGCCCGTCATCCCGCAGGATCTGTCTCACTCCACGAGGTGCGGTTCATCCCGTTACGCACCTATCCGTCACACGCAGATCCGGGAAGCAAGCGGCGCCTGTGAAGCACTGAGACGCATGATGGAGAACAAACCAGCAAAAAACGACTCTCAGGGGCCTGGCCAGAGGTGCCCGGGTGTGGGCTCAGCCGGTGTGATCGGGGTGCGGGTCAGGGCGGGTGCCGGCCGGCCAGAGGCTGTCGGGGAAGGCTGCGGTGTCGGTGTCGGTGTCGGGCATAAGTGTGGTGAGCATCTGCTGGGCGGTTTTAGCGTTGTCGGTGGCGCGGGGCAGCATGACGGTTTCATAGGCGTCGAGGGCTTCGCCGATGGTGGAGTGGCCGATGACGGCGCGGGCGAGGTCGGCGCCGTCGAGCAGAGCGAGGTTGGCGCCGACACCGATGGGCGGCATCAGGTGGGCGGCGTCGCCGAGCAGGGTGATCCCCAGGACGCGTTGCCAGGTGTGGGGCACCGGGAGGACGAACATCGGCCGGTTGATGAAGCCGCCCTCGTTGTCGCGCAGGATGCCCAGCAGGCTCCCATGCCAGCCCTGGTACCGGGCAAGGAGGCGGTCGCGCACGGCCTCGGTGTCGGTGAGGTCGAGTCCGGCGTGCCAGTCCTGGGGGCCGCGGAAGGTGATGTATGCGCGGACGTGTCCGTTGCTGTTGCGCTGCAGCACCAGGCTGCGGCTGCCCGCTTTGGCCGACATGGTGCCGCGTCCGACCAGGTGGGCGATGTCGGGGTGGCGGTGGTCGACATCGTTGAAGTGGGCTTCCACCAACGTGACACCCGCGTAGGCGGGTTGGGCGTCGGAGAGTGCGGGTCGTATCCGGGACCAGGCGCCGTCGGCGCCGATGACCAAGTCGAAGTCGTCGGCGTGCGCGCCGGTACGGTCGTGATGGTGCAGGCGGGCGGTGCCGTCGGGCTGCGGGGTGACGGCTTCTACGGTGCGGCCCCAGCGGACCGTGCCGGGGATAAGGGAGTCGAGCAGAAGCGCGCGCAGTCGGCCGCGGTCGATCTCGGGCCTGCTCAGGTCACCCTCGCCGGCGCGGTCGTGACGTACGAGGGCGGCGTGGCGGTCGTACAGGCGCCATTCCTGGCCTTCGGGCCGGGACAGGGCCAGGAACTGGTCGAACAGTCCGGCTACGCGCAGGGCCGCCTGGCCGGTGTCGTGGTCGATGTCGAGGGTGCCGCCCTGGGAGCGGGCGTGGGGATCGCTCTCCTGCTCGAAGACCGTGACCGGCATGCCGTGCTGTTGCAGGATCCGCGCGCAGACGAGACCGCCGAGGCCGGCGCCGGCGATGGCGATGCGAGGGGTGGTGGACATGAGGGTCACGCTCCATTCGGTGGGTGAAGTAGGTGCCGGTGTTGTGTGGTGAAGCCCTGTCCGGCGTGGCGGAGCAGTCATTCCGATGGGAACGCTGCCCGAGTTCCGGTGGCCGGCGCCGGTCAGGCATGCCGCCCACAGAAGCACAGCAACTACAAAAGTACAACTGATTCGATTTCGCAGCCGATCGCCTTTGCGATCGGATTCCCCCACCGGGGTAGGGTGGGGGCATGGCCGAGACATCGACAGGACGCCGCGAGCGCAAGAAGACCCGGACACGGCAGGCACTGGCCGATGCCGCGGTGCGGCTGTTCACCGAGCGCGGCTTCGACCATGTCGGTGTGCGTGAGGTGGCGGAGGCGGCCGACGTCTCGCTAAGCACGCTCTTCAAGCACTTCCCCAGCAAGGAAGCCCTCGTCTTCGACCTGGACGCGGACATCGAGAGCGACCTGGTCGCCGCCGTGCGCGACCGGTCGCCCGACCAGTCCCCGCTGCATGCCTTGCGCGACCACATGGTGCGCACCCGCACCGCCGTACGCACCGACGACCCCACGTTCGTCCTCGTCGAATCCACCCCCGCGCTGCGGGACTACGCCCGGCGCATGTGGTCACGCCACGAGAAGACACTGGCCGCCGCCCTCGCCGAGGCCACCGGGCTCGCCCCGGAAGGCCCCGCCGTCACCGGCCTGGCACGCTTCGCCCTGGAAGCTCCCGGCATCGCCCGGGCAAGCCAAGACCCGGCCCAGGCCGTACGCGACTTGTTCGCCCTGCTGGAACACGGCTGGGCCACCACCCCCCTGGCGCGACAGGAGACCGCCCCGGCCGGAACTCACAACCGCGATCAGAGGCCGCATCGGCCTTCTCAGTGACTCACACACTTTCGCCGCCGACTGCGGGGAACCGTGGTGAGTCTCACTGAGCGTTTGGTCCTGTAGCGGGTGTCTGGTTCCGCGGGGTCAGGTTCCGCGCCAGGTGGGGTGGTTTCGCCGGTGAGGCGGCGGGTCATGAGGTCGATCATCGCGAGCTGGATCAGGGCTTCGCTGCGGTGGGGGTGGGTTTCGTAGTCGCGGGCGAGCCTGCGGTGGTGCATGAGCCAGCCGGTGCTGCGCTCGATGGTCCAGCGCCGCGGAATGGTCACGAAGCCGCGGCGGCCCGGCGGGCGGGCGACGGGCTCGGCGTCGATGCCCAGCGCCGCGCCGTGGCCGATGGCGGTGGTGCGGTAGCCGGCGTCCACCCACGCCTTGCGGATGCGGGGGTGGACGGCGGCGATGCGGGAGAGCAGCTGCACGCCGGCCGCGGTGTCGGAGACGCTGGCGGCGGTGACCAGGACGGTCAGCAGCAGGCCGGGGGTGTCGCAGCCGAGGTGGCGCTTGCGGCCGGTGATCCGTTTCCCGGCGTCGGTGCCCTGGCCGGCCAGCGGCACATGGGCGGAGGTCTTGATGGTCTGGGAGTCCAGCACGCACGCGGACGGCTCGCCGTCGCGGCCCTCGGCCTCGCGGACCCGGCGCCGCAGCAGGCCGGCCAGCTGGGCGACGACGCCGTCCCGCTGCCCCTTGGCGAAGTAACCGTAGACGGTCTGGTGGGGCGGGAAGCCGTGGGGCAGGTAGCGCCAGGGGATGCCGGTGCGGTCCACGTACAGGATCGCGTCCAGGATGCGCCGCAGGCCGTGCTCGGGCGGGCGGCCGATGTCCAGGGCGTCGCGGCGGCGCCGGGCCCGCCAGGCGGTGAGCACGGGGGCGATCAGGGCCCAGCGGTCGTCGGACAGGCCGCTGGGGTACCCGTCGCGCGAGGTCATGTCCTGGATGTACCGCGCGGCGGTCGGCTTGGCGAGGGGCAAAGGGCCGCGGACTGCCCCGTCGCAGAAGGAGACGGGAGGTTCCGGGACGAGACGGTCCTCAGCCGCTGGATCCCACACCGATCGGCTCACCGGACCCTTCCGTCCCGAGCCGGCACACCCGCCAATCCCCCGCAGACTGCAATGAGACAGGACCAAACGCTCAGTCAGAGGCCGTCCGATCCCGATCCCCGCCGCGGTCATCCCGGCGGCGTTCGGCACACTGGCCTGCAGTGTCTACGGAGCACTGTTTGTCTGGACGACCCTGCATGCTCAGATGGACATCACACCATGGGGCCACTGGCTCCTCACCGCCTGCTACCTGCCCCTGACCGCCTGGGGCCCCTGCTGGGTGCCGTGACCATGCACTACTACCGGCGCCGCGCGCGTAGGTGAGGGGACGAACCCTGCCACGGGACACGCCTGCGCGCTCGGGCCGACGCTGGGCCTGCCGGGCCCAACGCCCCCGACGCCGCTTGACCAGGACGGGCTGACGACGTCGCCGCCGACGAGCCCGGGACTGCCCGGGGCCCGGTCATCTGGGGAACGGTGAGCCCATACCGACTCGTGCGAGAACGTCCTGTGCATTTGCTTGCAGTCCATGCCCCGTACATCTCGCACTCGCTGCGCCACACAGCCCCTGATGTTGTCAGTCCAGTGTGACGGTTCTGCGCGGGGAGTCGATGTGTCGGGGGGTGAGGGGGTGCCCGATCCGCAGCAGGAGCTGTGGTCGCCAGCCGGGTTCCAGCTCGGTTGCGAGCCGTGCTGTCAAGGTGGGGATTTCTACTGGTCCGGCCTGGATGTCGTGTGCCAGTCCTTCGGCTGCCGCGCGCAGCAGAATGCGGTACGCGGTGCGGCCCGCGTCGCACCAGGCCATCGGGTCGTCGGCCTTGGTTGCCATGACCATGACTAGCCCCGGTGCTGTCGCGAAGACGGTGCGTACGGCCTGGGCTGCCTGATCGGGGTCCGCGTGTTCCAAGAACCATTGGGAGGCCGGCATGGCGTTCCGTTCGGTGTCGGGGAACAGGGCTTCCACGGCCATTCCCTGGGAGGCGGGTTCTCCGTGCCAGTGCACCAGTGCGGCGAGTTCGCGGCGCATGGGGGGCAGGGACAGGGCGGTGGCGAGTCCGGCGCCTGCGAGCGCGGCGATTCTCTCCTGGGCTTGTCGGTCGGTGATCGGGAAGAGGCGGGTGTCGTTTCCGGTGCCGGGCGGGACGGTGGAGTTGAGCCAGTGGGGCTTTGCCAGTGGGGCGTAGGGGCCCCGGTCGGTGTGCCGTTGCCAGATGGCCCGGTACAGGGTGGAGTTCCCGGCCGGCGGGCATTCGGTGAGGTGCAGCACTGCCATGGTGTGGTCGTCGGGTACTTGCGCCGTGTGCGTGATGCGGGCGTGGATGCCCCAGCGGTGGGCTGCCACGAGGAATGCCTCGATGTACATGGCCAGGGAAAGTGCCGTCTGGCGCCGGGTCGGGTCGCCGGCGTCCAGTGCGTAGGCGTCGTGACGGCCGATGTGGAGTTCGTTGCCGGTGAGTGTGCAGGCCCACGGCTGTGCGTTGTGGGCAGAAGGGGCGCGGCCCGCGACCTGCGCCAGGAAGCGCACTTTGTCCCGGAGAGTTCCGTCGGTGGGGTACCGGTCCGGCTTCTTGTTCATGGGGCGTTCCCGAACAGTGTGCGCATACTTGTGGTGTATTCGGCGTTGATGCGTTCGCGCTCGGCCACCGTTCGGGGGGCATGGTGGTCGACGTCCAGGGCGGCATCCAGATCGACGGCGTATCGGCCGGAGGGCATGGGCTGGCCGGTGAGGATCCGTCGGGCGGTGTAGGCCAGTGCGGCACCGGCGAGACCGGCTGCGGTGCCGAGTTGCGGCCAGCTGACCAGGCGCGTGCCTACTTGCAGCAGTGACAGTTTCATTCGTGCGGTCACGTCTGGTCCCACCAGTGCGTCGGCCAGGGTGATGCGTTCGGCGTCCGTGAGGTGCTCGGGCAGTCGGCGCAGCCGGGCTTGGTCGAGTGCTCCGTGGAACAGTGGGCGGTGTGGTTCCAGGTCGTAGCGCTCTACGTCCAGGAGGACGTTGTCTGCGTTGTCGGTCGCCATGATGACCGGCACTTTCCGGGAGCGTGCGGTGAAGCGGGCGAAGGCTTTTGTCCACAGGTCGTCGGTCTCCTCGATGAGCAGGTCAAGGCTGTTGGTGCCGTGGCCGAAGAAGTCCTGGGCGGTCTGTGGTGTCAGGCCGTTGAACATTTCGATGTGCTGGAAAGGGTTGAGTTCCCATACGCGCTCGGCGCAGATTGCGGTTTTGGGCAGGCCGAGGTGGCATACCGAGGCCGTCACCCGGTTGAGGTTCGTCAGCGCGAGGGTGTCCGGGTCGGCGATGCGCAGTCGGTTCGCGCCTCCTGTACCGACCAGTGTCATGACCGCGGACATGCCCACGCTCAGTCCGGCCACTCCCACCCTGGCCGCGTGGTAGCGCTGTTGTTCCTGATGTGTGATCAGGTTGCGGTTGCGTGCTGTGCGCAGCCGCAAGAACGTCGTTTCGTCCGGTAGGTGCACAGCCGTGTGCCGCCAGGGGAAGTAGGCCCATACACCGGCTCGGCGCAGGTCGCCGCCGTGCCATCGGGAGGCCAGGTAGCGCCGGTAGGTGAGCTGGTAATAGGGGGAGTCGGCGGCGAGGAAGGGAAACTCGATGCGGAAGAGTTCCTCGACGAGGTGGGGAAGGACGTCCACCTCGTGCATCGGTTGACCGTGGGTCCGCAGTTCCTCGAAATCGGCGATGTCCTGGTGACACGACATGTCGTAGAGGCGGACGGCGGCCGACGGCTGAGTGGGGTGGGGTGTCACCGGGTGACCCGCCGGCCCTTGCCGGTGCGTGCGAAGGCGGGGTCGCCGTGCGGGAGTACGCGTGCGTCCAGGAGGCGCCGGCCGGGCATGGCTTCCTCCAGCTTGCGGTATTCCGCGTTGGTCGTGCGCAGCGCTTCACCGACGGCCTGTTCGATGTGTTGCTGCAGTGGCGGGCTCATGGTGGTGCCCGGCGCGAGCTCCACCCGCAGGCGCAGGAACTGCTCGCCGTTCTCCGCGGCCTCTTTGCCGAGGATGAATCTGCCGGATGTCTTGGGCGCCAAGTCGGGCCGTTCCAGTGCCTCTTTGATGTTGTCGGGATAGATGTTGACCGCGTAGAAGGTGCATGCGACGTCCGTGCGTCCGTACAGGGCGACGAAGTGCCCTGTCGAGCGCCCGGCAAGGTTCGCGGGCACGTCGTGACCGCAGTGGGTCATCGTCTGGGCCAGCGTCGTCATCGACATCACCCGGCCCGCGTCACCGATGCGGTAGCGGATCAGCGGCAGGCCGCTGCGTGCGCTGATGACGAGGTTCCCGTGGACGTTTTCGATGTGGCGGTATCGGGGGTCGAACTCCACGAGGGCGGGCAGTGCGCCTGCATCGGGGAACAGGACCTGGCGCAGCTGCGGGTCCTTTGCCGCGGCGCGGCGGGCGTAGACGGTCAGGGGGGTCTCAGCGCCGATGATGCCGGTGTCCGCGGTGCCGTAGATGCTCAGGGAGCTGTTGAGGGGGTCGGTGGTCCGCGCCGCCCGGTGGATGCTGTCGCGCCAGCTTTCGGAGAAGCTCTCGCCCGAGAGGACCAGGCGGAGCCCGAGCGGCTCCAGAGGCACGCCGGCGGCAAAGGCAGCGGCCAGGACGTCCTTGATGAGGGCGGGGTAGCCCATGACCACGGTCTGTGCGAATCCGGGGGCGATGTCCCGCAGGACCCTTACGTTCTCCTCGACGTCGATGCCCGGACAGATCGCTGTGAGCCGGTATCCCCGCTGTGCCAGCCGCAGGGTTGCCTCGAACTGGCAGGTGCCTGCCACGTGTGTGCCCATGAAGAAGGAGATCACGCACAGGGTGGGCCGGGTGCGGCAGCCGAAGGCATCGAACAGAGGGGCGTTGAGGTGGGCGGCTTCTTGCAGGCTGTCCTCGTCCTGGGGCCAGTAGAACGGGGTACCGCTCGATCCCGAACTGGATGCCACCAGGCGGGCCCCGGCGAGGCTGCCGTCCCACATCAGATCGGCCAGCGAAGCCGTCCGCAGGTAGTTCTCCTTGGTCGTGACCGGGACACGACCGAAGTCGGCGGCTTCCGCCACCAGAGCCGGGTCGCAGTCGCGACTGCGCAGGAAGCGCGCGTACGCCGGTACGGACACCGCCGCACGGCGGAAGAGCTCCAGTGGCCAGTCACCGGCGGCCGGAGTGGTCAAGACGGACATCATGCCCCGCATTTCTCGCTGGCCACGACGTTACGCCCCGGCCCCGGAGCCGACCACATGTGAGGTGCCAGGCGGGTGGTTGCTTGGTCGGGCGAACCAGCGTGCAGGGCGGGGCGGGCGACTGTAGGGGATCTCGTGTATGGAGGTGGCGGTCGGGGGCGGGGTGCTGGATGCGGTCTTGTGTACGGGGGCGGCCAGGGGCGGGCTGCCGGACGCGGTCTCGCGTACGCGGCGGCGGCCGGGGGCGGGCTGCCGACGTCGGGCTGCCGAACGGCATGCTTCACGCCGTGGCCGCCGGCCTGGATGGCTGGTCGCCGGGCGGAGGAGGACCCGCAATCTCTCGGTGGACGGACCAGGCTGAGGAGCTGCTGAGGAAGGGGTTGGCAGTGCCCACCGGGACACGCCGGGCCGGAGCGCCTCCGTCCCGGTGTCACGGGTGCATGTCAGGCGGCGGATGCCGGGCGCGTTCCATGACGGCGTCGCCGGCTTGGAAGGCGGCGAGCAGTGCAGGCGGACGGCGATACCGCGCTCAGAAGTGCGGGAGGACCGCAGGCCCGTGACCGTGCGCTCGATGCCGTGACCGAGGACATCGCCGCCGCCCAGGCCGTCGGCGTTGCGGCGGCCGAGGGCCATCGACCGCCCGGCCATCAGCGTCCTCCGGAAGGAGTGGCTACAGCATAGGTAGCGGGAACTCCGTCACGGTCGGTCTTGACCTTCCTCTCCCCCAGGCCCCGGCCTTCGGGAAGACCGGGCGCCGGTCACCGACGACGTTCAGCTGGCCTGTGCGCCCGTCACGCTGATGACCGTCAGCCCGGCCGGGTGAGCCTTGACGGCGCGGTTCCTCCGCAGGTTCACGAACGCCTGGGAGCGCACCAGGTGCATCCACTTCCGGCGCACGATCTCCCGGTTGTGGACGGGCACCACCAGGTGGAGTGCCGGCCCGCGGGCTACGACGAGGCAATCTCCGAGGGTCGCACGAAGGTGTGGGCACGATCAACGCCCGCAAGGGCTTTCGCGCCGTGGCCGCCCGCCGTGATGACCCGATGTGCTGACCCGATGTGGTACGCGGGCGTACCTCTTCCATGGCACGGTGGCCGTCGCAGTCCTTTGCCGCTGGCTACGCTCCTGCTCCCTCGGGCAGAACGTGGTGCCCGGGGAATGTGCGGCGGCGGTAGGAATGTGCGGCAATGGACAGGCCGATGCCCCACACCAGGAACTGCGGGATTCCGTAGACGACGATCCAGGGGCTGAAAACGCCGCCGCCGTGGAAATCGTTGACCGTCTGCGCAGCGGCCCACACGGTGTACAGGAGGAGGAAGGCCGAGACGGCGAAGGCTGTGGCGGTCAGCGTCCGGCGCGGAACTGGGCGCCCGGCCAGGAACGGAGTCCAGCCCGGGAACACCAGACCCCACGGCCGCACCAAGCTCAACGCCAAAATGCCCGCCAGCAGGGCCAGACCGCTGAGTATGAACAGGTAAGGGCCGCCGCCGACCGCATACCATTCCCGAAACTTCTGCCGGTCCGCCCAGAGGGGAATCCCCAGTGCCCAGATCGCGTGCAGCGGGATGAACCCGACGGTCGCGGAGAGCGCCGAGGCATAAGCGGCCCGGACGGCCCACCGGGGCGGGGGCAGAACCTCAGCAACCGCGTCTTGCGGGCGGGGGAGGGTGAATTCGGACATGAGCCGGTTCTCCTGATGCGACGGAAGAGGTGATCAAGAGACACCGTTCCATGGCCGGGCGTTGCAGGGCATCGCACCCGGGGCCGATCGATCCTCATCCCTTGAGGCAGCCCAGGCACCGAGTCGCTCCCCCGAGCGGGGGAGCCCCTCTCAACCCCATCCACCCGGTAGACCAGCTGGTGACGTTTCACGGCGTTCCGGTCAACACCTATACCCAAGCGACCCGCCGGACAGGACCTGGAACACCCTTTGACCGCTCCCCCGACCGCGGCCAGGCCAAGGCCTACCTTCAGGCCCAGCCGGGATTCAAGCCGTCGGCAGGAGCTGGCGTCGTACGAGCCGCCCGGACCACCGGCAGGCGGCGGGCGGCAGGCAAGGCACCTGAGGTGCCACCAGCAAGCGCTGATCAGGCACTCGTTTCGCGCTGATCACTTACCCCAAGGCAGTTTCGCTGTTGCCACCCGAGGGCGTGTACTCGCCACGCGCTGCCCCCTCAGCACACCGGGGCTGCATGAGCGTTAGCGGAGTGTTAGCGGTGCGGCAATCCCGCGCCAGCGGCCCCGGGCAGAGTGAACGACGTACCGAGGAGACCGCGACACCAACTGCCCCGGGGGGAACCCGAAATGAGCGCCAGCACCATCACCCGCACCGCCCGCCGCCGCACCCTGCGCATCGCCGCCGCGGCCCTGACCGCAGCCGCCGGCCTGACCCTGACCGCCTGTTCCGGCTCGGACGCCGCCACCGGCACCAAGGCCGCAGCCCACATGGACGCGGCCGCGGCCGCCGCAGACCCCGGCGCCGCCAACTCCAGCAGCACGGGCTCCTCCTCCACCGACACCCAGGGCTCCAACCCCCAGACAGGCTCCGACACCAAGACCGACACCAAGGCAGGGCCCGCGGGCCAGCAGACCGGCGGCCCGCAAGCCGCCCGCGGCGGCGGCAAGACCGGTACGGGCCACCAGCGCTGCCACACCTCCGACCTCAAAGCGGCCTTCGCCACCGGCGAAGACGCCACCCCCGACCCGAACGCAAACGGCGGGACGACCACCAGCATCGTCCTGACCAACACCAGCAACCGCACCTGCAAGATCGGCGGCTTCGCCGGCGTCGACCTCAAGCCCGACGCCGGCGGCCCCGCCTGGTCGCTCGCCCGCTCCTCGGCCAAGCACGGCTCCATCACCCTCGCCCCCGGCGACAGCACCGACTTCACCCTCAACCTCGGCATGGCCAAGGAGAACGAGGAAGGCTCCTGGAAGCCCGCCACCGTCACCGTCACCCCGCCCAACGAAACCACCGCCCTCACCCTCAAGTGGCCCTGGAGCCCCCTCACCCACCAGGACGGCGCCACCCACCCCGCCACCTACGTCAACCCCATCGGCTGACCGACGCCGTCCGTGCTGCCGGACCCGGACGTTCGGCCAGGGCAGCGGGAAGGGGCCGCGTACACCGCGAGTTCCCGTGGTTCCTGTAGGCGGGAATTACGTAATGCGCTACGTAGATCGCGCCCGATCGGCGCGGTGGCGCCGCCCCGGCATCTAGTGTCGAGAAGACGACAGCCAAGATCATTCCTGGGCGGGGCCGGCTCAGAATGTGAAGGAGAAGCATGGAGATGGCGATGGAGCCGTGGTGGCGTACCCGTATCGGTGCCGCTTTCGCGGTCGGTGCCGCAGCGGTCACCGTTCCGCTTTCCGCCACCACCTCTTCCGCTGCCCCCGCCTGGAAAATCGCCGGCGGCGAGAGCTACCCCCCCAGGGGAGGCGTTCTGCGAACTCAACGCCGAGATCGAGTACTTCTCCAAGGGGTACACGAACGTCGACTGTGTGCACCGCCCCGAGGTCCGCCCCGACTTCCATGTCGTGTGGATCTACCACCCCTGACCAGCGCCTGAGCCGGTACCTGCACGGAGCGGCCCAGGGTCCGTCGTGAAACGGATCCTGCCCAGAGCAGGAGCGATGCGAGTGTGGATCGCCGCTTCGTAGGGGGTGGCGGTCTTCTCGTATCGGGTGGTGGGGACGCCTGGGGCATGTACGAGGCGCAGGTGTGCGGACGTACACATGCCTGCCTGCGCACTCACGCACGCCATGCGTCATGCACGGCCAGAAAATGACAAACAACGAACGTCAACCAGTGCCTGCCAACGGCACTTGGGACCCGAAAGGTCTGCTGGATGAAGATTCGCCGCGCCCTGACGGCCGCCGCAGCGGCTGCCGTGATAGCGCCCGCCGCCGTACTGGCCGCGCCCGCCGCCGCGTTCGCGGCGGAGCCGGTGTCCGAGGCCGGCCCCCGCACGCCCGCCTCTTCCGACTCCCCCGATGCCGCAACGCCTGCGGGCCGGCCGGCGGATTCCGCAACGAGCGGCGGCGGAACGGGCAACCCGGACGAGCCGCGGCGCCCGGGCGGAGCCGCTGCCGGTGGTTCGGCTTCCCAGGACCGCGACGGGGCCGCTCGTCCCGCCCCAGGGAAGCCGCCGAAAGCCGCCGGAACCGCCAAAGGGGCCACCGAGGGGGTCACCGGCGCGAGTGGTGCCGCCGGTGGAGGCAAGACCGCCGGTGATTCCGATGGTGCGGGTCAGCCCTGTGCGTTCGAGTCCGACCAGTTGCACGTGGCCGTCCGGGGGCTGCCGACCCAGCTGGCTGCGGGCGGCGCCTGGTCCCCCTTCTCCATGACGCTCACCAACACCACCGCCAAGCCCCTGGCGGAGGTCCAGCCCTTCCTGCTCGTGTCCTCCGCCGAAGATGTCGACCGGCCGTACTGGGAGCTGGAGACGGAGTACCGCGACGCCAAGACGGGGCAGTGGAAGACGTTCCATGACGCGGAGCCCGAAGACCTGTTCGGCTTCTTCGCCGTCGGTCCGCGCAGTACCATCACGCTCCAACTGCGCACCCGCGCGGTCAAGAACGCCAAGCCCGGCGCCGGATACGCGCTCGCTGCCGGCGACTACCGCAACCACGACGGTTCCTGCGGTTCGGCCAAGGAAGCCTGGTACGACTTCACCATCCTGCCTGCGGGCGCGAAGCCGACGCAGACCCCGACCGCCAAGCCGGGTGGCACGGCCGGGCCCGGCCAGAGCGCCGCGTCCGGCGGCGGTACGGGTGGTTCCGGTTCCGCCGGTGGCCTCGGCCCGCAGGGGGGCGCCCACCTCGCCGCGACCGGCTCCTCGTCCGCGCTCCCGGCGATGGCTCTCGCCGGCGGAGCCGCGATGGTCGCCGGCGCGGGTACGGTCATCGGCATGCGCCGCCGGAAGGGCGTGGCCGGTCCGGGCGCCACGGACATCACCGCGTAAGCCCCACAGCTTCTCCAAGAACCTGAAACCCAAGGATCCACGACCTCAGAGCTCAACGACGCGGGAAACAAAGGCTCCAAGGGTCCGAAGAACCGGGAAAGAGATCTTCATGAAACTGCGCCGCGCCCTGTCGGTCTCGGCCGCGACGGCCGCCCTGCTCCCCGTGGCGGTGGCCGTCGCGCCCGCCTCCCAGGCGGCCCCTGCCGCGGAAATGCCGAACTGCTCCGACATCGGGAAGCCCAACAGCAACAACGCCTTCGTGGGCCGCTCGTTCGGCATACCCAAGTCGGTCACTGTCGGCACTCACTGGACGACCTACACCGCCACGCTCACCAATGCCTCGGCGAAGGAGCTGAAGTCGTTCGAACTCAGCGCCAAGGTGATCAGCTATGTCTACAACGAGGGCGAGCGCGACCTGAGCCCGTACAGCGATCTGCAGTACTGGGACACCACGCAGCGCGCCTGGAAGACGCTGAAGGATGCCGAAGGAAAGGCCCGTGGCCCCATCCCCGGCCCGAAGACGCTGAAGCCCCGCGAGTCCGTCCACGTGCAGCTGCGGTTCAGGGTGAGCAAGGACCTGCCCCTGAACCAGACGTACGACGCGTTCACCGGTATCACCGGCACCTCCGTCGACCGCTACGACAACACGGACTGCACGGTGCACGGCGACGCCGGCGGCGGTTTCTACCCTCGCGAGGGCTGAGACTTGCGGGGCTGCCGCCGTCGCAGTCCGACGGCGGCAGCCCCTGGGGTCCGTACTCAAACGGATGGTGCCCAGAGCAGGAGTGATACGAGTGTGACCGCCGCTTCGAAGGAGGTGGCGGTCTTCTCTTGTCGGGCGGCGGCCCCGCGTGCACAGCCTCTGCAACGTTCTCCGGTACGGAGAACTCCAAGCAAAAGGTCATACGCTTCCCCGCGCTTTTCGCATTCGTCACGGCCAGCTACTCCTCGGCGAAAGCTCGATGCTGAAGCCGGAGTCCCCTGCCAAGGCGAGCGGCTCCCTGTCCGCTGCCATCCAGTCGAGACGTTCGAAGCGCACCGAGTCGTCGCTGCTCCGCCAGTGGATCCGGTCGTACGAGTGATCACACTGGGGGTGCTGGATGCCGGTTCCGGATGGGTCGGACGTCACCCGCCCGGTGGGCCCTTCCCCGGCGCCGGGAATCCGTTGGGCCGGACCCGGTTGCGGCTCAGCCGCCGGGGTGACCTTGCGGTGGTTGCCGGGTTGCCCGCTGGGATCCGGGACAGGCGCCCCGGACGGAGTCCCCGCCCACGCCGTGCACCCTTTTGGCCGAGGCAGCTCTCCTTTCGACGCCTGACAGGCTCTTACGCCACGGCCGGTAGGAGACAGCGGTCCCCGGCTCGCGTCTCCGCAGTGCTCGCCCTGTTCGGCATGCCGTGCGGCAGGAACTGCCGCACTCTGGTGAGCACGTTCTCGATCCGGGCCGGTTCACGAACGGGCTCGGCTCCCGAGCCCCGGGTACACCGGCGGATTCCCGGCAGCCGTTCAGGCCGGGGTCCGTTGCCGAAGCGGACTCCGGAGCGACGGCGCACAGCCCCCCGGCGAAGCACGCCTGCCTGCCGGAGGGCCGCAAACGGGTCTGCTGGTCCACCCGGCGCCCGAGGGGAACCTGCCCCAAGCCGGTCCCCGCGATGCCCCGGTTCGGTGAGCCGCCGGCCGAAAGGAGCCGAAGATGATCAAGGTGGGATGGACAGCAGCCGGCGCTCTGGCCGCGGTGGCGGTGCTCGCGGCCGACCCGGGGCGCAGCGCCTCCGCGCCGGACCAGGACGTACAGCGCGATCAGGCCGCGGCGGCGGCTGACCGCCGCGCCCCGGACCGGCCCGCCGTACAGCAGGCCGCCACCGTCCCGTCCCCCACGGCCGCAGCGCTGGCTACGCTTCAGAGCCGCATCGCCCGGCACGTCGCCGCGCACGGCACCGGTCACAGCTTCGCCAGCTACACCGACCACACCACCGGCCGCATCGTTTTGATCACCGACGCCCCCGACAGCACCGCCGACCGGCTGACCGATGCCTCGGCGCTGCCCGGCGGCCAAGTCCAGGCCCTGCGGCACACGCTGCGGCGCCACGGCACCACCAGCGACATCACCGGGTTCCGCCGGGACGAGTCCCCGCCCTTCTACGGCGGTTCCGGCATCCGCAGCGGCACCACCCTGTGCTCGTCCGGCTATCCGGTACGCAAACGCAGCGGCACGGTGTTCATGACCACCGCCGGGCACTGCTTCGCCAACGGTGCCACGGTCTCCACCGAGGGCGGCCGCTTCACCTACGGCCAGGTCTCCGACCGGCGTCTGCCCACCGTCACCAACGAGCCGGTGGACATGGAACTGCTCGGCGACCGCAGCTACAGCGGCTACATCTACACCGGCCCGGCCGACGGCAACGTCATCACCCCGGTGCGCTCGGCCGGCGGCGCCTCGGTGGGCCACAGCAACTACTGCCACAGCGGCCGTACCACCGGCGAGCACTGCGGGCACACGGCCACCAGCACCACCGGACAGGTGTGCACCCGGCCGACCGGCTGCAAATCCCCGGTCATCGTCTACACCGGCGGCACCCTGCCCCGGCCCGGCGACTCAGGCGGCCCCTTCTACACCAAAGATGACAAGGGCGTCCATATCCGCGGCCACAACATCGCCGCCGGCAGCAACAACAGCTACGCCCAGCCATGGACCGAAGTAGCCTCCCGCCTCCAGGTCACCATCGTGCCCCGGAGCTATTGAGAATCGCAGGCCGGCCGCGTCGGGCCACGGCCGTTGGGCCCGGCAGCAGTTCCCTGCCGGAGCCAAAGCGGTGTCGGCCGGTAGCGGGTCCGTCGGTCAGGTACCGGCGGGTACGGCCTCGCGCAGGCTGGTCCACAGTCCGCGTACATCTGCTGCGGGATCGTCGAGCACCACGGGTGCACCGTCACCCAGGCGCAGGACGCGGCGGCGGCCGGCGTACGGGGGCCAGTGCGGTTGCCTCCCGCCCGGAGTGCCGGCGCCGGTGCCAGTGCCAGTGCCGGTGGGGCATCCGGTACGGGCGAAGGAGATCCACGCCTCGCGCATGCGGTCGGAGAGGTCTTGCGGGGCGTCGGGGCCGGTGAGCTGGCCGGTGAGGTTGCCGAAGACGAAGCCGATCTCTGCCATGTGGCAGGCTCCGAGAGCACCGCCGAGAGCGGGCGAGGGCCACGCGAACTCGTACACGAAGGTCTGCGCTCCGTGCGCAGCGCGGGCCTCGGCCACCCGGAGAGCGGGGATCCGGTAGGCGTAGTCGCTCATGGCCGCCGACAGCAGGTCGCCGGGAGTGGCCCGGGGGTGTGCGGCGGCGTACACGCGGCGGGCCTCGGCCGGGTCGAGGCCGAGCCCCGCGAGAAAGCCGTGCAGGACCTCATCGGTGATCCGCGGGCCGATCCCCAGCGGGACGAGGAAGAGACGGAATTCGTCGCTGGTCGTGCCGGTCAGCAGATCGATGTCCCGGCCCGCTCCGCCGGCGAGCGCGTCGATCGGGCGCCGGGGCAGGGTGGCTCCGTCCACGACGGGCAGCACGGTGGTGCCGCCGCCGGCCGACTCACCCCACTGCCCGGGATCGTCGGCCCGCGCGATCTCCCGGCCCAGGGCGTCGTTGGCGGCGATGAGCTGTTCGGGCGACAGGGCGGCCAGGGCTTCGCGGGTCGGCTCCGTACCGGCGAGGGCGGCCAGCCGCTCGGTGACGCGCCGGGCGATGTGCTCCGGGTGGCTGTGGTGACCGGCGCCGCTCTGAGTGATCGCGCGGCGGAACAGGCCGTGGGCCCGCGGCATGGTCATGAGCGCGGTGATGCTGATGGCGCCCGCGGACTGGCCGAAGACGGTGACGTTATCCGGGTCGCCGCCGAAGCCGACGATGTTGTCACGGACCCATTCCAGTGCGGCGATCTGATCCAGCAGACCGAGGTTGGCCGTGCCGTCGGGCAGCAGGAGGAAGCCTTCCGCGCCGAGCCGGTAGTTGAGGGTCACGCATACGACGCCGTCGGCGGCGAGCCGCGCGCCGTCGTAGGACGGCAGGCAGCCGGCTCCGTTGCGGAACGCGCCACCGTGGATCCACACCATGACCGGAAGCCGCCCTCCGGTGCGCCCCGGGTCGGGGGTCCACACGTTGAGGTTCAGGCATTCCTCGCCATGCCCCGCCGCTTCTTCCAGCAGGCCGGCCATGGCGGAAACATAACCGGGCTGGGGCGCGGTGGGGCCCGGGACGAGCGCGTCGCGCACCCCGGTCCATGGCCGCGGCGGCTCGGGAGGCCGCAGGCGTCGCGGACCGAACGGCGGTGCCGCGTAAGGCACCCCCATGAACGCCGCCACTTGGCCCTTCCATTGTCCGCGTATCCGGCCTGCCGAGGTGGGGATGGTGACGTGCATGGAGCCTCTCACTGTCGCGCTTGTTCCGGGCGATCCTCACCGGCCTTCGGATGACGGGCAACTCAATTTCCGAGCGGCTCGTCATGACGGGCGGTGCCCCACAGAGGGTGGACGAGGCGGAGTCGGCGATGAGCATGTCCGGGAAGAGCCGGGCGAGGGCCCGACGGTTCAAGTGTTCCGGCGGGTTCCTGCGCGTCGGGCTGCCTGGGCGATGCGTATGCGCGCGCACGTCTACCCGATGAGACGGCGAGGCCACGACCGACCGTTCACAGGCGGCATGGTGTCCCAAAACCCGCTCCGGCAGCGGGATCACGGCAGGGAGTGGGCGAGCTCACCGAAGCGCCGCAGGAGCGGGTCGCTCGTGCGGCGGGTCGGCCACAGCAGGTGAAGGGCGACCCTCGGGGCGTCCCGCAGGGGCAGGTAGGCGACACGGGCGTGGGTGTGGGCCCGGGCGGCTGAGGTGGTGGTGGATCCGATGCCGCGGCCGGCGGCGATGTTGGCGAGCCATTCGTCGTAGCTGCCGCATTCGACCACCTGCGCAGGCCGCTTCTCCGGCGGCCAGTCGTCCGGGCTCGTCGCTCCGCTGACGGTGTTGACGACCAAGGGGTGCGCGGACAACTCCGCCCAGTCCAGCTCATCGCCGGCCGCGAGCTGTGATCCGGCGGCGACTGCGGCCAGCCGGTCCTCTTCGAACAGCAGCGTGCCGGTGATGCCGGAGGCGTGGACGTCGCCGCGGACCAATGCGGCGTCGACGTCGCCCGAGTGCAGGGCGGCGACGATGTCGTCACGCCGCAGGAGGGTCGCCCTCGCACCGGTGGCGGTCTCGAACGCGGCCAGCAGGTCGCTGGTCCACGGGTCGGGCAAGGCCCACTGGAAGCCGATCCGCAGCCCCGCGTGCCCCCCTGCGGCGGCCAGGGCCGTGTCGAGGTCGTGCAGTACACCGCGCAGCCGATCGAGCAGCTCACCGCCCGTCTCGGTGGGTTCGACGCCGTGCGGAGTACGGTCCAGCAGCCGCGTCCCGACCGCCTCCTCCAGTTGCTGGACCGTGCGGGACAGAGCCGGCTGGGTGATCAGCAGCTCGCGGCTCGCGGCCGTGAACGTACGCCGCGTCGCGACCGTGACGAAGGCGCGCAGATGCCGCAGTTCTATCTCCATGGCCCCGCAGCCTACCCAGCTATGCCCACCGCGCATGGCAGGACGATGACGGGCATTTCCCCCGCCGATCTCGGCTTCCTACCGTGGAGAACAAGGATGACCGACCAGGAGAGGACGGGGATGGAGCATGGCGTCATTCACCGGCTGGATCGTGCGGGACTCTGCGGACGGGCCGCGCGCGAAGCTCGAACAGCTCGACACCGCAGTGCTGGACGATCTCGACACGACCGTGCGGGTGCACTACTCCAGCATCAACTACAAGGACGCTCTGGCTCTGCAAGGCCGGCCCGGCGTGGTACGCCGCCACCCTCTCGTTGCCGGCATCGACGTCACCGGAGAAGTGCTCGCGTCCCGGCACCCCCGTTGGCGGCGAGGTGACGTGGTCACCCTGGACGGTGCCGGGCTCGGTGAAGAACTGCACGGCGGGCTTGCCGACCTTGCCGTGGTCAACGGCGACGACCTCGTACGCGTACCCGACCCGTTCAGCCCGCGGCAGGCCGCGGCGATCGGCACGGCCGGATTCACCGCGGCTCTCAGCCTCCTCGCACTCGAACGACACGGTGTGGCCCCCGAGAACGGTCCCGTGCTGGTGACCGGTGCCGGTGGAGGCGTCGGCTCGATCGCTGTCGCGTTGCTCGCCGGAGCAGGTTACGAGGTGATCGCCGCCACCGGGCGCCCCGACTCGCTCGGCGGACATCTCACGGCACTCGGAGCTGCCCGTCTCATCGACCGGGCGGAGCTCATCTCGCCCGGCAGGCCCCTGGGCAAACAGCGCTGGGCGGGCGTGATCGACGCGGTCGGAGGGGCTGTCCTCTCCGGCGCGCTGGCCGGCCTGCAGCACTCCGGCGTCGCCACCACCTGCGGGCTCGCCGCGGGCCCCGAGTATCCCGGCAATGTCCTGCCGTTCATTCTGCGCGGCATCTCCCTCGTCGGGATCGACTCGGTCCGCACCCCCGTCAGCCGGCGCGAAGAGTCCTGGCAGTGCCTTGCGCGCCATCTGCGCCCCGCACTCCTGGACACCGTCACACGCATCGTCCCGCTCGCGGACGCCCAGGAAGCGGCAGCCGAACTCCTCGCCGGGAACGGCACCGGCCGCATCGTGGTCGACGCGAACCAGCAGGTCTGAGAACATCGGCACAGGAAGAGGAAATGAGCACCACACCCAGGAAACCAGGCGCGTTCGACGAGCTCATGGCGCTGCGCGACGGCCCTCGACCGGCCGCCGGCGAGGTCACGATCACCGGGTCGGACCCGCTCTTCGCCTCGCCGTTCCGTATCGGCGGAACGCTCGCCGACGCGCTGGCGGCCCGCGCGGTCGCCGCCAACGACCTCTGGGAATTGCGCACCGGCCGCCGCCAGAAGATCGCCGTCGATGTGCGCGCCGCGGCCGCGACCGCCCTCGGCGGCGAGGACATGACCCTCGTCCGCGGCGCCGACGGCACGTACCGGCCCGCGCCGCTGTCACCCGACGTCGAGCACATGGCCTCGCTCACGCAGCCCTGGCAGACCGCCGACGACCGCTGGTTCCTGCCGCACTTCAACCTTCCGCACCTCGAACGAAGGGTGCTGGAGGTGCTGCGCTGCGACCCCACGCCCGCGTCGGTCCGAGCCGCAGTCCGTACGTGGAAGGCGGACGACCTCGACGATGCGATCGCCGCCGCGAAGGCCTGCGGCGGGATCGTGCGCACGCCGGAGGAATGGCTGGCACACCCGCACGGCGCCTACCTCGCTCCGCGCCCGGTCGTGGAGATCACCAAGATCGGCGAGAGCGCCCCCGAGCCCCTGCCCGGCGGTGCCCGCGGCACGGAGCCGCTGTCCGGAATCCGGGTACTCGACCTGACCCGGATCCTCGCCGGGCCGACGGCCGCGATCAGTCTGGCCGAGCACGGGGCGGACGTGCTGATGGTGACTGCACCGCAGCTGCCCCAGGTGCCGCCTTTCGTCCGCGACACCAGCCACGGCAAGCGCAGTACCTACCTGGATTACACCAAGGCGGAGGAAGCGGCCCGGCTCCGCGCGCTGGCCACCGCCACCGACGTCTTCGTCGAGGGATACCGCCCACACCGCATGGCGGCCCACGGCTTCGGCCCCCACGATCTCGCTGAGCTTCGTCCAGGTGTGGTGTATGTGAGCGTCAACTGCTTCGGCTCAGGTGGCCCGTTCGGGGCGCGTGCCGGCTGGGACCAGGTCGCACAGGCCGTCACCGGAGCATGCACCATCCAGGGCGACGCGGCGAACGACGGCCGGCCACAACTGACGCCGGTGTTCCTCTGCGACTTCCTCACCGGATTCCTGGGCGGCTACGGCGCCCTGCTCGCTCTCGCCCGGCGCGCACGCGAAGGCGGGTCGTATCACGTGCAGGTCTCTCTCTGTCAGTCCGCGATGCTCCTGCAACGCCAGGGCCTGGCCGAGGACTTCACCGAGGCCCCGGGCCGCCTGACCACCGACGAGTTCGAGCACTACGCCGTAACCGACGACGGCACCGTCTACGGCGATCTCAAGAGTCTCGGCCCCGTCATCCGAATGAGCGAAACCGCGCCGCACTGGTCGAGGGCCACCCCTCGACTCGGCAGCTCCCGCCCCGAGTGGCTGCCACGCTGAAAGGGGTCTTCCCCGCTCCTCGAAGCTGTTGACGGCAGTTCGTTCCGCCGCCGGCGGGCCACATCGCGGCACTACGGGCCGCCTGCGGTGCAGCTGCGCTTTGCAGCAGCCGAGTACGAAGGGGCCGTTCCGCGCCTCGACGCCTTCGAACAACGGCTCCTGACCGCGCTCCAGGCCGACAGCAGAGCCACCTTCGACCAGCTCGCGCAGCAGCTCGGCACCACCGCGGTGACGGTACGCCGCCGCTTGGAGCGCCTACGCAGTACGCAGATTCTGGAGTTCCGCACCGAATGCGACCTGACGCTCCTCGGCTACCCCGTGGAGACCATGACCTGGCTGAACGTACGGCCCCGCGACCTCAGCCACGTCGGAGAGACTCTCGCGGCCCACCCCGCCGTACGCTTCGCCGCCGCCATCACCGGCCCCGCCAACCTCGTCATCGCCACCCACCACCGCACCCCCGGCGACCTCTACCGCATGCAGACCGACACGCTGGGCACCCTCGCCGGCATCCAGCACATCGACATCACTCCCACTGCCCGCGTCGTCAAACGCCATGGCATCCCCCGCAACCGTCACCACCTCGCGCCCCCCGAGGCCAGCTCGCGCTGAGGGAATCGCTGAACGGCTCGCCGGCCGACGGGCGCATCCGCCGAGCCCGCAGCCCGCAGCCCGCAGCCCGCAGCCCGCAGCGAAGTGTGTGCCGGGTGGCACCGGATCGGGATGAGACATTCCCAAGCTCCTGGCGAGAAGTGGGGGCTGTGGGGCCGGAGGGCGTGGTCAACCGGCCACCACCGGCATGTGCTCAGCGCAGGGACTTCCTGCGGCCGGCGCGCGCCGCCGCGGCCGATCGCCGGGTTCGCCGGGTTCGCCGGGTTCGTCGGCTGATGCTGTTCGCGCTGTTCGTCACCGCGCCAGGAGAGCCCGGACGGAGCCTGGTCGACGTGCTACGCGGTCTGCCAACCGTACGCCAGGACTGTCGGCACAGGTCTGCCGAGCCAGGCTGACTGCTCGTCGGCGGCCATACAGAGCATGCAGGGCATGGCCGGTTCAGGGGTGTCTACTGTGGAACTGCGCCGAAGATCATGCGGTACCCACGGACTGTGTCCACGTACTCGCGGACCCGGTGGACCAGGCCGTCGCGGAACTGGACGACGAAACAGTAATCGTTGGTGTACTGGTCGCCGTTGGCGAGCGTCGCCGTCACGGTCGCCTCCACGACCACCCGCTCGCCGTCGGCGTGGGTTCCGTGGACGGCGATGTCGACGCCTTGCGGGAACAGGCGGGGGAAGTCCTCGGTGAAGAAGCGTACGATCGCTCCCCTGCCCACCATGTGATGTGGCGCCTTGAGCGCGACGGCAGTGGCGTTGTCCGGGGGCGACAGCCACTCGGCGTCCTCAGTCAGGACGGCCGAGACCTGGTCGGGGTCGGAACTGGCGAGCGCCTGGAAGACGTCTCGGATGATGTGGTGACTCATGGACCCACGGTCACAGTCACTGTGCACCCGTGTCTTGGACGAATGTTCTGCTTGCCCCTGTGACGACCGGCCGTCGGCGGGCACGGCTCCTGCCACCGGGCAGCATGGCGATGGATTCCTCTCCCGTAACGCTGACGAACCGCTTCGCCGCCCCGTTGCCCCTGGCGATGAGGGCCGATGTGAGCTGCGACGTAGCAGAAAGCTCATCGACAGCCGAATCCACACACGCACACACCGCCCGGGACCGGCGACGGAACCTCGCGAAATCGCCGACGGCGGCCGGCCGACTTCAGTCACCGGCTCGGTCCGCGCGCGCCGTCCCACGGTCCATCACCTTCCGGGGCAGCAGATCTGCGGACGCCGACGTACGGCGGCCGGCAACGCATGGCTCACACTCCCCACGTGCGTCCACGGACCCGGTCACAGCTCCTCTACGCCTTCCCAGTCCGGACAGCACCGGAGTCAAGTCCCGCGTTCGGGAACAGCCGGGCCACCTCCCAGCCCACCGTCCCGACGGCACAGCAATCCCGGCCTGCCCGGCGGCTACCAGGGCACCACCTGCCCCTGATGGTCGACGAAGTGGAGGCCGGTCTTCCCCCGGTGGCGCTCCATGGTCTCCGCCACCCCCGGAATGCTCTCCTCCACGCTGAGGTCGGCGTCCGGTCCGCCGAGTTCGGTTCGCACCCAGCCCGGGTCCATGAGCAGCAGCGTCCGTGTGTCCTCGGCGTGGCGGGCGGCGTAGCCGCGCATGAGCTGGTTCAGCGCGGACTTGCTGGCCCGGTACAGGTCCTGCCCGCCATCCGTGTTCAAGGAGACGCTGCCCTGGTCGGAGGACATGACGCCGATCGTCCCGGCCGGCGCGACCAGCGGGCGCAGCCGTTCCACGACGCGCATGGGGGCGAGCGCGTTGGTGACCATGACCTCGGTGAACATGTCCGTCGGGACCTCGCCGATCGGGATGTCGCCGCGGGTGATGGCGGCGTTGACGAAGAGCAGGTCGAGGGTGCGTGTCGACAGTCGGTCGCGCAGTACCGATATCTGTTCGGGATCGGTCATTTCCAGCGACTCGACGGTCAGCCGACCGTCGGAGGCTTCGGCCAGGTCGTGCAGGCCGGTGCGCCGGCTGCCGCGGACCGTACCGATGACGTCCCAGCCGCGGCGGAGGTACTCGGTGGCCAGCCCAAGGCCCAGGGCCCGGGAGGCTCCGACGATGAGGGCGGTCTGGCGGGTGTCGGTCATGTGAATCCTGTTCGTGGGTCAGGGCTGACGGCGGAGCTCCAGGAACGTCTCGGCGGTCGCGCGGCGAACGTTCGCCGGCGGACGGCCGCATCGGGGAGCAGCCGCGGCAGCGAGTGGTGCGGAAGTGGCTGTCCTCAACCGAATGCGGCCGGTTCGCCTACGTGCTCGCGCCCGCGGGTGAGGGGGATCGGCCGACCGTGGCCGCGGGGTGCGGGCTCGCCGGAGTCGGCGTACTCGTCCTCGGGGGCGCAGGGTGATGACGTTCACGAGTCTCCGACGGGGTTCGGCCGGACGTCCAATACCCTTTCGACCGCATTGATACCGTCAGGGCATGGATCTGGATCTGCGCAAGCTCCGCTACTTCGTCATGGTGGCCGAGCACCGGCATTTCGGCCGGGCGGCACAGGCGCTGTTCATCGCACAGCCGGTCCTCAGCCGGCAGATCCGCGCGTTCGAACGGGAGCTGGGGTGCCGGCTGTTCACCCGGACCACGCGTAGCGTCGAGCTGACCGCCGCGGGACAGCAGCTGTACGACGAGGCGCCGAGGATCACCACGGTGGTCGATGCGGCGCTGCGGCGCGTCCACGAAGCCGAGCAGGGCGAACCGCGGCTCATCGTCGCCTTCTCGCCCGGCCTGCACGTCGCGGACACGATCCGGGCCTTCACCGCGGGCCACCCGGAGGTCGTGGTCGACGTCTTTCCGTTGCGCTGGTGGGAACAGGACGCCCCGCTGCGCGACGGCCGCGCGCACGTCGGATACCTCCGGCGTCCCTTCGACGACTCGGGGCTGCACACCGTCCCCATCGGCCACGAGACCAAGGTCGCGTGCCTGCCCGTGACGCATCCGCTGGCCGGCCGTCACACCCTCACGTCCGCCGATCTCGACGGCGAGCCGATCCTCGACGTCAGGACGCGGCGCACGTCCTCCCTGGAGGAGAAGTTCGAACTCATCGCCTCCGGGCAGGGCATCGCCCTCGTCCCCCTCAGCGTCGCGGGTTCGTACTCCCGCCCCGACCTCGTCTACCTGCCCGTCGCCGACGCTCTTCCTGTCGGAACCTGCCTGGCGGCCCCGGAGAGCAACCGCGCAGGCGTCGTACGGAACTTCCTGGAGACCGCCACCGCGATACTGCGCCGGGGCTCCGGCAACGCGGAGCCCCTGGAGACGGGACCGGAAGCGATCGGTTCCGTAGTGGCTTCCGAGTGACATCGATCGATCAGATCGATCGGTTCTCGCTGGGGTGTGGGCCGGCCACGGCTGCCGGGGGCGGGCGTCTCAGCGGGTGAAGACGCGCTGCCACGGGGGCAGGACCGGCGCCGTCGTGACGCGGGCGAGGCCACTCCGCTGCCGACGGACGCCGCGGACGGTGAGGCCCGGTCAGTCTCTGCTGTGAGCAGCCAGGATGTCGCCTAGCCGAGACCGCCCCCTCCCCCGACGGTGAACTCGACTTGCAGAAGACCGCACAACCGACGCGGCGCGGTGGCCCCCCTGGTGTGGTGCGTCCGGCATCCAGTCTCCGCAGTCCAAGATCGATTGTCAGTGGTGGGTGAGAAGGTAAGAGCACCGAGTCAGAAGAGGGGGAGCGGTCATGTCCGGAAACCAGAACTACATCAATCACGTTGCTCTTGTGTTGGATGCCAGTTCGTCCATGTCACACCTGAGCCGTAAGGTCGTCGACGTCGCCGACCAGCAGATTGCGTATTTGGCCCGCCGGTCGCAGGAACTGGGCCAGGAAACCCGGGTCACGGTGTACGCCTTCGCGGACACGGTGGAATGCGTCATCTATGACAAGGACGTGCTGCGGATGCCGTCCCTGAAGCAGCTTTACCGGGTCGGTGGAATGACGGCTCTGCTGGCGGCCACGCTGAAGTCGCAGCGGGAGCTGGCGCAGACGGCTCAACTGTACGGTGACCACAGCTTCCTGACGTTCGTACTGACCGACGGACAGGAGAACGCGAGCCATCGCTGTCCGGACGCACCTGGCAGGGACCCGCGCGAACTGGTCCAGGCCGTGGCCAGGATGATCGAGACGCAGGAGGACAACTGGACGCTGGCCGTCCTTGTGCCGGATCAGATGGGCAAGCGCGAAGCCATGCAGTGCGGCTTCCCGAAGGACAACATCGCCATCTGGGACGCCACCAGCACCCAGGGCCTGGAGGAGGCAGGGCAGGTCATCCAGCAGGCCACCGAGAACTTCATGGTGGGCCGGGCCCAAGGCATCCGGGGATCGCGCGCGGTGTTCTCCACGGGCGCAGAAGCGGTCAACAAGGAAACCATCAAGGCGGCCGGCCTCACCCCGGTGAACCCGTCGGAGTACCAGCTGATACCGGTGGCTCGCGCGGCGGCGATACGGGAGTGGGTCATCGAATGCGGGCACAGTTACCGTACCGGTTGTGCATTCTATCAGCTGAGTAAGTCGGAGAAGATTCAGGCGCGGAAGCAGATCGCGGTGCTGGAGAAGAAGACGGACCGGGTTTACACGGGGCCGGAGGCCCGATCTCTGCTGGGTCTGCCGGATGCGGAAGTTCGCATCAATCCGGACCGCAATGACGACTTCACCATCTTCGTGCAGAGCACCAGTGTGAACCGGAAGCTGGTTCCGCACACGCGGCTCCTGCTCATGCTCTGAGGTCTCGGGGGGCTGAGGTCTCGGGGGTTTTGAGGTCTCGAAGGCTCCGCCGGTCCGCCGGTCCGCCGACCCGCCGGTTTGTCCGGTGGAGCCTTCTTCCGCGTCCTCAGCGTGTGGCTCGACGTGCCTTCGATGTCCTCAGCGTGTCGCCGCGTTGGCCCACGCTCACAAGCACCGATGCAGCGCCGACCAGCAACAGGAACACGCCGAGCGGAGCCGCAGCTATGCCGCGCCCCACCGAGCCGGGCCAGCGGAGGCAGCGCCCACCCGCTGCGCCGTGGCGCTCGGAGCCGTACGAGGCGGAGCCCTGCCCGGCCCAGCCCTGGTCGCCGAGGCCCCGCCTCGGCGACCTCCGCCATCCGTTGGGCGGGCCCCGGCTCTCCATTAGTCTCGACCTCATGGTGTTCGATTCCGCTCAATTCGATCTCCAGCCCTATGCCGGGTTCGACATGGATGCCTACGTCCGGCGGACGCACTGCAGCTGGGAGGACGCCGGCTGGCAGTCGTTGCTCGTCCAACGGTTTCACCACGTCCCGGTGGTCGAGGGCTTGGAGTTGCCGGCCGCGGCGGACCTGCACCTGGTCCTGCCCATGGGCGGCCGGACCGTGATGGAGACGCGGGTCGGTGGTGACCGATGGCGCCGTCACACCTGGGCGCCGGGCCGACTCGAGCTGGGTGTTCCCGACCGGCCGGTCCTTCGCCGCTATCGCGGGGACGGGCCGTTGCGCAGCGTGCAGGTTCACATCCCGCGCGGCACCGTCGAACGGACCGCGGCGCAGTTGGGCAGCCGCGCGGTGGACTACGAGAGCATGGCGGCCTCCGTGGCCGCCGGGGACCCGCTGCTCGTGGAGGCGGTCCGTGCCGTCGGCTCGGCGGAGGAGACCGAGGACCTGTACGCCGAGGCCTCGGCCGCCTTCCTGGCCGTACACCTGCTCACCCGTCACTCCCGGGCCTCAGGCCGGCAAGCGCCCGCGCGGGAGGATGCGCGCGTCCGCGCGGCGATCGCGGTCATGCGTGACCGGCTGGCTGAACCGCTCACTCTGGCCGACCTCGCGGACGAGGTGCACCTGAGCGTCTTCCATCTCGTGCGTGTGTTCCGTCAGGCGACGGGAGAGACGCCCCACCGGTACCTCATCGGGCTGCGCATCGAGGAGGCGAAACGTCTGCTGCGGGACACCGACCTCACCGTCGCCCGGATCGCGCCGCTCTGCGGGTTCGCCGACCCCAGCGCCCTGTCGACGGCGTTCCTGCGCCACACCGGCACCCGTCCCTCGGCGTACCGCAATTCCTGACCACATCGCGGCAATCTCAAACATGGGCCGAGGCGGTCCCCGTATCTAGGGTTTCGTCCATGTCTGGAAGCACGGCGACCACGCCTGAGAACGCGCGCATCGAGCCCTGTCCCATCCACATTCCTGACCGCGAGCTGGCGCTCCTGCGCGCTCGTCTGGACGCGGTCCGGCTCCCCGAGCCCGAAACGGTGCCGGACGCGACGCAGGGCATCGAACTCGACCGGATGCAGACGCTGCTGGGGGCCTGGCGACAGCACGACTGGCGGGCCACGGAGGACCGCTGGAACGCGATTCCCCACTACCGCGCCCGCCTCGACGGCCTGGACATCGCGTTCTGGCACGCGCGTTCGCCCGAACCCACGGCGCTCCCTCTGGTGCTGACCCACGGCTGGCCGGGCTCCGTGCTCGAATTCGAGAACATCCTCGGGCCGCTCACCGACCCCGTCGCTCATGGCGGTTCCGCCACCGACGCCTTTCACGTGGTGGTGCCGGCGCTGCCCGGATTCGGGTTCAGCGAGCGTCCGCGCGAGCTCGGCTGGCAGCCCGCCCGTACGGCGCGGGCGTGGGCCGAGTTGATGACCGCGCTCGGCTACGAGCGGTTCGGCGCGCACGGTGGGGACTGGGGCGCGTACGTCAGCACGGAGCTGGCGCGCCAGGTGCCCGAGCGCGTCGCCGGCCTGCACCTGACGATGCCGCTCGCCTCTCCCCTGCCGGAGGACCGCAATACACCGGATCCGGTGGAACAACGCATGCTGGAACGGCGCGACACCCATCTCGCGGACGGCTACGGCTTCGGCATGATCATGGCGACGCGCCCGCAGACGCTCGGCTACTCCCTGCTCGACTCCCCCGCCGGCCTGGCGGCGTGGCTCGGTGAGAAGTTCGCCGCCTACGCCGACACCCGGCCGGAGGCCGGTGGCGGGGTGAGCGTGTCGCAGCAAGTGGACAACATCGCCCTGTACTGGCTGACCGGGACCGGCGCATCCAGCGCCCGCTGGTACTGGGAGACCATGCGGTGGGTGCCCCGCAGCGCCGAAGAGGAGAACGCGCAACCGGTGACGACGCCCACCGCCTGCTCGCTGTTCCCGGCCGAGCCGTGGCCGACCGCCCGGCGCTGGGCAGAGCGCCGCTATCTCGACCTCCGCTCGTGGAATGAGATGGACCGCGGTGGCCACTTCCCCGGCCTGGAACAGCCGGACCTGCTGGTCGCCGAAATACGGGCCGCATTCCGGCACGCGCGTCACCGTACGGGCGGTCTCGCGCGGTGACGGGTCCTCTTTCAGGTGGCATGTGCAGAGGAGTGGCACGGCGTTCCCCGTAATACCGACGAGGCGCTTTTCCGCAGCTGCGCCACTTCACATGCCAAAGCCCGGGTAGGCGGCTGCCCCCGGCCGAGTAGCCGGGGCAGCCGCCTACCTGGGACTTCAGCAGAAGACATCAATTCGGGCTGCCAGGTTGTGCGGATCCAGGCCCGGTCCGTCCAAGCCTTCACCTCGTCCCAGCGACCGTCCTGGTGATAGACCCGGAAGGTGCTGCTGTGAGCTTTGACGAAATAGCAGTAGTCGTTGACGGGCTGGCTGCCGCAGCGGTCCGCATTCCACACCTGTTCCGCAGTGCAGTAAATGCAGGCTCTGCCGTACTCAGACTTGTTTTTCCATTCCTGGGTATCGGCAACCGACGCCGATGCCGTACCGGTGTCGGCGACGAGTGCCGCTGCGCCGAGGACGGCGGCCAGGGCCGCGCCCCTGATGCGACTCCCCCACGTACACACAGACTTGGCTGATGCGTGGCTGCGCGTCATCCCGCACAACGCGCCGGTCCGCCTGTGGGACGCCATCATTGCCCAGACAGCCCCGAGCCCGGGCACGCGTCCTCTTGCGCAACCGTCCTCGCTTACGCCGAGTTGTATATGATCGCCCACGACCCCGGCTTCGCGTTCTACTGGGGAGTTTGGACGACCACGGACAAGGCCTCCCTCTGCGCCGGGAATGCCCAACGCCACCACAGCAACCGCGGAAGCGCTTGCCCGTGGCGAGTCTCCTTCCCTGCAGGTGGTGGACGATATGGCCGCTTTGGTGGCCAAAGGCCGCGGTATTGACGACGGCCCGTGCTTCCGCGCCGCCCTCGGCCCCGAACTGCACTGGGCCGCCAGTCATTTCCGGCAGTACGCCGTCCCCCTGGCGCTGTTCACCGGGCACCGGGAGCAATGTGGCCCAAGCCCACTGCTCACTTCTCACCGCGTACTGTCACCACCGAGGCGCCGATCCCCGTACGGCGTGGAACTCGCTGAGTCCACCACGAGAATCGACGTCAGGGCATTGGGCGGCCGTTGGCGTGGGTTCGGACGACGTCAGCCGGATTTGGCGGAGTCGAGGTGACGGGTGTCACCGAGGCGTACGACTTGGCGGTTGTGGAAGAAGTCGTCTTCGCGCAGTGTGGTGATGCTGCCGGAGGGCGCCCGGAAACTGGCGTAACCGGACGATTCGATCGGCATCCTGATCCACGAGGCCACGACGAATGTCAGAGAACCGCCATGCGTCACGATGATCTGATGCTCGGCGGTGTTGTGCAGGATGTCGTCCATGGCCGCGTAGATGCGCTGCGCCCACGCTGCCTTGGTCTCCGCGCCCTGCACGCCCTCGTCGTGTTCCATTCGCTCTCCGACAGCCGGCGGTGGGACGAAGCGCCGGTCCAGCCACTGCTGCGGCCTTCCCTCCGCCTCTCCGTATGACTTCTCCCGCAGCCTGCGGTCCAGGACCGGTTTTACGCCGAACAGTTCCGCTACCTCCGCGGTGGTCTGCCGGGTGCGCTGCAGGTCCGAGGAGAACAGCTGCACTGCGGCGCCGTCCGGAATCTCCGACCGCAATGCCTGGGCGATGAAGGCCGCAGCGCGGACGCCAGCGGGCGTCAGCCG
This sequence comes from Streptomyces sp. NPDC030165, assembly GCF_055573595.1. NCBI lineage: Bacteria > Bacillati > Actinomycetota > Actinomycetes > Kitasatosporales > Streptomycetaceae > Streptomyces > Streptomyces sp. NPDC030165. The sequence continues at coordinate 32,487 of NZ_JBVIBD010000027.1, read as the reverse complement.
TGAATCATGCCATCCGCCGACGACTCCCTCGACGTGGTGCGTCGCCTCCGGATGCGTGACAACGTAAAGAGTGCGCATGGGGGCGCCTTTCTGTGGGTGGCGGCCTTTGAGCATGAGTCTGTTGAAGCGACCGGGTTTCCTTTCAGGCCAGTGCCGCTTTGGGAGCCTGCTTACCGGGTCGTCAGGCGGTGACGCCGGGCTGGGTCGGAGTCAGGTAGTGCGCGGTGGTCTGTTCGGCGTGCGGGGCGAGCAGGTCCTGGAGTTCGTGCGCGGCGGTCTTGAGGAGGTGGCCGTCGCGGGTGGCGTGGAGGGTTTCCAGGAAGAAGGCGACGTGAGTGGAGTGCTCGGTGACGCGGGTGCGGTGGGCGTCACGGTGGTTCCAGTGGCGTGTGAGGACACCGGTGGTGTCCACGTAGATGATCTCGCCGGGCTTGGGGTGCTCGATGGTGTCGGGTTCGCCGAGGGGGGTGAAGGACTCGGTGCCGTCCGCGTGGCGGATCGCGACGTCGCCGGTGACGTGGTCCAGGTCGAAGGCCCCGGCGGGGAGGCCGTGCCGGACGGAGACCGCGTTGTAGGAGTCGACGGCCGGGTTGATGCGCGGCAGGTTGCCCTTCTTGGCCATACGGCGGCCGAGCGCGTCGACGCTGGGACGGATGCGGCGGGGATTGGTGCCGAAAGAGCGGTAGGCGGTGTGCCACGCCTCGATGCGGGGGTCGGACTCGTCGGCGGGCTGCCAGGTGCCGTCGGCGAGTTGCTGCTCCAGGTTGTCCAGGGCGTTGGTGGCGGCGGGCCAGGGTTCGTTGCCGCGCAGTCCGGTGGCGGTGATCAGGGCGATGAGGGCGTCGGGGAAAGCGTCGGCGACGGCGGGGCTGATGCGGAAGATCATGGGTGGGGCTTCGTTCCTCGGTGGGTACGGGTGGGTGGGGTCTGGGCAAGGCTTTCAGGGGCGCTGCTGTTGGGTGGAGATGGTGGCGTTGCTGCTGTGCGGTGGGGGTGTGTCGAGGGTGCAGCGAGGGTGTGGCGAGGTACCGGTTGCGGGCGGTGAGGCGGTCGGCGTTGTCGGAATGCTGGATGCAGCATGCTGTGAGGCGGGCTCGTGGTCGTCGTTTCGGTCTTGGTTCTCGCGTCGGTCACGTACCGGCTCAGGCCGCGTTTGCGGGGCAGCCTCCGCCCGTACGGGAGTGGGCGGCTGCGGTGGGGGCGCCTTGGGTGGGTTGGCGGCGGCCATGGCGCGCTACGGGCCGGGAGGTGCTTCGTCCGGGATGGGCCGGTGCCGAGAGGCCGATGTACGTACGGGGCCCCGCGTCGGGCGGTGGCGTGGCGGGACGGGCCTCATGTGAGAGCGAGGAGGCTGACGGCGACGGCGGCGGCGCCCAGGCCGACGAGCTGGCCGCGGTGGATGCGTTCGGCGAGCACTCCGCGGGCGAGGAGGACCGTGCCCGCCGGGTAGAGGGCGGTGATCACGGCGACGACGGTCAGGTCTCCGCTGCGGGAGGCGAGCAGGAACAGCAGGTTCGCCAGGGAATCCAGCACGCCGGCTGTGGCCGACAGCGCGTAGGCGGGCTTCTCGGGGCCGAGCCTGCGGCGCATCAGCCCGGCCGCGGCCAGGGTGACGGCCGAGGAGACCGTCCGGCCGATGATCAGCGGAGCCACCCCGCTGTCGGACGGCGCCTGATGCAAGAAGACGAGCTGGAGGGCGATGGCGGCGCCCGCACCGAGGGCCAGCAGCAGCGCCGTACGGGAAGGGCGCGCCGCCCCGGCTCCGTGCCCGGCGCTGACCAGCACGACCGCCACCAGAGCGAGGGGCAGGCCGATCAGCCCGGCAGCGGCCAGGTGCTCGCCCTGCAGCAGGCCCACGCCGACGGGCAGCGCGGCGGAGACCAGCGCGGTCACGGGCGAGAGCACGTTCATCGGGCCGATCGCCAGGGTTTTGTAGAGCAGCGCGAACGCGGCGGCCGAGGCCACCCCGGAAGCGGTCCCCCAGCCCAGGGCCGCGGCGCTGAACGAGGCACCGAGCACCGGCCACAGCAGCAGTTCGACCGCGAGACTGGCCGGAGCCGCGATCATCACGGTACGCAGCACGTGCGCCTTCCGGGCGCCGAGGCCTCCGAGGAAGTCGGCGCATCCGTAGGCGAGGGAGCTTCCGAGGGCCAGCAGTAGAGCGATCACAGCGCAATCCCTTACGATTCAGCGGAACGACCAAACCGTACATCAAAACGACCGAGCGATGTCAACCAAACGACCGCACGGTGCATTCGATTGGTTCAGCTGTGGAAGGTGATCAGATGGCCGAGACGGCCGCAGCCCTGCGGGCCCTCGCGCAGAACGTCAAGGCGGCCCGGGCCCGCGCAGGCCTGTCCCTGGACGAACTGAGCCGGCGCGCCCAGGTCAGCAAGGGAGCGCTGGTGGGGCTGGAGAAGGCCCAGGGCAATCCCAACTTCTCGACCCTGGTCAGGCTGGCCGACACCCTCGGCGTTTCGGTGTCCGCCCTGATGGAGGGGGCACCCGAAGGCCGCGTCCGCGTCGTGGATGCCGCTGCCGTGACACCGCTGTGGGCCGGAGAACGGGGCGGAGAGGCCCGGCTCATGCTCACGACCTCGGGCCCGGCCCCGGCCGAGATCTGGCGCTGGCGGCTGGAACCGGGCGAGGAATACCCCAGCCACCCTCACCAGGCCGGCGTCGTGGAAACCGTCAGCGTCACCTCCGGCCGCATGACCCTGATCGTCGACGGCTCCGAGCACGCTGTCGAAGCCGGCCAGACAGCGACCTTCGACGGCGACAAGTCCCATACCTACCGCGGCGCGGGTGACGAAACCTGCCATCTGATCATGACGGTTCACTTGCCGGCGGGTCCGGTGCAGGCGGCTCCGGCTTCTCCGGCCTGACCTGCGTGTGCATGGATGCGATGCGAGTATCGGGGCGGCGTAGGCGCGAAGGGTCCGGAGGCGTTCGCTCTCGTGCTTGCCATGCGTCGCGGACGGGGCGCCTACGTTCTTGCTTCCCGTCGCGGGGATCTCTGAGCCGCCCGGACACCGTAGACGCCAGGTATCCGCGGACGCCAGGTGTTCAGAGCCGAGCGGCGCGCATGGAGGGCGCCGCTCGGCCGGGACTGGTTGCTACTGGTTCGGATGCGGAGTCGTTCAGCAGTGCGGCCTGGAGTCAGCCGCGAAGTCCTTGAACGCGGCCTTGGTCTTCGCTCCGGCGATGCCGTCGATGTTGCCCGTGTAGCCGTGGTACTGCTTCAAGTTGCGCTGCAGTGCCTTGATGGTGTTCGTACCGACGATGCCGTCGATGTTGCCGTTGTAACCCCAGTGCGTCGTGAGGAAGCGTTGCATGGCCTTCCAGCTGTTGGTGCCCAGCTTCCCGTCGAGGGCGCCGTTGTAGCCGTAGTACTTCTTGATCCAGCACTGGACCCACGTGGCCTCGCTGGAGTTCAGGCCGAGGTTGTTCACGGCGAGCGGGGCGATGTCGGCGGCGCTGACCGTGGCCTGCGCGGGGCGGGCGGCCTGCGCGGACGCGGACGTGGCGCCCGCCAGGCCGCCGGCGGCGATACCGGCGGCTGCGGCGAGGCTGACGACCGTTCTCGTCAGGGTGCTTGATCGCATGTATTCCCCCCTGTTTTTGGGCTGTCGGGTCGATTCTGGGGTGCTTGGGCGGATTCGGGAAGAGCGTGTATTTGTGCGATGCACGGGGCGCCGCGCTGGACGGGTGGCGGCCGGGGCTCCCCCGCGCGAGGGTGCTTTCGGGTACTCGCGCGGCTGGCAGTGAAGACGGTCAGGACGATGGGGGCGGAGACGGGGAATCAGGGCCTGGTAGGCGGTGTTGCCGGTGGCCCCGCACAAGGCGACAGCCGGCAGGTCACGGTGCCGCGGCAGCCGCACCCTCGTGGGCGCGACCACCAGCGTCAGTGCCATGGACGCGATCACGGTCCGCAGGAAGGACAGCGCCGCCACCCCGGTCGGCAAGGTAACCGCTGTGCTCGTCGAGGACTTGACAATGCCGTAGGAAGCGAGGGCCTCGTCCGGTCCGGCCGCTCGGTGGGGCGTGCTGAAGCCGGCGAAGCCGAATCAGAAGACGGAGCCGATGTCCTCCTCCTCGAAGACGGTCATGAGGTCGTCGAGGTAGCGGACCTGTTCGCCTTCATCACGCACCAGGCCTGGCTTGAGGGTGACGCCGTCGGCCTCCTTCGCCATGTACCAGCCGGCGCCGCCGTGGTCTCCCGCTCCCCGGTAGGTGCAGCAGCCGGTCTCCATGGCGTCGCCGGCTGCGGGGCCGCTCGTACGGATCACCAGGTCACAGGAACCTCGGCCGGCATGATGGCCATCCGGTTCGGTTGCCAGGGGACCTCGGCCGGGGGTACGGCCAGACGGATGCCGGGCAGGCGGTCGAGCAGGACGCGGAAAGCGATGTCGGACTGGCGCCGGACCAGGTGGGCGCCGGGGCAGTGGTGGCGGCCGTAGCCGAAGCGCAGGTGGGGATTGGGGGTGCGGGTGGCGGTGAAGGACTTGGGGTCCGGGAAGGCGGCCGGGTCGAAGTTGACCGCGTCCAGGGAAAGCAGGATCATTTCGCCCTCCTTCACCTGCGCCGGTCCGAGGTCCGCGTCCTTGGTGACGAAGCGGGGGATCGCGTTGCCCAGGACGACGCTGCACCGCAGGAGTTCTTCCACGCACTGCGGCATCATCTCCGGCCGGGCCCGCACCGCGCTCATCATCTCGGGGCGCTGGAGCAGGTTGAACGCCGCGACGCCCAGGAAGCTCGCGAAATCCTCGTAACCGCTGACGAACAGGACGGCCAGGATGTTCGACAGCTGCCGCCACGTCAGTCCTTCGCGGGCGGCGTTGAGGTCGGCGAGGCGGTCCGCGAGGCCGCGTGGCCGGCCGGGGTGGCGGCCGGCCATGTGCGCGTCCATGTACGCGCGGATCTCCTCCCAGTTGCGGGCGAGTTCCTCGGGGGTCGGAGTGACCATGGTCAGGTCCAGGTCGGCGCGTACGGCGAGCCAGTCGCGGTCCGCGAAGGGCAGGCCGAGCAGCCGGCACATGCACTGGGCGGCGACCCACTCCGCGAAATGGCGTTGCAGGTCGCCGGGGCTGCCTTCGCGGATCATGGTGTCCAGGCCCTCACCGGTGATGGCCGCGACCCAGTCGGCGGGCAGTTCGGGCTGGTCGCGGCCCAGGGCCTGGAGCACTTCGTCGCGCAGTCCGGCCTGCTGGAGGTGGTTCATGGCGTCGAGCAGTTCGGGCGCCAGGATGGGGGTGTCCTGGGCGGGGCTGTCCGCCTCGGCCAGGACGGAGCGGGCGAACGAGCGGTCGCGCAGGATGTCGCGGGCCAGCTCGTAGCCGGTCACCAGCCAGGCCTGTTCACCTGAGTTGGTACTGACCCGGGTCACCGGGCAGCGGCCGCGCAGCTCGTCGAGTTCGGGGGCGAGCCGGTCGCCCCGGGTGCTGAAGGGGTAGTGCGGGAGGGCCTCGTCGTGCGCGTCCGGGCCGGGCGTGGTCGCTTGTGGTGTGGTCACGTGGGGTGGGCCCCTTTCTGGTTGTGGGAGGCGGCTGTCTGTTTGCTGGACGCGGCTACGAGGGGGAGCCCGTGTGGGGTGCCCGGTCGTCAGTGTTCTCGGGGCTCTCGGGCGGTACGAGATCTCACCAGCGCACGGGTAGCCGGGCCGGTGCGCGCAGTGGGGTGGATTCGTCCCAGTCGATGCTCTCCGCCGGAACGGCCAGTTCGATGCAGGGAAGGCGTTCCAGCAGCACCTGGATCGCGATGGCCAGCTGCATACGGGTGAGGTGCCCGCCGGTGCACGCGTGGGGGCCGTGACCGAAGGCGACGTGCGCGTTGGGGGTCCGGGTCAGATCGAGGCGGTCGGGTTCGGTGAACGCCTCCGGGTCGCGGTTCGCGGACGCCGGTACGGGTACGACCGCGTCGCCGGCTCGGATGTGCTGTCCGCGCAGGGTGAGGTCCTCGGTCGCCACGAGGATGTTGATGGCGTTCATCAGCGGAACGTGGCGCAGCAGTTCCTCCACCGCGGTGCCGATCCGCTCCGGTGCCTCGCGCAGCTGCCGCAGCTGCTCGGGGTGGGTGAGCAGCGTGAGCAGGGCGTTGCCGGTGTGCTGGATGTTGGTCTTGTAGCCCGCCATGAGCATGGTCACGACGAAGCTGACGACGTCGTCCCGGGTGATCTCGCTGTCGGGCCGGCGGGCCCGGGCCAGCAGGAGCCGGATGTAGTCCTCGCCGTCGCCGTCCCGCTCCTTGCGGGTGATGAGGTCGCCGGCGTAGTCCTGCAGGGCGTACAGGGCCGCGAGCACCTCCTGCATCGTCAGTCCGGACGCGCCCAGGAGGGCGAGGGTGTGCGGCAGGTAGATCTCGCGGTCCTCGTACGGCAGGCCGACCGTCTCGCACAGCACCCGCAGGGGCAGTGGGTCGGCGTACGAGGCGATGAGGTCCGCGGTGCCGCCGTCCGCCCCGGCCACCATCGCGTCGACGAGTTCACCGGCCATCGCACGGATCCGGGGCTCCATGAACGCCAGCTGCCGCCGGCCGAACATGGGCAGGACGGTACGCCGTACGCGTTCGTGGTGCGCGCCGGTCATCTCCAGGAAGGTCGGCAGGCACGGCGGCGGGGCGTCGTCCCCCTCGCGGGGCGGCCAGGCCGACAGCAGCGGCCGTACGAGCCGGGGGTCGGCGAACGCGGCGCGCACGTCCTCGTAGCGGCTCAACAGCCAGCCCGTCTCGCCGTTGGGCAGCCGGGCCTTGACGACGGGCGCTTCGGTACGCAGGCGGGCGTAGGCGCACGGCGGTCCGGCGGTGCCGGGGTCGACCTCCGGGACCGGGACGAGGGTGTCGGGGGCGAAGGGAACGGGGGTGGTGCCTGCGAGGTCATCGGTTGCGATGCCCCCGGCTTCGGGGACAGGGGCTTCAGGGGCCAAGGCTTCGGGCCGGCTCATCGGGTCTGTTCCCTTCCTGTCATGGCGGTACTCCGGGTGCCGTGACGCGGCACGGAGGCGGGCCCTGGTGCGGTCACGGCTCCCGGTGCCGGACGCGCCAGGTACCCGGAATCGAAGAAGTACTCCAGGTAACGGTCCAGCAGGGCGGAGTCGACCGGTGGGCAGTGCAGTCCGCTGCCGGCCAGCGCCTCCTCGGCGTTGCGCCGCCCCAGGACGGGGAAGGTGCCCTTGAGGTACATCTCCTTGACGGACATGTCGGCGGCGCGGCTGCGGTCCACGCACAGGGACACGAACGGCGCCGTGGCGCTCGTCGGGTTCTCGGCGACGTGGCGGACCAGTTCGCCGACCCATGCGTCGTACGGCAGGGTGCGCAGGGTGAAGCCCGCCGCGCGCATCCGGTCCAGGACGTCCGACAGCATCGCGGGGCGCGGGTTGGTCAGATGGTAGACGCGGCCGTCGGCCGGGCGGTGGGTGGCGATGTGGACCAGGGACTCGGCGAGGTGGTCGACGGGGACGAAGTCCATCGGCAGCTCGATGTCGGGGGCCAGGCCCGTGTCGGCGATCATCTTGAACAGCGAGCAGATGGCCGTCTCGGTGTTGCACACGCCGTGCGCCCGGTCGCCCGTGACCTCGTACGGCCGGTACACGGCCACCGGCAGGCCCTGTTCGGCCGCCCGCCGCAGCACTCCTTCGGCGACCCACTTGCTCTCCGCGTACCCCATGGTCAGCCCGTCGGCGTGGGCCGGCGGCAGGTCCTCGTCCACCTCGCGTACCCCGGCGGTGCCGAATCCGGCGACGACGGCGACGGTCGACACGAAGTGCACCGGCACCCGACGGGGCGCGGCGATCCGGACGACCTCGCGGGTTCCGTCGACGTTCGCCGGGCGCAGCTGCTGGTAGGGGTAGAGGAAGTTGACCCGGGCCCCGTTGTGCACGATCAGATCCAGGCAGCGGGCCAGTGCCTCGGCGTGTTCGGCGGCCAGTCCCAGCCGTGGCTGGGTCAGGTCTCCGGGGAAGCACTCCACGCGCTGCCAGTCGGTCTCGTCGAGGCGCAGCCCGTAGCGGGTGAGCGCGGTACGGACCCGCTGCTGGGCGTGCGTGGGGCTCGTGGCCCGTACGGGGCAGTGGACGCGGGCGGCCGTCGCGTGCAGCAGCCGGTGCAGCAGGAACGCGCCGACGAATCCGGAAGCGCCCGTGAGCAGGATGTCCTTCGCATCGTGCGGGCGCGGTGCCGGGCCTTCGGCGGGCGGGAGGGTGAAGCCGAGTTCGGTTTCCCCGGCGAAGTCGACGGCCGGTTCCGCCGCGCCCGCCGGTCCGCCGACGCCGCCGCGGGCTTCCCGTACGGCGGCGGTGAAGCTTTCGAGTGTGGGCGCGGCCAGCAGGGCCCTGATGAGGGCGGAGCCCAGGGCGGCGTCGAGGCCGAGGACGGCGAGGGTGCGGGTGACGGCCTCCGAGGCGAGCAGGGAGTCTCCGCCGAGGAGGAAGAAGTCGTCCTGCGGGACGGGCCGGACGCGCAGCACCTGCTGCCACACTTCCGTGAGGAGGCCGAGCAGGCCGTCGCCGGATGACTCCGGTTCGTACGGACGGTGCGCGGCCGCGCTGGTGCTTCCGGGGCGGGGTACCGGAACGGTCGGCTGCGCGGGGGTGCGGCTGCCGGCGCCGGGGAGTGGTACGGCCGACTCCCCCGGGCCGGGGGAAGCCGCGGCGGACTTCAGGCGGGTACGGTCGATCTTGCCGCCGCTGGTCACCGGGAAACGGTCCAGGGGCACCAGCGCCGGAACGGCCTGCGGTGGCAGCCACTCGGCGCAGTACGCACGCAGAGCGGGCAGCGGTATCCGGCGGCCGGGGGCGGTGGCCGTCACGTAGGCGGTCAGGGAGTTCGCGTCGACCTCGACGGCCGCTTCGCCGACCTCGGGGTGGGCTCGTAACCGGGTCTCCACCTCGTCCAGCTCGATGCGTACGCCGCGCAGCTTGACCTGGCGGTCGAGCCGACCGCGGTACTCCAGCAGCCCGTCGGCGTGCCGTACGACCCGGTCACCGGTCCGGTAGAGCAGTCCACCCGGCTCCACAGCGGGCAGTGCCACGAACCGTTCGGCCGTCAGCTGCGGGTCGCCGAGGTAGCCCAGCGCCAGCCCGTCCCCGCCGACGTACAGCTCCCCTTCCTCGCCAGGCTGCGCGCGCGTTCCGTCAGGCCGCAGCACGTGGCAGGTGGAGGCGCCGAAGGGGCGGCCCAGGGGGACGTGCGCGGCGGTTTCGGGGAGGGGGCGAAGGACGTGGGCGGTGGAAACCACGGCGTTCTCGGTCGGCCCGTAGAAGTTGACCACCGTGGTGCCGGGGCAGGCCGCGAGGACGGCGTTCGCGAGGCGCGGGTCCATCGCCTCCCCGCCGGCGGAGACGAAGCGCAGCGGGGCCAGTGCCTCGGGGCGCGTCCGGGCGACGAGGTGGAAGACGCTCGTCGTCAAGTACGCCACGGTGACGCCGGCCTCGTGGCACAGCCGCTCCAGGGCGGCGGGCGAGAGCAGTTCCTCCCGGTCGGCGATGACCAGGCAGGCACCGGTCAGCAGCGCGCCCCAGATCTCGATCGTCGAGGCGTCGGAGGACAGGCCGTAGGCGTGCAGCACGCCGTCACCCGGCGCGGGCGGGGCGAGGCCGGGGTCGGACAGGACGAGGCGGACCACGCCGCGGTGGGACAGCGCCACCGGCTTGGGGCGGCCGGTCGTACCGGAGGTGAAGGCCACGTAGGCGCAGTCGGCGGCGGATCCGGCGGGGGCGGTATCGCTGCGGGCGGATACGGCACGGGGGGCGGCGGGCCGGTCGAGGGAGCCGACCTCGACCGATACGCGCAGACCGCGCACCCGGCGCGTACTGCCCGGCAAGGTGACCGCGGCACCGAGCCCCGCGTCCTCGGCCATGGCCCGTAACCGGGCCGGCGGCAGGTCCCCGTCGAGCGGTACGTACGCGCAGCCGGCCTTGAGGATGCCCAGCAGAGCCACCAGTGCCTCCAGCGAGCGGCTGCCGCACACGCCGACCAGGTCACCTGGCCGGACCCCGTGGGCGGTCAGCCGAGCGGCCAACGCATTGGCATGTGCGTCGAGTTGCCCGTACGTCACGGTGCGCCGCCCGTGCCGGGCCGCCAAGGCGTGCGGCAGCGCCGCCGCCTGTGCCTCGAACAGCTCCGGGATGCGGCTGTCCCGGGGGTAGTCGGGCACGGGCGTGCCGGTGGCCTGGGCCCGGGGCCGGGGTAACGGGCGTGAGGAAACGTACGTGTGGGTCATCAGGTCTCTCTCGCTCCAACGGCTTTCGTGAGGTGCTGCGATACGCGGTCGGGCGCGCTCAGTTCGCGCCGGCGCCGTCGCCGTCGTTCCCTTCGGCGAAGTCGGCGGCGAAGGCGGCGAAGTCGGCGCTGCGCCAGCGCTGCGGACGCATACGGAAGGCGATGTCGTCGTCGAGCTGTCCGGAGGTCGCCGCCAGATAGCCGCGGGCCTCCTCGGCTTCCAGGTAGCGGTGGGCCAGGGCCTCGCGCAGGGCCGGATCCACCGGGTCGTCGATCGCCGTGACGGGCCCTTCGACGCTGACGTACCGGTAGGGCCGCCCCTCGTCCTGCACACAGAGGCTGAACCGCCCGGCACCGCGCAGGAGCCGGCCCTTGACGGTCTGGCGGCCCGTCTGGACGACGACCTCGCCTCCGGGCTCGTAGCCGTACCAGACCGGCACGATCAGGGGCGCCCGGTCGCCGTCTCTGGTGTCCGTCATGCCCAGGACGCCCACGCGCGGTTCGGCGAGGAAGCGTTCACGGTCGGTGCGCGACATGGCGGGAAGCATGGGGGCTCCTGTCTCGGAACTGCGGCTGAAGTGGTGGTGTTGCGGTGCGGCCACCGCGACAACAATCTTGAGAGCGAGGAGATCACTCCCCTGCCGGATGCATGCCAAACACACCCTTTAGGCGGTTTTAAGCCCCTTCTGTGGGGTGTGGCGGAGCCGTTCCGAAGGACCTCTCTTCGCCGGATGTCGCGGGCTCCCCCGCGGCTTGCGGACCTGGCGACGAACGGCGGGAAGCCGCCGGGCGGCGGCATGCAGGCGCTTCGCAGGGCCCCAGCGCGGCACGGCTTCCGCCTGCCTCACCCTCAAGAAGCCGACCGAAAGGTGCGCGCGGGGGCGCAGCCTGCCGCCGCGGACACGCGGCGGGATTTTTTCGCCTGCATGTACGGCGCGGATCCGCGCGGGCCCGGACGGCGGGCAGGCCGGCGGCACGCGCAGAGGTGTGCGGCGCCGGGCGCGGTGCCGCGTTTTTGCAGCGGGCTCGGAGCAGCCGATCCTGCCCACGTGGATACGGAATCGTCGGCCGCCCCGCCGGTCCCCGCCCCCGGGAACCGGCCGTGCGGAAGCCCGCGACTCACGTGAACAGCGAAGCGCCGAGCAGGGGAACGCCGCCCCACCATCCGGCGACCCTTCAGCGATGGGCCGTCACAACTGGTCGCCCCGGAAGCGTGGAGGGCCGGATTCAACCCCGGATCCGTACGGTGGTGACCGCGCTCACGGCTTGCCGCCCCTCACCGCCATAGCCCGCCTCCCCCCACGCCCCTTGGGGGCTCCCGCCAACTCCCATCAAGGCGTTGACCTCCCACCTCCTCATGGTTATAACTTATAACTGCAGCACGACCTTCTATCCGATCGCGGAGCGCCCAGTACACCGGCGGCGCCCTGCTCTCCACCGGAACAGGGGACCCTCATGTCCAGCCCGTTCGAGCCCGCCGCGTCCCCCTGCCGCTGACCGTCTCCGCCGACCCGTACCGCCCGCCCGACAAGGGGAACACCATGTCCGCCACCCGCATCACCAGCCTCCGCGCCGCCCTGTTCGCCGTCCCGCTCGCCCTCGGACTCCTCGGGACCGCTGCCGTACCCGCCGGGGCCACCGGCCCGCACCACCCCGACAAGTCGCCGACCTGCCGCGGGAAGGGCGTCGACCCCGACGCGCGCGTTCGCCACAGGACCGGGACCGTGATTCACGCGCCGCTGCGCACCATCTGGCAGTTGCAGACCGACGTGGAGCGCTGGCCGTCCTGGCAGAAGCCCGTCACGACCTCGGAACGCCTCGACCACGGACCGCTTCGCAAGGGGTCGGCGTTCCGGTGGACGACTCCGATACCCCCCAACCCCGCGACTCCCGCCACCACCCTGGACATCACCTCGACCGTCCAGCAGCTCAAGCGCGGTTCCTGCATCCGCTGGACCGGCCCGGCGGTCGCCGAAGGGCTGCGGATCGACGGCGTCCACGTATGGAACTTCACCAAGGTCCGAGGCGGTGTCCGGGTGAACACCGAGGAGACGCACACCGGTGACCAGGTCGAGGCGGACGTCCCACCGCGGCCAAGATCCTCCGCGACGGCCTCGAAGGCTGGCTGCGCGACCTGAAGGCCGCCGCCGAGGCCCGCGCCCACCACCGGACGCGCTGAACCACGTCACGCCCTGGCACACCAGTGGGCCGGCAGCTCGTCACCCGGCACGTCGCGCCGCCGCCCATGACCGGCGAGCCCGTCAGCCGACGTACGACTCCAGGCCGCCGCGACGCCGGATGTCGAGGGTCGCACAGTGGAACGAGCCGCCGAACGGTGCGTAGTGGAGCAGGTCGCACGGGACGGGCTCGAAGCCCCACTTCTCGAGGGCACGCAGCATCTCGGTGTGGTGGCGTTCCGCGATCACCCGCTTCTCGTCGAGCATGAGGACGTTCATGCTGAGCCACTTGCCGCACATCGAGGTGAGCTTGAGCAGGCGTCCGTCGAGCGGGGTGGGCTCCGGGGCGACCAGGACGTCCCACGAGGAGAGGACGTCGGGGAGGCGGTCGACGTCGATGTACTCGGGGTTGACCAGTACCTTGCCGGGGGCGAGCAGGACGAAGGTGGTGTCGATGTGCATCGGCGTGCGGCAGCGGCTCTCGATCTCGTGGATGCGGTAGCCGGGTCCGAGGTGCCGGCGCAGCCAGTCGATGCCCATCCGGTTGGTGACATTGCTCCGTGTGACGAACAGATCGCGTCCGGCGCGGACAAAATCCGCCGCGTCGAACACCGGCTCGAACTCGGTGAGGATGTAGCGCATCGGCTCACCGGCCCGGGGGACGCGGAATTCCGCGTCGAACAATTCGTCGGTGAGCTGCGGTCTGGGTGCTGCCGTCCAGCGTGCGCCGCGCCGGAAGTAGTCCTTGAGGACCGTACGGTAGGAGTGGGTCTCGAAGTACCGGCACGGCCAGGCCATCGGGGTCTCGATGATCTCGTCACCGACCACGAGCAGACTGTCGCGCGGGCAGGTGTTGCAGAAGCCGCGTGACGTCCAGTCGGGGGTGCCGAAGCGCTGCCGGTGGTCGACCGCGTCCGGGCGTCTGACGGTGACGTCGAAGGACTCCAGGAGAGCGACGAACCCGTCGAGTTCGTGCTGTGCCCGTTCGACCAGCGCGCGCGGGTACTTGTGACCGGCGGCGAGCCCTTGCAGCCGCGCCGACCACGGCGGGATGTTGCACGAGACGACCGGGTGGCTGGAGGGGATCGTCGCGCCGTCGAGGCGCCCTACGACGATCTCTTCCAGCGGGTCCCACTCGTTGTGGGAGTTGACCGGCGAAACGGGGGGCTGCCGGCCGTCGGCAGGCGTGGCCGAGGGCGCCGTCATCTCGCGTGGTCCACGGCGCGTGCGCGGGCGTCGGTGTCTGCCGACGTCAGGATGCCGGGCCGCCTCCGCACCACCGTCATGCTCAACCGCCTTCGATCGTGACCGTCAGGTACTCCCCAGTGAACGTGTGGGACAGGTTCGCGTCAACGAGCAGGGCCGCTTGCCCGGCTCCTGGTGGGGGCGAATGCGTCAGGGCGGGTCGCGGACCGGCCACCGCACGCGATCGGCGGGCGGGTGCGGGGCGGCGCGCCGGGCCTTCTCAGGCGTTGGGTTTCGGGACCGGGAGCTGGGCCCAGACCGTCTTGCCCGTGTGGTCCGGGTGGGTCCAGCCCCAGGACTCGCTGAGCCGGTCGACGATCCACAGGCCCCGCCCGCCCTCCGCGAACGGGTCCGGGGCCGCGAGGACGGGGACGGTGCGACTGGAGTCGGACACGGCGCACAGGACGCCGGAGTCCTGGTGGGCCAGGGCCAGCCAGGCCGCGCGCACCCTGTCCCGCCGCCACTCCGCGGCGTCCGCGTCCCTGGGGGTGGCGTGACGCAGGGCGTTGCCGGCCAGCTCCGAGACCACCTGGACCGCGTCGGGGACGACCGACGCGTCGATGCCCCACCCTTCGAGGGTGGTGGCGGTGAAGCGACGGGCTTCCGCGACGGCGCCGTAGGCGCCGCTGAGCGCGCATACGGCGAAGGCGTTCAGGCCGGTCGCCGGCTCTTCCTCACCCGCTTCCTCGTGGAGGACGTCGCGCACGGTCGGTGCCGGATGTGTAGTCATCACGATCTCCGCCATGGGGCTTTTCGGGGGCTGGGCCGTGCAGTTCGGGAGGGCTAATATCCTCGTCGGCCGCCTTCCGCTGCAAGTACATCTGCAATTGCATCGGTAAGAACGGCCGCGCGGGGCCCGTTTCACGCCACCGTACGTACGGGTCCGTACCGGGCGGAGCCAGATCCTCCAGTAAGGAGAACGTCAGATGCAGTCATTGCCCAACGGCATATGCGCCAGTGCCATCGAAGGTGCGGAGTGGCGCAAGAGCTCCCGCAGCAATCCCAACGGGAACTGCGTTGAGCTGGCCGGTCTCGCCGACGGCGGGGTGGCGGTGCGCAACTCCCGGCACGCGGGAGGGCCGGCATTGGTCTACACCCGCGATGAGATCGCGGCCTTCGTCCAGGGAGCCAAGGACGGGGACTTCGACGACCTGGCCGGGCTCGGCTGACGCATATGTCGACCGGATAGTCACCACCGCTGTACGAACAGTTGAGGCGATGGGACACTGAGTGTTCATCCGACCAACAGGGGAGTCACCATGGTCGCCGCGCAGCCGGGGCGCATCCCGCCCCCGCGCCGTCACATCGAACACCCCCGGGGCGGCCCGACAGTCCTGCGGATCATCCTGGGAACGCAGTTGCGCCGGCTGCGTGAGTCGGCAGGCGTCACCCGTGAGGCGGCCGGACACGCCATCCGTGGCTCACACGCCAAGATCAGCCGCCTGGAACTGGGCCGCGTCGGCTGCAAGGAACGCGACGTGGCCGACCTGCTGACGCTCTACAAGGTCACGGACGAGCAGGAGCGCGCCGAGTTCCTGACGCTGGCCCGCGGGACCAGCACACCCGGATGGTGGCATCAGTACAACGACGTACTGCCCGGCTGGTTCGAGACCCTCATCGGCCTGGAGGAGGCCGCCTCCGTCATCCGTACCTACGAGGTGCAGTTCGTGCCGGGCTTGTTGCAGACGGCGGACTACGCCCACGCGGTGTGCCGGCTCGGAAACCCGCAAGCGTCCAGGAAGGAGGTCGGACGCCGGGTGGAACTGCGCCTGCAACGGCAGGCGTTGCTCACCGCGCCAGGCGCGCCCCGGCTCTGGGCGGTGCTCGACGAGGCGTCCCTGCGGCGGCCGCTCGGCGGCCCCGACGTCATGGCGGGCCAGCTGCGGCACCTGCTGGACATGACACAACTGCCCAACGTCACCGTGCAGATCGCCCCGTTCCACCTGGGCGGGCACGCGGCGGCGGGCGGCCCGATCACCATCATGCGCTTCCTGGAGCCTGACCTGCCCGACATCGTCTACCTGGAGCAGCTGACCAGCGCCCTCTACCTGGACAAGCGCGACGACGTCGACCACTACCTCGCCGTGATGGACCGGCTCAGCGCCCAGGCCGAGTCGCCCCGCGGCACCCAGGCCATCCTGAAGGAGCTGGTCAGGGGCACGGAGAAGGGCTGAGCAAGCCGGGGCGCGCCGCATCCGCGCCTCCCGGGGGAGGCTCCGTTCCGGACGGAGACGGCCCCGGACAGAGGCTATGGCGGACGTCCCCGGACATGGACGTCGGCGCCGGGGGTCTGGGGTTCCCGGAAAAAAAGACGCCGCCACCCCCCCCCCCCTACCCCCCCCCCCCCCCCCCCCCCCCCCCCCCCCCCCCCCCCCCCCCCCCCCCCCGGCGCCGTAGCCGCTACCGCTTGCGGGCGACCCCGCCGTACTCGATCCACTCCAGGGTGCGCTGCTTCGGCCCGATGTCCGCGTCCGGCTTCCAGGTCGACACCTCCACCAGGCCCGGTTCGAGGATCTCCAGGCCGTCCAGGAAGGAGGCGAGCTCGGCGGCCGTGCGCACCCGGCCCCACTGTCCCTGGGTGCTGACCCGCATGAACTCGGTGACGAAGTCGCGGGTCTCCTGGTCCTCGCTGACGAGCTGGCACACGACCAGGAAGCTGCCGGGGACCAGACGTTCCGCGACCCTCCTGATCAGGCCCGCGGGGTCGTCGGCGTCCGGGATGCAGTGCAGGACGGACACGAACAGCGCGGCCACCGGCCGGTCGAAGTCGATCAGCCGCTCCACCTCGGGGTGGCTCAGGATGCCTTCGGTGTCGCGCATGTCGGCCTGGATGACCGCGGTGTTCTCGTTCTCTTCCAGCAGCGCGCGCCCGTGGGCCAGCACGATGGGGTCGTTGTCGACGTAGACCACCCGTGATTCCGGGGCGACCCGCTGGGCGACCTGGTGGACGTTGTCCTGGGTCGGCAGGCCGGAACCGTGGTCGATGAACTGCCGTACGCCCTGCTCCTGTGCCAGCCAGCGGACCACCCGTTGCAGGAACCGGCGGTTGTTGACCGCCAGGACCCGGGTGCTGGGCACGACCTTGTCCAGTTCCTCGCAGGCCGCACGGTCGACGGCGTAGTTGTCCTTGCCGCCGAGGTAATAGTCGTACATCCGCGCCACACTCGGAACACTGACGTCGACGGTGCCGCTCTGTGGTCGCGCGTCCTGGCTCATTCCCTGCTCTCCCGTCGCTCGGGCACCCCGCTGAGGCACCACGACCGGCCGCCTCACGGGATGTGACCGTGCCGGTGCGGCGTCCAACATACCCAGCTCCGGGCGGGTGTTGCAGGCCCGTGCATGGAGCCCGTCCTGTCCCGGGCGGTCATGCCGGGGAAACGGCCGGAGGGGTTGGCCAGGGCCTGATGGTCCCTGCATCGCGTCCCGAGCGGTCCGCGGGCCGTACGGATCCGGCCAGTCCGGCTCCGGGCGCGGTCACGGCTCAAGCGAGGGGAGCCCGCAGCTTGCGGATCTCCGGGCGCATGCCGACGGCCTCGGCCACGCGCTGTTCGCCCCCGGCCCGCAGTCGATAGGTGGCTCCGGGAGCCGGGGCGGGTGGTTTTCCGCTGCGGGCCGCGCGGAGTGCGGGGACGGGGCCGGGCCTTGCCCTGTTCGCCGGCTCCCACCGGTAGGCGGGTCCCGCGGTACGGCGTGTATCCGGCCGGGGCGTGCGGTTCCGGCCAGGGTGCCCCGACTCCCTGCGCGCAGAGCCCGCGTTCGCCCGTTCAGTGCGTCAGCAACCCCAGCGCCCGCTCTAGTTGACAAGCGCCCCACATATTGGCGTACGACCACGCATTCGTGGTACAGGAGGGTGCCTCCCCGGCCCGGCCATCTCCCGGGCCGTACCGACGGCGAAAACCGGCCATCAGTGTTCGGTCGGCACGGCCGAGAGCCATCCACCCGAGATCGGTGCCGTGATGCGCCCGGGGCCGCCCACCTGGCACCCCCGCTCCCTCACCTGCCGCCGCTGTCACACTCATTGACGGCTTGGTCCAGACCTTTTAGCGTGCGACTGCCATCCGGCTCCCGGCGGCGCCGGATCCTCCACCTGGCGCGCGGCCGGGATTGCGCACCTCGGTTCTCACACCCTGTACCACCCACCCTCCCAGGGGTGCCCATGAAAGACCGGCGCGGATTCCGCAGCGGAGCCGCGGCCCTGCTCACCACGCTGACCCTGTCCGCGGCCGCCGTGCCGACCGGCCCGGCCGCCCCCGCCCGGGCGGTGGGAACCCTCACCGCGGCCTTCTCCGCCCAGACAACGGCTCCTGATGGAGAGGCAGTTACGTGACCCACAACGGCGGATCCGCCGCCGTCACCGGCTGGACCCTGGAGTTCGGCCTGCCGGCCGGTGTCACTCTCAGCAGGCACCACAACGGCGACGCCACCGTCGACAGCCGCCATGTGACGGTCAAGAACGCCCACTACAACGCGACCGTTCCGGTGCTTCAGATGACGGGCGGCCGCTCGTGTCAGCGGGTCCGGTTGCTTCGGTCGGCGGACCCTGCGGGTAGGCGGTCAACGGTGTCGGCCAGGGCGCGGATTTCGGTGGTGATCCTCTGCCACGCGGGTTCGGGAAGTTCGTGTCCGACTTCAGGCAGGAGGACCAGGCGCGAGCCGGGGACGCGGGAGGCGATCACTTTTGCCGCCCTGGGCTTGATGAGCGGGTCGTCTTCCCCGTGGAGTACGAGGGTGGGCCGGGTGATGGCGCCGATCTGCCGGCCGTGCCACTGCGCGCCGATCTGACGGCTCTGCGCCTGCTGGTCCTGCACGCCGCTGTCGAGGTTGCGCGCGGCGGCTTCCCGGGCCGCGTGCTCGTCGAAGGGGCGCTTCGGCGAGGCCAGGAGGCGGCTGACGGCGGCGCCGGCCGCGATGTTTCCCCCGGGGGTGTCGGGGAACTTCAGGCCGGCGAACTTCGCCAGGGTCCGCAGCCGGACGTACTGCATGGCCCGCGGGCCCGCGGCGTCTCCGGGGACCGCGGCCATGGTCGTGAGGGTCCGGACGCGGTCCGGGTGCCGTAGCGCGACGCGTTGTGCGACGGCCCCGCCGAGCGAGACACCCAGCAGATGCGCCGAAGACCACCCGAGAGCGTCCATCACCGCGGCGGCGTCGTCCGCCATGTCCTCGGCGGTGTACGCGTCCCCGCGCTTTTTGAACAGCGCGGAGATGGGATTGCGGGTGGCGGTGGGCGGCAGGTGGGTCGACTCCCCGCCGTCGCGCTGGTCGTAACGGGCAACCGCGAAACCGTTCGCCGCCAGCATCCGGCACAGCCCGTCCGGGAACCATTTGCGGTTCGCGCCCAGCCCTATGGCCAGCAGAAGGGGTTCACCGTCCATCTGCTCGGTCCACCGGTCGAAAGCAAGCCGGACCGCACCGTTCCCGGCCCAGCGGACCGGGCTCCACGGGCTGGCCGATGACGAGGACATGAGGACCTCCCATAACTGCGATCAGTGTTCGCAATTTAGTATAGGGCAGCAGTACGACGAACACGAGGCCGGACAGCAAGAGAGGTGCCCGACTTGGCGCAGGAACACGGGACGGTCTGGGCGCGCCCCGAACGCGGCACCCGCGGCCCCACGGCCGTACACAGCCGCGTGGAGCTGACCGCTGTCGCCATCGACCTGGCGGACCGGAGCGGCTTGGCAGCGGTGTCCACGCGCCAGGTGGCCAGGGCGCTGGGCACCGGCCAGGCGTCCCTCTACCGCTACATCTCCAGCCGCGACGACCTGCTGGACCTGATGACGGATGCGGTGGCGGGAGAGGTCGACCTCGACGTCCCGCTGGGCGGCGATCCCGTCGAGGACCTGGTCGCCCTCGCGTCCCGGACCAAGGCGGTCCACCTGCGGCACCCCTGGCTGCCCGACGTTCCACCGGAGCCCCTTCGGCTGGGCCCTCGGGGCCTGGACTACCTGGAATACGCGCTGCACGCGATGGCACCCGTACCCCTGCCGGGACGGACCAAGACGGAGATCGTCGGCCTGCTGAACGCCCTTGTCGCCCAGTTCGCCCGGACGGAACTCCAGCTGAGCCGCGGACCCGCGGACCGCCGGACGGCGCAGACCGCCTATCTGAGCGAAGCAGTCGCCCAGGGAAAGCATCCACATGTCGCGGCGGCCCTGGCCCCTCCCACCGAAGCGGATCCGGCACAGGATCCACAGACGCTGTTCGAGCGGGCGATGCACCGGGTACTCAGCGGCCTCATCGCGTCCGACCCTTCCCGATGAGCGCTTCACCCGGCGCGGCCCGCGGGCTGAGGTGCCCGGTCACCACGCGGTAGAACCACGCAACGGCTGCCCGGCAGCCGGCTATCCGCGGTCCGGGACCCTGGAATCGCAAGACGCGCGGCGTGCGCGGGGAATGACCGCGACGCTGCCCGCGACCACTGCGGCCGTCAGTCCGGCCAGTTGCAGTACGACGCCGCCGAAGCCGACCAGGTCGGCGCCCGGGTCCGACAGGGCGGCGAGGGGCTCGGGGTTGGTGAACACCCCGACGATGAAGGCCCCGCTCAGCGGGATGCTCAGCAGCAGCATGAACCGGCCCGGTACCAGCGCGACCAGCAGCGCGAGCACGGCGAACATCGCCGGCCCCGGGCCGTCCCAGCGCAGCCCTTCGGGCGCTGCGTCGCCGATCGCGTCCGCCAGCATGCCTGCGACGGCGATCCACACCGCGGTACGGCGCGGATTTGCCGCGCTGAGCGGCTTGACGGGAGGTACGGCCTGCCGTCGGCGGTTGTACCGGATGGCGAATGCGGCGGCCACGGACGAGAACGCGAGCCCCAGCAGCATGACGGCGTTGCCGACGACCAGCAGGGAATCGGCGCTGGTGAGGTTGGCGGTCAGTTCCCCGCCGGCCAGCCCGCCGACCGCGATCCACAAGGAGAGCACCACGGCTGCCAGCGGCGACCAGGGCGTCCGCCGGTCCAGCCACACGATCGCCGCGGCCGCGCCGATGTAGAGGAGGCCCGGCGGGAAGCCGGGGAACAGGGCAGGTGCGGCGATCCACTGCACCACGAGTCCAGCGGCCGCCAGGGCTTGGCCGCCGATCGCCCCGGCAGTGGCGAGCGGGAGCGATCGTAAGGGCGACGGCACAGAGGCGGGGCCCGGAAGGTGGATGCGGGCATGCGTGCGCGTGCGGTTACGGGAGTCTTCCGTTGGTGAGTTCTTCATAGCCATGAGCTTCGGCCGGTGCGGCCCGGCAGGCATCCGCCGGCGGAAGGCTGCCGATGTACTCCAGCGGAGGCACCCGGGACTGCTGACGGTGCTTCCCCGGCGCTTCCCAGCACTGTCCTGTGCGCCTCGGAGGTCGTGACAGGATCTTGCTGAGGTGCCCCGGCGCGACCGGTCCGTCGCCGATCAGGCCTTCGGCCGGCCCCACCAGTTCGAACGCCTCGCGGTCCGCCGGGAACGACGTATCGAACGCCGCTCCTCCTTCCTCTCGTCGGCTTGCAGTCCCAGCTGCTGGAAGCGCCTCAA
This sequence comes from Streptomyces sp. NPDC030165, assembly GCF_055573595.1. Lineage (NCBI taxonomy): Bacteria > Bacillati > Actinomycetota > Actinomycetes > Kitasatosporales > Streptomycetaceae > Streptomyces > Streptomyces sp. NPDC030165. The sequence continues at coordinate 11,345 of NZ_JBVIBD010000027.1, read as the reverse complement.
GAAGACCGGATCGTGATCGCGGTACGAGCTCAGGGAAAACATTTGAGCGAGGCAGCGCCCCGCTGCTACTTTCGTGGCGGACCGTGAAGTCGTCGTATGGAGGTGAGCCCCGTGAACACAGTTACCCGTGGGTGCTCCCTCAACCCGTCACGGTCCGGCGGCTGACGTTCGGTGTCGCCAGGAGCGCCTGAGACCGAGGCACTCCCAGGAGGAGACTCCGATGAACACGAAGCCTTACACATCCGGCCTGAGCGAGAACGCGGTGCTGATCACGCGCGTCGCGGACAGGCAATGGCACGCACTGGACGACGACCTGGTGGTCGGCCGCGGGCACGCGGAGCACCGGCCCGACGGACGCCTGTTCGTCAGCATCGACGCCTGGCACGACGCCGCCTTCGACCGGCTCGCCGAGACGATGCCGGCGCAACTGCCGGCACCGCTGTACACGGTGGTCGACGAAGCCGACGCCGAGCTGACGGCCGGCTGGCGGCGGGCCGGTTTCACGATCCGGCGCCGCGAGTGGGAGTACGTCGTGCCGACCGACCCCCGGGTCACGGGGCTCGAAACGGTCCGGCCGCCTTCGGGCGTGACGATCGTGCCCGCCGGTCAGACGGACGAGCGTCTGCTGCGTGCGGTGGACCGCGCGATCCGCGACGAAGTCGAGGCGACCGTCGGATGGCAGTCGATGCCCGCTGAGGTGATTCCCCGCCCCGAAGGCGACACCATCGTCGACCCGTCGAAGTACGCGGTGGCCGCGGCACCGGACCGCTACCTGGGACTGATCCGGGTGGTGACGGTGAACCGGCCGCGCATCGGGCTGGTCGCGGTCCGGGCTGGCGAGCAGCGCCGCGGCCTCGCGCGGGCGCTACTGGCCCACGCGCTGGGCACGCTGCACCGCTCCGGGGCCGCCGCGGCCTGGGCCGAGGTCCACGAGGCCAACCCAGCAGCCTCGGCACTGTTCGAGGGCATCGGTGCCCGGCCGATGAGCAGCAACCTGGAGCTGGTGCGATGACGAAGGACAAGAACGTCATCGAAGTCGAGGGCAAGGTCGTCGAGTGCCTGCGCAGCGCCATGTTCACCGTGGAGCTCGAAAACGGCCACCGGGTGCTCGCGCACATCAGCGGGAAGATCCGCAAGAACTACATCAAGATCATGCTGGAAGACCGGGTGCTGGTGGAACTCCCGCCGTACGACCTGACGCGCGGCCGGATCGTGTTCCGGTACCGCAACTAGCGGCGGCCGGCACCTTCCGCGGTAGCTGATCCGGGGCCCCGGTCACGGCGTTTCCGTGACCGGGGCCCCGATTGACGGCTCGCTAGCACGCACTGGATGCCCTGCCGACACAGCCGGTCCGGCACCGACCGCGGGCCAGGAGCCTTCTCGGGCCAGGCGGCAGCGGCGCGAACAGCGCCCACATGGCACCGTCCACAAGATCACGCCACGAACTCTCAGTAAGTTCGAGCCCATGTCGATGCTGTCTTTCCCCCTCACTCCCTCCTACCTCGACCAACTACTGGAACTCGCTGACGTCCCCTGGTGCTGCGACGCCTTTGACGGCGCCTTCCGGCAGCGTGGCTGGGCCCGCCCGGCCAAGAACGGTGAGACCGCCGTCGAATGGCTGGACCACTGGCCGCTCGGTGAGCCGAACCCGTTGTCCTGGCACGTCCTGCTGGGTGAATACCCGGGCTGCGCGAAAGCCGACGACCGGAGCGTCGCCTGCGACGAACCGGAGTGCCACGAGGGCTCCTTCCTCGCCTTTCCGCTGGCCTACGCGGCGATCGATCTCATCGAATCCGGCACCGGGCTCCCCGTCGACCCACGGGAATTGTGGGGCGACCCGCTTCCCTCCGCAGGCGTATACAAGGCGAATGCCACGCAGGAGGACTTCATCGCCTGTTACGACCATGCCGCACACCTGCTCCAGGCGCGCCTGGGGACGCCACTCCCCACGGCGCCGCCCGTGCAGTCGGACCCTCCGGAGCGGCAGATTTCCTGGAAGCGCGGGAAGCGCCTGGTCAGTTTGTTCCTCGACGAGAACACCTACAACTACGGCCAGGACGACTGGACAGGTATCGACATCCGCCCGCTCAGCTGAGCCCTCCCGGACGGCGGTATGCCGATCGCGATGCCCAGCGTGATGCCGCCGCCGTAACCGATCAGCGCCTCCGGGGGTTGGCAACCGGGCGTCGTACGGACCCCACGCCTTTCCCGAACGGCGGCCCGGCCGCGACCGCTCCCTGCGGACGAGGGCCGCACGTCTCACCGGCATGGCGAAAGTAGGGCCGGCATGGCGAGCGTAGGGAATTTCGTCCCGGCCGGTCGGGGTGGTGTCGGCGGGGTGGGGTATGCCAAGGGCACGGTAAGCGCGTTGTGCCGGTAGGGGCCGCGCGCTCCTCGGGTTCGAGGCGTGCAGCTCTGCGCACGGAAGGCCTCCGTACTGTTGAACCGACCTGCCCTGTACCACCTGCTCCTCCTTCCCGACGGTTCCTGGGACGCCGTGGAGTGCCTGGCCGCCATGATCCGCCGCCGTGCCACGGTGCCCACCGTCATCGTCGACGTGTCGGCGGTTCACCGGCTGACCATCGACGCCCTGGCCGTCCTGGTCCGCAAGGCCATGCGGCTGCATTCGGTCGGCGGCCAACTGCTCCTGGCCGGCCCGCATCCCGCCGTGCGCAAGCTCATCCTGCGCACCGCGACCGGCTCCCTGCTGCCCGTCTTCACGGGCAGTGCCGCCGCGGTCCGCGCACTGGCCCAGGACGGCCGCACGTGGCACCGGACGGAGCTGGCTTCCGGGCAGGGCACGCTCTTCGCCGACCCGTCGGCAGGGCACGGCTGAGGACACCCGGTGCCGGTCGTGTGAAGGGTGCGGCGGAGCACGTTGCCCGCCGCGGGGCGCGGTCGTTGCCCCGGCGTGGAGGTCTTCGAAGTCGGGCTTCGAGACCTCCTAGGTCTTTGAGGTCGTCCAGAACTTCGAGGCCTTGGAGGTCTTGAAGGTCTTTGTGGTCCTCGGGGACTTTGGGGTCTTTGGGGTCTTTGGGCTCTTCGTCACGGACGGGTCCCGCCTGACGGCTCCCGGCCGAGGCCGGGAGCCGCCGTGGCGGCTGGTGGAGGAGGTGAGTCAGGACGTCAGCTACGCGAGGTACGGCTGCGCCGGATGAGCACCACCCCGCCGAGCAGAAGCGCGGCACTCGTGGCGGCCGCGGCACCGGCGTGACTGCTTCCCGTCTGCGCGAGCGCCGGCAGCCGGCTGCTCTGCACGACCTCCCGCCCCTTGCCACCGGACGGTGTCACAGCGGACGACGACAGGTGGTGCGTTGCGGATACGGTGCGGGCGTCCACCGCGCCGGCGACCTCGGCCGGAGGCCGCTGGCCGGGCAGCTGGGGGTCGGTGGGCGACCGGTGGCCGCCCGCCCCCGGAGTACCGGGAATTTGGTGCACGGGGGTCTCGTGCATGGGAGGCCGGTGGCCGGACGGCTGGTGGTTGCCGGACGGCTGATGGCTCGGGGGCTTGTGCCCTGGAGGCTTGTGCCCTGGAGGCTTGTGGCCTGGAGGCTTGTGGCCGGGGGGTTGGTGGCCAGGGGGCTTGTGCCCAGGGGGCTGATGGTTGCCGGGTGGTTTGTGCCCCGGCGGCTTGTGCCCAGGCGGCTTCTGACCCGGGGGTTTGTGGCCCGGGGGTTTGTGGCCCGGCGGCTTGTGGCCCGGCGGCTTGTGGCCGGACGGGGGGTGGTGTCCGCCAGGGTTGGCGCACTGGTTGCCGAAGGCGGGGTTGAGCAGACCGATGACGTTGACGGTGTTGCCGCAGAGGTTCACCGGCACGTGCGCGGGGGCCTGGAGCAGGTTGCCTGCGATCACGCCCGGAGACCCGACGGAGGCTCCTTGCCCACCGGCGTCGGCGTGGGCGGCACTCGCCCCCACGCCGGTCAGCATCCCGGTCGCCGTCGCGGCGACCAGCACGCTTCGTTTCACGATGTGTTGCACCTGTGGTCCTTCATCTTTCCGAAGGTGACGAACCGGGCACCCGACGTTGACCGGGCACCCGTATCCCGAAAGGGACACCGCCCAGCACCGGAGACCGATCAGCGCCGCCCGAGCGGCGAACGCCCGGTCAGACCCGTCTCGTTGGTCAGTCGCAACGGAGACAGGCAGAGGTGCTGAGCGCGTCGTAACGGACCAAACGAGTGACCCGCCCGAAGGAAACGCACGACTTTTCCCGCGCCGCCCTGCCTGAACGGTTCTCCTGCTGCCCTCGGCCTTCACACGAACCCACTGCCGCATGGACACGCGTTCGCACCAGCCGACGGCGTCCCGGCACGCCCGTACGGAACACCACACCCAGCGCCATCGGATCCAACAATCCCGCAGGTCAGAGGCGTGTGCGGCGCAGCACACCGGGGGCGTGCGGTCATCGCTCGTGCGCGGAGGCGTGCACCACGGGCACGGTGTGGGTGTGCAAATGTCCGTGTTCTGTAATGGACCGTCCTCTCTTCCACCACAGCCTGCCGAGCGGGCGCACCGTGATGTCCGCCCGGCAGCAGTCCGGGCATCGAGTCACACCGGCCCCGCTGTGTGCGGGGCTGTCCGCAGGAGGTTCGTCATGCTCCGTTCCGCCCGTACGGCCGCCGTCGCTCCCGGCTCGGCGGCCCTGGTCGCCGGCGCCGCGCTGCCCGCCACCACCGACGCGCACACGCTGCCGGCCAAGCACCGCTCCCCCGTCGTGATCGGCGCCGTGCAGGCCGACAGCCCGGGCCGCGACGACGGCTCCAACCGGTCCCTGAACGCCGAGTGGGTCACCGTCAAGAACACCGGCGCCACGCGGCCGACCTCGACGGCTGGCCCCTGAACCACCGCTACACCGCCACCCTGCGCACCGACCATCACCACGTGATCGGCATCAAGCGCTGGGGCCGCCACTGACCATCCCCCTGGGGCCCCAGGTGCGCCGCCCTGCGCGGGAGGGCAGCAGAGTGACCTTGTCATCACACGAAGGCAAGCTCGGGAAGCGGGACCGGTCATCGACATCTGGACGACGAACACGACCGTTCCCCTACCGGAAACCCAAGGGACGAGCATTGATCCTGCCTCAGGAGAGCGGCACCGCACTGTCCGGGCAGCTGGTGTATTCAGAATCGGAGTACAGCTTCCGATATGTCGTCGCCGACCCGGCGGACGCGGCCGAACGGGTCGGCCCCGACGGCGTGGCCAGTCTTTCGATCAGTACGCTCCAGGTCGAGGTCGGCGTGGCGACGCGACAGCTCCTGTTCGTCTGGGGGCTCCACCCCCGTCGGAACCGTCAGAACTGGGAGACGTCGCCCCTCAGCCCGCCGGCCGCCGGGCCGGGACGGCTGACCGCCGACCCGAAGGGCGAAGAGTTCCTGGCCGGCGAAGCACGCGACCTGGATTCCGGCACGTCCTGGACGGCTGCGTGGCCCACCCGGTTCGATCCGCGCACCGGGTGGCTCCACCTCGCGAAGGACGAAGCCCCGGACGACGACCTGACGCAGATCGCCGACGGAATCATCGCGGGCCGGCTCTCCGGCACCCTGCACTGCCTGTGGCTCAAACCGGAGTTCGTCGCGTGATGGCCCGGCCGTGTGCGGCCACCGGCGCTATTCATCGCCTTCGCTGTTCTTGAGACTTTCTCCCGCACCCCGCACCCCGCACCCCGCGCACGCCCACGGATATCGTTTTCCGGGCACGCACGCGTAACGGTCAGGTGGTGATCGCGTACTCGGTGAATTGTCCGCAGGTGCTGAAGCCCAGCCGCCGGTAGACGGTCTCACCGTCCGCGGATGCCTGCAGGACGGCGGTCCGGTACCCCGCATCGCGGGCGGTGTGGAGTGTGGCGAGGGTGATGGCGCCCCCGTAGCCGCGTCGGCGGTGCGTTGTGAGGGTCGCGATGTTGTAGATGCCTGCCACGTCGGCGTGGAGGAAGACCTCCGCCGAGCAGACCGGTCGGCCTGCCACGTAGCCGACGAGGTAGCGGGCCGGACTGTCGGCGGCGAGCGCCCACTGCGCTGCCTCGGCGTAGAAGTGCCGGACGGTGGCGGCCGGCGGATCCCACAGCGCGGCGAGCACCATGGCGTAGTCGGCCAGTTGCTCCCGGGAAGTCACCGGGCGGATGTCGAGGCCGTCCGCGTGCGGCCGCGGTGGAGCTTCGCGGAGGTCACGCCACATGCCCGACTCGGTCTCCGAGGCTTGCAGGCCCACGGCTTCGAGGTGCGAGGCCAAGTCGGCCGGCTGGGAGGCGGGGCCCACCCACCACGAGAAGGGCCGGCCGGTGGCGGCGAGTTTCCGTACGGTCCGGCGGACGTGTCGCGAGGCTGCTTCCGCGGTGAAGCGCGCCGCCGCGACGATGTTGAAGGTGTCGTCGGCCAGTCCGCTGTCGGCGATCAGGAGATCAGCCGTCTCGACGACTGTCGCGCCATCCAGGCGTCGGTGGAGGTGACAGGCGTGCTCGGCCAGGTTCAGTTCCATGCCGGTCTGTAGGGCAGCATGGCCGGCCGACAAGGGATTCGATGCGTTCGACGCGTCCGGCGTGTTCGGCGCGTCCGGCATCCTCGAAATATTCGGCGTTTTCGGCGTACTCGGTGTATTCATGGTGCTTCGATGCAACACCTTGATTTGCGTCACTGCACTTGATTTGCCGCTGACCGCCGACGGCTCTCCGACCGGCATCTGAGTGCGCGTACTCATGCCCGCCCCCCGGAGCACCCGGCATGGTGGGGAGATGGCGTACGCACTCTCCGAACCTCCGTCCCGGCGAAGACGGCCCTGGTCACGCAGGACACCACGTGGCCGGGACATCGGCATCGGCCTCCTGTTGTTGGTGGTGGAAGCCGCCGTATTCCTGGCAGCCGGACTCTCGTACGGCATGGATGCGTGGGCCGCGCAGGGCGAGCAGGAGCGGATCGACGCGACACACCTTGCGCAACTCGCCTGGATGCAGCACTTCCTCATCGCCGTGATCGTGCTCGCCGGGCTGGCGATGCTGTTCCGCGCCCCGTGGACCGTGGTGTCCCAGCTCCTGGCCGCCGGAGCCGCGGCTGTGCTGCTCGCGCTCGCGCAGCATGACTACGACCGCGCGCATCCGGGCCCTGACACCGCCGCAAGCTCCTCTCAGCAGCCCGTATGGTCCGGTGGATCCGGCAGGTAAGTGGTGCGTTCCTGACGGGTGAGATCGCGGTTGTCGGTGTGGCAGATTCTGGCGATGGCTTCTTCGGGGGCGGGCAGGTCCAGGTGCGCTGCCGGACGGGCCCACCACCACCGTCAGCCGGTGCGCGAGCGCGCAGTCCACCAGGGTGGCCACCAGGGCCTCCCGGCCGAAGAACCGTTCTTCGTCCGCCACCTCGAACCGGGCCAGTCCCCGGTACGGCGGCTCGGCCCCCTCCTCCTGTCCCTGCGCCACAGGTACGGCCGCCACCTCGCGCGCGGCTCTGCGCCAGCGCTCGGGCCCACTCCCCCTCTGCCGCAGGCCCGTACGTAGGCCAGGACCGTGGACAGGGAGGCGAGCTGCTCGCCGGACGCGGCCCGCGACAGCGTCGGGGCCGAACACTCGACCCGCTGCGCCATCGCCTGGTAGGTGATCCCGCCCGCCTTCCTGCGCAGCGTGCGCAACACGTGGGCGAAGCGCTGCAGGGGGCCGGCGGTCGGATCCAGGGGCGGCTCCCGGCGTCCCATCCCTGCCCGCCCCTTCCCCCTTCGCTCTTGCCTCGCGATCACGTACCGCCCACCCCAGCACGCCCCGCTCGCCGCACAGAAGACGCCCGTCAGCCAACTGCGGGACCCCCGTTGCCCGCTGCGGTCTTTGATTCATCGCAGGTGAGGGACGTGCGCATCAAAGCCGGGCCACGGAAGGCTGGAGACACGACGCGGTCGGCGGACCGACGCGGTGCGACGTGACACCGGAGGTGTGGCGCGGCACGGGGGTGCGGCACAACGACGGAACGTGGCGCAGCGCGGGGTACGGTTCACCGGCCGGCGTCGGAGGACTCGGGCTGTGGGCGGCTACGTACGCGTGAGGCAAGCCGGCGGTGGCGGTCGAGGCGTAGGGCGCTTCCGACGGGTCTCCGCGGCGCCCCTCCCCCTACTGCTTCCCAGGCGGCGGTGGCCTTCTTACGCCTGTCAGGAGGCGCCGGGCGGGCGGACACCGCGTACGGCACCGTCGCTCACAGGCTCGCGAGGAGACCGTCGAGCGGAGCCGGTACCTGTTCGGGGGTGAGGGCCTCGACGAGGAGGCGGCCGTAGCGGATCTTGCGGCCCTTCTTCGTGCCGAGGAAGCGCCGCAACTGCTGGTGCCGGGGCCTGCCGTGCTGTGCGGGCTGGCGCAGGAAGATCTGCCAGGGGCGGACATCGCCTTCGGCCCGTAGGATTTCCTCGACCCTTGCCGTGCCCAGCGCCCGGATCAGCTCGTCCTCCAGGTCGGCCACGCACACGAAGAAGTCCCGGCGCGGCGCCCGTGCCCGTTCCAGACCGCGGTCGTAGAAGCGCTGCTCGCCCTCGTCGCACAGTCCTGTCAGGCGCAGGCCGAGGCCGGGCGGCCCGAGGAGGCCGGCGTAGCGGCCGACGCACATCGCGCCGCCCATCGGCATGACGCACACGCCCTCGGCGTCGAGGTCCCGGCCGCTCCGTACGGCCAGCGCCTGGACGGCCGCATGGTCGCTCGGCCCTTCCAGCAGCACCGCCGTCCGCACTCCCAGCCGCACGGCCAGTTCGCTCGCCGGCCCGCCGGGGCCACCGCCCGCCCAGCCGCTGACCGCGTCCCGGAACGCGCGCATGTCCGCCATGGAGCGAGTCTGCACCTCCGCCGACGGCGCGGCACGGAAATTACGACCGTACTGCCCGGCATGTGCGAAGGCCGAGGTGTTCGAAGGGCAGACGTGTGCGAAGGGCCGACGCGCCCCGTCCGGCCGGTGGTTACCGCTGCTCTCGGGACCGGCGGGAGCGGGCCGCTCCCGACTGCGGGGCCGGGGCCAGGACCAGGGGCAGGTAGACATCGTCGATGATCTCGACGACGATCTCGTCCTCGATGGGGGCCCCGAAGAGCAGGAACTCGTTGCGCAGCAGGTCGGTGGCGACGGCGGCCCGCCGTGAGTCCGGCACCCACTCCTCGACCTCGCCACGCTCGACGGCCCGCTGCAGGATGGCCCGGCACCCCATCGGGCCGACGTTGTGGATACGTTCGCGGATCAGCCGGGCGAACTCGGGGTCGCGGGTCATCTCCGTGAGCAGGCCACGCAGGATGCCGCCGATCGGGGAGGCCATCTTGGCGGACATCTGCCGCAGCAGGGCGATCATGTCGCCGCGCAGCGTGCCGGTGTCGGGCACGTCGATCTCGGAGACGCCGCGCGTCCCGCAGGCGTCCAGGACCAGTTCGGCGCGCCCGGTCCACCGGCGGTAGAGAGCGGCCTTGCTCGTACGGGCCCGGGCCGCCACGCGTTCCATGGTCAGCGCGGTGTAGCCCACCTCGGCGAGTTCGTCCAACGCCGCCCCGAGGATGGCGTTTTCCAGTTCCTCGCCGCGGCGCCGCGGCCCTTTGCGGTGGTCGGCGGCCGGTGGGGCGGTCCGGTCGTCGGCGTTCGTCGACAGCGTGACTCCTTGGAGTGTGCAAAGTATGCCGAGAGGACGTTGCGTTCCCTAAGGGGACACTCTAGCCTCCGAGTTAGAGAACTTACCGTTCCTTAAGAGCCTGTCAGCACCCCGAGGGGACCGATGACCGAGACCTCTGTGACCTCAGCAACCCTCCCTGCCTCCGACGCTCCCGCCTTTCCCAGCAACCGCACCTGCCCGTACCGGTTGCCCGAGACCTACACCCGGCTGCGCGACGAGCAGGACGCGCTGCGGCCGGTCACGCTCTACGACGGCCGGCAGGTCTGGGTGGTCACCAAACACGAGACCGCACGCAAACTGCTGGCCGACCCCCGGCTGTCCTCCGACCGCAACCATCCGGCCTTCCCGCTCACCTCCCCGCGCTTAGAGGCGCTGCGCGACCGCCGTCCCGCCTTCATCGGCATGGACCCGCCCGAGCACGGCAAACGGCGCCGGATGACGATCAGTGAGTTCACCGTCAAACGCATCAAGGGGATGCGCCCGGACATCGAACGCATCGTCCACGACTTCCTCGACGCGATGCTCGCCGCGGGCCCGCCCGCCGACCTGGTCAGCCAGTTCTCGCTGCCGGTGCCCTCGATGGTGATCTGTCAGCTGCTGGGCGTTCCGTACGCCGACCACGACTTCTTCCAGGACGCGAGCAGGCGCCTGGTGCAGTCCACAGACGTGGCCGAAGTGTCCGGTGCACGCGACGACCTGGAGCGCTACCTGGACGAGCTGATCACCGGCCTGGCGGCCGAGCCCGGGCCCGGTCTGCTCAGCGCCCTGGTCGCGCGGCAGCTCGCGGAAGGCACGATCGACCGCGACGAACTGATCTCCAACGCCCTGCTCCTGCTCATCGCCGGCCACGAGACCACCGCGTCGATGACCTCCCTCAGCGTCATCACGCTGCTCGACCACCCCGACCAGCTCGCCGCCCTGCGCGCCGACCCGGCGCTGGTCCCGGGCGCCGTCGAGGAGCTGCTCCGCTACCTCGCCATCGCCGACATCGCGGGCGGCCGCGTCGCCACCGACGACATCGAGATCGGCGGGCAGCTGATCCGGGCCGGCGAAGGCGTGATCGTCACCAACTCCATCGCCAACCGTGACGCGGACGTCTTCCGGGACCCGGACACCTTCGACATCCACCGCTCGGCCCGCCACCATCTCGCCTTCGGGTACGGCGTCCACCAGTGCCTCGGCCAGAACCTGGCCCGGCTCGAACTCGAAATCATCCTCACCGCGTTGTTCGACCGCATTCCCACCCTGCGGCTGGCCACCCCGGTCGATCGCCTGCACCTGCGCCCCGGCACCACCATCCAGGGCGTCAACGAACTCCCCGTCACCTGGTGACCCCGGCGGAAGAGGCAACCATGAAGGTAACCGCCGACCGTACGGTCTGCGTCGGCGCCGGTATGTGCGCCCTGACCGCGCCCGACGTCTTCGACCAGGACGACGACGGCATCGTCACCGTACTCACCGCCGAGCCCGGCGACGAGAGCCGGGATGCCGCCCTCGAAGCCGGGATGCTGTGCCCGTCCGGGGCTCTGCGGGTGGAGGAATAGCGGAGGAACAGAGAGCCGCGTACGCCTGCCTGACGGGCGCCTTCGTCGGCTGCTACCGCGGCATGGACTGCATGGCCCAGGGCATCGCCGGGGGCAGTTTCTCCTTCGCCGAGAGTAAGGCACCGGAACCGGGGGGGGGCGGGGGGGGGGGGGGGGGGGGGGGGGGGGGGGGGGGGGGGGGGGGGGGGGGGGGGG
>NZ_JBVIBD010000026.1:58703-107759 GCF_055573595.1 Streptomyces sp. NPDC030165 | reverse complement strand
GGCAGTTGCCGGACGGATCGCTGGAGTACCAGGGCCGTAACGACGACCAGGTCAAGATCCGCGGCTTCCGCATCGAACTCGGCGAGATCGAGGCCGCCCTCGGGCGGCACGAAGCCGTGTCCCACAGTGTCGTCGTCCCGCGGGAATCCGGTGGCAGCCGTGCGCTGGTCGCCTACGTGTCGCCGACGGCGCGGTGGCTGGACGCCGCGGCCCGGGAACAGAACGCCGGGCTCCTCGACCAGTGGCAGCGCGTGTTCGAGGACCAGTACACCGGGTCCCTCGATGAGGACACCGCGGACGACCTGAACCTGGCCGGCTGGGACAGCAGCTACACCGGCGAGCCCATCGCGGAGCGCGAGATGCGCGAGTGGGTGGACGGTACGGTCCGGCGCATCGGGGAACTGCGGCCCAAGCGGCTCCTGGAGATCGGCTGCGGCACCGGACTGCTGCTCTTCCGCTACGCCCAGGACTGCGCGTCGGTGCACGCCCTCGACCTGTCGGCGTCGGCGCTCGGCGACGTCCGGCGGGGCGTGGAACGCCGGGGCTGGTCGCACGTCACCCTGGAGCAGGGGGACGCCCTGTCGGTGCGGCGCCTGGCGGAGGAGTCCGGCGCCACCTTCGACACCGTGGTCGTCAACTCGGTCGCGCAGTACTTCCCGAACCGGCAGTACCTGGAAGACGTCATCGCGCAACTGCTGCCCCACGTCGAGGACGGCGGCCGCATCCTCCTCGGCGACCTCAGGAACCTGGACCTGTACACCGCCCACCTCGGCGCGGTCGAGCGCGGCCGTACCGGCGGCCGCACCACTGCCGGAGCCATGACCGCGCGACTGCAGCGGCACCGGCGGCAGGAGAACGAACTGCTCCTCAGCCCCACGTACTGCGCCGGGCTGACCGAGCGGTTCCCCGAACTGGGCGCCGTCGACCTGATGGCCAAGCGCGGAACGGGCGACAACGAGATGCTCGCCTACCGCTACGACGTCGTCCTGACCAAGGGCGCCACCCCTCCGGCCGAGCCCTTCCCCTGGCTGGACATCCCCACCGCCGCGCAGCTGCGCACACTCCTGGACAACGGCACCCCCGCCCGGTTCGGCGTCAGCGGCCTGGCCAATCCCCGGGTCGCCGACGACGTACGGCTCGCCGAAGGGCTGACCCGCTGGTCGCCCTCCCACGAGATCGAGCCGCTGCCGGGCGGCGCCCGGCTGTCCGCGCGGGCCGCCGGGGAAGTGCGGGAGCTGGAAGCCGTACTGCGCCACGCCGAATCGCTCGGCTACCGGGTGGCGCCCACCTGGTCGCAGGACCGTCCCGACGCGCTGGACCTGGTCCTCGGCAAGGGAGCACTGCCTCCCGTACGGGCACGTGCCCCCTACCGCGCCGCGGACCTCGCCAACGTCCCGCGGATCGGCGACCTGGGCCCGTCCATGGCGCGCACGCTCAAGGACCGCCTGTCGGCGGAACTGCCGGACTACATGGTCCCCGGCGTCTTCGTACTCCTCGAAGAACTGCCCGTCACGGTCAACGGCAAGGTCGACAAGCGCGCGCTGCCCGCACCGGACGAGGACGCCGTGGCCAAGGAGGTCTACGTCGCGCCCACGACCGAGGCACAGCACACGCTCTGCCGGGTACTGGAAGACGTGCTCGGAGTCGGCCGCGTCGGAATCGAGGACAACTTCTTCTCCCTGGGCGGGGACTCCCTGCTGGCCGTCCGGCTCAACCTGCGCGTGAAGGAGGAGACGGGAGCGGAACTGCCGCTCCAGCTGATCCTCACCGGTGCCACCGTGGCGGAGATGGCCGAGGCCCTGGGCCGGGAGCCGGGCGCCACGGGACCCGAGCCGGCCCGGCCCGGCGCCGCCGGGGACGACGAGCCGGCGCCGCTCGCCCTGCAACAGCGGGACCTGTGGTTCCTCGACCGGCCCGCGCACCTGGGCACGTCGTACGACAACGTGCAGCTCGCCTTCCGGGTCCAGGGGCGGCTGGACCGCGACGCCTACGTGCGCGCCGTCGAAGCCCTCGTCGCCCGCCACGCGGTGCTGCGGACCAGTTACGTCCGCACCGACGGGACCATCACCCAGCGGGTGCACGACAGCGCCGGCTTCACCGTGTGCGTCGTCGCGGCCGGCGACGACACCGCGGTCACCGAATGGCTCCGCGCCGAACGGCTGCGCCCCTTCTCGCCGGACGACCCCTACGTCCTGCGGGCCCACGTCCTGACCCTGCCGGACGACGGACACGTCCTCGTCCTCACCCGGCCCTGGGGCGTCTTCGACGGCTGGTCGGTACGGACGCTGCTCACCGAACTGCTCGCGCTGTACGGCGCGCTGAGCCAGGGACGTGAACCGGCCTTGCCGTCCCTGCCGCTCCAGTACGCCGACTTCGCCCGCCGGCAGAGCCGCACGGTCGACGCCGCGGAACTGGACCGCCAGCAGACGTACTGGCGCCGCCGTCTGGAGGGCCTGCCGGCCTGCCTGTCGCTGCGCGGCGACTACCAGCGATGCCCGGTGAAGTCCTTCCAGGGCGCCTCGGTGGACTTCCACGTCCCGCTCGACCTGCACACCCGGCTCCAGCGGCTCAGCCAGGAGCGCGGCACCTCGCTGTACATGACCCTGCTGGCGGCGTTCGCGGTGCTGCTGGGCGGCCACTGCGAGGACCGGGAACTGGCGATCGGATCACCCGTCGCCAACCGGCCTGCATCCGAGCTGGAACAGCTCGTCGGCTACTTCGTCAACATGGTCGTGCTGCGCCTCGGCATCGCGCCGGAGCGCCCGTTCACCGAGCTGCTGACCCAGACCAGGCAGGCCGTCGCCGAGGCCCACGAACACAAGGACCTGCCGTTCGCCGACCTGGTCCGGGCCCTGGTGCCGGAACCCGACCCGGCGCACTCCCCGCTGTTCCAGGTGATGTTCAACCTGCTCCCGGCTCCGCTGCCGGCCGACGACGGCGAGCCCGCGGCGCTCACCGTGGTCCCGCTGGACCCGGTACCCGGCTCCCGTACGGCGAAGTACGACCTCAGCCTGACGGCCCAGGAGACGGCGGCCGGACTGCGGTGCTCGCTGGAGTACAGCACCGACCTGTTCACCCGGCGGACGGCCGAGGGCATGGCGCGCGCCTACGAGCGGCTGCTGCGGGAGATCGTGGCCCGCCCCGAAGCGGACCTGACCCGGCTGCGCGCCGGATCGGGCCAGGCACGAACGGATGCAGCGGGATGACCGGCCGCCCCGATCATCAGGCACCCCCGGCGGAGGAAGCGGACATGACCACGCAGTACCCGGCCGAGCGCGCGGTCGCCGTCGTCGGCATGTCCTGCCGGGTCCCGGGCGCCGACGACCTCGCCGCCTTCTGGCGCCTGCTGCACGACGGCGTGGACGCGATCACCGACGTACCGGACGGGCGATGGGACCTCGACGGTGCCGCCGGAACCCTGGACGGACCGGGACAGCGGCGGGGCGGCTTCCTGGACCGGGTCGACGGCTTCGACCCCGGCTTCTTCGGTATCTCACCGAGGGAAGCGGCGGCGATGGACCCGCGGCAGCGGCTGGCGCTCGAACTCGCCTGGACGGCGCTGGAACACGCGGGCATCGTGCCGGAGACCCTGCGCGGCGGCTCCGCCGCGGTGCTGCTCGGCGCCACCGGCGACGATTACGCCACGCTCGTCCACCGGCACGGCCCCGGCGCCGTGTCGCACCACTCGCTGGCCGGGCTGAGCCGGGGCGTCATCGCCAACCGGCTCTCCTACCACCTCGGCCTGCGCGGCCCCAGCCTCACGGTCGACACGGCACAGTCCTCGTCCCTGGTCGCCGTGCACCTTGCCTGCGAGAGCCTGCTGTCGCACACCACCGCACTGGCGCTGGCCGGCGGCGTCCACCTGAACCTGACGCCGGACAGCACGCTCGCCTTCGCCCGCTCCGGCGCCCTGTCACCGGACGGCCGGTGCCACGCCTTCGACGCGCGCGCCAACGGCACCGTCCGGGGCGAGGGCGGCGGCATGGTCGTCCTCAAACGCCTGGCGGACGCCCTCGCGGACGGCGACCGGATCCACTGCGTCCTGCTCGGCGGCGCCGTGAACAACGACGGCGGCGGCCCCGCGCTCACCGTGCCGGACGGTGACGCACAGCGGGCCCTGCTGCGCGACGCCTGTGCCCGGGCGGGGACCGACCCCGCGCACGTACGCTACGTGGAGGCGCACGGCACCGGCACGAAGGCAGGGGACCCCGTCGAGGCGGACGCCCTCGGCACCGTGCTCGGCCAGGGCCGGGAGCCGGGGCAGCCGTTGCTCGTCGGCTCGGTGAAGACCAACATCGGGCACCTGGACGGCGCCGCCGGCGTCGTCGGGCTGATCAAGGTCGCGCTGTCGCTGCGCCACGGGATCCTCCCGGCGAGCCTGCACTACACCGAGCCGCACCCTTCGATCCCGATGGAGCGGCTGCGGCTCCGGGTGAACGACACCACCGGCCCGTGGCCGCCGGGCCCCCGCCTCGCCGGAGTCAGCTCGTTCGGCCTGGGCGGCACCAACTGCCACCTGGTGGTCGCGGAGGCCCCTGGCACGCCCTCGGGCACCGGCGAGCCGGCCGGGGACGGCTCCGGAGAAGGGGGCGCCCCGCCGGGCCCCCGTACCGGAGGCCCGGCCGTGCTCCCGGTGCCGGTCCTGGTGTCGGGCGGCAGCGCGCAGGCGCTGCGCGCCCAGGCGGGACGACTGCTGGAGCGGGTGGCGGCAGAGGAGGAGCTGACCCCTGCGGACGTGGGCTTCTCGACGGCCACCACCCGTACGGCACTGAAGCACCGCGGCATCGTCGTGGCCGCCGACCGCGCCGAACTGCTCGACGGCCTGGCCGCGCTGGCGGCCGGCGAGCCCACGCCGAACGTCGTCGAAGGCGTGGCCACCTCCGCCCAGGGCCCTTCCGCCCAGAAACCGGGCGTGGTCTGGATGTTCCCCGGCCAGGGGCCGCAGTGGGCCGGGATGGCGCTGGAGCTGTGGGAGACCTCACCGGTGTTCGCCGCCCGGATGGACACCTGCGCGCGGCTGCTGGACGCACTGGTCGACTGGTCGTTGCGCGACGTGCTCGCCGACGAGGCCGCACTGCTGCGCATGGACGTCATGCAGCCCGCACTGTTCGCGGTGCAGGTGTCGCTGGCCGAGGTCTGGCGCTCGGTCGGCCTCGCGCCGTCCGCCGTGGTGGGCCACTCCCAGGGGGAGATCACCGCGGCCTGCGCGGCGGGGATCGTCTCCCTGGAGGACGCCCTCCGGCTGATGGCCGAGCGCGGCAAGGCCATCGTCGCCCGGCTGTCCGGTCGCGGGGCGATGGCCCTGCTGGCGATGCCCGCGGCCGACGTCGATCCGGAACGGGTGACGATCGGTGCGCTGAACGGCCCGAACGCGGTCGTCGTCTCCGGACCCGTCGACGTCGTGCACGCGATGGTGGCCGAGTACAAGGCCCAGGGCGTCCGTGCCCGGATCGTGCCGATCGACTACGCCTCGCACTCGGCGCAGGTGGAGGAGATCCGCGACGAGGTCCTGCGGGCGGCCCGGCACGTCACGGCCCGGGACAGCGGCGTCGCGTTCTACTCCACCGTCACCGGTGGCCGTCTGGAAGCGGACCGTCTGGACACCGAGTACTGGTACCGCAACCTGCGCGAAACGGTACGCCTGGAGGACGCCGTCAGGGCGCTCGCCGAGGACGGGCACGGAGTGTTCGTGGAGGCCAGCCCGCACCCGGTGCTCACCATGGCCGTCCAGGACACGGTCGGCCGGGTGTCCGGCGCGCTCGTCCAGGGCACGTTGCGGCGCGGCGAGGGAGGCGCCCGGCGGTTGCTGCTGTCCATGGCCGAACTGCACGTCCAGGGCGTGGCGTTGGACTGGCGGGCGATGTTCGAGGGCACCGGTGCCCGTACGGTGGAACTGCCTCCGTACGCCTTCCAGCGGCAGCCCTACTGGATCTCCGGCGACGGTGCCGCCCTGCCCGTACCGCAGCCGGCGGCGATACCGGAGGCTGAGCCCGCCGCCGAGCCGTCCAGCACGGACGAACGGGAACTGCGGGAGCTGGTCGGCGCGCAGACGGCGGCCGTCCTCGGGCACGCCGACACGGCGGAGGTCGGCTCCGACCGGACGTTCAAGGAGCTCGGTTTCGACTCGGTCACCGCGGTGGAACTCAGCAACCGGCTGAGCCGCGCGACCGGCCTGCGGCTGCCGACCACCCTGGTCTTCGACCACCCCACGCCCGGCGCGGTCGTACGCCACCTCCGCGACGAGCTGGCGGGGGACGCGCCGGACCGGGGCGGCGCCGACGCTCCCGTCCCGGACGACGATCCGGTCGCGATCGTGGGCATGAGCTGCCGGCTGCCGGGCGGTGTGGCGTCACCGGACGACCTGTGGCGGCTGGTGTCCGAGGGGACGGATGCGATGTCGGCGTTCCCGGAGGACCGCGGCTGGAGCCTGGACGAGGCGAGCACGGGTGGCGTGCGTACGGGCGGTTTCCTGCCGGACGCGGCGGAGTTCGACGCCGACTTCTTCCGGATCAGCCCGCGGGAGGCGCGGGCGATGGACCCGCAGCAGCGGCTGCTGTTGGAGGCGTCGTGGGAGGCGCTGGAACGTTCCGCCGTCGATCCCGTCACGCTGCGCGGGAGCCGTACGGCCGTGTTCATGGGTGTCATGAACCAGGACTACGTGCCCCGGCTGCATGAGACGTCGGAGAGCTTCGGCGGACACGCGCTCACCGGCGGCGCTCCGAGTGTGGCGTCCGGGCGGGTGGCGTACACGTTCGGGTTCGAGGGCCCGGCGGTGACGGTGGACACGGCGTGTTCGTCGTCGCTGGTGGCGTTGCACCTGGCGGCGCAGTCGCTGCGGTCGGGGGAGTGCTCGCTGGCGTTGGCCGGCGGCGCGGCGGTGATGTCCACGCCCGGCATGTTCATGGAGTTCTCCCGGCAGGGCGGGCTGTCGCCGGACGGCCGGTGCAAGGCGTTCTCGGACGCGGCCGACGGTACAGGCTGGTCCGAGGGCGTGGGCGTCCTGGTGCTGGAGCGGCTGTCGGACGCGCGGCGCAACGGGCACCGCGTCCTGGCGGTGGTGCGCGGCTCGGCCACCAACCAGGACGGCGCGTCCAACGGCCTCAGCGCCCCCAACGGCCCCGCCCAGCAACGGGTCATCCGTGACGCGCTGGCGAGCGCGGGCCTGTCGGCGGCGGACGTGGACGCGGTGGAGGCGCACGGCACCGGCACGACCTTGGGTGACCCGATCGAGGCGCAGGCGCTGCTGGCGACCTACGGGCAAGGCCGTACGGAACCGCTGTGGCTGGGCTCGCTGAAGTCGAACATCGGCCACACCCAGGCAGCCGCGGGTGTCGCAGGCGTGATCAAGACCGTGCTGGCGCTGCGTCATGGTGTGCTGCCGCGAACGCTGCACGCCGATGTGCCGTCGCGCCATGTGGACTGGTCGTCGGGGGCGGTCGGGCTGCTGACCGAGCAGCGGCCGTGGCCGGAGACCGGGCGGCCGCGTCGGGCCGGCGTCTCGTCCTTCGGGATCAGCGGCACCAACGCGCACGTGATCATTGAGCAGGCGCCCGCGGAGACCGCGGACAGCCCTCGGGAGGCGGCGGCCCCGGAGCGCCCGGTACCGGTGCTGGTGTCGGGCGCGTCCGAGGCCGCGCTGCGGGCCCAGGCCGACAGGCTGCGCGAACGGGTGGCGTCCGGCGCGGAACTGCGCCCGGTGGACATCGGCTGGTCGCTGGCGGCTTCCCGTACGGAGTTCGAGCACCGTGCCGTCGTCGTGGCCGCAGACCGGGAGACCCTGCTCGCCGGGCTGGACGGGGCGGCGCGCGACGAGAAGGCGCCGCACGTGATCACAGGAGCGGCCCGCCGCACAGGCGACCGGGTGGTCTTCGTCTTCCCCGGCCAGGGTTCACAGTGGGCCGGCATGGCCGCCGCGCTGCTGGACGAGGCCCCCGCGTTCGCGGAACGGCTCCGCGCGTGTGCCACGGCACTGGCCGAGTTCGTGGACTGGGACCTCGAAGGCGTACTGCGGCAGGCCCCCGGCGAACCGACGCTCACACGGGTGGACGTGGTGCAGCCGGCGTCCTGGGCGGTGATGGTTTCGCTCGCGGCCCTGTGGCGGTCGTACGGCGTCGAGCCGTCGGCGGTGGTGGGGCACTCCCAGGGCGAGATCGCGGCGGCGTGCGTGGCCGGTGCGCTGTCCCTGCGGGACGCGGCGCGGGTGGTGGCGCTGCGGTCGCAGGCGATCGCCGCGGGGCTGGCCGGCCTCGGCGGGATGGTGTCGCTGGCGCTGCCCCTGGCGGAGGTGGAGTCGCGGATCGAGCCATGGGCGGACCGCCTGGAGATCGCCGCGCTGAACGGCCCTTCGGCCACGGTGGTCGCCGGTGACCCGGAGGCGCTGGACGCACTGCTGACCGTGTGCGAGGCGGAGGGCGGCCGGGCCCGCAAGGTCCCGGTGGACTACGCCTCGCACACCTCGCACGTCGAGCGCATCGAGGACGAACTCGCCCGGGTGCTCGCGGACCTGCGCCCCCGCCCCGCACAGGTGCCGTTCTACTCGACCGTCGAACGGGACTGGCTGGGCGACGGGCTGGTGGACGCGGGCTACTGGTACCGGAACCTGCGGCAGACCGTGCACTTCCGGTCGGCCGTGGAAGCACTGGCCGCACAAGGGCACGGCACCTTCATCGAGGTCAGCTCCCACCCGGTGCTCGTCCCGGCCGTCCAGGAAGTCCTGGACAGCCGCCCCGGGACGCCCGCCCCGGCCGCCGTCTCGGGGACGCTGCGGCGTGACGAAGGGGGACTGGACCGGTTCCTGACGTCCGTGGCGGAGGTCTGGACGCGCGGTACGGCGGTGGACTGGAGCCCGGCGTTCGCCGGCGCCGGCGCGTCCCGCGTCGAACTGCCGACGTACGCCTTCCGGCGCCGGCGGTACTGGCTCGACGCCAGGGCCGACCAGCCGCTGCTGGGGCGCGCGGTGGAACTCGCCGACGGTGACGGCATTCTCCGCACCGAACGCCTGTCGCTGCAAGCCCGCCCCTGGCTGGCCGACCACCGCGTGCAGGGGCGGATCGTGGTGCCCGGAACGGCGTTGCTGGAAATGGCCCTGGGCGTCGGCGACCTGGTGGAGGAACTGACCCTGCACACGCCGCTGATCGTCCCGGAGCGGGGCGAGGTCGAGGTGCAGCTGCGTGCGGCGGCCCCCGACGAGGCGGGCCGGCGCGCGGTCCGTGTCCACGGCCGCGTCCATGGTGACGGCGACGGCACATGGCAGCTGCACGCCACCGGACAGGTCGGTACGGGTCCGGCCGGCGCACCGGGCGCCACGCTGACCGCATGGCCCCCGCCCGGAGCCGTCCCGGTGGACCTCGCGGACTGCTACGACCGGCTCGCCGAGCGCGGCCTGGAATACGGCCCGGCGTTCCGCAACCTCCAGGCCGTCTGGCGGCACGGGGACGACCTCCTCGCCGAACTGGCACTGCGGGACGAGGCGGGCCCCTTCCACGTACACCCGGCGCTGCTCGACGCGGCGCTGCACCCCCTGGTGCTGGAGGCGGGGCCCGGCCCGGTCGTGCCGTTCTCGTGGTCCGGCGTACGGCTGACGGCGGTGGGCGCCTCCCAGCTCCGGGTCCGGATCAGCCCGGCCGGTGAGCACCGGGCGTCGCTGGCCGTCACCGACGGCAGCGGCATCGACGTGCTGACAGTCGGCTCCCTCGCCCTGCGGCCGCTGGAGGCCCGGCGCTTCGACCCCGACCTCTTCCAGGTCGAGTGGCGGGAGGCCGCCGCGTCCGGCGGGCCGGTGCAGGCGTACGCCACGACGGACGTCCTGGAGGTGACGACGGACGAGGCGACGGCGGACGGGGCGGGCCTGCCGGACGCCGTCCACGCGACCACGCAGTCCGTACTGCGCGACGTACAGAAATGGCTGCGGGACCACGACGACGGCACGTCACGGCTGGTGGTCCGTACCAGGCGGGGCGTGGCCGTGGAACCGGACACCCCCGTCGACCTCGCCGCCGCCACCGTATGGGGACTGCTGCGGCCGGCGCAGACCGAACACCCGGGCCGGATCGTCCTGCTGGACTGCGACGGCACCGGCGAACCGGCGGCCGACGACCTGGACCGCGCCCTGGCGACGGGCGAACCACAGCTCGCCCTGGCCTCCGGCACGGTCCTCGCACCCCGGCTGGCGCGCGGCTCCGTGCCCGGGCCCGGAACCGGCCCAGGCCGCCTGGCCGCCGGCCCCGGTGGAACCG
Source organism: Streptomyces sp. NPDC030165 (assembly GCF_055573595.1). Lineage (NCBI taxonomy): Bacteria > Bacillati > Actinomycetota > Actinomycetes > Kitasatosporales > Streptomycetaceae > Streptomyces > Streptomyces sp. NPDC030165. Next base: position 97,524 of record NZ_JBVIBD010000026.1, on the reverse strand, counting down.
TCCTGATCACCGGCGGGACCGGCGGACTCGGCGCCGCCGTGGCACGGCACCTGGTGACCGCGCACGGCGTACGCCACCTGCTGCTCGTCAGCCGCAGCGGCCCGGCCGCCGACGGCGCGGACGGCCTGGTCGCGGAACTGACTGCGGCGGGCGCCACCGTCCGGGTGGCCGCCTGCGACGTCACCGACCGGTCCGCGCTCGCGGAGACCGTCGCGGCGGTCCCCGCATCGGCGCCGCTGCGGGCCGTGGTGCACGCGGCCGGGGTGATGGACGACGGCGCGACACTGTCGCTGACGGCCAATCAGCTCACGGCCGTCCTGGCCGCGAAGGCGGACGCGGCCTGGCACCTGCACGAGCTGACCCGCGACCTCGGCCTGTCGGCGTTCGTGCTGTTCTCCTCGGTCTCGGCCACGATCGGACTGGCCGGACAGGCGAACTACGCGGCCGGCAACGCCTTCCTCGACGCGCTGGCCCACCACCGGCGCCGGCTGGGGCTGCCCGCACTCTCCCTGGGCTGGGGCCTGTGGGAGCAGCGCACCGGCATGACCGGGCGGCTCGGCGACGCCGACCTGCGGCGGATGCTGCGCAGGGGATTGCTGACACTGCCCACGCACGACGGGCTGGCCTTGTTCGACCTCGCGCTCGGCGCGGACCGGGCACACCTGGTACCCGCCCGGTTCGACCGCTCCGGGCCGTCGCAGGCCGGCCTGCCCATGATGCTCCGCGGACGGTCCCGGCCGTCCTCCGGGGCCGGGCGCACCTCCGTCCGCGCCGCCGGCGGGGCGGGCACCGGGGCAGCAGGGCGGACGCAGACCTTCCGGGACCGGCTGCTCACCCTGTCCGGCCACGACCGGGAGCTGGCGGTGCGCCGCATGGTGCAGACGGAGATCGCGACCGCGCTGGGCCGGTCGGGTGTGGGCGACGTGCCCTTCGACCGGGGCTTCACGGAGCTGGGCTTCGACTCGCTGACCGCCCTGGAACTGCGCAACCGGATCGGTGCCCTGACCGGCCTCACCCTGGCCGCCACGGTCACCTTCGACCACCCGAGCCCGGCCGCGCTGGCACGGCACCTGCTGGGACGGCTCACCCCGGAACAGCTCCCGGCCGCATCACCGGCTCCGGCCGGACCGCCGCCACCTGCCGCCGCACCGCCAACCCCGGTCGCGCCGCAGGCCCCTGACATGCCCTCGGTCCTCGCCGACCTGGACCTGATGGAGGCGCGCGTGGCCGCCGTCGGCGACGACGCGCTGCGCACGGCCGTCACCGCCCGGCTGTGGGAGCTGCTGGCCACGGTGACCACCGAGGACGCGCCGGAGCCGGTGCTCGACCAGGAGATCGCCGCGGCCGGCGCGGACGAGCTCTTTTCCTTGATCGACGATGAGCTGGGAAGGCCCTGAGAACATGAGCGACGAGAAGCTGCTCGCCTACCTGAAGCGGGTCACCACCGAGCTGCGGCAGACCCGTGGAAAGCTGGCACGGCTGGAGTCGGCGGGCCGGGAGCCGGTCGCGATCGTGGGCATGGCGTGCCGGTTCCCCGGCGGCGTGACCTCACCCGAGGACCTGCACCAGCTCGTCATCGACGGCGTGGACGCGGTGTCCGCCTTCCCGGCGGACCGCGGCTGGGACCTCGACGGACTGTACGACCCCGACCCGGACCGGCCCGGCACCACCTACACCCGGCACGGCGGATTCCTCCACGACGCCGCGGAGTTCGACGCGGGGTTCTTCGGGATGTCGCCACGGGAGGCCCTGGCCACCGACCCCCAGCAGCGGCTGCTGCTCCAGTCCTCCTGGGAGGCGCTGGAGCGCGCGGGCATCGCCCCCGCCTCGCTGCGCGGCAGCCGTACCGGCGTGTTCGCGGGAGTGATGTACAGCGACTACGCGTCGCAGCTCGCGGGCGCGGCGAGCGGCCTGGAGGGACAGCTGCTGACCGGCAGCCTGCCGAGTGTGGCGTCCGGGCGGGTGGCGTACACGTTCGGGTTCGAGGGCCCGGCGGTGACGGTGGACACGGCGTGTTCGTCGTCGCTGGTGGCGTTGCACCTGGCGGCGCAGTCGCTGCGGTCGGGGGAGTGCTCCCTCGCACTCGCGGGCGGGGTGGCGGTGATGTCCACGCCGACGACGTTCGTGGAATTCTCCCGCCAGCGCGCCGTGTCGCCGGACGGCCGGTGCAAGGCGTTCTCGGACGCGGCCGACGGTACGGGCTGGTCCGAGGGCGTGGGCGTCCTGGTGCTGGAGCGGCTGTCGGACGCGCGGCGCAACGGGCACCCGGTGCTGGCGGTGGTACGTGGCTCTGCCGTCAACCAGGACGGCGCGTCCAGCGGACTGACGGCTCCGAACGGGCCGTCGCAGGAGCGGGTCATCCGTGACGCGCTGGTGAGCGCGGGCCTGTCGGCGGCGGACGTGGACGCGGTGGAGGCGCACGGCACCGGCACGACGCTGGGCGATCCGATCGAGGCGCAGGCGTTGCTGGCGACGTACGGGCAGGACCGTGAAGAACCGCTGTGGCTGGGTTCGCTGAAGTCGAACATCGGCCATGCGCAGGCGGCGGCCGGGGTCGGCGGCGTGATCAAGATGGTGCTGGCGCTGCGTCATGGTGTGCTGCCGCGAACGCTGCACGCCGATGTGCCGTCGCGCCATGTGGACTGGTCGTCGGGGGCGGTCGAGTTGCTGACCGAGCAGCGGCCGTGGCCGGAGACCGGGCGGCCGCGCCGGGCCGGCGTCTCGTCCTTCGGGGCCAGCGGCACCAACGCGCACGTGATCATCGAGCAGGCGCCCGCGGAGACCGCGGACACCCCCGGGCAGGCACCGCCCCAGGAGCACCCGGCGCCGGTCGTGGTGTCGGGCGTGACCGAGGCGGCCCTACGCGAGCAGGCAGCGCGGCTGCTGGACCACGTACGGTCCGACGCGGACGCGAATCCGCGCGACATCGGGTTCTCGACCGTGACCAGCCGGTCGGCTTTCGAGCACCGTGCGGTGGTCGTCGCCCAGGACCGCGCCGAGTTGCTGACCGGCTTGTCCGCCTTGGCGGTGGGGGAGTCGTCACCGCTGGTGGTGGAAGGCTCCGTCGCCCCGGAATCCGGTGTGGTGTGGGTGTTCCCCGGCCAGGGCTCCCAGTGGGTCGGCATGGCCAAGGGGCTGCGGAAGACCTCCCCGGCGTTCGCCGCGCGGATGGACGAGTGCGGGCGCGCGCTGAGCGGCCTGGTCGACTGGTCGCTGTGGGACGCCATCGACGACGAGGCGGCACTGTCCCGGGTCGACGTCGTACAGCCCGTGCTGTGGGCGGTCATGGTGTCACTGGCCGAAGTCTGGCGGTCCGCCGGATTGGTGCCGTCCGCCGTGGTCGGACACTCCCAGGGCGAGATCGCCGCCGCCTGCGCGGCCGGCGGCCTGTCGCTGGAGGACGGCGCCCGCGTGGTCGCGCTGCGCTCCCGGGCGCTGCTGGAGATCGCCGGTGAAGGCGGCATGGCGGCCGTGGCCCTGCCGGCGGAGGAGACCCGCTCCCTGCTCCGGGCCTGGGACGGCCGGATCTCCGTCGCCGCCCTCAACGGCCCGGGCATGACGGTGGTGTCCGGCGGTACCGAGGCGCTGGACGAGCTGCTGGCGCACTGCGCGGCCGAGGACGTACGGGCGCGCCGCATCCCGGTGGACTACGCCTCGCACTCGGCGCACGTCGAGCGCATCCGCGACCGTATCCGTACGGACCTGGCCGGCATCGTCCCGCGCTCGGCGCCGGTGGCCTTCCACTCGACCCTGACCGGCGACGTCCAGGACACCGCGGACCTCGACGCCGATTACTGGTACCGCAACCTGCGCAACACCGTCCGCTTCGAGACGGCCATCGGCGCCCTCCTGGCCGAAGGACACCGGACCTTCGTCGAGTGCAGCGCGCACCCCGTGCTGACGGCCGGCATCGAGGAGATCGCCCAGGACGGCGACCACGCCGTGACCGCCGTCGGATCGCTGCGCCGCGGCGAGGACGCGTCCCGCCGGTTCCTGCTGTCCGTGGCCGAGCTGTACGCCCGGGGCGTGCCGGTCGACTGGCAGCCGTTCTTCGCGGACACCGGCGCCCGCACCGTGGCACTGCCCACGTACGCCTTCCAGCCGAAACCGTACTGGCTGCGCAAGCCCCGGCCGCTGCTGTCCGCCCCCGTCGACCTGGCGGACGCCGGACAGACGGCCCTGACCGGCCGGCTGTCCCTGCGGTCGCACCCGTGGCTGGCCGACCACCGGGTCCGGGGCCGCGTCGTCGTACCCGGCACCGCCCTGCTGGACATGGCGCTGCACGCCGGACACGCGGTGGACGAACTCACCCTCCAGGCGCCCGTGGTGGTGCCCGAAGAAGGCGAGATCGAGATCCAGCTGCTGATGGACCCCGCCGACGGCGGTCACCGTGACCTGCGGCTGTACGCCCGCCGCCCGCAGGACGGCTGGCAGTTGCACGCCACCGGCACACTCGCCACGCAGGACACGACGCCGGAGCAGGACACGGCCCTGCCGGACCTCGCCGCATGGCCGCCCCCGGGCGCCGAAGCGGTGGACCTCACCTCCTGGTACGACGACCGCGCCGACCGGGGACTGGAGTACGGCCCGGCCTTCCGGGGCCTGCGGGCCCTGTGGCAGCACGACGGCGAGCTGTTCGCCGAGGTGTCCCTGCCCGAGCCGGTCCGCCCCGCGCTGCTCGACGCCGCCCTGCACGCGCTGGACGTGACGGCTGGGCCCGCACTGCCGTTCTCCTGGAGCGACGTACGGTGGCTGGACGCGGACGCCGCCGCGGAGGCGACCGGCCTGCGGGCGCGCCTCACCCCGCTGGCGGACGGCTCGACGGCCCTGCACGTCGCCGACGGCACCGGCCGCGGCCTGCTGTCGGCGGGCTCCCTCACCCTGCGTCCGCTCGGTACGGCACTCGCCGGCGAGCCGGGTGACGCCGCGCTGTACGAGCTGAACTGGATCCCCGCGCCGGCCGCCCCCGGGGCCGCGGCCACCCTCGCGGACGTGACGACGCTGCGCTGCCCGTCCGCCGGCGGTGACCTGCCCGAGCGCGTCCAGGCGGTGACCTCCGCGGTCCTCGCCGACCTGCAGACATGGCTCACCGGCGCGGAGACCGGTGAGGCGCGCCTGGTGGTCGCGACGCACCGCGCCGTACCGTCCGCCGACGGCGCCGACGCGGAGCCGGACCCCGCCGCTGCCGCCGTGTGGGGCCTGGTACGGGCCGCGCAGACGGAGAACCCGGACCGGATCCTGCTCGTCGACACCGACGACATGGAGACGCTGCCCCGGCTGCTGCCGCAGCTGGTGGCTGCCGGCGAACCCCAGGCCCTGATCCGCGGCGGCCGCGTCCGCGTTCCGAGGCTGGTCCGCGCGAACCTGCCCGGCACCCCCGTGCCGCCCGCCTTCCCCACCGGCGGCACCGTGCTGGTCACCGGGGCGTCCGGAACCCTGGGCCGGCTGGTCGCCCGGCACCTGGTGACGGAACACGGCGTCCGCCACCTGCTGCTGGCCGGCCGCCGGGGGGCGCGGGAGCTCGCCGACGAGCTGACCGCGCTGGGCGCGACGGCGACCTCGGCGGCGTGCGACGTCAGCGACCGCACAGCACTCGCCGGACTGCTGGCCACCGTCCCGCAGGACCGCCCGCTGCGCGCCGTCGTCCACGCGGCCGGCGCGCTGGACGACGGAGTGATCGGCTCCCTGACACCGCGACGGCTGCGCTCCGTGCTGGCAGCCAAGGCCGACGCCGCCTGGCACCTGCACGAACTGACCCGCGACCACGACCTGTCGGCCTTCGTCCTGTTCTCCTCCGTCGCCGCCACGCTGGGCACCGCCGGGCAGGGCAACTACGCCGCCGCCAACGCCTTCCTCGACGCGCTGGCACACCACCGGCGCGGACTGGGCCTGCCCGCCCTGTCGCTGGGCTGGGGCCTGTGGGCGCAGCCCAGCGCCCTGACGGGACGGCTCGACACGGCCGACCTGGCACGGCTGACCGACGCCGGAGTGCTCCCGCTGGCCACCGAGGAAGCCCTGGCACTCCTGGACGCCGCCGTCGCCACGGACCGGGCCCACCTGGTCGCGGCCCGGCTCGACCGTACGGCGACCGATCCCGCGACGGGCAGACCGCCGGCGCTGTTCCGCACACCGGCCCCGGCACGGCCCCGGCCGGCCGTGCGCACCGCCCGTACCCCCGTCGGTGGCGAGCCCGCCACCCGCGAGAACACCGGTCTGCGGGGAGTCCCCGTGGGTGAACGCGAGCGCGTCGTCCGGGACCTGGTGCTACGGGAGGCCGCGGCGGCGCTCAAGCACGACTCGGCCGCCGCCATCGCCCCCGACGCCGAGTTCCTGCGTCTGGGCTTCACCTCGCTGACCGCCGTGGAACTGCGCAACAAACTCGCCGCACGCACCGGACTGCGGCTGCCCGCGACCCTGGTCTTCGACCGGCGCACACCGAGAGCGGTGGCCGACTTCCTCATCGGCAAGCTGTACGCCGACGCACCCGCCGCCGCGTCCCCCGCGGGCGGCACACCGGCCGAGGAGAGCGCCGACGACCGTATCGCGGTCATCGGCGTCGCCGGGCGCTACCCGCTGGCCCGCACGGCCGGCGAGCTGTGGGACAACCTGGCCGAGGGCCGGCACTGCATCCGGGAGGTGCCCGCCGACCGCTGGGACGCGGACGCGCACCACGACCCGGCCGGGCAGCGCGGCTCCTACAGCAAGTGGGCCGGATTCATCGACGACGTCGACGCGTTCGACCCGCTGTTCTTCCACATCTCACCCGCCGACGCCGAAGCGATGGACCCCCAGGAGCGCCTGTTCCTCCAGACCGCGGCGGCGGTCCTGGACGACGCCGGCTACCCGGCGGCGGTGCTCGCCGCCCAGGGACCGGTCGGCGTCTTCGCCGGGGTCATGGGCAGCGACTACGAGTGGATGGGCGGCGAGGCGAACGCGCTCGGCGTACCGGCCGACGCCCACTCCCGCCACTGGTCCGTCGCCAACCGGGTCTCCTACACCTTCGACTTCACCGGCCCCAGCATGGCGGTGGACACCGCGTGCTCGGCCTCGCTGACCGCCCTGCACCTGGCCTGCCAGAGCATCAGGTCCGGCGAGTGCGCCGCCGCGCTCGCGGGCGGGGTGAACCTCATCCTGCACCCGAAGCACCTGCGCGGCCTGGCACAGGCCGGGATGCTCGCCCGCGACGACCGGCTCAAGGCGTTCGGCGCGGACGCGGACGGCTTCGTCGACGGCGAGGGCGTCGGCGCCGTCCTGCTCAAACCGCTGGCGGCGGCGGTCGCGGACGGCGACCGCGTCCTCGGTGTGATCCGCGGCTCGGCCGTCAACTCCGGCGGCAACAGCGGCGGGTACACCGTGCCGAGCGCGGCCGCCCAGAGTGCCGTGATCCGCGAGGCACTGCACCGTGCCGGAGTCGGCGCGGACACCGTCGGCTACGTGGAGGCCCACGGCACCGGCACCCTGCTCGGCGACCCGATCGAGATCGCCGGGCTGACCGAGGCGTTCGGCGGGCCCGTCGACCCGGCACGCCGTACCGGACGGCCGCCGGTCGCGGTCGGCTCGGTGAAGACCAACATCGGCCACCTGGAGTCGGCGGCCGGCATCGCCGGGCTGACCAAGGTGCTGCTGCAGTTCCGGCACGGGATGCTGGCGCCGTCCCTGCACTCCGAACGCCGCAACCCGGAGATCGACTTCACGGCCACACCCTTCGAAGTGCAGCAGACCCTCCAGCCCTGGGCACGGCAGACGCGGCCCGGCACGGACGGCACAACCGCCGAGCTGCCGCGGCGGGCCGTCGTCAGCTCGTTCGGCGCGGGCGGTGCCAATGCCTGCGTGGTCATGGAGGAGCACCTGCCGGCCGGCGCGCCGGAGCCGGAGGAGCCCGCAGGGGAACAGGTGCTGGTGCTGTCCGCCAGGAGCGCGGACCGGCTGCCCGCGTACGCCGCTGACCTCGCGGCCTTCCTGCGCCGCGGCGCCCCGGCGGACACCGCGACGGCCGAGGACGCGCTGGAGGACGCCCGGAGCCGCTGCCTGCGGCTGGCCGCCGGACTGGCCGGCGTGGCGCCCGGGACGCTCGACCTCGGGACCGACCTGGTCGACTGCGGATTCGGCATGACCGAACGCGCCCACTTCCACGCGCTGCTGGCGGCGGAACTGGGCACCCGGCTGCCGCCGGCGGCCAGGGCGGCCGAGACCATCGGCGCGCTGGCGCAGGCGGTGGCGGGCATCCGGCCCGCCGGGGCCAGCCCGGAGGACGGCGGCCGGTTCCCACGGCTCACCGATGTCGCGCACACGCTGCAGTCCGGCCGTACGGCATACGAGTTCCGCCTGGCCCTGACCGCCGGCTCGGTGGCCGAAGCCGTCGCACTGCTGGAGACGTACGCGGCGGGCGGCGCGGACGACCGCATCCGCACCGGCCGGGTGGCCCGTACCGTCGTACGTCGCTCCGCCGGCGAATCCGCCGCCCTGGACGACGCGCTGACGCGGCGGGACGTGACGGCGGTGGCCGACCACTGGGTGACGGGCGCCGAGGTCGACTGGTCGCGGATCACCCCGGGGACCGCCCGCCGGATCGAACTGCCCGGCTACCCGTTCGCCCGCAAGCGGTACTGGATTCCCCGGCCGTCCGCCGCCGGGACCGGCGCCGGGGCCACGCCGCCCGGCGACGGCCGCCCGGACGCGCCGGCCGACGCCACCGGGCACCCGCACACCACGACGGGCGCCGACCCCGCCGTCACCCGGGTGCTCGCCGGGTACGCGGAGCTGGACGCGGCCTCGGTGTCCGGGCTGCTCGGCGTGTACCGGCGGATGGGCGCCTTCCGGACTCCGGGGGAGCGCCACCACGCGGAGGAACTGCGCGACCGGCTCCGCATCCGGGACAAGTTCCGGCGCCTGCACGAGGCGGTGCTCGGCCTCCTGACCGAAGCCGGGTTCCTGACCCGCGACGGCGACCGCTTCACCACCACCGTCCGTGTCACCGAGGAAGGGCCCGCCAGGGCCGCGGACCAGTGGGAGGCCGAGTTCGACCGCGTCGCGGCCACGCACCCGGACATCGAGCCCACGGCCACCCTCAACCGCGCCTTCCTGCGCGTGTACCCGCAGCTCCTGCGCGGCGAGCTGGTCGGCACCGAAGTCATGTTCCCCGACGGCTCCATGGAGCTGGTGCGGAACCTCTACCGGGGGAACCCGCTCACCGACCACTTCAACCGGCTGGTGGCCGACTCGGTCCGCGGCTTCCTGGACGCCCGGCTCCCGCGGCTGTCCGGCGACGAGACGCTCCGGGTGGTGGAGCTGGGCGCCGGGACCGGAGCCACGAGCGAACGGGTGCTCCCGCTGCCGGCCGGTCACCCCGGCCGCGTCGGCTACACCTTCACCGACATCTCGCCGCGCTTCCTCGAACACGGCCGTGACCGGTTCGCCGCGCCGTACCCGTTCGTACGGTTCGCGCTGCTCAACCTGGAACGCGACTTCGCAGCCCAGGGCTTCCCGCCCGGCTCCGCCGACCTGGTCCTGGCCACCAATGTCGTACACGCCACCAAAGACCTGCGGGCCACGCTGCGCAGGATCAAGGCCATGCTGCGGCCCGGCGGCAGGCTGGTGCTCAACGAACTGACCACACTCCGGCCGTACCTCACGCTCGGCGGCGGTGTGATGGAGGGCTGGTGGGCGTTCCAGGACGGCGAACTGCGCATCCCCGGCTCGCCACTGGCCCCGCCGGCCGGCTGGACCCGGCTGCTCCGGGAGGAGGGCTGGACGGGCATCACGGCGCTCGGCTCCGCGGACGCCGAGCTGGGACAGCGCGTACTGGTCGCCGAGAGCGAAGACGCCGTACGGGCGGCGACGGCGGAGGCGCCCGCGGGCGCGCCCGCCGGAAGGACGCAGGACGTTCCCGCGGCGGTGCAGGTCACCGCCCCGGAAGCAGTGACGGCCGTCGTGGCACGGCAGGACGGGGAAGAGGCGATGACGGCCGTGACACCTTCCGATCCGGAAGCGGTGGTCGGCGAACGGCTGCGGGAGCTGCTGGAGCGGATCCTGAAGCTGGACGAGCGGATCGACCCCGACCGCCCGCTGATGGACTACGGCTTCGACTCCCTCAGCGGGATGAAGATCGTGTCCGTCGTGGACGAGGCGTTCGGCGTCACCGTGCCGCTGGACGAGTTCTTCCGGCTCCCCACGCTGCGGGAGCTGACCGCGCACCTGGCGTCCGGCTGGCTCGCCGACGCGGTGCCGACGGGCGCAGCGCAGTCCGCGGCCGCGGTGGTGACGGAGACCGTGCCGGCTGCCGAGGAGCGCGTGCGTACGGCACCGGCTTCCGCGAGCACGCCGCCCCCGGCTCCGGCCGCCCCGGCTCCGGCAGCGACGGTTGCCGTAGCCACGGCCCCGGCTGGTACGGCGGCGGAGCCGGCCCCGGCGACCGCACCTCCCACCGCCCCGGGCACCCGGCCCGCGCCGGCAGCCCCGCCGGAGGCGCGGACCGTCCTCCGCCCCCGCGGTGACACCGGCCTGTCCACCCACCCCCTGTCGGAAGGCCAGCGCGCCCTCTGGGTGATCGAGCAGATCGCGCCGGGGAACCACGCCTACAACCTGCCCCTCGCCTTTTGGCTCGACGCCGACGTGGACGTGCTGACCCTGCGCGTGGTCCTGCAGGACCTGCTCGACCGCCACGAGGAACTGCGCGCCACCGTCCGTACGGACGGCGACGGCCCGTACGTCCGTATCGCGGCCGAACCGGAACTCCCCTTCCAGCAGGTCTTCCTCACCTCCGTGGCGGACAACGACCTCCGGGACCGGATAGCCGCCGACACGCGGCAGCCGTTCGACCTGGCCCATGGGCCGCTGCTGCGCGCGACGCTCTACACCCTCGGCGACGGCAGGCAGGCCCTGTGCCTGACGGTGCACCACCTGGTGCTCGACGGGCTGTCCATCCCCCTGCTGCTGGCCGAGGTGGAGCGCGGCTGCCGCGCACTCCGTGACGGCCGCCCGCTGCCCGCGGACCGGCCCGCCCGCCGGTTCGCCGACTTCGTCACCTGGCAGCGCGAACTGCTCGCCGGACCACAGGCGGAGCGCCTGCGTACGTACTGGACCGAGCGCCTGCGGGGCCGGCGGACCACCATGCCGCTGCCGCTGGACCGCTCGCGGCCGCCCGTGCCCGGCTTCCGCGGCGCGAGCGTCGAGGGACGCGTCCCGGCGACGGTCACGGACCGGGCCCGCGCCCTCGCGGCCGAGGCGCACACGTCCCTGTCCAGCGTCATGCTGGCGGGCTACTTCGCGCTGCTGCACCGCTACGGCGACCAGGCGGACATCACCGTCGGCACCCCGACGGCGGGCCGCCCGGCCGACGGGTACGACGACGTGCTCGGCTACTTCATGAACATGGTCGTGCTGGCCGAACGGGTCGACGGCCAGGAGCCCTTCCGCGACCTGGTCCGCCGCGTCCACCGGACGGTCCTGGAAGCCCTGGAGCACAGTGCCTACCCCCTGCTCACCCTCGCCGAGGACCTGCGGCGGGCGGACCCGGGCGCCCCGGACGCCCTGTTCGACGTGGCGTTCTACTTCCACAACTGGGCCCGCGACCTGCGGGACGACGGCGTGGTGCGGGGCCGGGTCGACGGCGTGCACCAGGAGGGCGAGTTCGACCTGACCCTCGACCTCGTCGACCACCCCGACGGCTGCCGGTACACGCTGAAGTACAACCCGGACCTGTTCGACACCGCCACGGTGGAACGCTTCGGAGAACACTTCGTCACCCTGCTGGCCTCCGCCGTCGGCGCGCCCCGCACCACGGTCGGTGACCTGGACCTGCTGACCGAGGGCGAGCACGCGCTCCTCGCGCCGCCCGCCGCCGCCGACTACCCGGCGGATACCCTCGTCTGGGACCTGGTGCGCCGCCAGGCCGAGGCACGCCCCGAGGCCGTGGCGGTCCGGTACGGCAGTACCGAGCTGACCTACCGCCGGCTCCGCGACCAGGTGACGGCCCTGGCTTCCCGCCTCACCGCCGCCGGCGTCGGCCGGGGCCGTACGGTCGGCGTCCTGCTCCCGCGCGACGCCGGTCTGCCGGTGGCGCTGCTCGCCGTGCAGGCCGCCGGCGGTACGTACGTCCCGCTCGATCCCGCGTACCCGGGGCAGCGGCTGGCCTACATGGCCGACGACGCCGGACTGCACCTGATCATCACCCACAGCACCGTCGACGCCCCGTGGAACGGGACGGTGCCCCGGCTCCTCGTCGACACGGACCGGGAGCCGCCCTCGGCTCCCTCGCCCGGCCCCGCCGGACCGTCCGACGCGGCGTACATCCTCTACACCTCCGGGTCGACCGGCCGCCCCAAGGGCGTACAGGTCCCGCACCGGGCACTGACCAACTTCCTGTGGTCGATGGCGCGCGAGCCCGGCTTCGGGCCCCGGGACACCCTGCTCGCCCTGACCACGGTCTGCTTCGACATCTCGGGCCTGGAGCTGTACCTGCCGCTGATCACCGGCGGCACGGTGGAGGTACTGCCGACCGAGGTCGCCCAGGACGGACTGCGGCTGCGGGAGGCGGTCGAGCGCAGCGCGGCCACGGTCGTCCAGGCCACCCCCGCGACGTGGGCCATGCTGCTGGCCGCCGGATGGCAGGGAGACCCCTCGCTCACCGTATTGTGCGGCGGCGAAGCCCTGCCCGGCGACACGGCCGAGGCGCTGCTCGCCGGCAACCGCGAGGTGTGGAACCTCTACGGACCGACCGAGACCACCATCTGGTCGGCGGCCGCCCGGCTGCGCCGCGGCGAACCGGTGACCATCGGCGCCCCCATCGCCAACACCCGCCTGTACGTGCTCGACAGCGCCCGCCGGCCGGTGCCGTCCGGCGCGCCCGGTGAGCTGTACATCGGCGGCGACGGAGTGGCCGACGGCTACCTGGGACGCCCCGAGCTGACCGCCGAGCGCTTCCTGCCCGACCCGTTCGCGTCCGCGCCCGACGCGCGGATGTACCGTACGGGCGATCTGGTCCGCCGCCTGCCCGACGGCCGCATCACCTACCTGGGGCGGATCGACTCCCAGGTGAAGGTGCGCGGCCACCGGGTGGAACTGACGGAGATCGAGACGGCCTTGCGGCGGCTGCCGGGCGTCCGCGACGCCGTCGCGGTGGCCCGCGGCCAAGGCGGCGGCGACCGCTCGCTGCTGGCCTGTTACGTACTCGACGACGGCGCCGCCCACCCGTCCCGGGAACACCTGGCGGCCTGGCTCCCGGACCACATGATCCCGGACGCGCTGGTGAGGGTGACCGGCTTCCCACACACCCTCAACGAGAAGGTCGACCGGGCCACGCTGGCCGCCTTGCCGCCCGCCGAACTGCGGGCCCGCTTCGGCGTCCCGGACACCGGGCGGCCGGCGGCCGCCACCGAACCCCCGGCGGACACCGACGCCCTGACGGCCGAACTGGCCGGCATGGTCAGCCGCCTGACGGGAGTGCCGGCCGAGGACATCGGCGCGCACACCCCGCTCGGCGAGGCAGGCATGAACTCGGTCCGCTTCACCGCGCTGAGCGTCGAGCTGCGCACGGCGTACGGCATCGAGGTCTATCCGACGCTGTTCTACCGCCACGGCACGCTGTCCGCGCTGGCCGGACACCTGTGGAAGAACCACCCCGCCGACCTGGCCGCACGGTTCGGCGCCCCCGCTGAGGCGCCCACGGCCGTACCGCGGCCCGCCGAGGACCGGACCGGTGTTCCGGCCGGCATTCCCGCCGGAACACCGACCGGGACCCCGGACACAACACCGGACAGGACCCCCGCCGAGCCGTCGCACGGCGACCGCATCGCGGTCATCGGCATGGCCGCACGCCTGCCGGGCTCCGCCGACCTGGCGGAGTTCTGGCAGCATCTGGCCGCCGGAGACGACCTGATCGGGGAAGTCCCCGCCGAACGCTGGGACTGGCGGGACCGGCCGGAGACCCGCTGGGGCGGCTTCGTGCCCGACGTGGACCGCTTCGACGCGGCCTTCTTCGGGATCTCCCCGCGCGAGGCGGAGCTGATGGACCCGCAGCAGCGGCTGATGCTGGAAGTGGTCTGGTCGGCCGTCGAGGACGCCGGCTACCGCCCGTCCGACCTGGCCGGAAAGCGCGTCGGCGTCTACGTCGGCGTCGCCAACGCCGAGTACCTGGAGATCCAGCGCGCCGCCGGGTGCGCACCCCAGGGGCACACCGCCACCGGCGCGGCGCTCTCGGTCATCCCCAACCGCGTCTCCTACCTGCTGGACCTGCGCGGCCCCAGCATGGCGCTGGACACCGCCTGCTCCGGTTCGCTCACCGCCGTCCACCAGGCCTGCGCCGCGCTCCGCGACGGCACCTGTGACCTGGCGATCGCGGGCGGGGTCAACCTGGTCCTGTCGCCGGCCGTCCACGAAGTGCTCAGCCAGGGCGGCATGCTCAGCCCGGACGGCCGCTGCAAGACCTTCGACAGCCGGGCCGACGGCTACGTACGCGGCGAGGGCGCCGGCGTGGTGCTCCTCAAGCCGGACGGGCGGGCGCGGCGCGACGGCGACACCGTGCACGCGGTGATCACGGCGGCCGTCGCCGGCCACGGCGGCCGCACCACCTCGCTCACCGCGCCCGGTCCGGACGCCCAGGCCGACCTGCTGGTCGAGGCGTACCGCGCAGCCGGCGTACCCCCGGAGACCGTCGGCTACATCGAGGCGCACGGCACCGGCACCGCCCTGGGCGACCCGATCGAGACCACCGGCCTGAGCACCGCCTTCCGCAGACTGCGCGACGGGCACGGGCCGGCCGCGGCACCCGGCTGCGCCATCGGCTCGGTGAAGACGAACATCGGCCACCTGGAGGCCGCGGCGGGCATCGCCGGACTGCTCAAGGTCGTGCTCGCGCTGCGGCACGGCACCATCCCGGCCAGCCTCCACGTCCAGCAGCAGAACCCCCACCTGGAACTCGACGGCGGCCCGTTCGAGGTCGCCTCGACCGCCCGCCCCTGGCCGCGGCCGCGCGACGCCGACGGGAACGTCCTGCCGCGCCGCGGCGGTGTCAGCTCCTTCGGCTTCGGCGGGGCCAACGCGCACATCGTCCTGGAGGAACCCACCATGCGGGACACCCGCGAGGAGCCGGCGGCGGAGCAGCTGTTCGTGCTCTCCGCCCGCACGCCCGAGGAGCTGCGCCAGACCACCGAACGGCTCGCCGGCCACCTGGCGGACCACGACGTGGCTCCGGGCGACCTCGCGTACACCCTTCAGGTGGGCCGTGAGGCGATGACCCACCGGCTCGCCGTGGTCGCCGACGGCACCGCCGCGCTCCGCGCCGAACTGGCCGCGCATCTCGCCGGCCGCTCGTCCGCGGTGCGCACCGGACAGGCCGAGCGGCACCGCACCCCGCGCCCGGCCACCACCTCCCGGGACCTGACCGCCGTCGCGGACGACTGGCTGGCAGGCGCCGAGGCCGACTGGGCGGCCCTGCACGAGGGCGCGGCCCGCCGCCGGGTGCCCCTGCCCACCTACCCGTTCGCCCGCACCCGGCACTGGTTCACCCCGGACGCCGGCCCGTCCGCCGCGCCGGAGCGGGCAACCGCCCGGCTGCACCCGGCCCTGCTCGACACCAACGTCTCCACCTTCGCCGGACCGGCGTTCGCCAAGACGCTGACGGGGGAGGAGTTCTTCCTCCGCGAGCACGTCGTGGGCGGCGAACCGGTGCTGGCCGGCGTGGCGTACCTGGAGATGGCCCGGCTGGCCGGCGAGCTGGCCGCCGGCACGCCGGTCCGCGGTGTCGACGGCCTCGTGTGGGCCGCCCCCGTCCGGGTCCCGGCCGGCTCCGAGCACCGGCTCGTGGTCCAGCTCACCGGTGACCGCTCCGACGCGTCCTTCGAGGTACGGACCGACGGGGACGCCTCCCCGGTGCACGCCCACGGCACCCTGCTGCTCGGCGTGCCCGAAGGCCGCCCCGCGCCCGTCGACGTGCCGGCCGTGCGTGCGCGCTGCACCACCGTCCAGGAAGGACCGGACTGTTACGCGGTCTTCTCCCGGCTGGGCTTCGACTACGGGCCCGTCTTCCAGGTGATCGAGGAACTCGCCGTGGGGGAGAACGAGGCCCTGGCGGCGCTGCGGCTCCCCACGGCGCACGTCGCGGACGCGGGCACGTACGTGTTCCACCCGTCGCTGCTCGACGCGGCCCTGCAGACGGCCGGCAGACTCGCGCCCGGCGCCGGCGACACGGCGGCCCCGCTGTCGTACCTGCCGTTCTCCCTGGGCTCGGTCCGGCTCCACGCCGACCTGCCCGAGGAGATGTACGCCTACGCCGTCCCCTCGGCGCGGCCGGCCGCCAGCGGCACGCTCCGCTTCGACGTGAGCCTCCTGGACCGGTCCGGTGAAGTGGCCGCAACCATCGAGGAGTTCACGCTCCGCGCAGTGCCTGCCCGGGACACGGTCACCGCCTTCGAGCCGGTCATGGAACGTGCGCCGCGTACCCGTCAGCAGCTGACCGGCTCCGTCGTGCTGCTGGACGCCGGCTCCCACGGGGACGAGGTGGGCACCGCTCTGACGGCTGCGGGCCTGGCCACCCGGCGGATCGCGCTCGGCGCCGGTTTCGACGCGGACGCGGCGGTCCGCGCCGGGCAGCCGGGACCGGTGCACGTGGTGCACCTGGCCGGCGAAGGTGCCGATCCCGGCAGGGCGGTGGAGTACGGCTTCCACACCGCCACGGCGTTCCTCCAGGCCTGGCAGCGGGAGCGACGCGGTGCTGCGCTGCGCTACCTCTTCGTGCACCGCGACCCGGCCTCCTCGCCGGCCCTCCCGGCCATGGCCGCGTTCGCCCGGTCGGTGCGCAAGGAGCACCCGGCGGTCGACTTCGGCGTGCTGGCCGTCGCGGCCGGCCCGCTGGGCGACGCGGTGGTCCGCGAACTCGGCTCCGCCGGTGACACCGAGGCCCGCGTCGACGCGGCGGGCCGCACCCGCCGTGCCTGGCGCCGGCTGACCCTGCCGGCCCGCGCCGAGTCCGCGTTCACTGGTTCCGGAGCCCATGTGATCACCGGTGGCACGGGCGCGCTGGGGCTGCTGCTGGCCGAGCACATCGCGGCCGTACGGGGCGCCGCCGGCAACCCCGGCGGCGGGATCGTGCTCGCCGCCAGAAGCGCTCCGGGCCCCGGGGCCCGCGCCCGGATCGAGGCCATCGGCGCCCACCTGGTACGGGCCGACGTCACCGACCCCGCGGGCGTACGCACGCTGATCGACGAGGCCCGCCGGGTCTACGGGCCGCTCAGCGGCGTCCTGCACGCCGCCGGAGTGCTCAGGGACGGCCTGCTGCAACGCAAGGACCGGGCGGACGCGGAGGCGGTGCTGGCCGCCAAGGTCCACGGCACGGTGCTGCTGGACGACGCGACCCGCGACGACCCACTGGACTACTTCGTCACCCTGTCCTCCGCGGCGGCGGCGTTCGGCAACGTCGGCCAGACCGATTACGCCTTCGCCAACGGCTTCCTGGACCACTTCGCCGAACAGCGGGAGCGGTGGCGCCGCGAGGGCAGCCGGCGGGGCCGCACCCTCGCCGCCGCCTGGCCGGTCTGGGCCGACGGCGGCATGCGCACCGACGCCGCGGGCGAGGAGGCCATGGCCAGGGAACTCGGCATGCGTCCGCTGCGCACCCAACCGGCGCTGGACGCGCTGGAACGCGCCCTGGCCGGCACCGCGCCGCGCCTGCTGCTCGCACCGGGGGACCCGGCCCGCATCCTGGCCGCGCTCAACGCGGAACCGGCCGCCCCGCCGGCTGCCGCCACGGCGGACAGGCCCACCGAGGCCCGGCCGTCCGCTGACCCGGCAACCGCGTCTCGGAACACCGCGCCGCGGGACCGGACGGACGTGTGCGCCCGGGCCGAGGAGGTGGTGCGCCGGATCATGGCGGAAGAGCTGAAGCTCCCCGAGGCGGAACTGGCCGTCACGGAGCCCTTCGACCGTTACGGCGTGGACTCGCTGATCACGCTGAGCGCGACCCGGCGGTTCGAGGAGCACTGCGGCCCGCTGTCCAAGACCCTTCTGTTCGAGTACGTGACGGTCCGCGAACTGGCGGAGTACCTGGCCGACACGTACCCCGACGCGTTCGCCGCGCCGGACGCAGGGGAGAAGCCCGGCCCCGCCCCGGAGCCCGTCTCCGACCCCGCCTCCGGGCCCGTCTCCGACCGGGCCGACACGGACCAGGCCGCCGCGACCCTCATCCCCGCCCCGGCCGTCGCCCCCGCCCCGGTCACCCCAGCCACCGCCGACGCCGACGACATCGCGATCATCGGCGTCGCGGGCCGCTACCCGCAGGCCGACGACGTGGACGAGTTCTGGCGCAACCTGCGGGCCGGCCGCGACTGCGTCGAGGAAGTCCCGGCCGACCGGTGGAACCACGACCGGTTCTACGACGCGGACAAGACGGCCACCGGCCGGACGTACGGCAAGTGGGGCGGCTTCCTGCGCGACGCCGACCGCTTCGACCCGCTGTTCTTCCGGATGTCGCAGATCGAGGCCGAGCACACCGACCCCCAGGAGCGGGTCTTCCTGGAGACCACCTGGCACCTGCTGGAGGACGCCGGCTACACCCGCGAGCAACTGCGCGGCTCCCGCACCGGTGTGTTCGTGGGCATGATGTACGGCCAGTACCAGCTGTACGGGGTGCAGGCCGCGCTGCGCGGCGAGGGCCTGCCCCCGCACTCCTCGTTCGCCTCGGTGGCCAACCGGGTCTCGTACTTCTTCGACTTCTCCGGTCCCAGCGTCGCCGTGGACACCATGTGCTCCTCCGCGCTGGTCACCGTCCACCAGGCGTGCCTGGCCATCCGCAACGGTGACTGCGACGTCGCGGTGGCCGGCGGTGTCAACATCACCAGCCACCCGGCGAAATACCTGCAACTGGCGTGGCGCAACTTCCTCGCCGAGGACGGCCGCTGCCGCAGTTTCGGCGCAGACGGCACCGGTTATGTACCGGCCGAGGGCTCCGGCGCCGTACTCCTCAAACGCCTGGACGCGGCACTGGCCGACGGCGACCGTGTCCTGGCGGTGGTCAAGGCGTCCGCGGTCAACCACGGCGGATCCGGCCGCGGCTTCAACGTGCCCAACCCCAGGGCGCAGGGCGACCTCGTCCGGACCGCGCTCGACCGTGCCGGGATGCGCCCGGCGGACCTGGACTACGTGGAGGCACACGGCACCGGTACCGCCCTCGGCGACCCGGTGGAGGTCGCGGGCATGATGCGGGCCTTCCAGGGCGATCTGCCCGAGCGGCTGCCGATCGGCTCGGTCAAGTCCGCCATCGGCCACGCCGAATCGGCGGCCGGCATCGCGGCGATCACCAAGGTGCTGCTCCAGATGCGCCACGGTGAGCTGGCCCCCACCCTGCACGCCGACCCGCCCAACCCGAACATCGACTTCGCGGCGACACCGTTCCACGTCCAGCGGGAGACGGCGCCCTGGCCGCGCCGGATGCTCGCGGACGGCACGGAGCAGCCGCGGACCGCCGGAGTGAGTTCCTTCGGCGCCGGCGGCACCAACGCCCACGTCATCCTCCAGGAACACCCGGCCGCAACGCAGCCCCCGGCCCGTCCGGCCGGACCGCAACTGGCCGTGCTCTCCGCCCGCGAGGCCGACCGGCTGACCGAGCAGGCGCGCCGCCTCGCGGCACACCTGCGGGCCGAGGGCGCCGGGGCGGCACCGGAACAGGTCGCCTGGACGCTGCAGACCGGACGTGAGGCCATGGCGCACCGCCTCGCGATCCGGTTCGAGAGTCTGCCCCAACTGGCAGACCGGCTGGACGAGTTCACAACCGGCGTCACCCCTGCCGACAGCTGGACGGGAGTGGCCGACCCGCGCACCCCGGCCGCGGGGAACACCCCGCAGGCCGATCCCGCGGCGTACGCCGTCGCCTGGACGGCAGGACAGCAGGTCGACTGGCCGGCCCTGCACCCGGAAGGACGGCCCGCACGGGTGTCGCTGCCGGGCTACCCCTTCGGTGGCGAGCGGGTGTGGCTGGCGGCGGCCGACGCCGAACTGGCCGCCCTCGAAACCACCGCCACGGAAGGCCTGCTGCTGACCCGGCACTGGGTCCCCGCCCCCGCCGGCACTCCCGGGCGTACCACCGCGCCCGGCCGCACCGCCGTCCTGACCGCTCCGGGGACCGGGGAGCTGGCCGCCCGACTCGCCGCCACACTCCCGGACTCCGAGATCCTCACCACCGAACAGCTCGCCACCGACCTCGACGGGCCCGCCACCCGGTGGGACCGCTTCGACGCCGTGGTCGACCTGGCGGGCTGCGCCGACCCGTCGGCGCCCGTCGACCGCGCCGCCCTGCACACCTGGCTGCGCTGGCTGCAGCACCTGGTCGGCCAGGGACGGCGCGACCTGAGCGCCCTGCTGGTCTCCAGGGGCCCGGACGCCGTACCCGGCGGCGCGGCGCGTACCGGCCTGTACCGGATGCTGCAGAGCGAGTACCGGCACGTGCGTTCCCGCCACCTGCACACCGGACCGTCCTCCGACGAGCAGCTCTGCCGGTGGGTGGCCGACGAACTGGCCACCGGCGAAGGCCCGTCCGAGATCACCTACCGCGACGGCGTACGGCACCGCGCGGAACTGCGCGAACTGCCCGCCGCACCCCGGCGCGCGCCGCACTTCCCGGAAGGCCACGTCCTCTGGGTGACCGGAGGCACCCGAGGGATCGGCCTGCTGAGCGCCCGGCACTTCGTCGACCGGTACGGCGTCCGCAAACTCGTCCTCACCGGACGCGAGGAACTGCCGCCCCGGGCCGAATGGGCCACGCACATCGCCGCCGACGGTCCCCTGGGGCGCAAGCTGCGCCCGCTCGCCGACCTGGTGGACCGGGGCGTGCAACTGGAGGTGCTCGCCGTGCCGCTGGACGACCGGGAGGCCACGGCCAAGGCCCTGGCGGACGTCCGGCTCCGGCTCGGCCCGGTCGGCGGCGTGATCCACAGCGCGGGCTTCACCGACACCGAGAACCCCGCCTTCGTACGGAAGCCGCGCACCGGCGTCGAGCGGGTGACCGACCCGAAGATCTTCGGCCTGGACACCCTCGTGGAGTGCTTCCGTGACGAGCCGCTGAGCCTGTTCGTGCTCTACTCCTCGGTCGCCGCCGCCGTGCCCGCGCTGGCGGTCGGACAGAGCGACTACGCGATGGCCAATGCCTACCTGGACGCGGTCGCCGAGGCCCGTCCGTACGGGCTGCCACTGATCAGCGTGGAGTGGCCGAGCTGGAAGGACACCGGCATGGGGGAGGCGCGCAGCGCCGCCTACCGGGCCTCCGGGCTGGCCGCCCTGACGGACGAGCAGGGACTCGCCCTGCTGGACCGGGCGTTGACGAGCGGCGCGCGGGTGGTCCTGCCCGCGGTGGTACGGCCCGGCGCCGACTGGCGCCCCGAACGGCTGGCGGACCGCCGCCTGGAACCGGCCGCGGAGCCGACGGCGTCCACGTCATCGCCTCAGGTCACACCCCCGGACACCTCCTCGCCCCGACCGCCCGCCGCGCCCACGCGGACGTCCGGCGCGCTCCGGGCCGCGGCCGGCGCGGCGGCCTCGTGGCTGCTCGACCGGCTCGCGGAGGAACTGCGCTTCGACCGGGCCCGGCTGACCGGCGACGTACCGGTGCACGACTACGGCATCGACTCGATCCTGGTCTCCCAGCTCGCCCAGGGGGCCGCCAAGCGGCTCGACGTGTCGGTCGACCCGTCGGCACTGCTGGAACACCCGACCGCCGACGGCTTCGCCGCGTACCTCGCCGACGAGCATCCGGAGGCCCTGGTCGCGGCCTTCGGTGCGGCCGCTGTCGCTGCGGCTCCGGCCGATGCGGCTCCGGCCGACCCGGCTCCGGCCGACGCACCCCCGGCCGGTGCGGACCCGTCCCGTACACCCCTCTCCGGTACGGCTTCGGCCGATACGGCCCTCACCGTCGGCGCGTCCCCCGCCGGGAACCCCTCGCGCGCCGTCGCGGACATCGCCGTCGTCGGCCTCTCCTGCCGCTTCGCCGACGCCGGATCCGCCGACGCGTACTGGAAGCTGCTGCGCCAGGGCCGCTCGGCGCTGCGGCCGGTCCCCGAGGAGCGCTTCGGCCGGCCGGTCGGCCACCACGCCGGACTGCTCGCCGACGAGCTGCGCTTCGACCCGGAGGCCTTCCTGCTGTCCGAACCGGACGTCGCGGCCATGGACCCGCAGGCGCTCCTGCTGATCGAGGAGGTGAACCGGGCCGTGCACCACGCCGGTCACCGGCCCGCCGACCTCAAGGGCCGCCGGATCGGTGTGTACGTCGGAGGCCGGGCGACCCACACACCGGACCCGGCGCGGCTGACGCGGGCGAAGAACCCGGTGGTCGCCACCGGCCAGAACTACCTCGCCGCCAACATCTCCCAGTTCTTCGACTTCCGCGGCCCCAGCCTGGTCGTCGACACCGCCTGCTCGTCCGCCCTGGTGGCGATGGACGCGGCCGCGCAGGCCCTGCGCGCGGGCGACATCGAGTCGGCCGTGGTCGCGGGGGTGAGCCTGCTCGGTGACGACCGGTCCTACCAGGTCTTCGGGCAGCGCGGACTGCTCAACCCGGGGCCGGAGTTCCACCTCTTCGACCGGCGGGCGGCCGGCCTGATCCTCGGCGAAGGCGTCGGCGCGGTCGTCCTGAAGCCGCTGTCCAGGGCGCAGGCGGACGGGGACCGGGTGCTCGCGGTCCTCAAGGGCATCGCGGTCAACAACGACGGCCGGACCGCCGGCCCGGCCACGCCCAACCTGCAGGCGCAGAAGGAGGTGATGGCCACCGCCCTGGAGCGCAGCGGCCTCGGCCCGCTGGACGTCGGCTGGGTGGAGGCCAACGGCTCCGGGACGACCGTCACCGACCTGCTCGAACTCAAGGCTGTGGAGGCGGTCTACCGGGCCGGCTCGGCGCAGCCGGTGGCCCTCGGCTCGGTCAAGCCCAACATCGGCCACCCGCTGGTCGCGGAGGGCATCGCCGCGTTCATCAAGGTGGTCCTGATGCTGCACCACAAGGAACAGGTGCCGTTCGGCTCCGGACAGGAGCCGCTGGAACACTTCGACGTGGCCGCCTCGCCGCTGTACTTCCCCAGGCAGGCCCTGCCCTGGCCGGACGTCGCCACCGCCGCCGCGGTCAGCTGCTTCGCGGACGGCGGCACCAACGCGCACCTGCTGCTCGCCCCCGCGCCCCCCGGCGACCGCCCCGCCAGGCAGCCGCTGCCGGAGCCCGTGCTGAACCGGCGGGTCGTCATCCGGAGCACCGCCGTCCCCACCGCCCCGGCGGCCGGCGGCCTGTTCTGGGACACCTACCGGTGAGCGGGACGGCGTCCGCCGGCGGGCCGCTGCCCGTGGTGTTCATGTTCTCCGGGCAAGGTTCGCAGTACTACCAGATGGGCCGGGAGCTGTTCGACGGCAACGACGTGTTCCGCGCGGCACTGCACCGCTACGACGCCGCGGTCGCCGGGGAACTGGGCGAGTCGGTGCTGGCCCGGATCTTCGACCCGGGCCGGCGCAAGAGCCGGCCCTTCCTCGACACGCGGATCACCCACCCGGGCATCGTCATGATCGAACTGGCTCTGGCGGAGACCCTGCGGTCGGCGGGAATCACCCCCGACCTCCTGCTCGGCGCCAGCCTCGGCGAGTACGCCGCGGCCGTCGTCGCGGGCAGCCTCGACCCGTTCGACTGCCTGCGGCTGCTCGTCCGGCAGGCGGACGCGCTGCGCGCCACTCCTCCCGGCGGGATGCTCGCCGTGTTCGCGGGTCCGGAGGTGCTGGAGGCGGTGCCCGCGCTGCGCGGCTGCGAGATCGCGGCCCGCAACTACCCGGGCAGCTTCGTCGTCGCGGGCGCGGAGGCGGCACTGACCCGGGCCGAGGCCGGGCTGCGCGCCGCCGGCATTCTGCACCTGCGGGTGCCGGTGGAGTACGGCTACCACTCCCGGCTGATGGACGAGGTGCTCGACACGTGCCGGGCGGGCTTCGAGGACGTGACACTCACCCCGCCGCGCATCCCCTGGCTGTCCTGCGTGGACGGCAGACCCGTCGAGCGGCCGACCGCGGACCACTTCCGTGCCGTCGCCCGCCGGCCGATCGACTTCGAGGGCACCCTGACGGCCCTGCGGCAGCGTGGCGACTTCCTCCTCCTCGACCTCGGTCCCTCGGGCACGCTGCACAACTTCGTACGCGCCGCCCTCCCGGAGGGATCGCGTACACAGTCGCTGCCGCTGCTCAGCCCGTTCACCGACGACATCGGCCTGTTCGAGGCGGTACGTACCCGTGCCGCCCCCAAGGCACGAAGGAGCGCGGAGGCCGCACGGCTCCCGGCGCCCCCGCGGACTTCCGGGGCCCCGGAGGCTTCCGCGGCCCCGAAAGCCCCCACAGCAGCGCAGACATCGAGGAAGGCACACGGCATGAAGGTCTACGGCTTCCCGGGGCAGGGAGCGCAACGACGGGGGATGGGAGCCGGGCTGTTCGAACGGTTCCCGGAGGAGACGGCGACCGCGGACCGCGTGCTCGGCTACTCGATCGCCGAACTGTGCTTGTCCGACCCGGAGCGCCGCCTCGGCCGCACCGAGTTCACCCAGCCCGCGCTGTACGTGGTCGGCGCCCTGTCGTATCTCGACCGCGCGGCCCAGGACCCGGTGCCGCCGGACTACCTGGTCGGGCACAGCCTCGGCGAGTACGCGGCGCTCTTCGCGGCCGGCGTCTTCGACTTCGGGACAGGGCTGCGGCTGGTACGTGAACGCGGTGCTCTGATGGCCGCCGCCGACGACGGCGCGATGGCAGCCGTGATCGGGATCGACGAGGAGACCGTCACCCGGATGCTAGCCGAACCCGCTCTTGACGGCCTGGACCTGGCCAACCACAACGCCCCCGACCAGTTCGTCATCTCCGGCCCGGGCGAGCGCATCGACGCGGCCTGCACGGCCTTCGGGGCCGCTGGCGCCCGGGCCGTCCGGCTGTACGTCAGCGCGCCGCTGCACTCCCGCTACATGCGCGGCGCGGCCGGGCGGTTCGCCCGCTTTCTCGACGGATTCACCCTGCGCCCGCCGTCGGTACCGGTCCTGGCGAACGTCGACGCCCTGCCGTACACCCACGCAGACCTCAAGGAACGCCTCGCGGCACAGATCGCCTCGCCGGTCCGCTGGACGGACACCGTGCGCCGGCTGATGGGCCACGGCGACTTCTCCTTCGTCGAACTGGGCCCGGGCCAGGTGCTCACCAAGCTGGTCACGCGCATCAGGGCGGCCGCCGAACCACTCCCACCGGTGGCTCCGTCTCCCACCGCCGTGGCCGCAGCCACCGCAACTGCGAACCCCGGCCGGCCCCCGCTCGACAGCGCCACAGCCGACATCGCCCCGCTCGACGCCGACACGCTCGGCGCCCGCACGTTCCGCGAACGGTACGGGCTGCGACGCGCCTACGTGGTGGGCTCGATGTACGGCGGAGTGTCCGGCCCGGAGCTGGTGCGCGCGTCGGCCAAGGCGGGCCTGCTCGGCTTCCTCGGCATCGGCGGCCTCAGCGCCGGGGAAACGGACCGGTACCTGCGGGACACCGTCGGCGAACTGGGCCCCGGCGGCACCTTCGGCGTCAACCACCTCTACCGCAACGGCGCGCCGGAACAGGAGGCCGCGCTGGTCGACGCCCTGCTGCGGCACGGCATCGGCCTGGTCGAGACGTCGGGCTTCCCGCTCATCACCGAGCAGCTGGTCCGCTACCGGCTCAAGGGCGGCCGGATCCTGGCGAAGGTCTCCCGTACCGACATCGCCGCCGCGTTCCTCGCGCCGCCGCCCGCACCCCTGGTCGCCCGGCTGCTCGCGGCCGGCGCGGTGACCGAGGAGGAGGCCGGCGCCGCGGCGGGCCGCCCCATGGCGGACGATCTGTGCGCCGAAGCGGACGGCGGATGGCTCACCGGCGCGCCGGACCTGCTGACCCTGCTTCCGGCGCTGCTCCGGCTGCGGGACGAGGCGGCCCTGCCCGGCCACCGGGTGCACGTCGGCTGCGCCGGCGGCATCGGCACCCCGGAAGCAGCCGCGGCGGCGTTCCTCATGGGCGCCGACTTCGTGCTGACGGGTTCGGTGAACCAGTGCTCGGTGGAGGCGGCCACCAGCGACGAGGTGAAGGACCTCCTGCAGGAGGCGCGCGAGTACGACGTGACCACCGCACCGTGGGACGAGCCGTCCGAACCCGGCGCCCGGGCACGCTACTTGAAGCGCGGCCTCCTCTTCCCCGCCCGGGCGTCCCGGCTCCACGACCTGTCGCGCCGGCACACCTCGTCCAGCGGACTCGACGACGAAGTCCGGGCGCGGATACGCGACCGCTACCTGGGCGGAGAGCCACTGCCGGCCGTACCACCGGGCAGCGGGCCGGACGCCGGGCACACCGCCCTGCTCCAGCAGTACTTCGCACGCGCCCGCCGTCTCGCGTCGACGGGCGACCAGCGGTCCCGGGCCGACTACCTGGTGCACTGCGGGCCGTCGATGGGCGCGTTCAACCAGGCGGTCGCCGGGACCGCCCTGCGGCAGTGGCGGGCCCGTACGGTCGAAGCCATTGCCGACACCCTCATGGAGGGCGCGGCGGAGCACCTCGCGGCCCGGCTGCACAGCATGCAAAAGGCCTGGAAGATACGGCTTTCGGCGGGTAACGTATGAATCGTTCTCAGGGCGCAGCCACCGGACCGCCACAGGGACCGCCCCTCTCCACCGAGACCCGGCCCCTGCCCGCGGCATCTGACCCGGCACCACGCCCGAGGACCCGCCCCCTTCGCCGGCCCGCCTCGAACGGCGCGCCCCTTCACGGCGGGTCCGCCGAGGACCGGCCCACCCCGCGTCACCGGCGCGGTCCGCCCCGGGACCGGACCGCCCCACCCCGTCCGCGACAGCCGGCGCCCGTACGTCCGGTTCACAAACAGGAGAAACCTTGAGCACGGTGCCGCAGAGCGAGCCGATGATCTTCAACCCGTTCACGCCGGACTTCATGGACGATCCCTACCCCCACTACGCGCAGCTGCGCAGACACGTGCCGGTCCACGAACACCCCGGCGGCTTCTGGATGCTCTCCCGCTACGAGGACGTGCACGCGCTGGTGCGGTCCGGCCTCTCCGTCGAGCAACGCCACGTCGCCCCCGGCCCGTTCCGCGAGGCGTACGAGAAGGCCGGCGTCACCGACGAGCCGCGCCTGAAGGGGCTGGCCCTGCTCGACCGGGACCCGCCGGACCACACCCGGCTGCGCAAGCTGGTCTCCATGGCCTTCACCCCGCGCGCGATCGACGCGATGGAGCCGCAGATCCGCGCCCTGGTCGACGAGGCGCTGGACGGCATCGCCGAGGCAGGAGGCGCCGACCTGGTCGAAACCCTCGCCTTCCCGCTGCCGTTCACCGTGATCGCCCGGATGCTCGGGATGCCGCCGACCGACCACCGGCGGATGCGCTACCTCACCGGCATGCTGATGCGCTCGGTCGAGCCCACCACCGACCCCGTCGTGATGCAGGCGGTCGAGGCCGCCGACGCGGAGCTGTTCGACCTGGTCGGCGACGCCGTCGCCTGGAAGCGCGACCATCCCGCCGACGACCTGCTCACCGCGCTGATCGCCGCGGAGGACGAAGGGGACGCCCTCACCCACGACGAACTGGTCGCCCAGGTGACCATGCTCTACGTCGCGGGCCACGAGACGACCGTCAACCTGCTCTCCGGCGGGACGCTCGCCCTGCTGCGCAACCCGGACCAGCTGGAGGCGCTGCGCGCCGCACCGGAACTGATCGGCAACGCGGTCGAGGAGTTCCTGCGCTACGACGCCCCGGTCCACAACAGCAGGCGCGTGACGCTGGAGCCGTACCAGGTCGGCGGGTACGAGATCCCCGCCGGATCGTTCATCCTCGCCAACCTGGCCGGAGCCAACCGGGACGAGTCGTTCTGGGGCCCCGACGCCGAGGAACTGCGGCTCGACCGCCCGAACGCGCGCCGCCACCTCTCCTTCGGCGGCGGCCTCCACCACTGCCTCGGTGCGGCACTGGCCCGTATCGAGGGCCGGGTGGCCATCGGCGAGCTGGTGCGGCGCTTCCCCGGGCTGAGCATGGACGGCGACGTCGAGTGGAACGGCCTGCTCAGCCTGCGCGGCGCGGCACGGCTGCCCATACGGGTCTGACCCCGAGGAGCGGTAAGGACGGGAGCGGACGGGCCAGGACCCGCGGTCTCCCGTCCCTCCGCTTCCCCACGGAAATCCCGGCCGGGGCGGGACACCGGCCCGGCCACCACGCATGGCGGAGCCATGACACAGAACGGAACGGCACCATGACCAGGCTTGACCACGACACCGTCCGCACGGTCGGCGACCTCCCGGTGGCCGAAGGCCGCGACGACGCCTGGCGGC
Organism: Streptomyces sp. NPDC030165; assembly: GCF_055573595.1. Taxonomy (NCBI): domain Bacteria; kingdom Bacillati; phylum Actinomycetota; class Actinomycetes; order Kitasatosporales; family Streptomycetaceae; genus Streptomyces; species Streptomyces sp. NPDC030165. The sequence continues at coordinate 69,201 of NZ_JBVIBD010000026.1, read as the reverse complement.
TCCTGCTCGCCCAGGAGGAGCCGGTGCGCATGGCGGACGGCCTCGCCGTGACCAGCCTCGCAGCCGTCAAGGCGGTGCTCAGGCAACCCAACCGGTTCTCCGCCAAGAAGGCATTCGACACCGTGGAGACCGGCTACCCCCTCATCCCCCTGGCCTTCGACCCGCCCGAGCAGACCCGCTACCGGCGCATCCTGCAGCCCTTCTTCAGCCCCCGCCGGATCCGGCCGCTGGAGGAGGCCCTGCGCACCCGGGCCGTCGCCCTCATCGAGGCCGTCAAGGCTCGCGGTACCTGCGACTTCGTCGCCGACGTCGCCGTCCCCTTCCCCGCCCAGGCACTGCTGACCCTGCTCGGACTGCCCCTGGAGGACCACGTCCGCTTCACGGAGTGGAAGAACGCCGCCATCGACCTCACCGCCGATGCCGCCGGCGAACTGTCCCTCACGGACGAGGACCGGACCGCCAGGATCGGACAGACCATGGCCATGGGCGGCTATCTGGCCGACCTGATCCAGACCCGCCGCCGCAGCCCCGGTGACGACATCCTGAGCGAACTGCTGGCCATCGACGGCGCGGACCGCCTCAGCGACGACGAGGCCCTGGGACTGTGCCTGATGTTCGTCATGGCCGGCCTGGAGACCGTCACCGACGCGCTGAGCCTCGGCATGGAGCGCCTGGCCGCCCACCCCGAGCGGCGCCGGGAACTCGCGGACGACCTCTCCCTCGTACCGGCGGCGGTGGAGGAACTGCTGCGACTGGACCCGCCGGCGCCGTTCCTGCCGAGGGTCACCACCGAGGACACCGAGATCGCCGGCTGCCCCGTGCCCGCCGGCACCTGGATCAACGTCCACCTGTCAACGGCCAACCGGGACGAGACCACCTGCCCGCACGCCGACACCATCGACTTCCACCGCCCGGACAACGCACACACCAGCTTCGGCCTCGGCGCCCACCGCTGCCTCGGCGCCCACCTCGCCCGCCTGGAGATGCACCTCCTCCTCGAGGAGTGGCACCGCCGGATTCCCGAGTACACGATCACCGAGGGGACCTCGCACCGGGCGCGGCTGGTGCGCGCGAACATCGGCATGGAATCTCTGCGGTTGACGCTCGGGGGCGCCTGACGAGCGGGGGCGGCCGGCCTGGACCGAGGCCCGACGAGGCGATGCGCCGGTTCCGCAGGCACCCGGACGCCTTCGCGACCACGCCCTCGTCCCAGGACCTGCCGACGGCACCGCAGGTCACCCAGCCTGCGCGCCGGGCTGGACCCGGGTTGTGCGGGAGGTGATCGTGGGCACGTGGATCACATGAGTGACGTCGGTTTCTTCGCCCGCAGGTACGGGCCCCCGCCCCGCGAGGGCCGCCCGGCCATGGTGCTCGTACACGGCCTCGGACTCTCGGGGCGGTACTTCGGGCCGCTCGCGCGTCGGCTGGCCGCGGGCGGGGCGACCGTGGTGGTGCCGGACTTGCCGGGCAACGCGCGGTCGCGGTCCGCCGTGCGCCGGGCACCCGATGTCGGACAGCTCGCCGACGCCTTGGCCTGCCTGCACCGGCGACTGCTCCTGGGCCCGAGTCCGGTGGTGGCCAATTCGGTCGGCTGCCAGGTGGCCGCGGCCCTGGCCGCCCGCCACCCCCACCTGGTGAGCCGCATGGTGCTGGTCGGTCCGGCGCTCGAACCGGGGGTCTCCGGACGGCGCCAGTTCGCACGGCTCGTCGCGGACGCTCCCCGAGAGCCCCTCCGCCTGCTCTTCCTGGCCGCGTTCGACTATCTGATGACCGGCCCCCTGCGCTGCGCCGCCTCCTTTGACCACTCGCTGCGGGACGCGGCCGACTCATTCGAGGCGAACCTGGCCCGGGTCCGCGCGCCCACACTCGTCGTACGGGGAGCGGGTGACACCATCGCCTCCGGCACATGGACGCGGCGCCTGGCAGGTCTGGTCGCCGACGGGCGCGCGGAAGACATCCCGGGCGCGGCGCACGCGGCCCACTACAGCGCGCCGGACGCCATGGCCGCACTGATCGAGAAGTTCACGGCGGGAGAGCTCGGATGAAGTCCTCGAAGACGTCCGGCCGCGCACCGTCCGGACACACGGAGCGCCCCTCGCCCTGGCTGCGCCTGCTGCCCGGCATCTCACCGAAGCGCCGGGGCTTCATCCTGGCCTGGTGGGGGTTCACGCTCACCTTCGGCGGGATGCGCCTGCTGACCTGGCTCATCCACATCGACGCGGCCGGAGTCGGCGACCTTCAGGCCGGCGGGGTGCACCTGCACCACTACGTGTGGGGGATCCTGCTGCTCGCGGTGGTGGGCGCGGCGAGCCTGGCCGAACGCTCGGCACGGGCACGCGCCTGGCTGGGCCTGGCCTACGGGGTGGGCCTGGCCCTCGTCGTCGACGAGGCGGCGCTGCTGATCAGCCTGGAAGACGTGTACTGGGACACGGAGGGCGGATTCAGCATCGCCCTGGCCATCGCCGTGATCGCCGTCGTCGGCAGTGTCCTCGCGGTCACGCGGGGGCGGCGCGCCTCCAGAGACGATCAGGACGACGAGGGCTGACGCCCGTGAGGAAGCAGCGCGACGATGGCCGTCCACCAGGACGGCGCCACCCCGCCACCTTCGTCAACCCCATCGGCTGACCATCTCTCAGTGTGCGTGGAAGAACTCGGTGAGATCGTGCGCGAGGAGCTCGGGTTCTTCGTGGGCGGCGAAGTGGCCGCCACGAGGCATGCGCGTGTACCTGGTGACGTTGTACGTGCGCTCGGCCCAACTGCGGGGCGGCTGGGTGAGGTCGGCCGGGAACAGGGCGACGGCGGTGGGCACGTCGACCCGCTCGACCCTCCTCGTCAGCCCCTGGGCGTACTCGTAGTAGGGCCGCAAAGAAGTCGAGATGGCGCCGGTGAACCAGTAGAGCGACGCCTGGGTCAGCAGGAAGTCGTCGCTGAACCGGGACGACAGGTCCCCACCGCAGTCGCTCCACGCGCGGTACTTCTCGACGAGCCAGGCGAGCAGCCCGGTCGGTGAGTCGGCCAGGCCGTAGCTCAGCGTGAGAGGGCGGGTGCTCTGCTGGTGCAGATAGCCGCCTTCTTCCGCGGACCACGCCGCGACGGAATCGAGGTACTCCTGTTCCTCCGGGGTGACACCGGCCGCGTCGTAGGCGACCGGGCCGGCGATCGCCGTCAGGTGGATGCCCACCACCGCCTCGGAGTGCGCCTCGCCGAGCCGGGAGGTGATGCCGGCGCCCAGGTCACTGCCGTGCGCCGCGTAGCGCTCGAAGCCGAGTTCGTCATGCATGAGGCGGTGCCAGATCTGATGGGTCTGCGGCGGCTCCGCGAGCGAGGGCCGCTGCGGCGAGAAGCCGAAGCCCGGCAGCGAGGGGACGATGACGGTGAACGCGTCGGCGGCGTCACCCCCGTACCGCGTCGGCGTGGCCAGCCGCCGGGCGAGGCCGGTCAGTTCGAGGAAGGAGCTGGGCCACCCGTTGGTCAGGACGATCGGCAGGGCGCCGGGGTGTTCGCCGTCGAAACGCAGGTAGTGGACGGGCGTTCCGTCGATGTCCGCGAGGTGCGACGGCAGGGCGTTGACGCAGGCTTCGTGAGTACGCCAGTCGTAGTCGCCGGCCCAGTAGGTGACCAGGCGTCGCAGTTCACCGGGGTCCGTTCCGGCCTCCCACCCGCCGGCGGGCCAGGGGGCCGGCCAGCGGGTGTGCAGCAGCCGTGAGCGCAACTCGTTCAGCTCCGCCTCGGTGACGGTGATCAGGGGCGTATGACGGGCCACGGGAATCTCCAAGGGTTTCGTACTCGCACGACAGCGGTGTGTGTATGCGTGCCGGAGCGCGAGCGCCGCACCCGTACCCCAGAGCAGTGTTCCGGCGGAAGCCTCCGGGCCGGTGGACGGAGGCAGCGGCTGTCGCACGCGGCAGCCCTCTCACCGGCCGTCGTCACCGCGCCCGCTACCGACGCTGTCGGGACGGCGGCAGGAACCCCGGTCACGTTCCCGGCCGACCGGCTGGGCCGAGCGTCCGGGCGATCGCCTCCCGCGTCGTCTCGCGCGACTCCGGCGCGGTCCTGAGCAGCGCGTGCAGGATCATCCCTTCGAGCAGGGCGTCCAGGCGGGCGGCGCCGTCCGGGCCGGTGAAACGGGCCAGAACGGTGCGGCTGTCCTGTGTCCATGCCTGCGTCAGAGCCCGCAGCGCGGGGTTGCGCAGCGCCGCCAGGTGCAGCTCGAAGCCGAGGACCGCGCTGCGGTGCCGGGTCGGACCTCCGTGGACGAGATCGACGAGGACCTCGACGCATTGCTCGCGCGTCCCGACGCCTTCGAACAGGCCCCTGAACACGGCGGACTGCTGCTCGACGTGCCGGGCGAACGCCTGCGTCCGGAGATCGGCCAGGCCGGCGAAGTGGTAGGTGATCGACCCGAGCGGTACGCCGGCCCGGGCAGCGACGTGCCGATGCGTCGTCCCGGCCACCCCGCGCTCCGCGATGACGTCGAGGGTGGCGTCCAGGATGTGCGTCTTGCGGCCGGGGTCGTTGCGACGGGTGCGCCGCCGCCCGCCACCCGACCCGGCGCGGGGCCGGCACTCGCCGCCGACCACGTCTTGGGCAGCCGTTCCGCCTTCGGGAGGGTCCGTCGGCAGCGGTTCGATGTGCGACATGCGCGCTAACGTACAAGCCTTAAGAACAGATGTACAAATAGGTGATTGCGCCGTCATCACGCTGCGGCAGTGCACCCCACGCCTTCGGCACACGCCCGACGGGAAACCTGGATGTCGACGTGCGCCGGGTGGCCCGGTGGACCTGGCAGCGGTCCGAACACCCACGCCAGCGCCCCGCCCGGAACCAGCCGGACGGGGCGCCGTGCCGCCGCAAGCGTCATGCCGAGCGGCTCACACGAAGAAGTTCCAGTTTCCCTCGATCGGCAGCGGATAGCCGCTGTCGGTCCTGTCGCTGACCAGGTCGTACCGGACGTACTGGTCATCCTTGAACAGGTACACCTTGTCCGCGTCGAGCACCGAGTTGACGGCCGCGTCGATACCCCGCTGGAAGGTCTCCGGCAGCCCGCGCCAGCCGCGCAGGATGGGCGTCGGGCCGCCCAGCAGCTTGTCGTTCGGGACGTCGTAGCGGATGTACAGGTCGTCCTTGAAGAACCAGCTGACGTTCGGGCTGCTCTGGTGGTTGACGGCCGCGTCGATGCCGAGCTGGAAGTCCGGCGGCAGCCCCTTCCACCCCTCCGCGATGCTCAGCGGGTAGCCCGGCTCGACCTTGTCGGAATCCAGGTCGTAGCGGACGTACTGGCTGTCCTTGAAGAGGTAGACGATGTGCGGCTGGTCCCGGCGGTTGAGCGCGGCGTCGATACGGCGCCCGAAGCTGTCCACCAGGCCGGGCCAGTTGCCCTCGATGAGCTTCGGGTACCCCTCGAAGCCGTGGTTGTCCTTCATGTCGTAGCGCACGTAGGAGTTGTCCTTGAGGACCCACGTGACGGGGTCGTTGCCCTTGGCCCTCACCACGGCGTCGATGCGCCGGTAGAAGGACCCCGATGCAGCGGTCTGCTCTGCCACGTTCCACACCCTCTTGCAGTCGATGGGTCTGGTTGACGCCGGCCGGCCGGCGGCTGTCCGAGCTCGTTCCGTCACCCTGCCAGCCCACTGCGGTCGTGTCACGCCACCACCATGTATCGGCTCATTCCTCATCACTCCACCATTTGGATCAGGCCATACCTCATCCACCTAAAACTCCCTCGGTGGCCTCGCACGTCACCCGTACAACTTGCCTGGGGACGAGCCGGACCGCGGCGCGAGCCCGCGACGTCGCCGATCCGGGACGGACCTGAACGCCGAGGTCAGCATTCCGGAACCGGGGCTGAAGGTCCGTGACGCCGGCGGAAGGCGATCAGTTGTGTGCTCGCCAATTCGGCGTACAGGGCGTCACGCGCCATCAGTTCGACATGGGTTCCCCGTGCCCGGACCCGGCCGGCTTCCATGACCAGGATGCGGTCGGCGGTGATCACGGTGGACAGACGGTGTGCGACCACCAGGACGGTGGTGCGGCGTGCGGTGTCCGTGATGGTCTCCCGCAGGGCGGCCTCGTTGGCCGCGTCGAGCTGGGAGGTGGCCTCGTCGAGGAGGAGCAGCCGAGGCCGTCGGAGCAAGGCCCGGGCGATCGCCACCCGCTGCCGCTCGCCGCCGGAGAGCCGGTTGCCGCGGTGGCCGACCTGGGTGTCCAGACCGTGCGGCAGGCGGTCCGTCACGGTGTCGAGCCGGGCCAGGCGCAGGACCTGGGCAATCTGCTCGTCGGTGGCGTCGGCTGCGCCCAGTGTCAGGTTGTCGCGCAAGGTTCCGGCGAGGACGGTCGGGTCCTGTTCGACGTAGCCGATGGCGGCGCGGAGCTCGGCGAGAGGCCATCGGCGTACGTCCCTGCCGTCCAGCAGTACGCGGCCGGCGTCCGGCTCGTAGAAACGCTCGATGAGGGCGAAGACGGTGGTCTTGCCCGCGCCGGACGGTCCGACGATCGCAGTCATGCCCCCGGCGGGAACGGCGAAGGAGACGTGACGGTGGACCGAGGGGAGATCTGGCCGGTAGGCGAAGCGCACCTGCCGGAAGGTCACCGTGGCGGGGTGCCCGTGCCGTCCGTGAGAGCCGGGAGGCTGCTCGGGGGCCGTGGCCGCCGCGTCGCCACGTCCTTCCGTACGCCCTGCCGTACCCTCCGCTTCCGTACCACCCTCCGCTTCCTCGGCCTCCAGCGACTCGGCTTCCCGGATACGCACGGCCGCGGCTGCCCCGATCTGCAACTGCCCAGCCCCTTCGACCAGTTGCCCGATCCTGGGGGCGAGCGCGAAGAGGTAGAGCAGGAAGGCGACGAGAGTGGAGACGCCGATGGAGCCGGAGGTCACCCGCGCACCGCCTACGCCGAGCACGACCAGGAAGCAGGCCTGGAGGACGACGGCCGACAGGGTTGCCGACACCGCCTCCCATGCGGCGGCGCGGACGCCCGTGCGGCGGGCGTACTCGGCCGCACGGTGCAGCGCCGCGGTCTCCCGCTGCTCGGCGCCCGCCGCCTTGACGGTGCGCAGCGCACCCAGCGTCCGTTCGAGCCCGGCTCCCATGCGGCCGACGGCTTCCTGCGTGTGCCGGGTGGCCCGGCCGATGTGCGGGGTCACCACGATGACGACGAGGCCGACGAACGCGATCACGGTGAGGGTGACGCCGAGCAGCACAGCGTCCAGCAGCCCCATCATCACGATGGTCGCCACAGTGATCAGAGTGCCGGTGACCGCGGCCGACACGGCCTGGGGAGCGGTGCGTCGCAGCAGTGCGGTGTCAGAGGTGACGCGGGCGATCAGATCGCCCGGCTCGGTGTGTTCGATCACCGGCACGCGCAGGCGTGGAAGAAGGTGGGTCAGCCTGCGCCGGACGGTGCACACGACGGACTCGGCGGAGCAGTCGAGCACATAGTGGCCGAGACCCGCGAGAAGTCCGCCGGCCACCACCAGCGTACTGAGGATGATGACGGGGCCGGCGGTCGGCTGCTCATGGCCGATGAGGTCCATCACGTGCTTGGCCGCCATCGGCTGGGCCAGTCCCAGGAGGCTGCCCAGCAGGCCGAGCGCGACTCCGACGAGCATGCGTCCGCGCTGCGGTCGCAGATGGCCGGCGAGGATCCGGAGGCCGGACCACGCAGGGTCGGGGCCGACGGGGCCGGCCGACTGATCCGGTGGGTGCGCCGGGCCGTCGGTACGGCGGGCTTCGGTCGGGGGCGCTGAGGTCACGGCCTCACTCCACGGCGAAGAAGCGCTGGAAGTAGGAGGCCGGTACGTTCTCCCCGACGAGTTCCCCTTCCGCTTCCACCCAGGCGTGTGCGGCGAACGGCGGGCGGGCGCGGACTCCTACGCACCATGCGGGCCACTGCCCGTGGAGACGGCACAGCAGCACGGTGGCCAGGGACCGGGGCAGGCATCCTTTGCTCCCTCCGGCGGCCAGGCTCACGGCGAGCACCGTCTGCCGGGCGCGGGCGGCCTCGGCGAGCGTGGCGGGCTCGGCCCCGCGCCGTATCCAGCCCAGGACGACGCGGATCCGGCCGGGTGGCAGCGTGGCCAGCGCATGGGCGCAGCCCACCGCCACCCGAGCCGTGAGGCGGCGGGCCAAGGGGATGGAGCGAGGGCGGTAGGGGACCGCTTCCGGCGTCGACATTGCGTACCTCTTCCCTGGGGCAGGCGCGTGCCCGGTGCGGCGGCTACGGCGCGATGAGGCCCGCGGAGCGCAGGTCGTCGATGATGCGAATGACGTCTTGGGTGGCCAGGTCGGTGTCGACACCCTCGTAGTGTCCGGTCAGTGCCTCCACCGCCTGCTCGATGCCGCGGCCGTCCAGCAGGGACTGGAGGACGACTGCCGCTGTGGGGTTGAGGGTCCAGTACTCGGCGCTCTTCTGGTCGAGCAGCGCCATGCCGTACTCGGTCTCGGTCAGCAGAACACCGGGTTTCAGCGCGTACATCGCCGTCACCTCTCTGTTCGGTCAGGGGCCCGGCGGTGCCGGTGTCATGTCGCGGGAGCGCAGCCACACTTCACAGGCCACGGTCGGGTGCAGCAGGTAGCTCTCCGTCTCCGCGGACAGCGAGCGGCGGCACCACTCCCGCAGGGCGTCCACGTCGACCAGGCCGAGCCGGCCCAGCCGGGACTCCTCGCAGAGCGCCAGCAGCCGGCCGCGGTGGCGCCGCAGCCCGGTCTCTTCCTCGAAGGTGGCGTTGGCCTTGGTGCCGCGCGTGCGGACGGCTTCGGGCACGATGCCGCGCGTGGCCTCCACGATCAGCGGTTTGTAACGCCAAGGGGTGATCCGGTCCGGTGTTCGGACCGCGAGGCACGCTTCGATGACGCGGTCGTCGTAGTACGGGGCCGCCACGGTGACCCCCAGGGGTGCGGCCATCTGCCCGATGTGCCGGGTCCACTGGGAGATGCCGTCCATCGCGGCCAGTTCCCGGTGTTCGCCATGCCCCCTGCCCCGCGGCTCGGCGTCCGGAAGGCAGGTGGACAGCAGCTCGCGCGCCGCCGCGACAGCCTCGGACGTGGCCCAGGGCGGCATCCGGGGCGGTACGGACCAGTCGAGCAGCGGCTCGTCCGCGGCGGCCGCCGGTTCGGTCAGGTCACGGGCGACCCGGGCGAGCCAGCTCCGGTAGGAGCGGCGGTCCACGAGTTGGCGCAGCACCTTGCGCCGGGGCCACTGGTACTTGGCCGCGTACCCGCGCACGTCCCGCAGCGCGCGGAAGGGGTGAGCGGACATCAAGGCGTGCAGGCGGGCAGGTGTTCCGGCCAGGAGTTCGTCGCCTCCCAGTCCGGTCAGGTGCACCCCGGAACCCCGGGCGGCCGCCAGGCCCACGAGGTGCATGCGGCGGTTGCGGTCGACCGTGAGCATGCTGGGCGTGTCCAGGATGTCCTGGAGGGTATCGATGCCGTCGAACGTCAGGGCCGTGTCCTGGGCGGGCACGACGTGATGCTCGACCGATCCCAGGGTCTGGACGGTCTGCCGCGCCCAGTGCACATCATCGCCGAGTTCGTCGTGGAGGGCGGCGGTGTAGGCGACGACCTTCGCCTCCCCGCGTGCCGCGGCGCAGCACACGGCGGTCGAGTCCAGACCGCCCAGGTCCGTCGTCACCAGGTCGCGTCCCCGCGTGCGCACATCGACGGCGGCGGTCAGCACCTCGCGCAGGCGCACGGCCCCCTCCGCCAGCGGAACATCGGGGTCGGGCGGCGACCACCACCGGCTCGACCGCGCCCGCCCGTCGGCGTCGAGCCTCAGGCAGTGGCCGCCGGGCAGAGCGTGGACGCCCCGCCACTGCGGTGATCCCGACAGCGGGTGCGGTACGCCCAAGGTGAGCAACTCCAGGGCGAGACGGCGTTCGTCCAGCTCCGCACCGACCAGTTCGGCCAGCACGTCGGCCCGGTCGGACGCGACGCTCACCCGGGCCGACGCCGCAGGCGTGGTGTCGGCGTAGAACACCCGCCGCAGGTCGACGACCCCGCCCTGTACCCGGACCTCTCCGTCTGAACTGGCCACGAGGTGGAAGCTGCCCGCCCAGGTGGTGCTGTGGCGGTCCAGAGCAGTCAGCGACGCGGTGGTGGCTGCTGCCGCGGCGGCGCGCTGGGCTTCTTGGTGGGTGACGGAATGCTCCCCGATCACGACGACGCGGGTCTTGCCGTGCACTCCCACGACGGCCGACTCCGCCGTCCACCGGCCCACCAGCCAGGGCCTGCCGGACGCGTGACGCAGGCTGTGCGACGCGTGGGAGAGTGCCTTCGCGGCGACCGTGGTGGCCGCGTCGGTGTCGGGCAGGACGACGAACCAGCTGGACAGGGCCGACAGAGACAGGGACTCTTCCACAGCTACGGCCTTCGGTCGGAGTGACTTCGGGAACGGGCGGGGGACCGGCGGACGGGCTCGGCCTGCCGCGGGGCGGGGGGGGGGGGGGGGGGGGGGGGGGGCGCCGAGGATCAATATGCTTGCTCCTGCTCCTCTCTCTTCACCT
>NZ_JBVIBD010000026.1:18102-58693 GCF_055573595.1 Streptomyces sp. NPDC030165 | reverse complement strand
AGGAGAGGGGGCTTTTTCCGAGGTTGTGGTTTTTGGTGGGGGGGGTTTGGGGAGGGGGGGGGGGACTGGGGGATGGGTTTGTCTGACGGGGGGCGGGGCGGGGGGGGGGCCGCCCCGCCCCGGGCCACGGTGCGGGTCCGCTCAACGGCTCCGCACCGGTCGCGTCACAGGAACTGCTTGCCGCCGAGAACATCCTTGGGACCGGTGTTCTTGATGCCCGTCACCTTGCGGAAGCCGCCGACCTTGGTGAGTGTGGGACGCTCGTACGTCATGGTCGCACTCCTTTTCCCTTGGGGGATCACGCGGATCACGGGACCGGACCGACGCAATGCGAATGCATTTGCGCCTTCGCTCCCGTGAGCGGTTGATGCCGCGCCGCAACCGTAAGAGTGCCGGGAGCATTATCACAATGATCCGCTCACGGTGACATGGAGTGCGCCGGGGGCGTGCGTTTCAGTTGCCACGACGCGGTGCGATGCCACGCGCTCCCAGTTGTGACACGGACCGGTTCCAAGGCGCCGGCCGCATGATGCCCGTGTACGGCCCGGGCATCGTCACGCTCCGGTCTGCGGGCCCGGCACGTCGGGTCGCCGTCCCCCGTAACTCGCTCGGCCTGGCGGCGAGACGGCACGGCGGGAGGTGCTTTCACCACGGTGGCACCGAGACAGGTGTTGTTCATTCTCGGTATGGGGGACGCGAGTGCGGAGCGGTCAGCCGGTTGTCGCCCGGGATGCGACGAGGGGGGAGCGGTGCTGCGCCAGGATCCCCTCGACGATTCCCATCAGACGGTCCCCCGCCTGATCGATGCTTCCGTTCTGTGTGCTGACCTGGGCGCCTTCCAGTACGAAGGTGATCGCGGCTGCGGCCTGCTCGGGATCGCGCAGCCCGGCCTCGGTGCACATGCCGACCAGCCTGCGGGTCTGGTGGGCCTTGTGCTTCTCGATCACTTGCCGTGCGGGATGGGAGCGGTCGGGCAGCTCGGCGATGGAGTTGATGAACGGGCAGCCCCGGTGCGAGATCGCCGGCAATCCCTCGGCGATGAAGCGGGCCAGGCCGAGAATCTGGTCCCTGGGCCGGCCGGGGTGTTCGGCCTCGACCCGGTCGAAGGCCGCCTGGTAGTCGGCGGCGACGATCCGCAGCCACTCCGCGACCAGCGCGTCCTTGGTTTCGAAGTGCCGGTAGATCGCCATTTTGGTGGTCTCGGCCCGCTCGGCGATCGTCTGGACGCCCACCCGTTGGATCCCCTCGCTCTGGAAGAGCTCTTCCGCGGCGTCCAGGATGCGCTCACGAGGCGGCAGTTTCGCCACTCTGCTCGGCCTGCCGGCGCTTGCTGCCATGACTACTCCGTGACGTCCGGTCCGCTGTGGGGCCACTCACTTCCCCTGCTACGGTACCAGTCCGTGCCATGCGATACCGATCGGTATCGTTCGGTACTCGAAGGTATCGCTCTTTCCGTTGGGAGTGACAGTGAGAATTGCCGAGTACGTGAGCTACGACGCGGTCGGGCTCGCCGAGCTGGTGGCCAAAGGCGATGTGACCCCCGCCGAACTGGAAGCAGCCGCACGCCAGGCCGCCCAGGCGGTCAATCCGCAGATCAACGCCATCGTGGAGACATGGCCGGCCGACGATGAGCCCAGCCCCGGCAGCGCACCGCTGGCCGGAGTCCCTTTCCTGATCAAGGACATCGCGGTCTCCATGGCCGGGAAGCGGATGGAGCTGGGCAGCCGTCTCGCGTCCGGTAACGTCTCGGGCGCCGACTCCTCCCTGATGCTGCGCTTCCGTCGCGCCGGGCTCGTGACGTTCGGGCGTACCGCGACACCGGAAATGGCCTACAGCAACACGACGGAACCCGTGCTGTACGGCGCGACCCGCAACCCGTGGGACCTGGCGCGCAGCGCGGGAGGATCCAGCGGGGGCGCGGGCGCGGCTGTCGCCGCCGGCGTGGTCCCGATCGCGCACGCCACCGACGCCGCCGGATCGATCCGCATCCCCGCCGCCCATAACGGCCTGTTCGGGCTGAAGCCCACCCGCGGCCGGGTCTCCGTGGGCCCCTGCTTCGACGAACTCTTCAACGGCCTGGTCGTGCACGGCAGCGTCAGCCGCACGGTACGCGACAGCGCGACACTGCTCGACCAGATCCGCGGCCCGGAGCCGGGTGACCCGTACTTCGCCCAGGAGCCGTCCCGGCCGTACGCGCAGGAAGTCACCCGCCACCCGGGCTCGCTGCGGATCGGTGTCCTCACCCAGGCCTGGGGCGGGCACCGCACGACCACACCAGTGGCCGACGCGCTCTCCCGCACCGTACGTCTGCTCGAATCCCTCGGCCACCAGGTGGCGGAGGTCAAGGTCGACCTCGGGGCCGACTGGGAGGAGTTCGTCCTGGCCAGCGCCCGTCAGTGGACGGCGAATCTCACGGCCTCGATCGACGGGCTGGCTGCCGCCCTCGACCGGCCCATCGACTCCTCGACCCTGGAGCCGCCCACCCTTGCCGGCTACCACTACGGGCAGCGGGTCAGCGGCGCCCAGTTCGTCACCGCCCTCGAAATCCGCAACCGGATCGCCCGGAGCCTGGCACGGTACTTCGACGCCCACGACATACTGCTCACCCCGACCACGCCGGAGCTTCCCCCACCCTTGGGCACTCATGCGAAGGGTGTGGAGGCACTGGACGGCCTTGGCTGGCTTCGCCGCCTCTTCGATCTTTCGCCGTTCTCCGCGGCGTTCAACGTGGCCGGCACGCCCGCCATGTCCGTGCCTGTGACGGCCGACCCGGAGACGGGACTCCCGGTCGGTATGCAGTTCGCCGCCGGATACGGGCTCGAAGGCCGCCTTTTCCGCCTCGCCGGGCAACTCGAACAGGCAAGCCCGTGGTCGGGCCGGACCCCGCCGGTGTGGGCAGGGAATCACGCGGACCACTGAGGAGTGCTCCGGGAGCCGGGAGCCGGGATTTCACGGGTCATGCACGGAGCGAGTGGGCGAACCACGCCGTGCATGGAGTCCGGTACTCCCGGCATCCCCGAATCCGGACCCGCCCAGCCCCTTCGCGGCACTTCCACTTGCCCGATGGCCGCAGCGCCGAACACGTCCGTGACGCCTTCGCGGTAACAGCCTGATTGCGTATATCGCGGCCGCCCCGCCGTTCCAGCCGCCGCGACAGCCTGGAAGAGTGGTCTGGTGCTTTTGGAACCTGAGAAGACCCTGTTCATTCGGGGGGCTACCCCCGTACTCCTGCTGTCCGACGCTCCCGTACACGACATTTTGCCGACCCTGACCGCGCCGGACGGGGCGGTCCCACAGTGTGCTGGCTGGAGCATCGTTCCCAGACTCACCGTGTGTGTCGTGGACGGGCCCGCAGGAGCCGGCCTCATGATCCCCGCCCTCGTCGCGCCGGTGATCGTCGAGACCGGTGAAGCCGACGAGCCGGGTGAGATGGCCGACTGGTGCACGGACGCCGAGCAGGCCGGTGGCGCGGTGGTCCTTTCTCTCGACGCACTGCCCGAGAGCCTCGACTGGGCCGCTTTGCTGGGATCCGGCACTGCTCACGGCGGGTTCATGCCCGTCCTGGCCTGACCGCGGAATGCTTGTGGCGGGGCGATCAGGTCCTGCGGCAAAGGGGGAATGTCGTTCTCCTTGTTGAGGGCGGCGGCCCGCACTGCCGCGCGGAATTCGTCTGCCGGCAGGGCGGATCCAGGCAGGGGTTTCTCCGGCCTTGCGAAGGCGTGCGGCAGGGGGAACAGCGAATGCTGTAGTGCCCGCTGCCGTCACCGGTGCCCCGGGCGTAAAAGCCGCCTGGGGCGATTCCGGCCGCCGGCAGGCTCAGCAAGAGGCGGGTGAACACGCCCGGGATGTTCAGCTGGCCCCCGCAGCGCGGGTGCGCGAGGATCAGGTTCGAGCGGAACACGGCGACCGGCAGACCGAACGTGTCGTGCGCCTCGCGCAGCAGCACCTCGCCCGCCCACTTGCCGGCTCCGTAGCCGTTCGCGCAACCGCCGTCGAGGTCGCGCACTCCGCAGGCCGTGCGGATGTCCGCCGTATCGTCGGCCGCGGCCTCGAGAACGGTCCGTGCTTCTCCGTCGACGGCGGCACCAGCGTGGTGCAGGAATTCGTACAGCCGTAGACCTGCCGGAATACGCTGATCGCCGACGGCTCCGACGAGCCGCACGAGCCGATTTCGAGCCCGGCATGGTGATCCGGCACTGGCCGGGCCGCACCCTCTCCGAAGCCGACAACACCTGGCTGACCCCGCTGACAATGAAACCAACACCCGCTCCACTTCGATCAGCACTACGGCGCGGGCGGTGGCCGACCGGGGCGGGGCCGAGTCCGCCTGAAGGGCCCCGTCTTCGTCGGCGACACCCTCTACGCGACGAGCCGGACCCTCGGCGAGCGGCTGTCCCGGTCCCGGCCCGTCATCGTCTTCGAGCGGTCCTTCATGGTCCGCTGCCGCGAGGAGACCAGTCCACCGGAAAACCCGTGATTCGGGGGAGCGGACCCCGTTCCCGAGAGCCCTCCCGGACACCGCTTCCGCGCGAACACCAGTGTGCACGACAGAGGTTCGAATGGCCGGTCGATCTGACAGGATATCCGGCATGACGAGCGAGAATCAGCCCAAGGCCGGCCACCGCGGCACCCCCACCAACGCCGAGTTCCGCGAGTTCATGGCCTCCGGATGGGCAGCCGACGACCGTTCGCCCACACCCCGTGCCGAGGTCGCCGACCACGCGGCCCGCCGACGGGCGGCCGTCTCCCAGCGGTTCCCCGGCGAGCGGCTCGTCATCCCCGGCGGCGGCCTGAAGGTACGCAGCAACGACACCGACTACACCTTCCGGCCGCACACCGCCTTCGCCCACCTGTCCGGGCTCGGCGCACACGCCGAGCCCGACAGCGTCCTGGTACTGGACCCCGGCCCCGAGGGCGGACACCGCGCCATCCTGTACTTCCGCCCGCCGGCCCCGCGGGACACCGAGGAGTTCTACACCGACTCCCGGTACGGGGAGTTCTGGGTCGGCTACCGCCCGACCGTCGCGGACATCGAGTCGCAACTCGGCCTCACCGCCCGCCACATCGACTCGCTCGCCGCCGACCTGGCCAAGGACGACGCCGCTGCCCGGCTGCGCGTGGTCCGGTCGGCCGACCCGCAGCTCACCGAGCTCGTCGACACCACCCGCGCCCAGGCGGGAACGTCCCGGTCCGGCGAACAGCAGGAGAAGGCCGACGAGGAACTGGCCCGCCACCTGTCCGGGATACGGATCGTCAAGGACGAGTGGGAGGTCGGCGAGATGCGCAAGGCGATCGCCGCCACCCACGAGGGATTCGAGGCGATCATCGCGACCCTGCCGGAAGCCGTGCGCAAGGGGCGCGGTGAACGCTGGATCGAGGGAATCTTCGGCCTGTACGCCCGGCACGAGGGTAACGGCGTCGGATACGAGTCGATCTGCGCGTCCGGCGACCACGCCAACACCATCCACTGGACGAAGAACACCGGCAAGGTCCGCGCGGGTGACCTGATCCTCATCGACGCCGGAATCGAGATCGACTCCCTGTTCACCGCCGACATCACCCGCACCCTTCCGGTGACCGGCCGCTTCACCGACGTACAGCGCAAGATCTACGACGCGGTCCACGAGGCACAGCAGGCCGGCATGGAAGCGGTGAAGCCGGGCAACAAGTTCAGCGACATCCACGCCGCTGCGAACGAGGTCATCGCCCGCCGCCTGCACGAGTGGGGACTGCTCCCCGAGGGAGTCACGCTCGAGCAGACCCTCGACCCGGACCACGGCGGCTGGCACCGCCGCTGGATGGTCCACGGCACCTCCCACCACCTGGGCATGGACGTACACGACTGCCAACTGCTGCTGCGCGAGGACTACATGGACGCCGAGCTGAAGGCAGGCATGGTCCTCACGGTCGAGCCGGGCCTGTACTTCAAGGCGGACGACCTGCTGGCACCGGAGGAGTTCCGCGGCATCGGGGTGCGCATCGAGGACAACGTACTGGTGACCGAGGACGGCTACGAAAACCTGTCCGCCGCGATGCCGCGCGGCTCGTACGAGGTGGAGGAGTGGATCGCGCGGGTGTCGGGTACCGCGGGAGACTGACGCCGGGGCAGGGAGCCCGGGTGGGGCTCACGCACGGTCGATGTCCGCCGGACGCTGCGCGGAGGTGTGCTCGCGCAGCGTCCGGCCGGCGTGCGAACCTGGCGGGCGCCGTGTGCCGTGAGGTTCTGGCGATGTCCGGCTCGTCGTCATCGCGACCGCCGCCTCCGGCCGAGTCGTCCTGAACCGCAGCGGCATGGTCTGAGCCCGTACTCCCTTCCGTTCCGCCTGCGACTTGAGCCTTCTGACGGGTTGTACCACCGAGGTGGGCACGCAACCGCAGGACCACGGGCCCGGTTCCGAGGGCGCCGCGGCACGCCACGACGAGCGTGAGCGAGCTGTCGACGAGCGCGAGCGGCTGTCCGATGGGCGGGAGACGGCCACCTCCGCGGCCCGGCAGGCAGCCGAAGGGCGCTCACCCCGGCAGGACCTGGAGAAACGGGAACGCCCGCTACGCGAGCAGGCGGCCGCCGCGGTGAGCGCGCCGGCCGACATCCAGGAGGAACCGGCCCGCGATCACGAGCGGCAGGCTGCCCGGTACCTGCGCTTCACCGAACAGTTGCGCCGTGCGGCAGACGAACTGCGGGCAGAGACCCGGCCGACCGACGACGAGACCCTCCCTTGACCGACCGCAGGCAGCGCGATCTGACACGGATCTGTGCGCGTCCGGCGCAGCCCGAGGCTTCCGGCAGCAACACTCACGCGCTTGCGCGCTACGCCTTCGCCACCGGCCGTCCCCTCGGCGGAAGGGTCTGGCCGCCACGGCGGGACCTGTTCGGATCCTCGACGTGCTGGCTCACGTCTTCCGTTGCGCGAGCGGGCACCGGCAGACCGGGCGGATACTTCTCTGCGCAAGGGGGAGGGAAGGCGGCAGCGTGTGCTTCGTCAAAGGGGACCCGGATGGTGACGCTGGTGCTGTTGACGGTGGCCGGTGTGGCGGTGGTCGTGGTCGTCGCGGGCCTGGTGCGTGCCGGGCGGCGTGAGGCACGTGCCGAGCAGGCCCGCCGGCAGGAGGAGGCGCGCCGCCAGGCCCGCCGTTCGCTGGCGGCGGTGTGGAAGATGAACGGCCAGGAGTTCGAGGAGTACGTGGCCGGGCTGTGCCGCCGGGACGGCTGCACCCAGGTGCAGCGGGTCGGCGGCGCCGGCGACCTGGGCGCGGACGTCATCGCTCTCCTGCCCGACGGCAGAAAGCTGGTCATCCAGTGCAAGCGCTACGCCAAGCACCGCTCGGTCGGCAGCCGCGACCTGCAAACCTTCAACGGCACCGCCCGCGACGAGCACGGCGCCGACGTCCCCGTCTTCGTCGCCTCCTGCGTCTTCACCCGACAGGCGCGCGCCTTCGCCACCAAGCACCACCTGGTGCTCATCGACGCCAACCTGCTCGGATTCTGGAACGGCGGAACGCCGCTGACGGCCTTCTTGGACCTGGACATCGGCCGGTCCGGCAACCACCGCAAGATCGACCCCGACGACTGAGCCGCACCCGGGCGAGTGCCGCGGGATCTGGCGCTCACGCAGCGGGGCGAGGACACTTGGCTACGACCACTTCCAGCGGGAAAGAGACGCCATGGGACACCGTCAGGAGGGCGACGGTCAGGTCGGCGGCCCGTTCTCCAGCCCCGGCGACCCGGGCAACCCCGCGCCGCAGCGCGACGAAGACGACGATGACGACGAAGACCAGCGCTGACATTCCCCCTCGACGGCTGGACGCGACCGAGCTGCGCCGGCAGTGCGCGGCGACGATCGACACCTACGGGCCGGGCTACTTCGAGGACCGCCCGTGGCTGCGGCAGGCCTTCCTCGACACCCCGCGAGAGCACTTCGTCCCCGACCGCTACTGGACCACCGCCCAGCGGGACGGCCGCTTCGCCGTGCTGGACCGTACCGAGCGGCCCCAGGCATGGCTCAAGCGGATCTACCGGCCGCTGGCCCCGCTCATCACCCAGATCGCCTTCGGCGAGATCCGGCCCGAGGACGGGCCGAGCGACTGCGGCGACTTCACCAGCTCCCTCTCATGTCCCGCCGCCGTCATCGGCATGCTGCACCACCTCGACCCGCGGCCCGGCGAACGGATCCTGGAGATCGGGACGGGCAGCGGCTACAACGCCGCCCTGCTCGCCCACCGCGTCGGCGCCGCCAATCTCGTCACCGTCGAGATCGACGCGGCTCTTGCCGAACAGGCCGAGAGCAAACTGGCCCACCTCGGCATCACACCGACCGTCGTCACCGGTGACGGTGAACAGGGCTACGAACAGGCGGCGCCCTTCGACGGCATCCTGTCCACCGCCGCCGTCCGCGAGATCCCCCAGGCCTGGCTGCGCCAGGTCCGCCCGGGCGGCGTGATCGTCACGCCGATGGACACGCCGTTCCACTGCGACGGTCTGTGCCGGCTGGTGTGCGACGGCCAGGGTAACGCCACCGGCCGGATGGTGGGAGGCCTGGACTTCATGAAGGTGCGCGGCCAGCGCGAGCGCCGTCCCTACAGCCAACTGGGCTGGCCCCTGTGGAATGACTACCAGGTCACCGCCGGACCCGACGGACAGCGCATTCGCACCCCCTGACCGGCGGTTCCGGCACACGGCACGCGCACGGCCACCGAGTGCGGTCGTCGGGGTCGCGGAAGCCGGCTTCGGGATCCAGGCATGTGCCTGCCGTGATGGCGGCAGGGGCGGTGTGGTGTGCGCGTTGCCGGTCGGTGGGCCAGGGCTGGTTCCACCACGGGGGGGGGAGAGCGTGAAGGCCGGCGGCGCGTGCGGGAGCAAACTTGGGGTCGACGGACCGCGGGCCGGCAAGCCACGGGACGACGGCGAAGCATTCCTCCCCGGCTGTCCGCCCGCTGTTCGGCACGGGGAAGACAGTGCCGACCGGCGATGACAGCGCTCTGATCACGTACTGACAGGCCCGGCGGGCGGCTGTCAGACGCCGTCGGCGGCCGGGCTCAGGCGGTCGAGTGCCTTCTGCCGCGGCATGGTGGCGCCCTGGCCGTACGCCGCGTCGTACTCCGCGCGGCCGAGCCGCCGCACCAGTTCGGCGGCGAGTTCGCGCAGCTCCGGGTCGCCGGCGTCGAAGGCGCCGCGGATGGCCTGGCTCGTGCCGAGCGCGGTGGCCGCGCCTGCCGGGTCGCCCTCCGCGAGCAGCAGCCTGGCCAGGTGCTGGGCGGCCGGAGCGAGGTTCCGGTGGGCGAAGGCCGCCCGAACGGCTCCGGGCAGCAGTTCACGCGCCCGTACGGCATCGCCGGCCGCCAGGAGGATCGCCAGTCTCGCGGGCGCGATCCAGTCCGCGACCGCTTCCTCGGGCAGGGACGTCTCGCGGCCGAGCGCCGCCATCCGGGTCAGCTGCTGCTCGGCGCGTTCCGGCTCTCCGGCGCGCCGGTGCAGATCGGCCCGGCAGGCCAGGACCCCGATCCGCAGGAAGTTGTCGCCCCGGTCCCGGGCGGCCTGCTCGGCACGGTCGATGTCGTGCCGCGCGCCCGCCATGTCGCCGCCGCGCATCCGTTCGGTGGCGAGCCCGAGCCGGTACTGGGCCTCGTCCTGGGGTACGAGTGCAAGCCCGCGCTGATAGGCGGCGAGCGCTTCCTCGTGTTCCCCCTGGACGGAGTGGACCTGGGCCACACCGGCCAGTGTCATTGCCGTGCACAAGCGGTCGCCCGCCGCCTCGAACTCGCGAAGGGCACCGGCCGCCGCGCTCGCGAGCCCGCCCCAGTCGCCGCGGTCGTGATGCGTGAAGGCTTCCCCGAGGTACGTACAGGCGACGGCCCACCGGTCCCGGCGTCCGCGCGCCTCGTGGATCAGCCGTTCGACCAGCTCGTCCAGGCCGAGGAGGCGGCCCGTCGGGAGCGTCACCAGGAGCAGCATCGGATAGCGCTCCAGGGCGCCGGTGCGCGCGCAGTCCTCGATCACGGTGCGCACCCGCTCGGCGTCGAGGGCCGGCCCGCCGGTGCCGGTCAGGAGGTGGACCGCGGTGAAGGCGGCCCGGGCGTCCTAGGGCAGCGCGTCGCCCAGTGCGCACACGCCGGCCATCAGGGCCTCGGCCCGTGTGTCGTGGCGCAGGGAGTTCCAGTACCAGTACAGCGGCCCGAGGAGCCGGGCCGCGGCGTCCGCGTCCCGTTCGTCGACGGCCGTCCGCAGCGCGAACACCAGATTGTCGTACTCGGCGGCGAGGAACGCGAACGAGATGTGCTGCCGGGCGGAGCGCAGCAGCGGCTCGTGCTCCTCGGCCACGTCGGCGAAGTACCGGACGAGGCGGTCCCGGACCGCTTCCCGCTCGCCCGCCTGGAGAAGTTGCTCCGCCGCGTACGCCCGGACGCTCTCCAGCATCCGGTAGCTGTCCCCGGCTCGTTCCACGAGGGACTTGTCGACCAGCGAACCGAGTACGTACGGGACGTCCCCGGCGGGCAGTGTGCCGTCCGAACAGACCGCCTCGACGGCCTCGGGTCCGGTCGGTGCGGGGAAGAGCGCCATACGCCGTGCCAGCGTCTTCTCGTGGCCGGTCAGCAGCTCCCAGCTCCATCCGATGACCGCGTGCAGGGTGCGCTGGCGCGGCTGCGCCGCCCTGTTGCCCGTGGACAGCAGCCGGAACCGGTCGTCGAGGTGCCGCGCGATCTGCTCGGCGCTCATCGACCGCAGCCGGGCGGCGGCCAGTTCGAGGGCGAGCGGCAGCCCGTCCAGTCTGCGTACCACCTCGCCCACCGCCCCCATCGTGAGCCCGTCGAGCGTGAAGCCGGGCCGTACGGCCGCGGCCCGGTCGGCGAAGAGCCGGACGGCGGGCGTCGCGGCGGCCTCGGCAGGGTCCGCGCCCTGGGCGGGGAGGGGCAGCGGCCCGAGCCGGCACAGGGATTCGCCCATGACCTCCAGCGGTTCCCTGCTGGTGGCCAGGACCGTCAGCCGGGGGTGACGTTCGAGCACACGCTGCGCGAACTCGGCGACCGCATCGACGACATGCTCGCAGTTGTCCAGGACGAGCACGGTCTCGTCCCCGCCGAGCAGGCCGACCACCTGGTCCATCGGCTCCGTACGGCTGCCACCGGGAGGCCGCGGTGCGTTCGGCGCACTGAGCGCGCCCAGCACCGCGTCGACCACCCCGTCAGAGCCGCGCGCCCCGGCCAGCGGGACGAGCCACAGCCGGCCCTGCCGGTGGGCCCGGTGTCCGGACGCCGCTTCCACGGCCAGCCGCGTCTTGCCCACGCCGCCGGGCCCGACGACCGTGACCAGCCGGGACGCGGCCAGCAGCCCGTCGAGCAGCTCCAGTTCGCCGTCCCGGCCGATGAACGAGGTCAGCCGCGCGGGCAGCCGCCCGGGCGCCGGGCCGGACCGTATGGCGGGCGGTTTCTCGTCGCCGCGCAGCACGTCGAGGTGAGCCTCCCGGAGCCCGGCCGAGGGATCGACGCCCAGCTCGTCGGCGAGCTTGCCGCGTACGTCCTCGAACACGGCCAGCGCGTCGGACTGCCGGCCCGCCGCGTGCAGGGCGCGCATACGCAGCGCGGCCAGCCGTTCCCGCAACGGGTCGTCCGCCGACGCCGCCTCCAGATCGGCCAGGACCCCAGTGTGGTGACCGAGCCGCAACTGTGCATCGCAGCGGTCTTCGAACGCCGTGACACGCAGTTCCTCCAGCCGCGCCACGGCCGTACCGGCGAACGGGGCCTCCCGCACGTCGGCCAGTGCGGGCCCCCGCCACAGCGCGAGCGCCTCACCGAGCAGAGCAGCCGCCTCCTGGGGCGACCCCGTGGCGAGCTCCTGCCCGCCCTGCGCCGCCAGCGCTTCGAAGCGAGCGGCGTCCACATGCTCCTTCGGCACCACGAGCCGGTAGCCCGCCCCCGACGACTCCAGCAACCCGCCGTCGGGCAAGGCCCTGCGCAGCCGGTACACCGACGCGTGCAGCGAGTTGAGCGCGTCCGCGGGAGGACGCGTGCCCCACAGGCCGTCGATGAGCGCGGCGGGCGACACCATGTCGCCCGCCGCCAACGCCAGCCGGCCGAGCAGCATGCGCAGTCGTGCGCCCCCGATGCCGACCGGCGTCCCGTCACTGTCGAAGGCCCGGACCGGCCCGAGCACCGCTATACGCATCCCCACCAGCCCAGTATCCCGGACCGGTGGACATCCGATGTCCCGGGAAGCGCGGCGTGGCCGTCCGGGCAGAGGACCGGTCGGTCCGGTCGGCCGGTCGGTCCGCGGCGAGGTGGTGGCCCGCCAGGTCGGGGACGGCGCGCGTCAAGGCGTGCCGTCGGCAGGGGCCTGGTGCGGTTCCGCCCAGTGCAGGCCGTCCGCGGTGGCGACCAGGCCGCCCGGGACCTGAGGGGCCTGTTCCGCGAAGCCGCTTCCGGTGGCTCCTTGCTCGGCGAGCAGGTCGCTCTGCGCGAACGTCTCGCCGAGCATCGGGCTCTCGTCCCACGGGTCGCCGGCGACGTCCGCCTGGTAGCAGTGGACGGACTCGTCCAGCACCCGTGCGGCGGTGCCGAGACGGCCGGCGACCCGTTCGGCGTCGGTGAGTGCCCGGTCGCCGGAGGCCAGCCCGCCCACCAGGTTGATGAAGGAGGCCATCGCGCCTGCCTGTCCGCCGGTCACCTTGCGGGCCTGCCAGAAGTAGGTGTCCTTCGAGGCCTGCATGGTGTAGAAGGCCGCGAGGAAGTCGTGGAAAACGGTGTATTCGCGGCGGTAGCGGGTTTCGAATTCGTCGAAGGCCCGTCGTTCGTCCATCCCGGTGCTCAGTACGGTGTTGATCGAGCGGGCGCTGAGCAGGGCGGAGTAGGTCGCCAGGTGCACGCCGGAGGAGAAGACGGGGTCGATGAAGCACGCGGCGTCGCCGACCAGGGCCACTCCCGGCGCCCAGAACCGGGTGTCGCAGTAGGAGTAGTCCTTGCGGACCCGCACGGTGCCGTACGTCCCCTCGGTGACGCGCCGGGCGTCGGCCAGGTATTCCCGTACCAGAGCGCACTGGTCCACCAGTTCGGCAAGTGCCTGTTCGGGATCGCCCTGCACCTGGGCGGCGTGTTCGCGGTGGACGACGGCGCCGACGCTGGTGAGGCGGTCGCTCAGCGGGATGTACCAGAACCAGCCGGAGTCGAAGGCGGCGCACAGGATGTTGCCCTGGTTCGGCGGGGGCAGTCGGCGTCCGTTCTCGAAGTAGCCGAAGACCGCGATGTTGCGGAAGAACGGGGAGTACACCCGCTCCCCGCCGGCCGCGGTGTGGAGGCGGCCGGTGTTGCCGGAGGCGTCGACGACGTAGCGGGCGCGGACCTCGGCCTCCGAGCCGTCCGGTGTCCGGTGGACCAGGCCGTGGACCCGGCCGTCCGCGCGAAGGACGCGCCGCACGGTGCACCCTTCGCGTACGTGGACCCCGACCTGCCGGGCACGGTCCAGCAGCAGCGCGTCGAACCGCGTCCGCTCCACCTGGTACGCGTATCCCATGGATTCACCGAGGCCGGGCGAGTCGGCGAAGGAGAACGTCCACGGTTCGGGGGCCCTGCCCCAGCGGAAGGTACCGCCGCGTTTGCGCATGAAGCCGGCCTCGCGCAGGGCGTGATCCACGCCCAGGAGACGGCCGATGCCGTGGATGGTCGACGGGAGGAGGGACTCGCCGATCTGATAACGCGGGAAGTGTTCGCGTTCCAGCAGCAGTACGCGGTGCCCGGCCATGGCGACCAGGGCGGCGGTGGTCGAACCGCCGGGGCCGCCGCCGACCACGACGACGTCGAACTCCTCGGGCTTCACGGGTCCGTTCATGATGCGGTTCCTTTCGCCGCCGTGCGCATACGGGGCCGGGTGGGTCACCAGGTCACCGGGAGAGTGAGCGGTGACCTGACGGGTGAGTGGTCCTCCCAGGCCGGGGGCTGCCCGGCCAGGCGGAGCCGGGGCAGCCGGTCCAGCAGCGCTTCCAGCCCCACGCTCATCTGCGTACGGGCCAGATGGGCGCCCAGGCAGTTGTGCGGGCCGCGGCCGAACGCCAGGTGCGGGTTGGCCGGCCGGTCCAGCACCAGCCGGTCGGCCTCCGCGAAGACGCGTTCGTCGCGGTTCGCCGCGGCCAGTACGGGCAGCACGGCCTCGCCGGCACGGACGGTCCGTCCGTGCAGCGTGACGTCCTGCCGGGCCTGGAGGACGACGACGCCGTTCTGCACGGGGAGGAAGCGCAGGAGTTCCTCGACCGCGGCGGGCAGCAGCGACCGGTCGCGCAGCAGCCGCGCGTAGCGATCCGGCTCCGTCAGCAGGGCCAGCACGGCGTTGGCCAGGAACATGGTGCTGGTGCGGTAACCGGCCACGAGCATCGACAGCCCGAAGGCCAGCACGCTCTCCTCGTCCACCACTGCCCGGTCACAGGCGTGGACAAGCAACGTGAGCATGTCATCGCCCGGCGCGCGGCGGCGGCTTGCCAGCAGCGACTCCATGTAGGCGCGCAACTGGCGGGTGGCCGCACGGCCTTCCGGCAGGGTGATCAGTGCGCCGAGCGCGGCGTCGGCCGGAGGAAGGAACAGGGCCCGGTCCTCGTAGGGGATGCCCACCAGTTCGCACATCACCAGCAGCGGAAAGGGCTCGAGGAAGCCGCTCACCAGCTCGCCGGGTGGCCCGGCGCCGGTGAACTGCGCCAGCAGGCGGTCGGCGGTGGCGCGGAGGGCCGGGCGCCGTTGCCGCGTGGCACGGGTGCCGAACGGCTCCGCCAGCGCATGGCGCAGCGCCGTGTGCCGGGCCCCGTCGAGTTCCATCATGGTGACCAGGCCGGGGCAGCCACCGGTGGTGGCGCCCGGGTCGAGCGGCCAGTCGTTGATGGTCGGGCGGGTGAACCGGTCGTCGGCCAGCAGGTCCCGCACGTCGTCGTAGCGGGTGACGTACCAGGCAGGAGCGCCGAACGGGGTGGCGACCCTGGCGACCGGGCACCTGTCGCGCAGCGCCGGATACTGCGGCGGCGGACCCATGCCGCCCGGCGCGGGCATCGGGAACGGCTGGGGCTCTTCCTCGGGCCCCGGTGTGGCCGTGTCAGGTGCGGGTGGCATCGGTTCATCGCCTTGCTCGGGACGTCCTACAGGTGTCGAAGCCGGTGACGGTGCGGAATGTCTCTCGCCGTAGGGACCGGGCGTCGCGTCTCGCTCCGCCGCCCGCGGGCGGGCCCGTCGCCGCGGACGGTGACTGCTCCGGGCCGCTGCTTCCTGACCCTGGGCACCGGCGTCGCGTCGGCTACAGGAACAGTTCCCGGGCACCGACGCCGGAACCGGCGGCACGCGCAAACTCATCAGCGCCGGTGAACATGGCGTGCACGGCACCGGACATCCGCGCCGGTATCCGCCCCCGGACCCACTACGGACTTCGACGACGCGCAACCGGGCCGAACGTACGCGGATCTGGTGGGCGGGCCGCTGGACGGACTACCGCTCGACATCACCACCCGGACCCTGACGGAGATCGCCACCGGCGCCGCGCCGATGACGGAGCTCGGGCAGTTCGTCGCCGGCGGCGTGCCCGGCAGCCCGGCCCAGATCATCCTGTGGTCGCATGCGCCGGCCGCGGGACAGCCGGGTGGCGCGGGCGCGCCCGGTCCGCTGATCCTCGAATCCGAGGACTTGCGGAAGGATTTCGAGATCATGCGCCGGCGCGGCGTCGTCTTCGAAGAGTCCGAACCCGTGGACTATCCGTTCGGGGTCCGCGTCGAGGCGGTGGACCCGGACGGCAACCGGGTCTCGCTCCGTCAGCAGCGAAAGCCGTGACCGCCCACCCGTCCGGCCTCGTGTCCGAGGCGTTCGAAGCCCAGCGCGACCGGCTGCGCGCCGTCGCGTACCGCGTGCTGGGCTCGCACGCCGATGCCGAGGGCGTGGTCCGGGAAGCCTGGATGCGCCTGGTCCGCCAGGACGAGGCGACCATCGGCAACCTGGCCGGCCGGCTGACCACCGTGGTCGGCCGCATCAGCCTGGACCTCCTGAGATCCCGCCGAGCCCACCCCGAAACCGCCTACGAGCAAGAGTTCGCGAACCTCGTGGTGACACCCGACGACGGCCCCGCGCCGGACGAGCAGGTGGCGCTGGCCGATTCAGTCGGCCTCGCCCTGCTCATCGTGCTCGACTCGCTCACCCCGAGCGAACGCCTGGCATTCGTCCTGCACGACATGTTCGCGGTCCCGTTCCAGGAAATCGGCCAGATCCAGGGCAAATCCACCGACGCCACCAGGCGGCCCGCACCGCCTGGCTGTCATTGCAGCCGTCCGTCCGGCTGTCCGGCGTCGCGCTCACCGGCGTCTTCGACTGACTCGGTAAACCAGGTGGGAGGCCAAGCTCCTCGCGCTCGAGGCTCCGGACGGGCTGCCGGGAGCGAACAGTTGCGCTGCCACCGCGCCCAGGAGCGATCCGGCCGGAGAGGTGGCGTAATGAACCAGGCCCCCCCCGGGCACCATCCGAGCTGGACGCCTGGTGGCGCGGCCCGGTGGTACTCCCGGCGTCGTACGGTGCGAGACGCCCGCTGGACGACGCGCGGGCCGGGGCGTTCGGCGACTGTGGGAGATGGCGGGGTGGCCCCGCCGTCGCCGCTTTCAGGAGGCCGCCGTGTTCAACAGACCTGCCGCGCTGTCCAGCATGCCGCTCGCCCAGGTGACCCAGCGCCTCGATTCGGCCCGTCCGTACGCCCTCTCCGTCTTCCGTGCTGTCATCGGCCTGCTCTTCGCCTGCCATGGCGCCGCATCCCTCTTCGGGGTGCTCGGCGGCGCCGCGGGCACCGGCGGGACGGTCGCAGCCGGCACCTGGCCGGGCTGGTACGCAGCCGTGATCCAGCTTGTCGGGGGAGCCCTCGTGATGGCCGGGGCCGGCACACGTACCGCCGCGCTCATCTGCTCGGGCTCCATGGCCTACGCGTACTTCCAGGCGCACCAGCCGGCCGGACTGTGGCCGCTGGAGAACGGGGGAGAATCGGCGGTGGTCTTCTGCTGGGCCTTCCTGATCCTCGTCTTCACCGGCCCTGGTCCGCTGTCCCTCAGCCACTTCCTGCGCAAGGCACCAGCCCAGCGACTTGTAGCGGGCTGACGCTGTTCTGATCCCGCGTCGCCGCAGGCTGCGGTTCATCTCGTCTGACCGCGGGCCTGTGGTGCCGGGGGAGAAGGGGAAGCGGTGCCCTGGGGGCACCCTTCCGGCCGTGCCGTCGGGCGTCTCGACGGTGACCTGGCCGCCCTGGCACGAGCCGCAGGTGGGCACCGCCTCCTCCTCGCGGTGTCGCCGGCGTTCGCGTTCCGCCAGGAGCTGGCGGGTCAGGTTGGTCATGCGGCCGTAGTGGCCGTCCGCACGGAGCAGATGCGCGTACTGCGGTCCACCCACCCCATGGGTGGCCTCCTGACGGTGGTGCGGGCGGTACGTGCTGGAGTGCCCCCCCCGGCTTGGCCGCCGGTCTACGGCGCGCGGGCCTTCGACCTGGATACCCTCTGGGAGGTCCTGGAGGTCCTGGAGGTCCTGGAGTCTTGGTGGTCCTGCGGCGCGCACGAGACGGCGAGGAGGATGCCGCTGAGGTCGGAGAACCGGTTGAAGGTTTCGGTCAGTGCGTCTCGCCTTCTCCGGCCGCCGCCGCGTTCCTCACCGACTGTCGGCGGACGACTTCGGCTCCCCGGCCGCGTACAGGTGAACGTCCCCAGGCGCTGGTACGCATGCGTGAGCGGACCTCGTGTGGTCACACGATCGTCTGCGGTAGGCGGGCTGGCTCAGGAACCCGATTCGGCCCTGCCCGGCTCGCCGCGTGGCCCGGAACGTACCGTGCTTCGCACGACAGTCTCCTTGAAGGCGGCCGCGGCGCGTCCTGTCAGGACAAACCTGCGCGGGCGGTCGTCGGCGTGGGTGAACTGGACGACACCGTCACGCCGGCCGAGGCTGATGTTGGTGAAGGCGTACCCGATCCGAACGGGCCCTGGTTCCCGGCCTGTCAGCCGAGCCGCGACGACATCGGCCACACCCCGGCCCATGGGCAGGGCCGACTGGCAGGACATCCGGCTCGGTGCCCCGCCCACCGACACCCCGGCAGCCGCGTCACCGACGGCGTACACCTCAGGGTGCGAGACCGAGCGCAGGGTGGTGTCGACAAGCATCCGGCCGCTCTCGTCCGTGGCGAGGCCTGCCGCGCGGGCCAGCTCCGGCGCACGGAACCCGGTGGTCCACACAACGGCGTCAGCGTCGAACGACGTACCGTCGCGGGTGTCCAAGCCGTCCTCCCGCACCGTCGCGACGACAGTCCTCGGATGAACCGAGACGCCCAGTCGTTCCAGAGCGCGCCGCAGGTGGTTGCGGGCGCGCGGCGCGAGCCCGCACCCAACGCCATCGGTACGGGTGAACAGCCGGACGCGCAGCTCGGGATAGCTCTCGGCCAGCTCCGAGGCGGTTTCCAGGCCGGTCAGCCCGCCGCCGACCACCGCCACCGTGCCTCCGGACGCAATCTCGGCAACTCTGTACCGCAGCCGCGTCGCCTGCTCAAGGTCGGCGACAGTGTAGGCGTGCTCGACCACCCCGGGGACCTCGTCGAGCCGCGCCCGGCTGCCCAGCGCGTACACCAGGGTGTCGTATCCGATGGCTCCGGGCGCGCCGTCCATGCACACGGTCCGGCCGGCGGTGTCGATCGCGGTCACGCGTCCGACGACCAGCTGGACCGGTGTACCGCTGAGCTGTTGCCGCAACGACGGCCCTGCCCATCGTTGCCCGGCGGCGACCTGATGGAGCCGGACCCGTTCCACGAACTGGTCCGAGGCATTGACCAGCGTGACGGTGACATCGCTGCGGCGCAGCTTGCGGGCGAGGCGCTTGGCCGCCGGCAGACCGGCGTAACCGGCGCCCACGACGACGAGGCGATGGTTCATGGCATGACTTCCTCTGGGAGTACGGGCGGCTTCGGTGCCACCTCGGACGATCGACCGTACATCGGCATCAGGCCGCTGATCCGGCCACGGCGACCGCCCAGACGATGTACAGGACGTTCACCACCAGCCGAGCCACCGCGCCGGCCGGCCGATCCAGCAGCCGGGGCCGGTCAGGGCGCGCGCGTCGCAGCGCGTCCACGTGGGACACCAGGTAGCAGGTGAACAGGACGGCGGCGGCCCAGCCTCCGCCCGACCGGGTGCACGGAACGAGCACCAGCGCACCCGACACGACCTCCGCCACCCCGGTGACGGCCACGAGGAGCCGCTCCCGGCGCAGCCATGCGGGCACCAGCGTGCGGAAATAGCCGGGAACCACAAAGTGCATGACCCCCGTGCCGACCAGGAACACCGCCAAGGCGACGGCAGCGATAGCGTGCATGGCACGATGATCCACTCACCTCGTGCCTGGGCACTTGAACAAAACGATCGCCGCATCGTCTTCGCCTCCGGCACCGAAGCGACGATGTTCGCCGAATCCCGCCCGTCCGATGTCGCCCTGCACCGGCTGCCCGCGTGGAAGGCCGTACTGCCGATCGGCGGCCACGCCGAACTCCTCCAGCCGGGACGGCCCATGGTGGCGGCGCCCGGGCTGATCGTTCCACCCCAGCTGGCCCACAGCTGTGCGGCGACCTCTCCCTACATCGCCCTGTTCATCGACTCCTGGCTGCTGCCCTCCTGCCCGGAGCCGATACGGCTCGATGCCGGCGAGGTCCGTCGCCTGGTCGCCGCGCTCGGCACCACCGATTCCCACGGCCCCGACGCCGGTGTGGACCTCGCCGCCGGATACGCCGAGTTGCGGGCACGCGCCGGGCACCCGACCCCGCTCGATCCGAGAGTCGCCCACGCCATCCGCCTGTGCACGTTGCGCGATCCGGACCTGCCCATCACCTCCCTCGCCAACGCGGTCGGCCTGTCGGCCCCACGTCTGCGCGCCCTGGTCCGGCAGGACGTGGGCATCGCGCTTGCCCGCTTGCGCCGGTGGAGCCGGCTCCGCACCGCGATCGCCGGCCTGCCGGATTCGACTGCCGCCCTGGCCGCAGCCACCGCAGGTTTCGCCGACCAGGCCCACCTCACCCGTACTGCGCGGGACTTCATCGGGCGTACGCCTGCCTCACTGCGACGCGCTGAAGCGTAGGGCACGCCCTTGCCGGCCCGACGCGCCAGGCAGCGCGGCAGACTCGTCATCGCGGCCGGTGAACGGAACAACGGCGAAACGGGCGTCGAGCATCCTGTCGAGCTGCTGTGCCAGCCAGACGGACTGGGATTCCGCGGCCGGACACCAGTCCTCCAGAACGTACAGCGGTGCACCGCCACCGAAGACATCAATGTCCGCTCCGACGACGCCGTAGGTGAATCCGCCAACGGTGGTGACTTCCTGCCGGGAGTCCACGTCGCGGAGTGCCGCGATCGGCCTGCGGCCCCCGGCGGGCGTCCGGCGGGTTGGCTTGAAGGGCGGCTTCCACCGGCCCGGGTGCCGTGCTGAGCTGGGCCCGGCGCTGATCGGGAGGCATCGGTGGGACGCAGGCAAAGGCCGGTGGATCCGCAGGCAGGACCGGTTGAACGGTTCGCATCCGAACTGCGCACGCTGCGCCAAGAAGCCGGCAGCCCGACCTACCGGGAGATGGCTCGGCAGACCGGGTATTCGCCCACGACACTGTCCCAGGCGACAGCCGGGCAGCGGCTGGCGTCCTGGCCGGTGATGCTGCCGTCCTGGCCGGTGATGCTGCCGTCCTGGCCGGTGATGCTGCCGTCCTGGCCGGTGACGCTGGCGTACGTGTGGGCCTGCGGCGGGGACATCCTGCACTTGCAACGGCGCTGCGGGTCAATACAACCAGTGCGGCTGAGGGCCGAGCGGCGCTGGACGTACGACGAACTCGCTGCCCGGAGCGGCCTGGCCCGGCGCACCCTCATCGAGATCGAGCAAGGCCGCACCCTCGGCACCCTCAAGACCTGGCACGCCCTCGCCCACGCCCTGGGCGCCCCGCTTGACCGACTCTTCGCCGCCCTGTGCGACGGCCACACCCCCCACCGACACCTCAGGCTGACCGGCTGGCGGCGTCGCGCACCCCCGCTGGCTGAACATCCTCCTGCGGACAGCCCCGCCTGAGGCGGAGCCGGTAGGACGAGATGCCCGGAGCGCCGGGCGGACCGCACTGCCCGCTCACCCGGCACACAGTGGTTGAAGATGCGACGGCCCAATACAAAACCCGGACATTTGCACACCCGCGCCGCGCCCGTCGTACACGCCTCCGCGCGCACCCGATGATCCCGCGCCCCCGGCGCGCCGCTGGCTTGCAAAGTTGGCGGGCCAAAACCTTCTGGGAGTGAGGGTTCGTACAGACGTACCCAGATGTCAACCAAGACGAAGGCCGCCTGGAACGCTCCGGGCGGCCTTCGCGCTGCATCGGGTCGGTCACGGCGAAACGGCAGGGCCGCTTCACCTCCCGGAGGCCGCAGGAGTTGGTGCGGCTCATCTACAGGTCGGGTCCCTTTGACCACGCCGTTCGCCTACGGACGTCCCGGTTGGCCAGCCCGCTCCAGTTCGTGGCAGGCGTCCAGTAGCGCGGTCAGCCGGTGGGACGGAGGATCCGGGCGTACGGCCAGGCAGGTCCGGACGGCAGGGGCGGGACCGGCGAAGGGCCGGAAGGCGACACGGGGAGCCGGCTGGATCTGCGCCTGGGACGCGTAGTAGACCGTCCAGCTCGGCCTGCCGGAGGCGATGGCGGCCAAAGTGTCCTGGTCGGTGGTGAAAGCAGGGCCCATGACAGGTTCGAATCCAGCTGTCCTGCAGGCGCCGACGACGGTGTCGACCAGGTATGGGTTGGCTCCTCGGGATGCGATACGGAGGGGGAGGCTGGCCAGCTCGGTCAGGGTGACTTCCCGCTGTGCTGCCAGTGGGTGCCGCGCGGGCAGCGCGGCGACCAGGACATCGGGCCACAGGGGGAGCAGCTCCAACTCCGGGCTGTGATCGATGCCCCGGGTGAGAGCGGCGTCCAGTTCTCCGGCGCGCACCTGCTGGAGTCGAGTCTCCAGAGGCACGCTGACCAGCTCGACCATGAGCTGGTCAGCCCGCTCGGCCAGTACGCCCAGCAAGGCGTCCAGGCGGGCGCCGAGCCCGACGCTGGTGCCGAGCCGCAAGGTCGATTCCTGTTCGGTGCGCAGGGAGCCCATCGCCTCGGTCGCCGCGTACTCAGCCTGCAGGATGGCGCGTGCGTGTGGCAGGAAGGACCGGCCCGCCGCGGTCAGTGACACGGTACGGGTGGTGCGGTCGAACAGGTCCAGCCCGAGCTCGCGCTCCAGCCGCCGGACCTGCTGGCTGACGGCCGGCTGCACGATGTGCAGCCGCTCTGCGGCGCGCCCGAAGTGCAGCTCCTCGGCCACGCTCACGAAGTAACGCACCTGGCGCAGTTCCACGAGCATCTCGCATTCATCACGATCTGTGATCAGTCTAGGAGCTGATCGCCCCTTGGTCGTCACCGGCCCCTTCGCTGCAATTGCCTACGTCGGCGCAGCTCAGTACGGGCGGTTCCGGCCGGCCCGTGGGAGGAAGGACGAGAAGATGACCTACGCGACGGTCAACGGCATCCGGCTCTACTACGAGGAGCACGGCGCCGGCCGGCCCCTGGTGTTCCTGCACGGCTGGGGCACCAGTGGTCGGGTGTGGGACAGCCAGGCAGCCGACCTGATGACCGACCACCGCGTGATCACCGTCGACTGGCGGGGCTGCGGCCGCTCCGACCGGCCCGCCACCGGCTACACCATCGCCGAGATCACTCACGACATCCTGGACTTCATCGATGCCCTGGCACTGGACAAACCGGTGCTGATCGGATCGTCGATCGCGGGGGCGTTCGCCATCGAGGCCGCCCTGGCCGCTCCGGACACCATTGGTGCCGTCATCCCCGTCGATGCCGGCATGCACCACTTCTCGGGGAAGAGGAAGGCGATGGATCAGCTGCTGGCGGACCTGCGCGCAGACCGGGCGGGCACGCTCGCCGACTTCATCCCGCAGTGGTATCGCCCCGGCGCCGGCGCCGCGATGACTGACTGGACGGTCCGCCAAGTCCTGGAAGCGACCTTCCTCATCGACCAACTCGTCGCCGACCAGGCCGCCTACGACCCGCGCGGCCGCCTGGGCCAGGTGCGTGTGCCCACCACGTTCCTGCACGGCGAACGGGACACCGAGGTCCCGCTCGCCATCCCTCGGGAGTGCGTGGGCCTGATCCCCGACGCCCGGCTGACCGTCATCGAAGGCGCCGGCCACATGCCCCAGCAGGACCAAGCCGAGCGCTTCACCCAGGCTCTTCGCGAAGCCCTGCGCCAGTGAGCCCGCCCACCCGGCACACCGGCCTCGACCGCCTCCGCCTCGTCGAGGCACTCACTCAGCGCCGCCGTCGCCACCGCCACCGCGGGCTTCCGCCCCGACCGGGTCCGCTCTTTGACGGCCCACGCCGGATGGGGCAACCCCGACCCGCAGGTGGTGTCCCAGTTCGGACGGGGCCCGCACGGGGTGTGCACGCCTGGCGGGAGGCGCGCCGGGCAGCCGGGGAGTGGCCGGTGACTGCCTGTGCCCTGGCGCAGCGGCTGGAGGCAAGTATTTCGGCGGGACGGCAACCATTCTCGACTCCGCGGCAACTGTTGGGCAGCCCTGTTCCTCACGGGTGCCCCTACGTACGCACGGATTGGGACAACACGCATGACTGAGCTGCACGGCCACGGCAAGGCGCGGCACCGCAGAAAGAAGACGGCCCTGCTGGCAGGGGTCCCGCTGGCGCTGGCCGCCGCGGGGGCCATGGCCTACGGCACGGCGTTCGGGGTGTTCGGAGAGGCCGTGCAGCCGAAGGCCGCGGCGGCCGTCGCGCCGGCCTGGGCCAACGACACCGCCGACGGTTTCGCGTCGGTCCACGCGCTCGGGCAGAAGGGGACGTACGGCGGCAAGGGTGGGAAGACGGTCACCGTGCGGACCCTCGCAGATCTGGAGAAGTACGCGGCCGCCCGGGAGCCGTACGTCATCGTGGTGGCCGCGGCGATCTCGATGAATCCCAAGGGCAAGGAGATCAAGGTCGCCTCCGACAAGACGATCGTCGGTGCCGGCACCTCGGGGCAGATCGCGGGCGGCGGCTTCTTCCTCGGCCAGGGCGTACACAATGTGATCATCCGGAACCTCACGATCCGGGACTCCTACCACGGCATTTGGAACGACAAGGAGCACGACTGGGACGCCATTCAGATGGACGGCGCGCACCACGTCTGGATCGATCACAACGACCTGCGGCACATGGCCGACGGGCTGATCGACAGCCGCAAGGACACCACCTACGTGACAGTGTCCTGGAACAAACTCAGCGACAACAACAAGACGTTCGGCATCGGCTGGACCAAGAACACAACCGCGGACCACACGGTTCACCACAACTGGTTCCGTGAGACGGAGCAGCGCAACCCCTCGACCGACAACGTCGCGCACGCGCACCTCTACAACAACTTCCTGCAGGACGACCCGGGCACCGGCATCAGGTCCTCCTACGGCAACTACGCGCGCGGCAGGACGAAGATGGTCCTGGAGAACAGCTACTTCGAGGGCGTGAACAACCCCGTCACCAAGGACAGCACCGCCGCCCTCGTCCAGCGCGGCAACATCTTCTCCCGCACCAGCGGCCGCAACGAGAGCGGCGGCACGGCGTTCGACCCGAAGGCGTACTACAGCTACCGCCTCGACAAGGCGGCCGACCTCCCCGCGCTCCTCAAGGCCGGGGCCGGGCCGCGGGAGACGATCGGCACGACGGCGAGCGCCAGGGCCGCGACCGCCGCCGCGCACAGCATCCTGACCGTGTCCAAGGACGGCAGTGGCCGGTACAAGAGCGTGCAGAAGGCCGTCGACGCCGTCCCGGCGGGCAATACCTCGCGCGTCGTGATCCGGCTCGCGCCCGGCACGTACCGGGAGACGGTCAAGGTCCCGGCGAACAAGCCGCACGTCACGTTCGAAGGCACCGGCCGCAGCCGCAAGGACACCGTCATCGTCGAAGGCCACGCCTCGGGGATGACCAAGCCGGACGGCTCGGGCACCTACGGCACCGGCGGCAGCGCGACCGTCGCCGTGGAGGCCGACGACTTCCAGGCCCGCAACCTCACCATCTCCAACGACTTCGACGAGGCGAAGCACCAGCGGCTGAACGGCCAGCAGGCGGTGGCGCTGCGCACCGCCGCCGACCGTATCCGTCTGGACGCCCTCATCATCAGCGGCGACCAGGACACCCTGCTTCTCGACACGGCCGCCAAGGAGAAGACGGGCCGGGTGTACCTGACCAACTCCTATGTCATCGGCAACACGGACTTCGTCTTCGGCCGCGCCACCGCGGTCATCGACAAGTCCGTCCTCGTTCTGAAGAAACGCTGGAACGGCACCTCGGCCGGATACGTCACCGCGCCCAGCACCCCGGCCGGCCGCAAGGGCTTCCTCATCACCCGCACCACCATCGACGGCGACGTGTCGGCCCGCAGCTTCCACCTCGGCCGCCCCTGGCACGCCGGCGGTGACGCGAGCCTCGACCCGCAGACCACCATCCGCGACAGCATTCTCGGCGCGGCCGTCGAGGCCGCCCCCTGGGCCGACATGGGCGGCTTCTCCTGGAAGAAAGACCGTTTCGCCGAGTACCACAACGATGGTCCGGGCGCCGGCGCCGCCAGCGGTGACCGCCCGCACCTGACGGACGCCCAGGCCGCCGCCCAGGAGACCGCGCACTGGCTCGGCGGCTGGAAGCCCACCGCCGCCTGACCCCCGGCCCGAGGGGCGGGTCTGAGCCGGGACGCCCACTGGGCGCCTGAGCGGCCTGCTCCCGGAAGACCTCACCCACCCCGCCCGTGGCTACAACGGACAACGGTCGCCGCCCGGCCTGCGCCACGTCCTCGAAGGGAGAGACGGTCTTGCCGCTGCGGGGCTGACCCGCGACGAACACCATCACGGGGCGCTCCTGCCCGACAGCGCCTTGGGACCACACCGGAAGGATGCGGGTGGCCAAGACCTGCTGATGCCGGCCTTCGGGTAACACGACCGGCACCACATCCTGGTCCTCCACCGGTCCTCCCCGAGCCCCCTACCGTTGACGATCACCGCTGCTGTACGCCACCTGTACGGCATAAGTACGCCCGAAGTACGCCCAAAGTCTGTTCGAAGGGAGTGCGGGGGAGGAGGTGATGGTGTGTCCGAGCTGTTCGATGCGGTTGACTCCCTGGCACGGGCCAGTCCTCTCTGCCTCCGCCGGCCGGACGCGAACGGCTGCGCAAAGCCCACGGCCTGAGCCAGGACCAGGCGGCCACCGCCCTGAACGTCCGCCGTGCCACGGTCGGCAACTGGGAAAAGGGACAGACCGAATTGCGGCCGCCGCAGCGCGAGGCATACGCCCGACTGCTGGACCAGCTCGCGCTCCTCCATCCCGCAGCGAACGCGCCCGCCTACTTCACCCCCCAGCGGATGATCGAGGCCCTGGTCTCCGTTCTTGACCCGGACGAAGGGGGTACGGCAATGGGTCCGGCCTGCGGTACTGGGGAATTCCTCACTGCCGCAGCTCGAGAGCAAGTCCGCGAGAGGGGCAGACATCGCGTCAGAGCAGCGCTCCACGAACCTGCTCTGTACGAGACCATCGTGGACTGGATCGTGGAGCAGCTCAGCCTGTCGGCACCACGTTCCGAAAACTCCTAGGCGTGCGGTCCGGCTGGTCTGGCGAAGTCGCCCTCCTGCCCAGGGGATTCCGCCACGCGGTGGATCTTCACGGCGGCGCCTCCGCCGTATGGGGGAAGCGGATCAGGAGCCAGCATGATCCCTGCGCGCCGGGGGCCCGGAACAGTGGTTCCATGGCAATCAGCGAAACGAGTTCGACGAGGATGGCCGCGGGGACCGAGCGGCCGGTGCCGCTCTGGGCGGAGCGCATGGCCCGCCTGATACCTCTCATCGGTCTGCCGGTGTGTCTGTGGCGATTGCCCATCGGGTTCGACTTCATGATGGGCATCGACGCTCCTCCCATGACATGGGACCGGTGGGCCAACGTGTCCTACGTCTGCGCGCTCAGCCTGCTGTCCGAGATGTTCGCGCTGCTGTGCCGCGGTCTGGTCCGCCCGTGGGGCGAGGTCGTACCGGGCTGGGTACCGATGCTCCGCGGCAGGCGCATACCGCCTTTCGCGGTGATCGTGCCCGGAACGCTCGGGGGGATGCTCTTCACCGCGCTGCTGGTCGATTGGGTGCTCTGCACATTCCATATCGCGGGCTTCTCGGACGGCCCGTTCACCACCGTGTGGTGGCAGGTACTGGCTTCCACGGTCAGCGGCCTGATTGCCCTGTGGGGTCCGTGGTGCTTGCCCTGACGTACGCCTACTACCGGCGCCGTTGTCGGCCAAGCTGAACTGCGCGCTCAGGGAAAGGTGTGCCGAGCACCCGGACCAGCGGCCGCTGCCGCCTCACCACCGTCGATAGCCGGCGCCTGACCCCACCGGTGCGGCGCCGACGGCATCCTGCGCGCCGTCCATTGCACCCGTACTCCCGAAGCCGCGGCGCAGATCGCCCCTCCCAAACCGACCAGGAGCGCTTCCTGCTGGTCAGTCCCGAACTCGCCGACGTCGCGTCGGGGTAGGGTCTGGTGGGAGGTGTGGGGATGAGTTTCCGTCTGGCGGCGTACGCCGTGTGCATCGAGGACGGGCGTGTGCTGCTCACCCGTCACGTGCCCCCGGTGGGCAGGTCCAACTGGACGCTTCCGGGCGGAAGGGTGGAGCACGCGGAGGATCCGTTCGACGCGGTGATCCGGGAGGTCGCTGAGGAGACCGGCTGTGAAGCGGTGGTCGAACGTCTGCTGGGTGTGGATTCAAGGGTGATCCCCGCGGTCGAAGCCCGTGCCGGCACCGAGCACCAGAACGTCGGCATCTTCTACCGGGTTCGGATCACCGGCGGTCGGCTCCGACCCGAGCCGAATGGTGAGACCGCTGAGTCGATCTGGACTCCGATCCCTGACATCGCACGCCTGCGCCGATCATCGCTGGTCGACGTCGGCCTTGCGCTGGCGCAGAGCGCTCCGGCAACCGGCCACGTCGCTTCCGTCCCGGTCGGCGGCCTGATCCAGCACTGATTCCGGCCGACGCGAGCATTCGTACCCGCTCAGGGCTCGGGGACGAATTCGCCACGTGCCGGTGTCCGACGACTCTGATCGCTGTGGTGGCGCCGTCGTACTTCTACCGTGGCGGGGCGGAGGTGGAGCGCCGTGGTGTCTTTGCCGGAAGAGCCGCAGGCACGGGAGGCCGCGGCTCGGCAGCGAGTGGAGGACCTCCAAGCTGAAGCTGCGGAGTTGACTTTCCGGTTGGAGCAGGCACGAGAGGATCTGCCGAGGCTGGAGATCACTCGGGAGACCGTCGCGCAGGTGCTGGCGGAGCTGTCGGCCGCGGAGGCCGAACCGGACGTCCCGGCAGGAGCTGTGCCGGAACCGAACGAGGTGTCGGCGCCTCATGGCAGCTGGGTGACGATGGTGCAGCCGTGGCGAGAGGGTCTGGTCGTGGCGGTGTTGCCGGATGTGTACCGGGACAACGTGGGTGCGCCGTGAGGCGCAGTGGTTCGAGTGGAGGTGAAAGACCTTCGCCGCTGATCCCGTCGTAGCAGGACGGTGGAGCTGAGGGCAGCCTGAACCGGGTGGTGCCAGGGAGGCTGCGAGGAAGGTCTGCGGCGTACTCGCAGCGAAGCCGCAGGGGCATAGTCGGGCTCCTACTTCGACGAGCGAACCACTCTGAACACGGGAACCGTCCCAAGTCTTGCCCTCAATGCCCGCAGTCGGCGGGCAAGTTGGGGCTGGGTGCACCGACCACCGATCGGCTTGGGACGGGGCGGAGCCGCCGTAGTACTCCGAGCCGGGGGTGCGACACGAAAGTCGCACGAGTTGAGTGAGCTTCACCGAAGGAGGTCGGCTGATGCCGAAGGTGTAGTTACGGATCAGTGTTCGAGGTTCTGTCCCCGGCCTGACGTGCGTCGCTGGTAACGGCGGGGTGCGAAGCTCAGGTTTCCAGGCCCAAGGGCTCCCGTTCCATCCGGGAGTTACAGGCTACGGGGAAGGCCGACAGGGTGAACAACGTGAACCCCTGGTGATGCCTCGTGATCGGAAGCCCCGCAGATGGGTCGTTGCAGCGGGGTCAAGGGCTGGCCGTTGAGAAGCGGCAGGCGCCGACCGGAGGACCTTAAGCCGGTCGGGAGAACACCGCCGTCCTCGGGGTATAGGGGGCACCCGACCCGGCCGTACCTCACTCGTGCGGAACGTGACAACCCCGTTGGAGTCCGAAGACGCTGGCGTCTTCGGCAAGCTGACCGCAAGGAAGGCTCGATTCTCCAGCGGGCGCAGGATGGCCTCAGAAGCCAATGCCGGCGGCCGAAAGGCAGCGGGAAAACGAGACACCATGACCGGCTCTCCGCCGGTCGTCTCGCAAAACCGGCCGGATACGGGCTGATGCCCGGACCCGAAAGGGTGCTGACGGAGGCCAGGTGAGCCTGTGGAGAGACGAAGAGAACGACACCGGAACCGAAGGGCAAGTTGGACGCCATGTCGAACACGCAGGTGAAAGCCGACGCGGACGTGATGGCGAACGGACTGGAGGACGACGTTCCCGACTGGCACGATATCGACTGGTGTGCCGTCGAGGACGAAGTACGGCGTCTGAGGCAGAGAATCTTCACGGCATCGCGGGAAGACGATCTCAAACGAGTTCGCAACTTGCAGAAACTGATGCTCCGTTCCCGCGCCAACACGCTGTTGAGCGTGCGGCGTGTGACGGAGATCAACGCTGGGCGCAAGACCGCCGGAGTGGACGGGCGAACGGCGCTGCTGCCCCAGTCGAAGACCAGACTGGTCGACTGGGCGCAATACCGCTCGAAAAACCTGGACGCCTCTGCCGGTCAAGCGCGTGCATATTCCCAAAGCAGGCGGAAAGAAGCGCCCACTGGGGGTCCCTCCATGGTCGGACAAGCTGGTCGCCGAGGTGGTCCGCCTGCTCCTTGAGGCGTACTACGACGTCCAGTTCTCCGACCATTCCCACGGTTTCCGTCCCCAGCGGGGCTGCCACACCGTGCTCAGCGAGGTCGTGGACGTCTGGAAGGGGACGCACTGGTTCATCGAAGGAGACATCTCCGACTGCTTCGGCAGCCTCGATCACGGCGTGATGCTGTCGATCCTGGCGGAGAAGATCCACGATGGCCGGTTCCTGCGGCTGATCAGCCACATGCTCAAGGCCGGATATCTGGAGGACTGGCAGTGGCACGCCACGCTCAGCGGTGCACCGCAGGGCGGGGTGGCCTCGCCGATCCTCTCGAATATCTACCTCGACCGGCTGGATCAGTTCATCGAAGAGTCTCTGCTGCCTGAGTACAACCGGGGCCTGCGTCGGCAGTCTTACCGGCCGTACCGGGTCGTTGAGTACGCGATCCAACGGGCCAAACGGCACGGCGACCGGGAGGCGGTGCGGGCGCTTCGGCTCCGGCGCCGCAGCCTGCCGAGCCATGACCCGAATGATCCGCACTACCGACGACTGCGCTACGTCCGTTACGCCGACGACTGGCTCCTGGGGTTCGCCGGCCCCAAGCACGAAGCCGAGGAGATCAAGGCAAAGATCGGGAGGTTTCTGCGCGATGAGCTCAAGCTGGAACTCTCCCAGTCCAAGACCGTGATCACCCACGCCACCAGCCAGGCGGCGCACTTCCTCGGCTACGGGATACGGGTCCAGCACTCCGACCCAAAGATCACCCGGAACCGTCGGGCGGTCAACGGAGCGATCGGCCTGTTCGCGCCCAAGCAGGTGATCAGGCAGAAGTGCGCGCTCTACATGCGTAAAGGGCAACCGGCTCAACGTGGTCCGCTGCTTCACGATGAGGACTTCACGATCGTCGCGAAGTACCAGGCCGAGTACCGGGGCCTCGTCCAGTACTACCTTCTCGCCCAGGACGGGTTCCGTCTGGGCAAGCTCCAGTGGGTGATGGAGACGTCGCTGTTGAAGACGCTGGCCGGGAAGCATCGGTCGACGGTCATGAAGATGGCTCGGAAGTACAAGAACACCACCGAGACACCCGACGGACCACGCCACTGCATCCAGGTCCCCGTCCCACGCGACGGGGACAGGAAGCCGCTGGTCGCCCGCTTCGGCGGGATACCGCTCAAACGACAGCGCACGGTCGTCCTCACCGACGCCCAGCCGGTGATGGCCAGCACGAAGCGAAACGAGCTGATCCACAGGCTCCTCGCCCAGTGCTGCGAGATCTGCGAAGCCCGGACGAACCTTGAGGTCCACCACGTCCGCAAGCTCGCCGATCTCAACCGGCCCGGACGCCGGGACAAGCCCGACTGGATGCACCTCATGGCCATGCGGCGACGCAAGACACGTGTGATCTGCCGTAGTTGCCACGAAAACATTCATGCCGGGCTAGCTACCGCACCACCACGGGAATGATCACTAGAGAGCGGAATGCCGGGAAAACTGGCACGTTCCGTTCGGGAAGAGGCCGATGGAAAAGGACCCGCGCCACGGGCACCTCGCCAGCGGCCTACTTCACTCTGCGGGAGCCCGGAGGTGAGATTCCCCCGGGCGACCCGACCACTCACCGGACACGAGCAGGGTCAATGAGCTGCCCAGGCGGCACTGTCTGTACCTTGACCACTCACACCCCGCCGGTCACTACCGGCCCGCCGCACGCCTCGGCGAAGCCGGAGGCGGGGCGGCTGTCGCCCAGCGCCAGTACCGCACGTCGCACGCGATCGGCCGTTTCGCGGTCGGCGACACGTCCGATCGTGCCGCGGAACTTCCGTACGATCTCTTCGTCGGTGAGCGGTCGCTGTTCGTGGCCGCGGTTGTACTGCTCACGGTGGCGCACCACTCGCCCGTCGGTGAGTGCGATCTCCACGAAACCGGAATAGGCCGACGGGAAAGCGCTGTCGGGATCGTCGTCAACTTGTACCTTGCGGGCCAGTTCCCGGATCCGGGTGTCGGAGCGGGCGTCGGCTTCGAGTTCGTCGAGGGTCAACCGGCCGCGGACCAAGGACGCGGCGACGGCGAATGGGAGGCTGAATTTGGCGTCGTACTCGTCGCGCGGCGCCTGTTTGGCTCCGGCAGGCTCACACACCACCTTGCGCGGGACCGGGTGGATCGCGCAGCGGATCCCAGCTATGTCCTCGGCCCGCAGGGCGTGCTCGTTGCGGAGGATGAGCGCGGCGTCGGCGAAGGCGTGGAGGAAATGGCAGACGGGGAAGGGTTTTACGGCGGTGCGCAGCAGTTCCCAGCTCTCGCCCAGGTCCTCGGACACGGCGGCCGGGCGTGCGTCCCGGCTCGGCACGTGCGTGGCGTAGAGGCCGAAGCGGCCTTCGTAAACGCCGGGAGGACCGCTCCAGCCGGCCCTGGCGAAGCTCGCGGCGGTCAGTCCGCTCGCGGCGGCCCAGCCGGGATGGAAGCGCTTGGTCCACGACCCGTCCTCCAGGAACTCCATCAGGCCCGCCGCCTGTGACCCGACGATGCCCTGCGCGGTGGCCAGGCCGCCGGCGTCCAGACCCATGATCTTTCCGGCGGCGACGGCGGCTCCGAACCCTCCGGCCACGGCCGTCGGATGAAAGCCCACGTCGTGCAGGCCACCGGCGGCTCCCATGCCGACCCGGGCCATGACCTCGACGCCGAGGACGTAGCCGAGCAGCAGGTCGCGCGTCGAGGCGTTCGAGGCGACCGCGGCGGACAACGCGGCGGGCAGGACCACAGAGGTGACATGAGCGACGGCGGGCAGGTGCGTGTCGTCGAAATCCAGGCCGTGGATCAGGATGCCGTTGAGCACGGCGGCGTCGCGCGCGGTGAGCCGGTCCGCCATGCCGAACACGACGTGGTCCCCGGCCCCGAATGCCGCCAAGGCGTCGCGGGCCACGCCGGCGAAGGGGAACGCGGTGGAGGCGAAGGCGATCCCGACGGCGTC
This sequence comes from Streptomyces sp. NPDC030165, assembly GCF_055573595.1. NCBI lineage: Bacteria > Bacillati > Actinomycetota > Actinomycetes > Kitasatosporales > Streptomycetaceae > Streptomyces > Streptomyces sp. NPDC030165. Next base: position 25,777 of record NZ_JBVIBD010000026.1, on the reverse strand, counting down.
GAGCACGAGGTGGCGGGCGCGCTGGAGCACCTTGTCGGGGACGTCACCGATTTCGGTCCGTGCGACGAACTCGCCCACCAGCTCGGCCAGATACCGCTGGTTCCGGCTTTCGAGGGTCATGTCGAAGGCTCCTCTGCTCGCTGTGCCGACATCTCATTCGAGGATCGGTGCCCGAGGCTGCCGCGGTGAAATGACCATAGGGGAGCCGGCTCATGCGCGCGGCGTATGGTCGCTGGATGGAGTTACGCGAGCTGAGCTGGTTCATCACCCTCGCCGAAAGTGAGCATGTCACCGCGGCGGCGCAGAAGCTGAACATCTCGCAGCCGACGCTGTCCCGCGCGCTGGCGCGGCTGGAGCGGCGGCTCGGCGTGCGGCTCTTCGACCGGCGGCAGAACCGCTTGCGCCTCAACCGCTACGGTGAGGTGTTCCACGCGCACGCCGTACGAGCGGTCGGCGAGGTCGCGTCGGCCGAACAGCGCATCCGGGCCCTCCTCGACCCGGACGCAGGCACCATCGCCCTGGGATTTCTCCACTCGCTGGGCGGCTGGCTCGTCCCCGAGCTGCTGCGGAAGTACCGCACGATCGCGCCGTCGGCCGCCTTCCAGCTACGGGGGAACGCCGCCGACATCGTCGTGGACGAGGTCCGTCACCGACGCCTCGACGTCGGGTTCACCAGCCCCCGGCCGGCCGGGGAGGACATCCGCTGGGTTCCGCTGCTGGAGGAACGGCTCATCCTCTTGGTCCCGGAGAACCACCCGCTGGCCGCCCGGGCAGCGGTCACAGCCGGGGAACTCGCGGCCGAGCGCTTCGTCACGTTCCCCCGGGCGTTCGGGGTGCGGCAGATCCTCGACCAAGTCTGCACCGAGGCGGCGTTCACGCCCCAGCTTGCCGTGGAGGGCACAGAGCTCAGCACCCTGCGGGCCCTGGTCGCGGCCGAGGCCGGTATCGCGATCGTTCCGGCGTCCCGATCAGAAACCGCGCTCCACCCCGGCACCGTGGAAGTCCCGTTGCACGAGACCGGCGCGCAGCGGGAGGTCGGGATCGTCACCGCCACCGACGGGCCGGCCACCCCCGCCGCCCGCCGCTTCTGTGCGTTCGTTACGAGAACCCTCCGTACCCCTCATGCGCCTGACGCATAGACCGGCCCAACGTCCGTCATTTCCCTTGCCGGCTACCGCGCCCGCAGGCTGGTGGGGCCCGTCGGACACGCTTCCCGCACCGTACGGCAGGACGTGCTTCCCACGCCGTACGGCAGCCGGCTGCGCCTCGTCGGGGCTCAATGGGACGTTCGTAACGAAAGGAGTGAGGAGTTGACCACCCATCCCGCCCGCCTGCTGCGTGAGCTGATCAACGGCGACGAGTTGGTCATCGCTCCAGGCGTCTATGACGGCTTGACCGCCACGCTGGTGGAGCGCGCCGGGTTTCCCGCCGCATACGTGAGTGGAGCGTCAGCTTCCGTCAGCGTGCTCGGCCGACCCGATCTGGCACTGATGTCCGCCGGCGAGGTCGCCGCACACGTCGTCCGCCTGCGAGGCGCCACCTCGCTGCCACTGATCGTCGATATCGACACCGGCTACGGCAACGAGCTCAACGTCCGCCACGCGGTGGAGACCCACGTCCGGCTCGGTGCCGCCGCCGTCCACATCGAGGACCAGGTCTTCCCCAAGCGCTGCGGACACCTCAACGGCAAGACCGTCGTCGACAAGGAAGAGGCCGTACGGAAGGTCCGCGCCGCCGTCGCCGCCCGGGGGAGCCACGATCTCGTGATCATCGCCCGTACCGACGCCCTGACCCCGCTCGGCCTGGACGAAGCGATCGACCGCGGTCGCCGGTTCGCCGACGCCGGTGCGGACATGGTCTTCGTCGAGGCTCCCGAGAACCGCCACCAGCTCGACCGGATCGCCCGCAGCATCGACGTCCCGCTGGTGATCAACGTGATCGCCAACTCCCGGACCCCACTGCTCACGGCATCCGACTACGCCGGCCTGGGCTATCGGCTGGGCATCTACCCCTTCGTGAACATCGCCGCTGCGAGTGCGGCCGTCGACTCGGCACTGACCCGGCTGCGCGAGACCGGTCTGCCGCCCCGGGACGCGGCCGGCCCGGCCGAGCTGTTCGGCACCGTCGGTCTGGACGACTGGCTCCAGTGGCCCGACCGGCTCGTCACCGCAGAACCACCGTCTCCTGCCCGGCCGGCGACGGGAAAGGAGGACTCCTGATGGGCGGACAGGCATCGGTTCCCCTCGTCCTCATGCGGGGCGGCACCAGCAAAGGCCTCTACCTCCACGAACGCGACCTCCCCCCAGCCGGCCAGGCACGTGACGCGCTGCTGCGCCGGCTCATGGGCTCTCCCGACGTCCTCCAGATCGACGGACTGGGCGGCTCCCGCCCGATCACGTCCAAAGTGGCCATCGTCGCGCCGTCCACCCGCGAGGACGCCGATGTCGACTACACCTTCGCCCAGGTCGACATCGAAAGCGGCCGCGTCAGCTACAACGGCAACTGCGGCAACATCTCCTCCGGCGTGGGCCCGTTCGCGATCGACGAGCGCCTCGTCCCCGCACACGAGGGCGTGACCGAGGTCCGCATCCACAACACCAACACCGGCAAGGTCCTCGTCGCGCGGGTGCCGGTCTCCGGCGGCCTCGCCGAGGTGACGGGCGACCTGGCCATCCCGGGCGTGCCAGGGACCGGAGCCGAGATCGTCATGGACTGGTCGGCCACGATCGGCGCCATGACCGGGCGCCTGCTCCCCACCGGCGCCCCCGTCGACAAGCTCACGCTGGAGGACGGCCGTGTCATCGACGTCTCGATCGTCGACGCGGGCAACCCGGTCGTCTGGCTGCGAGCCGAGGACTTCGCACTGACCGGAGACGAACGCACCGAAATCAACGACGACCGCGATCTCCTCGCGCTCGTACGCGAGGCGCGCGGAAAGGCCTGCGTCCTGATGGGCCTGTGCTCCGATTGGCGTCGCGGCGACACGGACGTCCCCGCGGTGCCCTTCGTCGGCCTCGTCGCGCCGCCGTTCTCGTACAGTACCTTGAACGGACAGCGAGCCGAGGCCGGGCACATGGACCTGCGGCTCCACCTGATGTTCATGAACCGTCTGCACGAAAGCATCGCCGTCACCGCCTCGATCAGCCTCGCCGCCGCGTCCCGCGTCCGCGGCACCACCGTCCACGACGCAGCGAAGTCCCGTCGGCCCGGTGCGGTGCTGGTCGGCCACCCCTCCGGGATCACCGACGTCTCGGTCACCGTCGATGACGACACCAGCGGCCCGGAGGTGACCTTCCGGTCGCTCGGGATCAGCCGGACCGCGCGCCGGCTGATGGCGGGTCGCGCCTTCTACCCGTAAAACGCTCTGGCCCTATGTCGTGTCGACGGCGGCCGAAAGCGACGCTTGGAGGGGGTTTTGTTGGTGTGCGGAGGGGGCCTGGTGCCGACTCGCGGCTCAGCGTCCGTCGGCCTCTCATCTCTGTGTTCTGGCGGCAGGGCTCTGGCGTGTGCCTTTGTCGGGCCGTGCGGCGCAGCGAGTGCGAGACGCCGGGGACTTGAACTGCAAAACTGCAGGACGTTTTGGTGCGAGTCGGCACCAGGGCGACCACCTGCCACTTCACGCCGCGGAAGCGGACATGCGCCCCGACCTTGACCGCCGGCCGGGCATTGCGCCGCGCGCTCACCCGGCACTCCCCGTCTTGCCTGGGCCGCTCCAGCCATGGACAGCGACCAGGACGCGTTCGTGCAGCGGCACATCCATCGCCGCCACCAGCAGTCCCGCCCACAGGGCGTGGAACGCGACGGGCAGCACCTCAACCGGATCGCCGACCGCTGCCACCCCCTCAACGAGCGGCCGCGGCCGCTCGAATACGTCCACCACCGCCTCCAGCAGCCCCGTTCTTCCCCGATGCCGCGGGTGTCGGTAGCCGGCCAGCCATTTCAGATTCGCTGCCGGCACCTCGTCCAGCGGCGCCAGGCGCCGGTAGCTCCAGCCGATCTCCTCACACGCCGTGCCCACCGCTTCGGCGGCGATCAGGGCGCGTTCGCCGCCGGCATCGGGGCGGCTGGGACAGTCGGCCAGCAGGCCAGTGCCGTCGCGGTAGCGGGCGAAGAGCTGCGGCACCCAGGAACGGACCTGCCCGCGCCGGTCACACCACAGCAGCCGCACCGGCCGCCCCGCCAGACCCGTCACGTCCCGATCACGGTCCAGCACCATCAGCTGAGTGCGCATCGCGTTCGACCCCGCGGCCACGTGCCGCCCAGTCGTTGCCGACCACCACAGGCCCGGCCCCCAGCGCCGCCCCGGCACCACCGGGAACGCCGACACCGACGGCAGGTCCTCGAACGCCACCGTCATGGCGGCATCCACCCACCGCTGCTGCACCGCCTGTCCCACCGGGTCGAGGAACACCGCCTCGAACCCGCCGTCCTGGTCCACGCCCGCCCTGCCCGGCCCCGGGCTGCTCCTGTGCTGGTCACCCGCGCCAGCCAAGCCGCTCCCGCCCGCCCGGACAGCCGTTTTCAGTGTTCCTGGCACGAACGAGTGCCGTATCAGCCAACAGCCGACCTCTCCCTGGCGCACCGTGCTCAGCCGCCCGCCTCCCGCCCGTCCGCGGTCAGCACCTTCCTGAGCACCTCGACGGGTATGCCCACCCACCGGGCCACCTCCTGAAGGGGCACGCCGCCGTTCACCGCCGCCAGAGCGGTCCGCTTCCAGGCGTTCTCGATCAGGCCGGCTCTGTGGCCGAGGCCGCGCAGCAGCCGCCGGGCGACATCGGCGGTCGGCCCGCTGTGCACCCCACGCAGCTGCAGCAACTGCTCCTGGACGCTGTCGAGCGTGCTGGTGATCGGCATCCGCTGCTCGGCGGGCACCGCAGCCCGCCACATCGTCCCCGAACCGGATGCCTTCTGCTCCTTGCCCAGCACCCGCAGTTGCCCGGCCATGGCCGCCGCCCGGTGCTCCTGCCGCAGCCACCACGGGTCGTTGTCGTACCCGGGCGGCCCGCCGGCGCCGCGGCGCCGGCGGATGACGCCGCCCATCCACGGAAGAAGCGGCCCGCCGTGGTCCGCTGCGGCCAGCGGCCCCAGCCATGGCCGGCCCAGCCGTTCGCCCAGTACCCGGCAGAACGCCCCGTCGGCGGGCAGCGCCCGCGGTCGTCCGGCGCCGCTGTCGGTCCACACCAGCTCGGCCATAGCCGGGTCCAGCAGTGCGTCGGCCACCGCCACTACGTCAGGGAAGACGACCGCGTCCCGCCCCACGATCCGCCACCGCTCCAGATCACCGCCGGCATCCCCGCCCGCGACCTGATGCAGGCGCCGCGGCCAGATCGTCTCCCGCTCCCAGCCGTAAGCCTGCTCCCACCACCGGGCCACCACCGCCTGCGCCAGCGCGAACACCCGCTCCGGCTCGGCCTTGGCCCGCACGGCCCGCCGCGTCACCCCCGTCCATCGCCGCTGCGCCGCGGCCACTTCCGGCAGGTGCCGCACGTTCAGGTACTCGTGGGGCTGGTCGGCGTCCGCGTCCAGGAGCCACCGGCCGTGCCGGGCGCACACCCGGTCCCACTGCGGGGCATACCGCACCACCCGCACGACCGCCCCCGTACGCCGGGCGGCGTATGAACGGCAGCCGAATGCCACCGGCCCGGCTACCGCATCACCGATCCGCCACGCCGCCGCCGGCGTACCGTCCTCTTTGGCGGGCAGCCTGGCGTCCTCCTGTCTCCAGGACGGCAGCGCCCGCGCCAGCACGTCTCCCCTGACGCCACACAGGCCTGCCAGGAGCTGCCGCCCGGCTGCGTTCAGCAGCACCTCGGCGTCGGCCCGGCAGGTCCCGCTCTCGTGCTTGGGCTGGTGGTTGCGCCAGTGCCAGCAGGACCGCAACGTCTTCGCTTCCAGCCCATAGCGGATTGCGATGCGGCAGATCAGCGACGAGGTCGTTTCTCCCTGCAGGGGAGCGGTCCGTAGTAGGCCGAGGTAATGGGGCACTCCACCCTGCTCGTTGACAACCCGCTGCTCCACGCCGGACAGCCAAGTATCTGCCGCCTATGGGGGAGAGACACATCGGTCAACCGTCACCCGAATGGCTGATGTGCTCGCCATCCGGAACTATGCGACGGACTGCTTGTCTGATCTTCAGCCCAATTGGCGGCATGCGCTTCTAACATGGCCTCAGGGGGGGACAGGGGAGCGAGTCTTGGGGAGGGACCGCGCGGATGAAGGTTCTCAGGCCGACGCAGCCGACGAGCGAGCAGCTCACGGTGATCAACAACCACAAGCCGGGGGTGTTCGTCGTACGCGGTGCCGCCGGCAGCGGCAAGACCACCACCGCCCTGTACCGGCTGAAGTTCACTGTCGGCTTCTGGCAGCGTCGCCGTCGTGACGGCTTCATCGACGGGCCGGTCCGCGTCCTAGGGTTCGTCTTCAAAGATCACCCGGGTGGTGGATCATGGTGTCGTGGTACGTCGTCATGAACTCACGGGCCAGGAATGGCAGTTGCTCGCTCCGCTGATACCCCGAGCCGCGACGGGGCGGCCCCGCGTGGGGGACCGGCAGGTCATCAACGGGATGGTCTACAAGATCCGCACCGGGGTCTCGTGGCGTGACTTGCCGGAACGCTACGGGCCGTGGAAGACCGTGTACATCCGCTTCCGCCGCTACGCCCTCGACGGAGTCTTCACACGGGCCCTGCAGCAGATCCAAGCCCAGGCCGACGCGGCCGGAGACATCGACTGGCCGGTGCAGATCGACTCCACCATCGTCCGCGCTTACCAGCACGCCGCCGCCACCGGCCGAAAAAGGGGGCGTCATCGCCAGGACGAACCGGACGATCACGCCCTGGGCCGATCCCGGGGCGGACTGACCACCAAAGTCCACCTGGCCTGCGACGGCAAGGACCGCCCGCTCGCGATCCGGGTGGCGCCCGGTCAGTGCCACGACAGTGTCTGCGCCCGCCCTCTGCTGGAACGTATCCGTGTTCCCCGCACCGGCCCGGGCCGACCGCGCTGCAGGCCCGACCAGGTCATCGCAGACAAGGCCTACAGCTCCCGCGGCTTCCGGGCCTACCTGCGAAAACGCGGTATTGCGCACACCATCCCCGAGAAGACCGACCAGCGACGGCACCGGCTCAGGCGTGGTCGCCACGGCGGCCGACCGCCAGGATTCGACCGGGAGACCTACCGGCGACGCAACCTGATCGAGCGCTGCTTCAACCGGCTCAAGGGCTTCCGCGGGATCGCCACGAGATACGAAAAGACCGCCACTTCCTACGAAGCGGCGGTCACCCTCGCATCGTTCCTGCTCTGGGCAAGATCCCTTTGAAGACGGACCCTAATAGTCGTCCCGTTCGGAGGGGGCACCGAGCTGCTCGATGAGGCCGCAGGTGCACGCGCCACCCTCATACACCGTCTTATCGCACTCGTGGCGCTGCTGATTCTGCCCTTGGTCCTCATCCACCAGGCTCCGCCCGCCGCGGCCGTCTCCGCGGCGCTCATGGCACGGCTGCCGCCAGCCGCGAACTTCACGTGGGCTACCTGCGGATTCGCCCGGCCTGAGCCGCCCGCGGGCACCTGCGGCCCGCATCGAGGGGGGGGGGGGGGGGGGGGGGGGAGGGGGGGGGGGGGGGGGGGGGGGGGGGTGGTGGGGGGGGGGGGGGGGGGTGGGGGGGGGGGGGGGAAGA
>NZ_JBVIBD010000026.1:0-18092 GCF_055573595.1 Streptomyces sp. NPDC030165 | reverse complement strand
CATGCTACACACCCCACCCCCCCCCCCCCCTCCCCCACCACCCCCCCCCCCCCCCCCCCCCCCCTCTCCCCTCCCCCCCCCCCCCCCCCCCCCCTCCCCCCCCCCCCCCCCCCCTGCCCCCCCCCCCCCCCCCCCCCCCGGCACCGGTTGTCTCTTCATGCCGGAGCGACGGCGAAGCCTGTCTGTCAGGGGACGAAAAATCGCCCCGTACGCGGCCGATCCGCACGGCGGGCGGCGGTAAATCCCCTGTCGCATCCCCCGGAAGGGGCAACTGATGACCGCTGCTGACACCTGCCGCCAGTGCGGCAAGGGCCTTACCTACGCGGGCCGCGGCCGGCGCCGGCTGTACTGCTCGCGTGCCTGCCAGCGCCGCAAGCGCACTCCCGGCCAGGACGTCCGGACCGGGCGGGAACGCTACGAGGTGCTCCAGGCGGTGCGCCGCATCACCGGCGCGCTGCTGGACGCCGAGTACACCGCCGCACCCGACCTGGGGCAGTGCCTGTCCCGCTCCGCGCGGGCCCGCAAGCAGCTGGAGATCTACGACGCGTTGGCGGTGCAGCATCTGCGCGCCGACGGCACCCGGTGGGATACGGTCGCCGTCGAGAGCAAGCTCCAGCGGTTCAAATCCCTCGCCGCGGCCGACCCGCCGGAGACCGCCGGCCCGGCCGAGGTGCTGCCCCGTCAGCGGGGGGCTGACGGGGCGCCCCCCGGCCGCCAGCCCCCCCCCGGCGATGAAGAGGGCGGCGGGGCCGGGGGCTCAGCAGCATCCAGCAGTTCGCCAACGCCCTGTCCCACCTGAAGCGCGGCAGCACCAAGCCGGTCGGCGACATCGCCCAGGACGAGCCAGGATCTCGGCCTCCTACGTCTCGCGTGTGGTGTCGGGAGAACGCGTCCCTTCCTGGTCCGTGGTCCGCCGTATCACCCTGGCCTGCGACGGCGACCCCGCCGCCATACGCACCCTGTGGCGCGCCGTACGCGGCGTGACGCAGTCCGCCAAGATCGCCTCCGAGGACGCGATCGGCGCCCTGCACGCCGCTCTACGCGGCCTGCACCTGTCCGCCGGTCGGCCCGACCCCTACCTCCTGCACACCCAGTGCCAGGGCTCCCTGACCGAAGACCAGGTCACCGATGTCTTCCACGGCCAGTACCTGCCCGACTGGCCCGCGCTCGGCCGCCTCGTCCTGGCCCTGGACGGCCGTCCCGAAACTTTGAGTGCGTGTTTGCATTCCCAGCGCTGATCGCGGATGTGGTGGTGGCGGTATCAGTGAAACCTGCGCAGGGCGGCCGTTGGGCACTCTGCCCTGCAATTTAAGCCTTTCAAGAGGCAAGTACTTGTCACCTTGGTAAGTACTTGCCAGGGTGCCGGTATGGAGATGAGTGAACTGCCCCCCTCAGCCGCTCTGGCGCAAGTGAAGAGGCTCAAGGGAACGGTGGGCCGACGGTCGCGCTGGGTGATCCACTACCAGTTGGTGTACGGCGCGATGTCGTTTGCCCAGGTGCTCACACTCGGCTTGTTGGGCGGCCGACTGGGCACAGTGGTCAGCGTGGCACTCTGGGTTCCCATGATCGTCGGGTTGAGTGTGTACGCGATGCGGCAGCCGGTTGCGCATCGGGGCATGGCGGTGACACACTGCGTAATGATTGGAACCTGGGCCACGCTGTACGGGTTTGTGCTCAGCGTCGGAATCACGTTCTTCCCGGGGGACCTGGCCTGGTGGCTGACGGGTGCGGTGCTGGTGGCGCTGCCCGGGTTCACGGCGGCCGGCGTGACGTCCTGGAGGGTCCGGGCATGAGTCATCCCAGGCACGCGCTGGACGACATCATCCACTCTCCTGTCCGGTTCTCGATCATGGCGACGCTGGCGGCGGCCGAGAAGGCGGAGTTTGCGTACGTGCGCGACACCATCGAGGTGACTGACCCGGCACTGTCCAAGCAGGCCGCTCTGCTGGAAAAGGCGGGTTACGTCCAGATCACCAAGGGGTACGTCGGGAAACGTCCTCGGACCTGGTTGTCACTCACCATCCGGGGCCGCCGCGCATTCACCGCACACGTCGAGGCGCTGCGCGCGATCACTGAGGACGCTCGCTGAGAGTCCAAGTTCAACGCGATCACCACCAGTCGGGTGGTTGCGGTGAAGGCCATCTACTACCTGTCGGACAACACACCGGAATCGGCCGTCAAGCAGGCCAAGAAGATATTCGGAGACAAGAATGTGCACATCTTCACGCTGCCGAGCTGCTAGCCATGACTGACGGATTCATCCGCTGGTACCGGGAATCGGCGGCCGTACCGGCCTTCACCGAACAGACGGAGCTCTTCGCGGCACACGGCATCGCCCTCGTACATCCGGTACGGGGCGGAGCCGTCGTCCTCGACGTCGAAGGAGACGGTGTCCTCATGCGCCAGGAGGAACTCGCCCGCCTCCTGGGCCTGCGCATCGCGTCCCTCACGATGCAGTGGTGGTTCTCCGCGGACACCGACGTGGTCGACGAGTACGCGTACGACCCACTCGGCTGCGAGATCCAGACGCTGTGGCTGGACGGCCTCACACCCCAACAGGCCGACACGGTCGAAGTGGCCGTCCTAGCGGCAGCGACGGGCCTCCCGACACCGACCCGCGCCGTGATCGTCGACCGGCAGGGCACGGGCGACCCCGCCGACTGGGACTCGGCCATCCTGTACGACGGAGAGCGCCTGCCGCCCGCCCACGACCGGGTGTTCCTGTGTCATCCGCTCGCAGAAAGGCTCCTGCGAGCACAGCCAGGGCTGAGCTTGTCGTTTAACGTCCGGCTTCGAACAAGCGGGCCCGGTGATCACTCATCCGGGTGCTCCCGGGACGGGGGTAAGGCGTTCGCGTGGTCCTGAACTCGACCAAGGGATCCAGGTCTTGAGGCGAAGGCCGTAGTGGTGAGTGTGGTGGAACAGGGCGTGCAGTGCGATCCGTTCGCGGAACTGTCACGCTTCCGAGGGGGCTTCTACGACTGCCTGACCGGACGGCGCGACGCGCTGTTGGAGCTGACCGACGCGGTGCTGTGCACCGATGGCCCGGTGAAGACCCTGGTGGACCTCGCGCTGGCGCCCGAGCGCCGGCGCGGACACGGCACCCTCTACGCCGCGCTGAACAGGGGCCGCCTGGACGTCGCGCGGCTGCGGACCGAGCTGGTCGGCCTGCCACTGCCGCGCGCCGCCGACGGCCGCCTGGTGCTCGCTGTCGACGTCTCGCCGGACGCCGGGACCTGCCCGGACCGCTCGTTCTGCCACACCTACGGCCGCGGCGACGCCAAGCACCAGATGATCCCCGGCTGGCCGTACTCGTTCGTCGTCGCGCTGGAGACCGGCCGCACCTCCTGGACCGCGGTGCTGGACGCGGTGCGGCTGGAGCCCGGGGCCGACCTGGCCGCCGTCACCACCGCCCAGCTCCGCGACGTGGTGGTCGGGTTGATCGGCGCGGGGCAGTGGAAGGCGGGCGATCCGGAGGTCCTGGTGGTGATGGACGCCGGGTACGACGCCCCGCGCATCGCCCACCTGCTCGGCGACCTTCCGGTGCAGGTCCTCGGTCGGCTCCGCTCGGACCGGGTGATGCGACGTCCGGCGCCGAGCCGCGCGGAGTTCGCCGCGGCCAACCCTGCTGGGGGCAGGCCGCCCAAGCACGGCGGGGAGTTCGTCTTCGGCGACCCCGCCACCTGGGGCAAGGAGCAGGCGGTGACCACCACCGCCACCCGCCGCTACGGCACGGCCGTCGCCCGCGCCTGGGGCCGGCTTCACCCGAGGCTGACTCGCCGGGCGGCCTGGCTGGAGCACGACGGGCCGCTGCCGGTCATCGAGGGCACCGTGATCCGCCTGGCCGTCGAGAAGCTGCCCAGCGGCGGGGTGAACCGGCCGGTCTGGCTGTGGTGGTCGCGCCCCGGCGTCGCCCCTGCCGAGGTCGACCGCTGCTGGCAGGCGTTCCTGCGCCGCTTCGACCTGGAGCACACCTTCCGCCTGCTCAAGCAGACCCTCGGCTGGACCCGGCCCCGCCTACGCGACTCGTCGGCGGCCGACCGCTGGACCTAATTCCTTTCCAAGGGCCCCGGTGGGTCAGGTCGAGTCACTGGGGTGTTCGAGTGGTGAGAGTGGTCACGCCTACTTCGAGCTGGGCTTGTGAAGCCTCTGGTTAGAGCGTGCGGACGATCCTCCTGCTTGTGCTGGTGGCGTCGTGTGGGCGCCGAGCGGACGTCTCCACGCGACTTGGTCGACGTGAGGCCTACCCAGAGAACGGCGGCGCTCGACGTCTTCACGGCCGCCACGACCGAAGCGGTGGGTGGTGATGCTCCATGGGCGTCGAGCGGACGTCTTCGCTGGACCTGGCCTCGATGCCTTTAGCCAGAGCGACGACACTCGGCGCCCGTCAAGCGTCAACACCTGTCCGCTTCATCACTCGTTGGAGTTGGCGGTGCGAGCCCTCCGCACGGTGACCTCTTGAAGCACCCGAGCCATTCGAGCTCCCGCGTAGACCGAGGCCCGCGCGGTGCGCTGGTGCCACGAACACGGCTAATGAGGTGTCGGACCGGCCCCGGCGGCTGAGTCCTGGAATTAGGTCGCTGCGTGGCCCCGCATGCGCTCGTGACCAGCGCAAACATCCACATCTTGGGAGGGGAACATCTTGATCTACTGCGGTATCGACTGGGCGGAGCGGCACCACGACGTTGCCCTGGTCGACGACACCGGCGAGTTACGCGCCAAGCGCCGCATCACCGACGATGCGGCCGGCTACCGACTGCTGCTGGACCTCCTCGCCGAGTACGGGGACACGGAAGACGCCCCGATCCCGGTCGCGATCGAGACCTCCCGGGGCCTGCTGGTCGCTGTCCTGCGGACGGGTAAACGGCAGGTCTTCGCCATCAACCCGATGGCCGCCGCCCGCTACCGTGACCGGCACAGCGTCTCGCGCAAGAAGTCCGACCCCGGCGACGCCCTGGTCCTGGCCAACATCCTGCGCACCGACATGCACGCCCACCGGCCCCTTCCGGGCGATACCGATCTGGCCCGCGCCATCGCCGTCCTGGCCAGGGCCCAGCAGGATGCCACTTGGAACCGGCAGCAGATCTCCAACCAGCTCCGGTCGCTGCTGCGCGAGTACTACCCCTCCGCCCTGGAGGCCTTCGCGCCCTGGCAGAACGGTCTGTGCCGTCCCGAGGCCCGCGAGCTGCTCAAGCTCGCGCCGACACCTGCCAGGGCCGCGCGGCTGAGCCGCACACAGATCCAGGCCGCGCTCAAGCGTGCCGGCCGCAAGCGGGGCATCGAGACCGAGGCCGACCGCATCCGTAACGTCTACCGGGCCGACTGGGCCCACCAGCCGGAACTCGTCGAGGACGCACTCGGCAAGCAGATGCTCGCCCCCTCGTCCAGCTGGAGGCCGCCTGCACCGCGGCCGACGACCTCGCGGGGGCGGTGGCAGAGGCGTTCCCTCAGCACCCGGACGCTGAGATCCTCCTCAGTTTCCCCGGCCTCGGCGTCCAACTCGGCGCCCGGGTGCTGGCCGAGATCGGGGACGACCGCAGCAGGTTCGCCGACGCCCGCGGCCTGAAGGCCTACGCAGGCTCATCACCCATCACCCGGGCCTCCGGCAAGAAGTCGAGCATCACCAGGCGGCGGGTGAAGAACGACCGTCTCAACCACGCTGGCTACCTGTGGGCCTTCGCGGCCCCGAACGGATCTCCCGGGGCCAAGTCCCACTACCGCCGTCGACGCGACGAGCACGGAGACTGGCACGCGGCCGCCCTCCGGCACCTCTTCAACCGGATGCTCGGGCAGCTCTACCGCTGCCTGCGGGAGCACGAGTTGTTCGACGAGCAGACGGCGTTCCCCGTCCTGCTGGCCGCTGCAGCTTGACTCTTAGCTTCATGAGGTGTCTGGCTGGTCATCGCCGCCCACACCCAGCTCCGCCTCGCCCGCCCGCTCGTCGCCGACCTCCGCCACCCGTGGGAGCGGCCGGCGGAATCGAACAAGCTCACGCCCGCACGGGTCCGGCGCGGGTTCCGGAACCTCCACACGAAGGCCCCCTCACCAGCGCGTGCACCGAAACCCAGCCGCCCCGGTCCCGGCCGGCCGGCTCGAAGAACCAGCGGCCCGCCGCCCGCTACGAGGTGGGGCAGAGTCCTGGCCGTCGGCGAGGCGTACGCCCGACCCGCCCACCACAAGAAGGGCACCAAGCCACGGAGAGCAGGCCCAGCTTCGGCGGGCACAAACACAGTGGCCACGTTGCGGCCAAGTACCCGATGATCAATCCATGAGAGTCGTCGACCAGAGGGTGGGCACATCGTGGACCAAAGCGTCGCGGGGTGGCACCGGAGCCGCGATACGCAACGCGGCTCCGATCGCATTCAACCTGCCGACCGGCCTGACATCGGCACTGCACGATGTCTCCATGCGGGAGTCGGACTCCTTCGTGCCACACACGAGTGTGCAGGATCTATCGGATCCCGGGCTGGTACTCAAGGAGTCGGACGGGCTGCTGCGAGTGCACCGGCCGGAAACGACGATCTTCAGCATGCCCCAGCGCAACCGGCGCCCACCAGCACTCCGGCTCGCTCCTGGGCAATGGCTGCAGTGGCAGATCAACTACCGGTTCGTGGGCACATGGGGTGGTCCGTGGTCCTACCGGCTCGACACGTTCAATGTCGCCTACTGTCCTGCGTCACCCGAGGTCTTCCTGGGCACCCCGACGCACCGCGTCGATGAACGATCACATCTCCGGTGAGCCCTCGGCAGTGGGCTTTCGCGCGCTGACTGCTGTTCCGTCTGACGGACAGCTGGTTAAACGCCAAGCTCAGAGCCTGATTTCAATCCTCGGCTCCTGGGCTGATCAGTCCAGCCGCGGCCGTGGGGGCGGCCAGATGAGGCGGGTGCGGCCAGTGGTGCTGCTTCCGTCCTTCGCGGTTGTCACCCTCGCTGGTCTGGGGGAACCCTGGCGATTCGGCTGTTCGTTCGCCTGCTGGCGGGCACCGCCCTGATTGACTGCGTTACCTGAACGGGAGGGACGCAGAAGCAATGAGGGCAGAAGCTGGCCGTGGCAATGACAGTGGCCGGGAAACCGTGGAGGATCGCACCGCTGGAGCCGGCGCGGTGCGGCCTGCTGTTGACAACGGTGCCGATGAGGCAGCCTCGTCACCATCGTGCCCGCTGGCGCAGCATCGGACTTCTGACGAGGTGGTGCAAAAACTGCCGCTGCCGCCGACGGGTTCGGTGGGGTCACCTGCGGCTTACCGGCATCTGCGTGCCGAGTGCCCGGTGGTGCGAGTACGGCTTCCGGTCGGTGCACCCGGCTGGTTCGTCACCCGCTATGGCGACGTACGGGATCTGCTGGCCGGCGGCCGGCTGATCCGGCCCGCGGTGGACGCCTGGCCCACCCGTCCGGCCGCCGGCCGGGCCCCGCAGCTCATCACCATGATGGCGCTCGACGGACCGCGTCACCAGGCGCTGCGCACCGCGGTCGCCGACGCGTTCAGCCTGCGTGCGATCCGCGAACGCCGACCGGTCATCCGCCAGCAGGCCGACCGGGTCCTGGACGACTTCGAGCGCGGGGCCCGGCCCGGAGACCTGGTCACTGGCTTCGCGGATCTGCCCCCTGCTCGTGGTGTGCGAACTGACCGGGCTCCCTTACGAGGACCGGCACGTCTTTTTCGCCCCCACCGACGCCGCACTGGACGTGCTGATCTCACAAGAGGAACGGCAGGAGGCGGTCCGGTGGCTGCGCGAGTACCTCACCGAGCTGATCGAACGCAAACGCCGGGCACCCGGCGAGGACCTGTTCACCGACCTCGTGCGGCGGCTCGACGCCGGCGAGCTGAGCACCGACGAGGTGATCGTCTTTGGGCTGCCCGTCCTTGTCGCCGGGTACCGCACCACCACGATGTTCCTGGCCAACGCCATCCACCAGCTGCTGCGCCCGGCAGAGGCGTCGACGGCGTCGACGCGGTCGACGGGGTGGTGGACGGCCAGGTGGGCGGCCTGGCGGCCGGAGCCGCGCCCCAAGATCTCTGCACGCCCAGGAAGGAGAAGGGGAAATTCGTAGGCATTCCCCACCGGAAGCGATGTCAACGCAATCATTTCCCTCACGGAAAGTCCAGCCGGAGATGGCGGTGAAAGGCATGGATCCCGCATGATCGAATGTGGAACCCATCACGCGGGACGAGGGGTCACCCAATGAGGTATTTCCTGACCAGGAAAGCAAGTATGGCGGCGATTCCCAGAGATACGAAGACCACCGCCATATAGAGGCCCGATGGCTGCTCCATCTCCTTGCCCGCAGCCCGAAGTTCTTCGTTCCTCTTGATCTGGGGGCGGCCGAGGACGATGAGCAGTGCCAGACCTGCCATGCACCAGGCGTACATCTCAAGGGATTCCGCCGCGCCGTAACCACGGGCCGCGGCGCTCCCCCAGATGCCGAGCGCTCCGATGCCGGCGGGAACGACGAAGAAGAGAGGAACCAGCGCCTTCTTCTTCGCTTTCCGGATGTACGGCAGCATGGCGAGGCCGGGGAGAAAAGAAGTCGCAGCCGCGAGCCCCATCCACTGGCCGACGGGAAGACCGGAACCGAACATGAAGAACTCTCTCAGACGGGAAGGGTGAATGGACGGGTGACGGTGGGGTACCGCCACCCGCCTCTTTTATTTTACTTCTGCTCTCGCGGGACGGAAATCCGCTACCAGGTCAGCCATCCAATGGTGGCAGCTGATCGGTCGTCGCCTTCTCCTCGTCGCGGGCACGGGCGATGTGCTGGCCGGTGACGAGGAACCAGTGGATCGCCTCCGGAGTCCCGTCGGCGAGTGCCCGCTCGGCGTACTTCTTCACCTCGGGCGAGGCGCCGTTGAGGAGGGTGAAGACCTCGACCTTCTCGTCCTCGGCGTGGGCCGTGTACTGAGTGTCGGTCAGAAACGTGTCCAGGGACACCAAGGCGCTGACACGCTCGCGGCTCTCGCACGTCGACCAGAACTATGTGAGCGCCGACACCGCCGCGGCGAACGCCGCGCTGATCGGCGCACAGTCCCGGATCGAGCTGTCCCAGATGTGGGACGGCGGGCTGCTCGCCTCCGTCAACGGCCTGCGCTTCGTCGTCCCCGTCAAGAGCACCAACACCGGGTCCTCGCCCGAGTACTACGGCTACAAACGCGGCGTGACCTGGCTCAACGCCGTCAACGACCAGGTCGCCGGGATCGGTGCGATGGTCGTACGCGGCACCCCGCGCGACAGCCTATACACCCTGGACACCCTGCTGAACCTGGACGGCAGGGTGAAGCCGGAGACGGTGGCGACCAGCAAGACGGTGCCGGCGACGAGCGGCACGGGGCGGCCGCGGCGGTACTGCTGCGAGGCGTGCCGGTCCCGCTGGAGGCACGTCGCCACCCGGATGCGGCGGCGCCAGGCGTTGCGGGAGGACCGTACGGAGGCCCTGGGCGAGCCTCGGCACGAACTGCGGGCGGCGGCCTACCGGGCGGCGGCCGCCGCCCGGGCCCTGGCCGCCCTCGTCGATGCCGAGGAGGCCCGCGGCGAAGGCGAGATGGAAGACCGCCACTGGCGTCCCGAGCGGGCGGCCGTGCTCTACACCCGTGCCGCCCGCAGTCTCGCCGAGGCGGCCGGGGGCGTCCTCGCGGCCGCGGTGTGCGCCGACCGGACGGCCGGGGACAGCTGGACGGCCGTAGGCCACGCCCTGGACGTCAGCGCGGACACCGCCGCCCGCCGTCACGGGAACGCCGGCACTCCCGCCTCACCCGTTGGACCTGTTGGGACCAACACCCCCGACCCCTCTTGACCTGGCGCCCCGTAACGGGGGCCGCTGCTTTCAGCGGGGGTGTGCGGTGAGGCGGTCCAGGCGTTCGTAGAGGGCGCGGACCATGCGGGCGCGGCCCTGGGCGCAGCGCACGGTGCTCTGCAACGGCGGGGTCAGGCGCCGGTCGGCTTCGCCGAGGACGATCTCGGCTACCGACGCGGTGCGCACGGTGCGGATCCTGCCCCCGGGTGCCGCGCCCGCGCCCCGGACCACGCCGGAAACCCCGACGACGGCCAACACGCGAGCGGAGCGAGCGCCAAAGGATGCGCCGCACCTCATCGGGTTTGTTCCGACGCGGCGGCGGAAGTATGCGGACATGCCCAAGCCGAAGAGTTTGACCGCGTGGTTGAAGACCCATACCGATCAGCACAACGCCATCGGGGATCTCGCTCGGGACGTCTCCGCTGATCCGCACTGGCCCTCACGCAAGGGACGGCAGGGCCAGCTTGACTACCTTGAAGCGTGTGGCGCCATCGATGCGGCTATCGAGACGCTCGAACGTGCCTGGACTCAGTACGAGGCGTACCGGGCGGCCCAGGGCCCGGGCTCTTCGGAGGGCTCTGGGTAGCGGTGGTTCGTGTTGACGCCACGGTTTCAGGCATCCTCCACCGCCTCGGCGACACGGCTGGCCAGGTCCTCCCACGGGCGTGGAGCGAGGACCGGCACGTCGGCCGCCCGTGCCTGTGCGGCGAGCCACCGGCCGTACAGCACGCTGACGCGTGCGCGATGGCGCTGTGGTCCGGCCTCCGGCTCCCGGCGCAGGTAGTTGGCCGTCACCTGCTCCTCGTCGTCCTCGTGGAGGAAGACGGACCGGACCGGACCTTTGGGCGTCGCCGGTCTGGGCAGGACGTAGTCTCCTTCCAGGATCACCGGGGTGTCGGTGCCCACATGGTTGGCCACCACCGCCTCGATCGCCGGCGCCAGCGCCTCGGCGATCGCGATCTGCCGCTCGGCCACCGACTCGGGCGTCTGCCGGGCGGCCTGCGGGTGGGTGCGCCAGAAGTGGACCTCGGGCAGGTGCTCGGGCAGTGTCACCGCAAGGAGGGCTTCCACGATGTCGTCGACCTCCACGACGGGGACGTCGTACCGTCGTGCCAATGCCCGCCCGACACCGGTCTTCCCCATCCCCGACGCGCCCCCGACGACCAGCACCCGCCAGTCGGGAAGACTCCCCAACTCATCCCTACCGTCCACGCGGGCAGAGTACGGTAACCGCCTTCTTTCCCCCGAGCCACAGCAGTCGCAGCGGTTCCCGTTCGGGGAACGGTCGCGGTGAGCGAATGTCGTCCCCTACAGCATCACCTTCTGGCTGGTCCGGCACAGCACCTCAGGGTGATCTCGGGCAGACGGAGAGCTTTGGCGACAGCGTGAGGTTCGGCGCCGGCGGCCGAACGGCCACCAGCTCCGGCGCGCGGCGGGGCAGCAGGCCGTGGCGGTGCTGAGGGCCGCGGCGGCACAGGCGGCGGGGCCGGAAGCGCGGGTTCAGAGGCTGCCGTGTCCGGTACGGCCGGGCCGAGCGTGGACCTCGGCGGCGACGGGTGGGTGGAGGCTGCAGCCGCAGGCTCCTCCGGCGCCGGCGGCGGTGCCGCAGAGGGAGCGGTTGGTGGCGGTCCGGCGGACTTCGTCGGCCGCCAGGATATGGCTTGGGGGCGGGGCGAGTCGTCCGTCCGGGGCTGGGCTTGCGGATGGCGGTCGCCGTACGGAACTCGTTGACCATGCGTTGTGCGAGGGAAGGCGGTGGCGGGCAGGCGGGCGAGCTGCTTTGGCCGGTGACGGCGTCGTAGGTCCAGTGGGCGAGCCCCCAGTGCTCTTCGGCGAACATCCGCAGCTGGCGCCGGAGCGGCTCCGGCCAGCGCCGCAGTGCAGGTCAGCGCCAGCGGTTGTTGCTGGTGTGGTCTCCGGCGAGCCAACGGGCGAGGTCGGTGTGTGCGGTGGTGCGCTGCTCGGCGTCGATCTTCTCCACGTCGGGGTGGTCGACGGCGAACTCCAGGATCAGCCCGTTGGGGTCCGTGACGTACAGCGAGACGCAGAAGCCGTGGTCGATCACATGGGGGTTCGCGTCCGCCGAGCAGACTGCGTCGATGCGCCCGCGGATGGCTTCTTGTGCACCGGCCTCGACCTTGAAGGCTATGTGACGCATGGGAGTTGAGTTGATGCTGGTCCTGAATTCCTCCTGGTCCTTGGGGTCGGCGAACTGGAAGAAGGCGAGCGCGCTGCCGTCGGCCAGGCCGTAGAGAGTGTGACTGTAGGCGCGCTCGACGCCGGCCATCGCCTCGCGCTCGGTCCACGTGGCCACCAAAGGCAGGCCGATCACGTCCTCGTAGAAGCGGCGGTTGGCTTCCTGGTCGTCGGTGATCCAGGCGTGGTGATGGAGACGGAGGGGCAGGGGCTGGGCCTGCGCCTGAGACCGGGGCTGCGTCTGCGTCATGTCGGGTCATCCCCTGTACATAGGTGGGGTGTTGGGCCGGGCGCCGGGCTGGTTGGCGCCGCCCTGAGCAGCATGCCACCAGAACAGGTTGAACGTTAAATCAATTTTGGCCATGTTCGCGGGTGAGGTGTCAACGCCACGAACTGCATGGCCGGCCGGACAGGGCCCAGGTCCTGTTGCGGGACTGGATCAGGGCGCACGTACGTTCCCGAGCGGTGGGCAGTGAGGGCCTGCTCGGGTTTGACGTCGGCGTTGCCTGCCCGCCTCGTCCGTCCGCCCGTCGGCTTCTTATGGTTCAGCGTCGGCGGCCGAACGGCCACAAGCTCCGACGTGGACGGCGGCGGGGCGGGGCAGCCGGTCGTGGCGGTGTCGAGGGCCGCGGCGGCACCGGCGGCTGGGCCGGAAGTGCGGGCTCGGAGGCTGCTGGTGTGTCCGGTACGGCCGGACCGGACGAGCTGATCGGTGTTGGCCCCTGTTCCAGATGGACCAGGGAGGTGTAGCCGCCGTCGACCAGGTGCTCGGCGGGCAGCAGACCGCGGCGTCCCAGCCGGGTGAGGATGCCGGGCAGAGCCTTCGCGTCATAGCCGGTGGCGTCGGTGGTGGCCACATCTGTGATCACGTTGACGCCGTCGGGATCACAGGTCTCGGTGACATGTGCGAGGAACCCTTTCCCGCGGGTGACGTGTCCGCGGCGCGCGTAGCGGGCCGTCGGATCGTAGGACGAGACGACTGCGACGGCCGAGGGCGGCAGGCCGCCGTCCTCGGCGGTGCGCCAGCGCAGGCGGCCGGTCCCGTCGCGGTAGTAGTTCTGCACCATAATCCGCCGCAGGGCCTGGACGCGGGGACCGGACAGGCGTTCCGGCCCGTGCTGCCCGAGGTGCTCGATCAGCCGGACGGCGTCCCCTCCGGCGGCGAGGATCCTGGTCTTGGGGCGGGCGGGGTTCATGCCCAGACGGACCGGGCGGCCGTAGCGGCGCCCCCACTCTTCGTCGACCAGGCCGGCCAGCAGGTGCGGAGCTGCGCCGACCAGTTCTTCCAGCGCAGCGCGGACGGCCTCGGTGACCAGTTCCAGCCGGGTCAGGTCGCGCACTGCGGCCAGGACGTGGGTGGAGTCCGTGCGCTGGATGGTGCGCTCGCGGACGAGACCGGCCTCCTTCAGGCGCGCGAGCGCGAGGTCGAGGAGACGGTCGGCTCGGCCGTCCTCGGTGAGACGCTCGCGGAAGTCGGCCAGCACGCTGTGGTGGAAGCCGGGATCGTCCAGGTCCATGGCCAGCGCGTACTTGAAATCAATGCGGCAGCGAACCGCTTCGGCCGCCTGCCGGTCCGACAGACCGAGCAGGAACTGCAGCACGCAGAGCGGATACCAGTCGGCGAAGTCCTCGTCACGCCACAGCCCGCCCAGGTGGTCTCCCACCCACATCGCCGTCGTGCCGCCCGGGTTGCCCGCCCGCGCCATCCACACGGTCAGAGAAGGGACATGCTTACCAGAACGGGCGTGGAGCGACAACGGGCACCTCGACAACTGCATCGGTCCTTGAACAGAGCCGAGCATGCCCGTTGATCATGCTGCCCGCCGGGGATCCTTAAGTTCCCCGACAGAGTCAAGCTGAGCTTCAGCAGCTGGTCGACCAGCTGCTGAAGCTCAGCTTGTCTTTTAACCTCGACTGGTTACTGAACGCCACATGATGATCGAAGTGTCGAAGGGTTTCGCGTTGGAGCTTGTGTCGGACGATGATTCGCTGGGCGGCATATGTCCGGCCCTGGAGGGGGACGGGGCCGTCTTGGGCTACGAGCCCCAGGAGAGTTTCCCGGATCGCTGCTGGGTTCTGCACGCCGTCGCTGCGGGAGGGAAGCAGGCCCGGTGGGACGACGTGCTGGCGCAGGTCGGCAAGCGCCTGGAGGACTGGCAGTACACCCCCTCGTTCCGGGTCTTCGAGGGGCTGGACCTGTCCGAAGGCTTTGAAGGCCCGGACGTGGGTGAGATCGACCGCGGCAGTCTGGCCCGTCTGGTCGAGGTCCTCGCCCGTCATAGTCCTGACGGGTTGCGTACGGAGTGCTACTGGGCCCAGGCCGCGATCGAGGACATGGGGGACCGGTTCCGGCCCGTCGAGGCCAGCTGGATGAGGCACTGGCTCACCACGACGCCTGCGCATGGCCCGAGCGGACTGTAGGAACCCAGTTCCCTGCGCACTGGTGGCCCCTGGGGGGCTCCTGGTTCGTCCTCACCGACTGGGACCTGAGTGCTACCGAAGTCTTCGGCCCCCCGGCTCTTATCGCTGACCTTCTTGCTGATGACGGGCTGGATGCTGTGCGCCACCCGAGCATCGCCGAGGTTCAGGGCAATCGCGCGCAATGGCGCGAGTGGGCCAGCTGAGCCCGCTGCGTATCTTGCCAGCCTCACACTCTCGAACAGCCAGTCGTACTGGTTCGCTCGCTTGGGCATTCGCCGGACAGGCGGAGGGCCCTCGCATGAGCATGCGTTCCGCCACGGAATCACGTACATACGAAGGCCGCGGGGGTGAGTCTGCTGCACCAAGATGTCCGGCACGAGGCGTTCGACTTCACACCGCGGTGGCGGCCTGAGCCTCGGCCAATCGGTACGGGCCGCGCCCAGCCGGATCCGCCGATCAGCAGCTGCTGTGCGGCCGGGAGTGGCCGGCTACTCGCGGCGCGCGAGTTCCTCGGAGGTGAGCACGCGCCGGGTGACGTACGGCTGGCCACTGAAGTCGACGGTGATCGTGCGCCGCAGGACGTCGTCGTGGCGCCGTAGAAGATCTGCTCGCTCTCCCGGCAGGCCCGAGCCGAACGCGCCGCCCGGAAGGAGAGGGCTACGGATTCGGTGCCGCGGCTTGGACGCACCGCATGACACGGTTTCGCGAACTGCTGGTCCGCCGTCCCGACACACTGGGGGAGCGACGATGACAGGAGGCCGTGATGAGCGACCAGCCGCCCCCGGAGCTGCCGCCCGAGGACGGGCCCAGCATCACCGCGCACGTCACGGCCACGGGCGCCACCGCGGACTACCTGCAGCAGCTGGCAGCGGTCACCGGCCAGCCTCCTCAAGCTCTCACCATCCAGTGGGCCGTCGGCCAGATCGTCGTCCCCGACACGGCGCTCGGGACGACCCGGCCGTACCCGACTGGCCCGCACTGTTCGGTGGCCCGCCGGACCTGTCCGAACACACCCACGGCTACCTGCGCCGGTGAAGCCCTGTAGATGATGGCGCCCGACATCATCTCGCCCTGACGTCCTCGACAACCAGCTGGCACAGGCTCTTTCTCACGGTGTCGGGGCTGGCCAACCGTCTCCAGGCGCTCCCGTACGATGATCTGGAAAGTGATCGACGGGGTGGGGATCCACGCATGGGCGACATCAGCATCAACAGTCATGCTGTGCGGACGGCGGGCGGCGACATGAGCGCGCTGTCCCGGGAGACGGTCCGCAAGCTGAACAATTCCCTGGAGGAGAGCCAGGCGACGGGTTTGGCGGACTCCGTCTGGGGCTGGGAGTGTGCCGGGCACCTCTACTCCTGCGCGCTGACGTGGGAGGAGCACATGGTGGGCCTGGCGAAGAAGATGGGGGAGCTGGGCGAGCGGCTGCAGGAAAGCGCCGGCAGCTACACCGCGCAGGACGAGGAAGCGGCCTCACGGCTGCGGCACGGTCTGAACGACCTGGGAAAGGCGTGAGCGGCCGGTGGTGAACTACGAGGCCGTGATCAACGCCCGGCCCGAGAAGTGGCACAAAGCCGCCGACGAATGGGCGACGCTGGCCAAGCACGCCCTGCGTGCCGCCCAGGACATCCGGGACAACGGCACCAAGCCGCTGGCCGACAACTGGACCGACGAGGTGGGCCAGAAGGCCGCAAAGGAATTCGAAAAGCTGGCCGACCAGTTGGAGTCCGCCTACGACATCCTGCTCGGCGGCAAGATGCTCTGCGAGGCCGTGGCCGACAGTATGGAGACCGCACTGAGCTCGGCGCGCGAGATCAACGAACTCGCCCAGCGCCACAATCTGCGCATCGGACCGGACGGCCTGCCCGAGGGCGCGCCGATGCCCGGTGAGGACCCGGACAAGCTGCATGCGCGCGAGTACATCGTCGCGCTGCGCGATCATGTGCTGCGGCAGGTCGGCGAGGCCGACAACACGGCCGCCGCGAAGTTCGCCATGCTGACGAAACAGGTGAACATCGCTGACCCTGACGAAGCGCTCAAGGTGCAGAACAAGGCCTCGCAGGCGGAGATGGAGATCCTCGGCGCCGAGATACCCAAGGATGCCGGGCCGATGACCCAGCGCATGTGGTGGAACGGCCTGAGCGACAAGCAGCGGCACGAGCTGATGCTGGCCGACCCGGTCGCCCTGTCGAAGCTGGAGGGGCTGCCGGAGAGCGCCAAACAGGAGATGCGCGGCACGGACGGGAAGTTCGACCGCGTCAAGATGGTCGAGTACGCGCTGGAGAACTGGGACCAGGACGATCCGATCGACTTCGGAAACAACTGCACCAACTTCGTCTCCCAAGCTCTCGATCACGCTGGCATGCAGAAGAAGCTCGACTTCTGGTCGGGGGCGCGTGGCGACGATACCTGGGGCCATGAAAGCGGTATCGGCAACGACTGGTGGGACAAGACGATGTACTACTCGAAGTCCTGGGGCGGAGCCGAGAACCAGCAGAACTTCATGCTCGATCACGGGGGTGAGGAAGTGCCACGCGACCAGGTCCGTCCCGGCGACATCATCTACTACGAGCAGGCCGGCGACAACGACCAGATCGAGAAGGGCAACACGCACCACGCCGCCATCGTCACCGGCGTCATGCCGGACGGCGAGATCAAGTACACCCAGCACAGCGACCCGCACCGCAACGTCAGCCTCGACGGGCGCCTGCCCAACACGGAAAAGGCCGAAGGCCAGCAGAAGGTCCGCATCGTCCGCCCGCACCCGGATTGGTACTGATCCCGTGGCCGAGACCACTTCCGATGCCCAAGAGCGGCCACAGTATCTGCCGAGGCGTCGGCGTACTGCGATCCTGTCCGTTCCGCTGCTGACCGCCGCAGCCATCACCTGTTTCGTCGCGACGCTGGTCGTGTCAACACAACATGTCCACCACCAGTCCGCCGCCTGCCGCTACATCGCCGTTCCGTGGACCCATTTCGCCTTGTCGTACGGTGCTCTGGCCGCCGCCGTACTGGCAGTGACCGTGCACATCGTGCTCCTGCGCAGCGCACGACGCCGCGGATCGGGGCCGACCGCACCCCGGCATAGCAGCCTTTCCACCATGTGTGCCGTCATTGCCAGCCTGATGATCGCCCTGTCGGCAACCGTCACCGTCATGACACATGCGGACGCCGCTGAAACGGCAGCCAACCTCGGCAAGCCCATGTGCGAAGGCTGACCGGCCGGCGGCGGGGTCGCTTCCAGGCACTAGGTGCAGCCGCCGGCCTTGTCCAGGACACTCTCCTCGGCGGGGGCGGGCGGCCTGCAGGGCGCCGGCAAGCTGCCAACCCGGCTTGGTACACCCCAGGGCGGTGCGGGAAGGATCCCGAGCATCTCGAGGACGCCGTCGCGGGGGCCGCGGGTGGCGATGCGCAGCGCCGCGGCACGGTGGGCGGCGGCGCGCACGAGCGCGTGGAGCCGGGACGCGTCGAGCGCGCCGCGTTACTAAGGGCTGTCCTGCAAAGATGTCCGCTCCGAGTACGGAGCAACTTCAAGAGTTGGCGAGGTGCTCAGTAGGTGGTTCGTGAGGTGTCCAGGGAATCGGCGAAGTCGGCGAGCGTGGCGAAGTCGTTCTTCCGTAGGCCGATCCGCGGGTTGACGTGGTGCAGGAGCCCGGGTCCTTGATGGTGGGCGGTCACGTACGTC
>NZ_JBVIBD010000025.1:0-114754 GCF_055573595.1 Streptomyces sp. NPDC030165 | reverse complement strand
CCTGGCCCCGCAGACCCTCGACCAGGTGCCGCATCACGTCCAGATACGGCGCGGGCGAGAACAGGGCCAGCGCGAGCACGAAATACACGACCAGCGGCGCGGGCGAGGTATCGCTGCGAAGATCCGGGCACGGCTGACGGCCTTTCTCCTAGTGGCGGCAGGCGGCGTGGGCGGGCGGCACGCCCCGCGCCTGGCCCGGCGGCGTTGCCGGGCCAGGCGGGCAGTGCTGGCACCGAGAGGTCTGCTCTGGTGCGTGTCGCAGCCCCCGCGTTCGACGACGGGTGTCGCTCACCAGCGCATGCCGATGTTGGTCAGCGCGATGACGCGCTCGCGGCTGAGCTTGTTGTCCCGGAAGTGCTGGCGCTGCTTGTGGAGCCACCTGGCGAGGCTGACGGGGTCAGGGCCCTTCGTGGTGTACTTGGCCGGCACGTGCAGGTGGCCGTGGGTCCGGTAGTAGTTGCGGGCGGCCTCGAAGCCGCGCTGCCACCTGTAGTCGAAGACGGACCACACCATGCCGAGGGCATCCAGCTCGCGGATCCGTTCGGGAGACTGCTTGGTCTTGGACTGGCGCAGCGCGTGGATCCACTGGCCCAGCGCCACCGGGGGATCGGCGTCGGTGGTGAAGGCGATGGGGACGAGCAGGTTACCGTGCTGCTCGCGGTAGGCGCGCGCGGCGCTGACGTGCCGCTGCCAGGAGTCGTCGTGCACGCTCCACACCATGCCGATGTCTTCCAGGGCGGCCAGGCGCTCGTCGTCGAGGTGGATGAGCCCCCTGCGCAGGGCGCTGATGAAGGCTCCGAGTTTCACCGGAGCGTCTCCGTCCGCGCTGGCAGCGACATGGCCCCTCGGGACGAGGAGGTGGCCGTGTTCTCGGTAGTAGGTCTCGGCCGCGGCGAAGTTGCGCTGCCAGTCTTCGGCCTTGGGGGACCAGGCCATGCCGAGGGCGTCGAGGCGCTCCTTGCGGCTGGGCAGCAGGCTGCCTTTGCTTTCGGTGGCCCGCTGCCGCGCGATCCACTCGCCGAGTTTCAGCCCGCCGGGGGTGGTGGTGTAGGACAGGGCGACACGCAGGTCACCGTGCTGCTGCCGGTAGGCGGTGGCGGCACCGTAGAACTCCTCCCATGACGGTGTGGTGCTGCGCACGGCATGGGTGGTGATGGCGGTGGCGAAGTGCGCCGGGACCTCGACTCCGGTGATGCGCAGCCAGTCCGGCAGCTGGGCGGCTTGACCGGCGGGCGAGCACTCGGGGCCCGCGCCGGCGCCGAGTTGCAGGCGGGCGCTGTCGAGCTGCTCGCCGAGGGCCTCGTCGTGCGCGCGAAGAGCCCGGGCGATGCGCCACACCTGGTGAAAGGCCGAGGTCTCCAGGGCCTCCACCGGGTCCTCGTCCGGGCCGAGCAGGACGGGGACGATGATGGAGGCGACCTTGTCCTTGCGGCCTCCCAGCCGCATGGCCCGGCCCAGCGCCTGGATGATGTCGATCGTCGATTCGCGGGGGTCGAGAAAGGCGATGCCGTCGACCGCCGGCGCATCGACACCCTCGGTCAAAACCCGCGCGTTCGACACCACGACCAGGCCCTCCTCGTCTCCGCGGAGCCGGTCGAGGACCGCGCGGCGGTCCGTCACGCTCTGGGCGCCGCGTACGTGCCCCGCCCACACCGAAGGAGCCGCGGCGCCGTCGGCCGCCAGCAGGGGGGCCACGGCGGGCAGCGTCTTGGCGAACCAGTCGGCGTCCGCGACCCGGCCGTGATAGGTGATCAGCCGGCGGATGCCGTGCTGCTCGGCAGCCCGCAGCACGGCGATCTGGCGGGCCAGCATGTCCACCGCAACCGCGGAGCGTCCCACCTGATAGTGCCGCTGTCCGGCGGCCAGGGCACGGACCTCGTCATCGGTGACGACGGCGACGACGACCTGGTACTTCGCCAGCAGCCCCAGCGCCGAGGCGCGGGCGAAGGACAGCGTGTAGCTCCGGGGGCCATAGATTTTCGGGTTGTCCATGCTGACGGCGAAGTCGTCGAGACCGAGCCCCCTGCGGGTGCCGACGATCCGGGGCGTGGCCGTCAGATACAGCCGCCGGCCGGCCGGCAGCGCCACGTCGTCGTGGACCCGTGCCCAGGCTTTGCCGGCCGCTCCTGCGGTACGGTGCGCCTCGTCCACGATCCCGAGGCTCCAGGGGCCCAGGCCGTAGGAAGCGTGCGCCTCCTGCAGGACCCGCATGCCTGCGTAGGTGCTGACCACCGTCACCCGGCCCGGTCCCGCGGTCAGCCGGGCGAGTTCCGCTGGGCTGGTGGTCACGGCGGCGTGTTCGGCGCGCAGGTCCTGGCCGCGCCGGTCCATCACGCCCGGGTCGGAGCACAGGGCCACGGTACGGCCGGCGCCGTCGCCGTAGGTCTGCCGCCACGCGTGCAGGGTCTGCCCGACCAGTTCGATGCTGGGGACCACCGTCAGTACCCGGCCGGTGGGCGCGATGTTCTGTGCGATCTCGATGCCCACCCGGGTCTTGCCGGTCCCGCAGGCCATCACCGCGGTGGTGCGCTCGGTCCGCGACAGTGTGTCCGTGACCGTGGTGACGGCTTCGCGCTGGTGCGGCCACAGTTCGGGAGCACGCTGGTGGGGAGGGTAAGGCATCTGGGCTGTTCCTTTACGTTGTTCATCGGCGCTGGCCGCCAGCGCGGTAGCGGGCGGCTCAGGCGAACCTTGGCCGGGCTTCGTGGCGCGGGCCGGCGCTGGCCGTGGGGCAAGAGGTGGCGGGCTATGTCGGCGTAGGGCCTGTGGATTGGGGTGGCACAGGTTTCCATTGCGGTTGATGTGACATGAGCTTCAGTTCCTGAGCGACGCGGATGGATGAGGAGAGGTTCGGGCGGCCGTGTACCGCTCGCGCTGACATACCGGTGTCATCTTCCGAGGGTGCTGGCTGAGCAAGTCAGGCCGCCTGGTGCGGCTCCTGGCCCATGCGATCGGTGCAGCCGGGCTTGAGGCTGCCGGTCACAGCGCTTGCAGCAGTCGTCGGATGCGGTCGGCCTCGGCGGGGCGGATCCGGCGGTACAGCTCCGCGCTGCGCTGGTAGTGAAGGCGTGCGCGCTCGCGGGCGCCGGTGGCCTGGTGGGCCTGGGCCAGCAGCGCCAGGGTGCGGGCCTGCCAGAGGGTGCTGCCGGCTTGGGTGATGGTCTCCAGCGCGGCTTCCATCTCGGTGATGCCGTCGGCGATGCGGCCGAGGAGGACGTGCGTGTGGCCGTGGAGAGCGAGTGCGCGGGCGGCTTCGTAGGGTTCCTGGGCGTCCAGGAGGAGCGTGCGGGCGCGGTGGAGCTGGGTCAGGGCCTGGTGCGGCGCGTCGGTGGCGAGCGCGGTCTCGCCCAGCATGATGAGGGCGAGGCCGACCCCGCGTAGGTAACCGCATCCCTTCCAGCAGGTGATGGCCTGGGCGAGGTGCTCCTCGGCGTCGTGCGGGCGTCCGGCGTGCAGGTGGCAGGTGGCAGGTGCCGAGGCCGAGGTGGGCCTGTCCCTCGTCGCGGACATCAGCGCAGTCGCGGGCGGCGTCCAGCATCCCGGTGTACCACTCGATGGCGTCGTGGCTGCGGCCCGCCGCGGCCAGGCCGATGGCTCCGGAGGCGAGCATCTGAAACTGGAGTGCCGACGGGTTCCCTCCGGGGTGCTATGTGAAAGTTATGGCTGTTCACGCAGGTCGGGGCCGGTGGTCGATGCTTCACCCGATCGTGTGGGGATCTGACGATTCCTCGCAGGTTCCAGGAGTTCTCTTCGTATCTTGCGTGCTTGTGACGGATTCCAGGACCCGCCGCTTCTCCCTCATCACGGGTGGCGATGTAGCTGTGCAGGACCGGCCTGGCGAGCAAGAGCGGCCGGAGCCGGGACTGGCCGATGTGCTGACGCTGCAGCGGCAGAGTGCGGCAACCGCATCTGCGGAAGCAGAACGTGCGGTGTTCCAGGATTCCCTCGCCGAGTACGTGTGGGCCCGCGATGTCGCAGGGCTGTCGCCGCGGACACTGGAGTCGCTGGTCCAGCCGGTGCTGGAGATCTGTTCGTACTACGACGTCATGCCCTGGCAACTGAGCTCACGGCAGCTGGACCAGTACTTCGCGGGCCCAGGTAGGCGCCCGCGGCACAACACGATCCGCTCGAAGATCAATCGGATCGATCTCTACTACGCCTTCCTGGAGCAGCGGTACGCCGGCGAGATTCACCGGCGCTTCGGCGCGGTGGTCCAGTCGCCGGTCGATGCGTTCAACCGGCCCGTTCACCGCGGTGATTTCGGGTTGCGCATTCCGCCGTCGGCGCGGGCGACGAAGGAGTTCTTCGCCGCGTGGCGCGCGGCTCTGCCGCGGGCGCGGAAGTATCCCGTGGCGGTCCGCAACTATGTGATGTCGAAGCTGACGTACATCTCCGGGGTCCGGGCGAAGGAGCTGTGCCAGGTACAGCTGGGGGAGGTGCACTGGGAGAACGGCCAGTGGGGCCGGTTCCTGGTCCACGGCAAGGGCGCCGGCGGCTCCGGCCCGCGTGACCGGGAAGCCTTCCTCTTCGAGGAGGGCCGCGCGCTGTTGTGGTGGTACGTCGAAGTGGTGCGGGGCGAGTTTCCCGATGATCCCTGTGATCCGCGGGCGCCGCTGTTCCCGTCCGAGCGGCTGGCGAGTTCGCTGGCCGGCATGGAGGGGCTGCTCGCGCCGCCGGTGGGGCCCGACACATTCCGGCGGGCGCTGAAGATGGCCTCGCGCGAGTATCTGCGGGGGCCGGTCGGTGTGCTGTTTCCGCATCTGCTGCGGCACGCGTGCGCGACCCACAACTATGAGCGGGGGATGCCGTTGTGGGACGTGCAGGTTTTGCTCGGTCATGTCTGGGCCTCCACCACGGTCGGGTACCTGGCGACCGCGAAGGGCGATCCGGAGCGGGCGAGCCTGGAGTCGTCCCGGCGAGCGGTTCGCCGGCTGAGCACGGAGGCGTGATCCGGTGAAGTGGAATCTGCGCTGGGCTGCGGCCAAGCGCGACATCTGGCGTCCGACCCAGTTGCAGGCGGCCTTCCGCCAGGTGGGGTTCACCCCGTCGTTGAGCAAGGTGGCCGCCCTGTGGTCGAACAAGCCGGTCACCGTCCGGCTGGAGGACCTGGACAAGATCTGTGCCGCCCTGCACTGCACGGTCGCCGACCTGATGGAAGCCGAGCCGGTCGCGGGGCAGCCGAGCAACGCCCGGAGAGCGAGCAGCGGGCGGTCGGCGAGAGCAGGCCCGTGCGCCCGGTTCCCCGCCCGGGCAGCGGCGGGGCCCGGCGCCCGCTGCCGCCGAACTGACCCGGGTCAGGCCATGATCAGGGGGTTTGCTCGGCTGGGGTCGTGCGCAACGTGTGCGGGCTGGGGAGCGGTGAACGGGAAGACGCTGTGCCCGTGGTGCGCGTGGGCGTGGCGCCGGGTGGCTGCGGGCCGGGACGGCTGGAGCCAGGCACGGTGCCGCCGCTGCGCCTGGAGTGTTCCGGTGACGCGGTCGGGCGTGTGCGCGCCCTGCCTCTTGGCGGCCCGCCTGGGCGAGGACGATCCCTGGGCCTGGGGCGAGCTCCGCGGCGAGGACCTCGCCCCGGGCCGGCCACGCCAGCTCGTGCTGGGCATTGAGGGAATTTCCCTGCCCGAGGCCCGGCCGGTCCGGATGCCCCAGGGCAAGCCGGGGCGGCGCTACAGCGTTCCCGCCTGGTTACGGGCCCGGTCGCCCGAGCCGCTCCAGGACGATCCCCGCATCTGTACGCCCCAGGTTCCCGGGCAGCTGGAGCTCTTTGCCACCCCGGCTCGCCGGTTCGCCCGTACCCATGCGGCCCGCATCCGCGACCGGCACGTCCCCGGCTTCGAGGCCGTCGCCGGGCACCTGCGGCAGATGGTGGACGAACGCCGCATCAAGGTCCGCACGATGTGGATCTGGCGGTTGGAGGGCTTCGCCCGCCTGGCCCTGGCGGCCCGCGACCCCGACCAGCACCAGGTCGCCGCCGAGGCCCTGCACGACCTCCTGTACTACGGCCCGGTCCTCGGGCAGGCTCTGCAGCGGGCCGGTCTGCTTGCATCGCCTCCCCCTGCCCGTCTGGTCCCGCCCCGCAGCACCGGGCCCACCCGCCAGGGCGGGCAGCGCGACCCGGAGCTGCGGGGACAGTGCACGCACTGCCTGGCCTGGGCGAACGACCGCCGGACCCTGTGTGCGCCGTGCACAAGCTGGAGCACTGAGATCCGCAAACACGGCGGCAGCGAGACCGAGTGCGAACGCTGTCACCGCACATTGCTGCTCAGCGGAGGCATGTGCCGCAGGTGCCGGATCGTCGTCGCCGAGACCGAAGTCGACGCCGCCCAGGTCGCGATGGTGGGCGGTGATCAGCTGTGGTTCGCCGGCCTCCACGCCGCCGCACTGGCCACCGGACCTATGCCTCCGGGTACGGCAGCACACCACGGCCGCTTCGACCTCAAACGCCGCCGCGCCCGGGCCGCAGCCCAGCGCCGCCTGTCCGAGCATCTTCTCGACCCGGCCCAGCTGGAGCTCTTTGCGGCCCCGCCCAGGGACTGGTCCCGCCTGGACACCACCCACCCGCCCGCCCTGACCGAAGCGGCCGCCGCCCTGGTGGCCGACTTCACCACCTACATGCGCAGCCGCGGCTGGAACACCAACGCCTTCAATGGCAACATCCGCACGCTGCGCATCGTGACCGGCCACCTCGGCACCGAGCTGCTCATCCGCGAGACGGACATCCGGGCCCTGGCCTCCCTGCGCCCCAGCCTGAACGGTGCCCGCGTCCTCAACTACTTGCGCCTGCGCGGGCTCCTGGAACCCCAACCACCCCAGGAACCCAACATCGCCCGCGCCCGCCACCACGCCTGCTCCGTCAGCCAGCCGGCCTTCGCCGCCGCGCTCCACACCTTCATCGACGTCCTCACCGGACAAAGCAGCATCCCCAGCCGGCCCCGCAGGCCCAAGACGGTCGAGAACTACGTGGTCACCGTCCTGCCCACCGTCCACGCCTGGAGCGCCGCTGGCCTCACCGGCCCCCGCCAGATCACCACGGAGCACATCGAGGGCGTCCTGGACCCGCTGTGCGGCGATCAAGCCCACCGCCTGCACACCGCACTACGGTCCCTGTTCCGGGCCCTCAAACGCGAACGCCTCGTCTTCCGCGACCCCGCCCGCAACATCTCGCTCACCATCAGCCGACCGCTGCCCGCCTCACTGCCCGCCGACCGCATCGCCGGCCTACTGGACCAACTCGACGACCCGCGCGACCGCCTCATGACCGCCCTCGTCGCCATCCACGCCCTCCTGCCCGGACAACTCACCCGCCTCCTGCACGGCGACCTCGACCGCAGCAAGGGCCGACTACGCCTACGCCGGCCGGGCCACAGCGACCACCTGGTCTACCTCGACGCCTTCACCCTGCGCCTGGCCACCGCCTGGGAACACCGCCGTCACCGACGCTGGCCCGACAGCTCCAACCCCCACCTGTTCGTCACCCGCAACACAGCCGTTGACGACTCCGGCCTACCCATCAGTGCCGACACGGTCTACAAGACCTTCCGACGGCTCGGGCTGCCGCCCAGCGTCCTGCGCATCGACCGGATCTACGACGAAGCACGCCACAGCGCCGATCCCGTCCGGCTGATGCAACTCTTCGGCCTGTCCAACCACTCCGCCACCCGCTACGTCCTGGCCGCGCACCCGGACAAGAAGAACGGCCCCATCGCCCCGTGAGGCGTCACACGGAGACCCACTGGCCGTTTGTTCCATATTCTCGGGCGTGACGCTGACGACCATCTCGGCGCGCCGCCATCACCGGCTTGTCTGCCGCCCAGTGCGCAGGTGGAGGGGCACAGGTCCCGGTGCTGGCCGCACATTTCGGCGCCCAGTCGGTACCGGACGGAACGGTGATCCGAGCATCCATACTGCCCGGGTTCTTCGCGCCGGCGGACTGCCCTCGTGAGGCCGAAGCCCTTTCCTTTCCCGTCAGGAGCGGCGACCGGTGCCGCTCTGTGCGACTGTGACGGGGACGGCACTGATGCCTTGCAAGAAGCTGAGCGGGGACCAGGGGAGCTGCTCGGCGGGCACGGCGAGTTTCATGTGTGGCAGGAGCCCGGTGAGCGCGACCAGCACGGTCTGGATCTCCGCGCGGGCGAGTTCGGCTCCCGCGCAGTAGTGGCGGCCGTGCCCGAACGCCTGGTGAGGGGGTGCGGGCCGCCCGGGCAGCAGGCGGTCGGGGCCGGGATACGCGGCGGAGTCGTGGTTGGCGTGGTCGAGAGCGGCCAGGACGACGTCGCCGGTGTCGATCCGGGTCCCGGCAATAGTCATTGGGCGGGACGCGAAGCGCCAGGTGGACAAGGCTGTGGCCGACGTCAGTCGCAGCAGCTCTTCGGTGATGGGCCGCAGCAGAACGGGGTTGTCGCGCAGCAGGCCGGCCAATTGGGGTTCCTCCATCAGCCGGACCGCACCGTTCGCGAGGACTGAGACCGTGTTGAGAGTGTTCCCTGCGATGAACTGGAAGAGGATTCCGACGGCTTCGGACGCGCTGAGGGTGCCGTCGCGCCACGCCGTGGCAGCCAAGGTGACGATGTCGTCGCCGCGCCGGTCGCCGGCAGGCGCGTTGCGGCACTGCCGGAGCAGTCTCATCGCCATGCTGCGGACATCGGTAACGACCCTCAGATAGCGGGGATCGCCCGAGCTCAGCGGCCCGAACAGCGTCGCGCCGCCCTCCCGGACGAGTTCGCGGTACTCGTCGGGGACACCGAGGATCGCGCACAGGACGCGCACGCTGAGGGGCTCGAACACGTCGCCGACGAGTTCCCCGCCGCCCCGAGCCACGAACGCGTCGAGCAGCCGGTCCGTCTCGGCGCGGATGAGGGGCCGCCACCGCGCCGTGGCCCGGGCGGAGAACGCGTGCTGGGTGACGCGGCGTAGCCGCGTGTGGTCCGGCGCATCGAGGCCGAACAGGTGCCGCACCCCGGGCGCGTACCCGTCCTCAGGGTAGCGGCGCCCCCCGAAGGGCGGCTTCCCGTCCGGCAGGCTCAGCCAATCCTTGATCAGCCGGTCGTCGTCGAGGACTTGCTTGACCTCTTCGTATCCGGTGACGATCCAGGTCGGCAGCTCGTCGAACAGCAGGACCCGGTCGATCGGGCCGGGCAGCGCGGCGAGGGCGGCATGGATGGCGTGCGAGCAGCCGTGCGGAAGTTTCGGCAGCGGACGCGCGGGGCTCTCGTCGCCCAGGGCGGTGGGACGGTCGTCCGCGCCGGGACGGGCGTCGTCGTTCGGCATGAATTCCTCACGTCTCCCTGTCCTGCGGCGAGTCCTGCAGCGGCCCGTCCGTAGCGAGCCGCCGCGCTGCGGCGAGGCGCTGCCACTTGCCGCTGGTGGAGCGGGTGAGATAGTGGGGCGGGACGAGGTGCACCCGTAAGGGCGCGGCGCCGAGTTCGGCGCCGACATGGCCGCGGAGCCGCTCCGCCAACACGGGGCGGTCATCCGCCGGAAGGTCGGTTTCGGCGACAAGTCCGATACGGTCGTCGCCGTCCGGTCCGATGTCGGCGAACGCCACAACATGACCGTGGTAGACACCCGGCACCTCGTGGGCGAAGTGCTCCACGTCGGTGGGGAAGTAATTGCGGCCGTGCGCGATGACCATCTCCTTGCGGCGGCCTCCGACGTACAGGTTGCCGTCCAGCCAGAACCCGAGGTCGCCGCTGCGCAGCCAGCCCTCGTGGAAAAGCTCGGCAGTCGCGTGCTCGTTTCGGTAGTAGCCGGGTGTGACCGCGGTGCCGCGCAACTCGATCTCGCCCAGACGCCTTTCGCCGCAGACCGCGCCGTCCGCGACGATGCGGAGCTGCAACCCCTCGACGGCCGTGCCCACGCGCACCAGGCCGGTCGCCCCCGCGTCGTCGCGCGATACCGGACGGACCTCTCCCCGCGTGCCGAGCAGGTCGCGGTCGACCCACGTGGTTACCGGGAGAGCGCCGGGAGGGGGAAAGGCGATCGCCAGGGTCGCCTCGGCCATCCCGTACACCGGGTACATCACCGACGGCGCCATGCCGGCGGGCGCGAACGTCTCGGTGAACCGTTCGACGGTGCGCACGGAGATCGGCTCGCCGCCGTTGAACGTCAGCCGCCACGACGACAGGTCGATCCCGTCGGACATCCGTCCCGCACGCGCCGCGTCGACCATCAGGTCGTAGCTGAAGTTCGGGCCGGTCGTCAGCGTGCCGCCCACGGCGGACAGCAGGCTCAGGAACTCCTCGGGGCGGCGGACGAACGTCCGCGGCGTCACCGCGTGGGTGCGGCCGCCGTTGAGGATGTTGGTGAGCATTCCAAACAGGCCGAGATCGTGGTAGTGCGGCGCCCACTGCACCCAGACATCGCGCGGTGTCATCTGCGCCGAGACTGCGATCGCGGCGAGCCCCGCGAGGATATTGCGGTGTGGCAGCATGACCCCGCGCGGCGCCATCGTGCTGCCCGAGGTGAACTGCACGACCGCGAGATCATCGGCGCCCACCTGAGGCAGGGCCCGTCCTGCGGGCAGGTCGATATCGGTCTGCACGAGGCGCAGCACCGGCACGAGCTCCCGCAACTGGCCCGCCACGGCTCGGTGGGCGTTGTCGGTCACGAGGGTGCGCATTTCGGCGGCCTCGGCGAACCGCCGCAACTGTGGTGCCTGCGCAACGGGAAGGACTGTCGCGGCCGCGCCCGCCCGCATGATCCCGAACAGGACCTTGAGCAGGTCGGGGCCGAGGCTCATCAGTACGCCGACGATGTCGCCCGGCCGGACACCCTCCTCCAGCAGCGCACGGGCGAAGCGCGCCGACGCCTCGTCCAGCTCCGCCGGCGTCGTCCGGCGCGCCCGGGCGTCGGCGTCCGGGAACTGCACGGCCGTGTCGCGCAGGGATACGGAAGCGGCGACTTCGGCCAGCGCCGCGCCGAGTGTCGGTTGCGACCAGGCGCCCGAGACCGCGCCGCGCTCGTCGAGTCGCTTCATCCCCAACTCCCGTCCGGCTCGGGTTCGAAGATAGCGGTGAACTCCTCTTGGACGAGCTGGTGGAATCGCGACGGGTCGGTGAACGCGGCCGGGTCGATGTTGAGCGCGACGCAGGACGTGTCCCCGTGCGAGACCATGGTGGCGTTGCACGCGCTTCCGGCACGGGGCGCGAACGTCATGTCCTCGACGAACTCCGCCCCGGCGATGTAGCACGGCCGTGAGTAGCCCGGCACGCTGCTCACCCACAAGTCGATTTTGCTCAGCATGTCGTACGCGGACATCCGCAGGGCGATCCCGGGAATCCAGCAGGCCATCGCGCTGACCAGCGGGATCACCTCCTCAACGAGGTCGTTCCGCTCCCGCTTGATCAGCTCGTGGACCGCCCGGACGCGAGCGGCGGGATCGATGTCGCCGAAGGCTCCCCGCAGCAGCATGACGCCAATGTGGTTGCCCGGCCCCCGATGCCCGAAATCCCGCAGGTTGACGGGCATGGCCGTCGACAGATTTTCCGCGGTGGCGTTGAAGTGCCTGTGGTACTTCTGACAGGCGCCCAGCACGGCCGCGACGAAGACGGCGGCGGTGCTGGTCCCGGTGCGCTCCGCCGCCCTGCGCAGTGCTGACCCGGGCACTTCGACGGTTTCGAACCGGCGTCCGAGACCGCGTCGGCGCAGCAGCGCCGAGCCAGGCAGCAGTTTGTACTGACCGGCGGGCCAGGCGATGTCCGGCGGGCGGCAGGCGGCGGGCGTCGGATCTCGCATCAGGGTCTGCGCCTTGCCGAAGAAGTACTGGGCGGCGCGCCCGGTCTCCTGGGCGATCGCGGTGGCCATGGCTTGGAGGTGCTGGTTCAGCCCGGTCAACGCGGGATGGTGGGCTCGCGCTATCGCCTCGAACTCGAACGGTCGCTCCTCGTCCTGGCGGGCCTCGGGTGTCGACGGCAGCAGCCGCCTGAGCATCTGGACAATGCCGATACCGTCGGCGAAGCAGTGGTGCCATTTGAGGATGAGGGCTGCCCTGTCTCCCTTGTACCCTTCAACCAGGATCGCCTCCCAGGGAGCACGCGTCCGGTCAAGGTCCTGTCCGGCCCACCACTCGACGGCGTGGAGCAACTGGCGACGGTCTCCCGGCCCGGGGAGCCGGATGCGGCGCAGATGGTCGTCCAGGCGGAACTCCGGATCCGGCGACCATGTCGCGGGCCCGGTCTCGGTGGCGAACTCCAGGACGCGCTGACGCAGCCGGGGCACCCTTTCCAGGCACCACTTGAAGCACCTTCGCACCCGCTCCCAGTCGGGCGCCGAGGCCAGCACGTAGATCGCGACGACGTTCATCGGCAGTCGGGGATCACGGCTGACGCGCCACATCCACGCGTCACCGCCGTTCATCGGTCCGGGGAGGGCCCAGTCGTGTAAGGGAGCGTGGTCGATGCTCACAGCCAATCTTCTTTCGTGTCAGCTTCGTGAAAGGCTCGTTCGGCTTGCGGGCGACGCACCGTTGCAAGACCGTTTACACTCCGGGACGCGGCACGGCGCCTTATTTCGCGCTCCTGACAGGGAAAACAGAATCCGCCGGAAAATCACCGAACGGCATGCCGTCATTGCCTCGGTGACCCGTGATCACATTCACCCGTGACCGCGTCTACGAGGTCCGGGAACCGCGAGTTCTGCATGAGCACTTCACACTATCAAGTTATTAGCTTAACGTGGCCCTCATGGCTGGGCAATACCCAACTGCGTTCGTCTTCAGCGGTGGTGGAAACGAGGTGGCGTCGGAGATCGGAATGATCTTCGCGCTGACCGAGTCAGGGATTCGGCCGGACCTTATCCTGGGTTCGTCCGCAGGCGCATGGCTGGGGGCGATCTTCGCCGCGCAGCCCGATCGCCGCGGACTCACGGCCATTTCCAACTTCTGGGCGCAATACCTCGGATCACCGCGACTTTCTCGTACGTTCACCAGGGCCGTATTACGCCTCTTCTGGCTTCCGGTGCAGGAGGACACCCAGCGCGCGCTGCGCGTCGTACTGGCGCGCCACCTGCCGATACGGCGGTTTGAGGACCTGCCGGTGCCCTTCCAGTGCTCCGGCATCAGCCTGCGTTCGGGACAGATCGAGTGGTTCTCCAAGGGTGAACTGCTGACGGCGCTGCTCGCCTCGTCCGCGGCCCCCGTCCTGCAACCGCCGGCCTTTCGAGACGGCACGTGGTACCTCGACGGGGGACTGGTAGACCTCGTCCCCCTTCGGCGAGCCCTCAGCCTGGGAGCTCGCACGATCTACATCCTCCCGGCGACCGACCTCAGACCATTGTTCCCTTTCTCCCCACGCGTGGAAGTCCCGCCCGTAAATACCGCACTGACGCTGAGGTTCCAGGAGGCGCTGCAGCACGTGCCCGAGGGAACGGCCGTCCATATCCTCCCGCTCGGGCGCAGGAATCCGCCGCTCGGGCTCGAACTGTACCGCCGCATGCTCCGCCTCGAACTCACCAACCCTTTCCGTGACTCGGAAGAAGAGGCCCGGCTCGCCTACCGGGCCACCATCCGCTATCTGGCCGATCACGCGGACACATAGCGGCGGACAGCGAGCAGCGGGACGGCGCGGAAACGGGCGCCGGCCCGCTCGGGCTTCCGGCTCGCAACGCGCGTCCTACGAGTACTGGCCGCCTTACGTCACCGCGGCGGGAGATCACGCGCGGCTACCAGTTCCAGATGGCGCACATAGCGCGCGATGCGTTCTTGGGCCTGGTGCCCTTCGGGACGCAGCCCGCCGATGTCCAATAGCGCGAGCTTGCGCACGAAGGGCGCCACCACCGCTTCATAGTGGATGCGCGCGCCGTAGACACCCCCGGCGACGATGTCACGCGTCAGCGCGGCGAAATCGGCCGAGACGTGCCCCGGAAGCCGGAAGCCGGGCAGCACGTCGGCGACAGCGGTGAGGACGGCATCAGGATCGCGTTCCAGCGCGGCCTGCAGCACGTTCCGGTAGAAGATCATGTGCAGGTTCTCGTCGGCGGCTATGCGACCCATCATGCGGTCGCAGACGGGATCGCCGCTGGCCGAACCCGCGTTGCGGTGGGCCACCCGGGTCGCCCACTCCTGCAGCGTCGTGTAAGCGAGGGCCTGCAGGACCCCGTCTTGGTCGAAGCGGTACCCCGTGGTGAGCTGACGCATGCGAAAACGTTCGAGCGCGACCGGATCGACTTCCCGTGCGGTCAGCAGGTAGCCGCGCAGTGCGATGGAATGGCGGCCCTCCTCGGCGGTCCAGCGATGCACCCAGTCACTCCAGGGGGCACGCTCACCGAACGCCGTCAGGAGAATGTGGTAGTAGCTGGGCAGGTTGTCCTCGGTCAGCACGCCGAGGAGCAGCGACGCGCGGGCCGCCCTTGACAGGCGCGACTGCCCGGGGGCCCACGGTTCGCCGTTCTGCGGGCCCTCGAAGTCGCGTCCGCGGCTCCAGGGGATGTACTGGTGGGGGAACCACTCCCTGGCCTCGCGCAGGTGGCGGTGCAAGTTGTCCTCCACCACCGGCCCCAGGTCGGCCAGAACCCCGCGACCGCCGGTGGTGATGCCGGCGACCCTGCTGCTCATATCGGCACCCCCTGGGCGAGTTTGGCCAGGTCGCCCACAGTGCGCGCCATGAGCAGGTCCTCTTCGAACAGTTCTGCGCCCGTCCGTTCCTCGACGAGCACGACGATCTGCAGCAGCCGCAGTGAATCGCCGGACGGGAGCCCCAGCAGCAGATCGTCGTCGGCGATGTCGCCGGGCTCGACTCCGAGCACCTCCGCCACCGTAGCCCGCACCACGGCGGCTATGGAATCGTCCATCCGTGCTCTCCAATCGATTGCCGATATATCGGACGTCCTTCGAGGTGTGACGCCTGGGGCCAGCGTGAGCACCCGTCAGAACGGTGCGGATTGGCAGTCCCGCCACGCAGCCGTTCACCCACAGCGTCGCCACAGTGACCACCGCATTTTCGGTCTTGCCGTATCGGCCCAGCCACTGCCGGCCCATGTGCGCGGTCGCCGTCCCGTCCTTGGGATCCCCGGAGTCGTCGATCACCAGCACCCCGCCCGCATGCGGGGCCGTGCGGATCGCCTTGCGGCTGCTCCAGGCGGCAGGCATTGACCCGCTCACGCTCCCACGGAGATCCGGAAGGGAGAACTGCAGCCGCTGCACCGCCGGGTGCTGGGATCCGGCCACTGGTTCCGCCCCGGCCAAGCAAGCAGGCGTCTTGTTCCGCTCTTGCGGGACCAGCAGCCCGGTCACGTACTAGCGGAAGCCCTGCCGCTGGGCCAGCGGTTCGAGCAGATCATCGAAGTCGACGGCGTAGCCCTTGAGCGGTCCCGGCGCCGGTGGACACGGACGACGAGCGGTCATGGCAATCACCCCTGTTCGTCCTTTTACAGCGACGGCTGCCCGACGTCAACAAGCCGTCGATGATCGGGTGTTCGACATCCCGTGAGTTCGCACATTTCACCGGCCTGTCCGGACACACCTGCCACGCCCGACACGGTGCGGCCCTGCCCGGGCGGAGCGAGGAAGCCAGTCACACGCCCGCTCAGCCCCGGCGAGAACGCTGACGCCGAAGCCGACAGTCCTCGTCGAGCAGTCGCCAGTTCTCCTCCACCAGCACACGTTTCCTCTCCCGAGGTGCGCGGGCGTGCTCAAGGGCTGTCTCCAGCCGCTTCATGAGATCCGATAACTGCGTTCCCGCCGCCATGACGGTCTTCTTCCCCGACCCGGCCCCGTCATGACGGCACCGACGGAACCCGCCTGCCGGGCGGCGAAGGTCAGGCGGTGGGCTGGGGCTTCCGCCGCCCGGCCCCGGATCTGCTGCCAGGCCGCCGCGGCACCCGGGCCCGATGTCACCAGCAGGACCGTCAAGCCCAGTTCACCCGCGCTGTCCATCTCCCCAGCGTCCCGCCTGGGCACCGTACCGGTCAACGCGCTCGCACATCCCACGAGCACGGACGCGGCCGGGCGGCGCGAGCGAACCAGCGCGGAATGCCCGGCCACCGCCCGGCCGAGACCGATTCTTCACCGGCACCGCCAGCGAGCCAACCGAAGGACGAAAAGTCATACCGCGCAGGCGGGCCGGCCGGACTCGGCGACAGGGCGGCGCAGGTGCGGCCCCGGCTGCGTACTCATCCCGTCACAGGACAAAACCGGGGCCTGGCCCGCACGCTCCATACCGGTGCAGGCCACAGCGGAGCCTAGTGCCCCGCAGAAGGCGACGGCACCACGGGCCCCACCGACACGCCAGCCCGGACACTGACCGCAGCCAGCTTAAAGATCCACGGAGACCGCGAGCCGGGTACCGAGGATATGGAACGCAACGGACGGTAGGGGGCGCTCCGGCACAATGACCCGCAGGTTCGTCGCCAGAGCGCGCCAGGAATCCGGGAACCTGTCGGTTTCCGTTGGGCGGCGGGGTTTCCCGCACTGCGGGCGGCGGCGAGGCCGATCTCGTGTGCGTCCGCCCACAGGGTGTAGGGGTGGCGGAATTGGAAGAGGGGCCAGAAGGCATCAACCAATTTCCAGGCGGTGTCGTACCAGGCGGCCGTTTCGGCGGCGCGCAGGAGGCCGAGGAGGTTGTGCTGGTGGGAGTCCAGCCAGTCCAGAGCCCCCGCGTCGTCGGTGAAGGGCAGGCGGGCCGGGGGCGGGGGGCCCTCGCTGGCGCGGCGCAGCGTGGCCTGGGCCGGGGTGAGCCGGAACTGGGCGTGGGTGGCGATCAGGAGCATCCACTCGCACAGCCGCCGGCGGACGCCGGTGCGCTCGTGTTCCGGGTCGTGCTCGGCGGCCAGGGCGCAGGCGTGCTCACGGGCCGCGGCGGCCATCCGGTAGCGCACCGGGCGGGCGGCATCGGCTGCGAGCGGCTCCAGCAGCTGCTCGTCGGCCAGGACCTCCAAGAGCCAGTCGGTGGTGGCCCACGGCAGTGCGCCGGCCGCGACCGCCAGGTCCGGGTCGATGTCCTCGGTCGGCAGCAGGCCCAGGTACCGGTACAGGCGCTGGGCGTCCGCATCCAGACTGGTGTAGGTCGCGGTCAGAGCGGTGGTGATGGCCATCCGGACACGATCCTCGGGGTGAGCACGGGTATCGGCGGGAGCGGTGAGGGCGTCGGCAGTGCAGCGCAGGGGGCGCTGGGGCCGGGCCGCCAGCCGGGCGCCGGCCAGGACCAGGGGCAGGGGCAGGTGGGCGCAGGCTTCGGCGATCGCGGCGGCAGCCTCGGGGGCGGCCGCGATGCGGGTGGTGCCCGCGAACCGGCCGAGCAGCTGGAGCGATGCGGCGGGGGCAAGGGGCCCGACGCGGATGAAGGCGGCGCCGTCCGCGGCGAGTTCGCCAAGGGCGGTGCGGCTGGTGACGACGGCAAGGCTCGACGCCCCGCCCGGCAGCAGCGGCCGGACCTCGGCGGCCGAGGGGGCGTTGTCGAGCAGGAGTGCCACAGCCAGGTCCGCGGTGGCCGAGCGCCACAGGCCGACCAGTTCCTGGAGATCGTCGGACGGAACGGGCAGGCCCAGGGCGCGCAGCCACCGGGACAGGACCGCTTGCGGTGCGGTACTCGCGGCGGGGGAGTGCAGGTCGGCGTACAGGTGTCCGTCGGTGTAGGTGTCCTGGCTGTGGAGCCAGTGGGTGGCAAGGCCGGTCTTGCCGGCTCCGGCCAGACCGGTGATCGCCACGATCGTTGCTCCGGCGGTGCGCGCCGTTTCCACAGCCCGCAGCTGCTGGGTGCGGTTGGTGAAGTGCCGTGGCGACGGGGGTATCTGACGGGGCGCGGGGTAGCTCACGGTGAGGGCATGGTGGTGGTGGATGCCGCCGAAGACGGCCCTGGCCTGCACGGCCAGTCCGGAGACGTGAGCCGACCCGTTGATCCCGTTCGTCGTCATCGCGCGTTCCCCTTCGCTGTCGCGGCGGGTTCGCCGGCGGCAAGGCGGGCGGGGACGCGCAGTGGTCCGTGCGTTGGGGAATGCCGCTACCGGGTCGGCCTGTGCCTGCGGTGGCCGCAAGGCCGCCAGCAATGGGAGAAGAAGGCGCGCCGCTACAGGGGCTGACGCCTGCAGGGCGAGCGCGGTCTTGGTCACTGAAGGTGCTCCTGAGTGCCAGGTTCGTACGTGGTGATACAGGTTGACGGGATGATCCCGAGGGTCAGACCGCGGCCTTGAGCTGTGTCAGCGTCCGGACGAGCCGGTCGGCGATGACCCAGCGCCCTCAGGCCTGCTCGTAGGGCACAAGGACGGGGACGCCAACAGCCTCGAAGGCGGCGTCGGCGAACCGGTACCGCTGCCCGCGCACGCCGTACGGGACGGGGTCGGCGGAGCGGACCGCGGCGTAGCCGTGCCGCAGGTCAGGGCGGGCGCGCGCGTAGTCACCGATGTGCGCCAGACATACCGGGGGCCACATGGTCAGCTGGCCTTCGGCGCGGTGCTGGGCCCGCGGCACCAGGAACAGCCAGCCGCCGCGGTCGTTTCGGTGGGCAGGACAGGCGCCGATGGGGCAGTGCAGGAGACTCATCACCTCCCGGAGCCGGCCCGGGTGAACTCGCCCGGCCACCGGCTCGCCGGCCGGTCTGCCTGCGTCGTCGTGGCGCTGATGGTGACGGCGCCACAGCACACCATGGCTGTCACGGTCGGCGAAGGTCTCATCGACGTAGGACAGGACGCATATCCCGTCATCGCCGCTGCGCACCCCCAGTTCCGCGGTGGCGGGACCTTCGCCGGTGCGCCGCGTGATGAAGGAGATAGGGGGTTGCCGCAGCGCCGGGGGCGCGTGGAGCTGGGCGCGGCGGGCGAACGATACGACGTGGGCTGGGGTGAGCATGTGCCTGCCTGGGAAACGAGCTTCGAACGGATGGGGTGCCCCGGCCACAGGGCCGGGTGGTTCTGTGGCCGGAGGCAACTCGGTGGCCGCCAGCGTCCGCCGGGGGCTGGAATGCCAGCGTCCGGCAGGGGCTTCTTGAGGGCGTCGGCGGCCGACGTTGACATGACCGGTTCACAATCGCCAGTTGCCGAGCGCCTGTGCGATCGTGCTGATCAGTCGTTCGATGGGGGCGGCGAGGTGGGTGTCACGCAAATAGAAACCGAGCAGGGTGGCAGCCAGGGCGTGCCCGGCCTTCAGCCCCCACTTCTTGATCAAGACCCAGACAACGATCAGCAGTACGACGACGAGTGAGACACGCACCATCACGGGAGGCGTCGTCCTCCTCCACGGCACCGCTGTGAGGCGTCGGTTTCGAGCGCGGTGGGCGCGGGCGGGGC
Organism: Streptomyces sp. NPDC030165; assembly: GCF_055573595.1. Classification (NCBI taxonomy): domain Bacteria; kingdom Bacillati; phylum Actinomycetota; class Actinomycetes; order Kitasatosporales; family Streptomycetaceae; genus Streptomyces; species Streptomyces sp. NPDC030165. The sequence goes on along the minus strand of NZ_JBVIBD010000025.1, from coordinate 95,545 downwards.
GTGATGTGGTCGGCGTTTGCCGAAGCCCGCAGCGCCACCGCACCTGGTCGTCGCGGGCCGGGCCGATGGCCGCCGGTCCGGTCCGGGCCGCGTGATGGGGACACCGGAGCCCGTGCCACCGGTGTGCTCGGCCAAGGGGGCTGCGGCGCGCACCGTAGGACGGAGCAGTCGGTGGCGGGACCGGGGGAGCAGTACCTTCGACATCTTCCTTGTCCGATGGCTGGTGCGACGCGGCGGCAGGCTGTCGTCGTTACCCGGCATGGCCGGCCAGGTAGCCGCTATGACCGCGGCCCAGGGCTTGCAGCGCGGCATCGATCCGCTCCACCAGGCTGTCGCGGGCGAAGGCGGTGAGTTGCTTGCGCGGCACGAACCGGTACTGAGTGACCTCATCGGTGGCGAGCTGGAACTCGGTGTGTGAGCTGATCACACCGCCGTCCCACACGTAGTTGTGCCCCTCGACGGTGTCGCCCGTGGGGGGCTGCCAGTGCATGAGCAGCAGCCGTCCGGGCTCTATGAGCAGGCCGGACTTCTCCTGGATCCGGCGTCGGCAGGCCGCCTGGGGGTCCTCGTTGCTCTGGGCGCAGCCGCCCGGCAGGTTCCAGGTCAGTACGTCCCCGCGCTCCACCCGGCGGCGCGACTCGAACAGCAAGGTTCCGCCCTTTTCGTCGCGGATCAGGGCCTGGGAGCCGATGCGGCGCTGGGGCGCGGCGGTGAAGTGGTCGGTGTCGAGGTGGTCCGGTCTGTTCATGGTGCCTCCGTGTCCGGTCGTTGGGGTGGGAGCTGGTGGTATGCGTGGGTTTCAGGGGGCGGTCTCGGGGCGGGCCGGGGCGAGGAAGCCGCGGTGGGTTCGCAGCCGTCGCAGGGTGGCTTCGTAGTGGTCGTCGTACGGGGAGATGTCGGTACGGGAGGCGACCACGAGTCCGTCGATCTCACCGCGGGTGACGGCGTGGCAGGCGCGGGCCAGCTGCGGGCGGGTGGCCGGATCGGTGGGGCCGGTGCGGTCGACGGTCCGCAAGCAGACCGTCCAGTTCCTGGCCATGGCCAGGCCGTGGGCGGTGGCCAGCCGGTTCGCCGGGTCCTGGCCGTCGTCGACCAGTACGTACAGGCCGACGCGCAAGGGCCGGGTGAGGCCGGCGGTGACCTCGGCGAAGTACGCCTCGCGCAGCCCGCGCAGCCAGTGCGCACCGTGGGCCTGGTCGCCGGGGCGGACCACGGCAGGCACCGGCCGCCGGGGCGGTGAGCTGGAGGCCAGGGGTGTCATCGTGCGCCTCCGGCGGTCAGGTGACGGGCGCGGTGGGCGAGGGCGACGGCGCGGGCCAGACGCAAGGCGCCCTGCTCCTCGGTGCCGGTGCGGCGGTGGTGCTCGTGCAGCAGAGCGGCCAGCACCGCGTCCGCATCGATGCGCGGCGCCCGGTCGAGTGCGGTGCGGTAGGCGGCGAGTGCCTGGTGGCGGGTGTCCCAGCGGTCGGCGAGGCGGTCTCCGCCGGGCAGGGTGCGCAGTCGCGCCCACCGGCCGTCCGTGGTGATCAGCCGTAGTGCGCTTTGGTGTGCGGGGCGCGGCAGCGGCCTGGAGACGGTCGGCTTGGGCTGGCCGGCCAGCCAGCGCAGACCCGCGTCGATGTCCCCGTGGAACCCGGCCGTGATGGCGACGGTGTTGGCCGCCGCCAGCACCCGGGCATCGTCCCCGCGCACGTGGAGCAGCTGGTGCAGGACGGCGGCGGAATCGGCGGTGAAGCAGCTTTCGGCGGCCGTGAGCTGGTCTTCGCCGCCCCAGCGGCCGGGGTGCGGCCGGTAGGGGACGATCTCCATCGCGCCGAGAGCGCCGGACTTGACCAGACGGGCGGCCCAGGCACCGACGATCTGCACGGCCGGGCCGACGGCCTGGCCTTCCGGGAACCGGAAGACCAAGGTCACCTGCTGCCCGCGCAGGACCCACCGCGGAATCCCGGCGAACTCGGCCAGCATGACCGGCAGTTGCTGAAGCACGTGGTCATAGCTGGGCCTGCGGACTCCGGACAGCCGGACACACAGATACGGGCTGGCCCCCGGCACCTGACCACCAGGGCGGACAGGCGGGGCGCTGGCGGGTACGGGCGGAGCGGGGGGCGCCGGCGTGGTGGAGCGCAGCAGCGTCACGATTTCGGTGGGACGGCCCTGGCACCAGCCCCAGGCACGCTCGTCGGGCGCCTCGGTGAGGACGAGGGGGTGCTTGGCGCGGTTCAGGTGGTGGCGCAGCAGCGCGAGGTGTCCGATGTCGTCCAGGTGCAGGGGCAGGCGCTGGTCGAAGTCCTCCAGCAGCACGGCATCGGGCAGCCGCCGCCGGGTGCGCAGGTCGGCGAAGGCGTCTTCCCAGGCGGCCTGGGTGGCCTCGGGGCCGGGCAGGGCGGCGCGGTCGAGGGACCAGGTGGCCGGGCTGAGCACGGTGCGTCCGTGCCGCAGCCGGGGCAGGACCGGCAGTGCGCCGGCGGCGCCCCAGTGGAAGGCCCGGACCAGCGCGGTCAGCACGGCGGTGTGCGTGCGGGCGAGTTCCTCGCAGAAGCGGGCCAGCCAGGGGGTGTGCCATTCGCGCTGCAGCGGATGTGGGATGGACGGATCGAGGATCTGGCCGCGTGAGCGGGAGACCAGGTGCAGGCGGTGGCCGTCGCAGAGTACGGCGAGGTCGTCGGGGGCGAGCGTGTCCGGCTCCGGGGCCCGGTGCTCGGCGAGACTGACGAGGTTCTGCTGGAGGCGGGGCAGGCGGGCGAGGTGGCTGGCGCCGGAGGCCAGGGAGGGGAAAGTGAGCTGGACCGGCAGCGCGTCCGCGGTACCGGCGGGCGGACGGGCCAGCGTGGTGAGCAGGGTGCTGGCCGGGGCGTGGGCGAGCAGGGCGGCGAACCGGCCCCCGCTCAGGTGGCCGTAGCCACGGGAGACGCCGCGCAGGACCAGCCCGAAGTCGCCGTGGTCGAGCGCGGCGGGGGAAGGGCTGTGCAGTTCGGCCAGCAGCTCGGTGTGCGGTGGGGCCTGCATCTGTGCCGGGTCGCCGATCGCCAGATGCTCGGTCAGGTGGTCGTCCAGCTCGATGTCGCGCCCTTCGAGCACGGCTTGCTGGGCCAGGGCGAGCAGCCGGCGGTCGCGGGAGGACAGCGGGGGCCGCGGTGCGGGGGCGGCGCTGTGGAAGCCGTCGGGCAGGCCGATGCCGGTGACCGGGTCGGTGCACTCCAGCAGCGGGACCAGCACATGCGGCCCGTAGCGCTCCAGGAAGCGGTGGCGGTAGGCGTGCCAGGCGGGGGCGCCGTAGGGGTAGGGCGTGAGCCGGGCCAGAACAGTCATGGCGGCCTCGGCCTCCCAGGCCACCGCGCGCGGCAGTTGCACCTCGGCATCCAGATGCAGGTCCACCGCCAGCGGGTCCGCCACGTCCCCGTGCTCGCGCATCCGCTGTGTCAGCGCCGTGCGGCGCTCTCTTCCTGCCGCGGCCGGGGCGCGGTTGTGCTCGGACATCAGGCCGTGGACCGCACGCAGGGCCGCGAGGGGTTCGGCGGCCGGCGGCACCTGGTGCACGCCGATCCTCTCCAGGCGGTCCAGGAGGTAGCCGAGGGCGTCAGGCTCGGTGGCCGGCGGATGCAGGCAGCTGATCAGGACGCGGTGGGCGATCAGCTCGTCAAGCAGGGCGCAGACGGTGCGCGCGTCGACATCGGGGGAGACCTCGGCGAGACGGCGGGCCAGGTCCCGGTACGCAACGGAGGCGCTGGCCATCTCCAGGGCGGCGCGCACGGCCGGGGTGTGGCGCACGGAGACCTCCCGGACCGCGGTGGTGCGGGCGCCGGGCCGCCGGGGACGCCAGGGCACCACGAGGCGGTCCCCGCGCACGACGGCGATGGTGTTGGCCACGACCGTCAGCAGGGGCCGGACCTCGGGCAGGCCCTCCAGGGTGGTGATCACGTGTGCCAGCCAGGTGCCGTCGGCCTGAGCCATGGCCCGGTGCCCGGTGCCCCAGCGCACCGTGGTCCGCGGCCCGAAGCGGGCCTCGCTCACCCCGGCGAACAGACCAAAGGGGCTGGTCCGGTGCTGCAAACGCAGCAGGTATCCGGCCAGGGCGAGCAGCAGCTTGGAGACGACGGCAGCGTCGCCGGGGGCCGACCCCGTGACCAGGGCGTCGAGGTCGTGGGCGAGGTCCGGGCTGGCGTGGCGTACGGCGTCGGCGACGACCGCGGTCCCCCACACCTGCCGCATCCACCCCACCCAGCTCTCGATGCCCGCGGGGGAGGTGTCGGCCAGGTCGGGCCAGGGCGGCACCGTGATGCCGGGGTGGTGCACGGAGCGCACCAGAGCGGACTGCTCGCACTGGTAGCGCAGCGGGGTGAAACCCATGTCTGTCCCTGTCAGGTGAAGGTGCGGTCGGCGGGGTCATCGCCGAAGAAGAAGGCGAAGGCGCCCGCGGTAACGGGCACTTCGGCGTCGCGCAGGTCGAGCGCGAAGTCGTCCTTGGTGTAAGGGCCCACCGGGCCCGGGGCCTGGGCCTGGGCGCCGGGGCGCTGGGGCGGGCGTGCCGCAGGGGTGCCCGTCACCGGCCGGCGCCCTCGGTACAGGCCGGGCTGGCGCCCCTGCGGCCCGGCGGAAGGGTCTGCGTGTGGCAGGTGGTCCATGAATCCTTCTCGATGCCTTCGGATGCTGACGTAAGACCGGCGAGGGTCAGGAGATGAGGAGCCGACGCCGCTGGTGGGCGGCCAGCTCGCAGCTCAAGGGCGGCAGCCCGACGGCGGCGCGCCGCGCCTCGACGCCCTCGGGGTCCTCGATCGGACAGGGCCGCAGCAGCCGGGGCACGAACTGGGTGCCGTAGCGCTGTTTCTGGCCTTGGAGGACGGCGGCGAGGTCGTGGGCGTAGGCGCCGTAGGCCACATCGCAGGCGCCTTCGGCGACCGCCGCCTGGATCAGCTCGCAGCAGGCCAGCACGAAGTCCCGGTCGGCCACGGGCGCGTGCAGCAGGATTTTCAGGGCGGCCACGGCCGCCTCGCCGCCGACCAGGGCGGCGGTCGGCCAGCCGTGCTCATGGACCAGGTGCCGCAGCTCCGCGGCGTGCTGGGCGCAGGCGTCATCCAGGTGCTGGCGGCGGTGGGTGGCGCCCGGCAGGGCGTGCACCTGACGCATCAGCCGGTCGTCCTCGGCGGCCATGGCCGTCAGCTGACGGCGCACGGCATCGCGGACCGGGGAAGACGTGGCGCGCGGGGTCTGCTGCGCGGGTGCCGGCTCGGCGGAGTGGGACATCTTGGACGCTCTCCAGAGGTGAGGCAGGCAGTACGGAAGGAGGTGGATGGTCGGCGTAGGGCTCAGGGGCACCGGTCGTCGCGCGGTGCGTTGGGGGCCTGGGCTGTGTCGGGTGCGCCGTCCTGGCGCGGCTGTTCGACAGGAGCCGGGGCCGGGGGCGGTGGGGCGAAGCCCAGCAGGTCTCGCAGGCGTTGCGCCGCCCGCAGCGCCTGCGGCGTGGGGTCCGGAAGCCGGGTGCTCATGCTGTTCGCTCCGCCCGTGCGGAGAGGGGCTGGACGGTCAGGTCTTCCTGGATGGGCAGCGCGTCGGCCTGGTGGCCGCGGCCTTCGGAAGAAGTCGTACGGCGCGGGGCGGGGCCGTGGCGGCCCGCCAGGGTGATGAGCCCTGGCGGGCCAGCGGCCGAGGGAGAGGCCCGGCTCGGCCTGGCTGCGTCCTGGCTGTGCTCAGGCCGCAGCCACACGGTGCCTCCCCCGGCTCTTCCCAGCCCTCGGTCGGCGAAGGCGGGAGCGGCACGAACCGGGGACGGCGGACGGTACGGCCGGCACACCGGCCGTACCCGGCGCGGGTGAACGCAGCCCGCGCCCTTCCCGGAATGAGGCTCGCGCTCGTCCGGGAAGTCGGCAAGGACGCGCTGGACGGGGTCGGTGACGCTGGTGGTGGGGCCCGTCATGGCGCACTCCTCGTAGGCGGAAAGAAGGGGAGGGGAGAGCCGGTCCCGGCCAGGGGCACCCCCTGGTCCGGCCCGGCCGGGGCCGGCTCGTGTGCCGCAGCGCCGAAGCCCCCCTCGGGCCCGGCGCCGACCCGGCCAGCCCGTCCCCACGGCGGGGCGGCCAGGTACTTCCCGGACGTCGTCGGCCGGGAAGGCGGCGGCGCGGCCCGCCCCGCTCTCGCCGTCTGGCGGGGCAGGGCCGCTGTCTTCCGACGGGCGCACCCGGGTCGGAAGCGGGTGGCCGTTCGGAAGGGCGGCAGCCGTCACGGGGAACGGCCGCCTGGGCACGGACGTGCCGTGCCCGCCCGCGCGACGGTGTTGGCCCACCGCCTGCGGAAGTTTCGTCAGGGGCGTCTTCGTCTGAGGACGCACGGCGGAAGCTGTGCGTGGACGGTGTCAGTGAGTCGGGGCAGGGGCTGGGTGCGGCGGCGCAGCAGGTAGGCCGACGTGGGGGTACGCAGCACTTCGAAGCCGTAGCGGTCGCCGATGACCTCGGCGACCGCGGCGTCGGCCACGTCCGTGGCCAGCCAGCGCACACACTCGTGTGCGCCGTAGTCGACGAGCCAGCCCGCAAGGCGCGGACCGTATGCGTCGGCGTCCGGCCCGTCACGGTCCTCGTACAGGTCGTCGATCCACAGTGCCCCGCCGGGCTGCTGCCTCCCGTGCTCGTCACGCATCGGATTTCTGATCACCAGGGCGCAGCTGCGGATGGTGGTGCCGTCCAGCAGCAGCCAGGTCAGCGGGTGGCCGCATTCGACCGCGCCGAGCATCGACAGCAGCGGGCAGTCGCCGGTCGTGGCGGGGCGGGGCCGGTGGTCCATCCAGTGCGTCGGGCGTGCGACGAACTGCTCCACGGCCTGGCGGTCGGCGTACTCCGCCGGGCGGATGACGCAGTCCGGCCGGGGCCCGGTGGCCGCCGCCGCTGTGGCGCCAGTGGGGATGCGGGACATCGTCACACCCCCGTCCGCCTGGCGTTGGCCGTCGGCCGATTGCCGGCCAGTGCCAGGCGGACGGGCAAGGCGGTGTAGGAGTTCATCAGTACGGTGCGCGAGCGGCGCGGCGGGGAGTCCAGGGTGACGTTCCAGCGCGTGAACAGCGCGCGCAGGGCGATGGCGCCTTCGAGACGGGCCAGGTGTTCCCCGGGGCACCGGTGCGCTCCGTGTCCGAAGGAGAGGTGCGTGCGGGGGACTCGGCGGACATCGAACCGGTCGGCATCCGGACCATGGCGCTCAGGGTCGCGGCCCATGGCGATGTAGGAGAGCATCACCATGTCCCCGGCGGCGATCTCCACGCCCCCCACGGTGACGTCGCGGGTGGCGAACCGGGCGAGGAAGTTGGCGGTGGGCGGGTCCCAGCGCAGGGTCTCCTCGACCGCTGCCTCCCAGCTCACCTCGCCGCTCCGCAGCAGCTTCAGCTGCTCGGGGCGGCCGGCCAGGCCGCGGACGCCGTTGACCAGCAGGTGCACCGTGGTCTCGTGCCCGGCGATGACGAGGACCTGCAAGGTGGGGACCAGCTCCTCGTTGGTCAGGCGTTGGTCCTCGGGCAGGCTCAGCAGCGCGCTGACCAGGTCGTCCTGCGGGGCGCACCGCCGCCGCTCGATCAGGCGGGTGAGGTAGTCGTGGAACGCGGCGAGGGCGTCGGCCGGGTCCTGGGTGTCGTCGAAAATCACCTGACACCAGGCATGCAGGTCGCCATGGTCGCGCCGCGGTACGCCCAGCAGGTGGCTGATGACGGTCATCGGCAGCGGCCAGGCCACCGCCTTGCGTAAGTCGACCACTCCCGTATCCGCCGCTGTGGCCGCCGCGACGTTCAGCAGCCGGGTGGTGGTGGCCTTGATGTATGTCCGCAGCGTCTCGACGCGGTGCCGGGTGAAAGCGCTGGCCAGTGGCTTGCGCAGCCGTTGGTGGTCGATGCCGTCGAAGGTGACCAGGCTGGGGCGCGGATCGGCCAGCCCCCGCAGGACCCAGTCTTTCGGGACCTGCCCGTTCTTCCGGGCACGCCAGTGGTCGCGGTTCGCGCTGAACGTGCCGGGGTCACTCTGGACGATGCGGGCGGTGGCGGTGGTGGTGATCGCCCAGCACGCCACGTCGCCGGGCAGCACGACGGGCACGACGGGACCGGCGGCGCGCATCCGGGCGGCGTCCTGGTGCATATCGGGGCTGTCCGGGTCGAGAACGAACAGGGGACGCGTCAGGCTCAGCGGCTGGTCGGGCGTGCTGGGTATGGCGGGGCTCAGGTCCATGGAGGTCTCCAGGGGGTTACGGGGCGGGGAAGAAGCAGACGGGCAGGGCTTTCAGGCCCCGCATCCAGATCGAGGGATCCCAGCGCAGCTCCTGCGGACGGCAGGCCAGGCGCACGCCAGGCAGAGCGTGGAGGAGAACTTCGATGCCGGTGGTGGCCATCACCTGGGACAAGTCCCGGGCGGCGTACGGACACCCGTGTTCTCCGTGGGAGTAGGAGAGGTTGGAGCGGCTGTCGTACAGATCGGCAGCCGCACCGAGGCGGACGACCGGATCGTGGTGCGCGGCAGCAATGCCGAGCAGGACCAGGTCGCCTTCGGGCAGGGTGTAGCGGCCCAGGGAGACCGGGCGGGCGGTGAAACGCCCGGCGTAGGTCTGGGTGGGGGTGTCGTCCCACAGCACCGCGTTGATGGCCTCCGGCACGGTCAGGTGGCTGCGCAGGAACGCGTCGGTGTGGCGCGTGTTGGTGAGCATCAGCCGCAGGGCGTTGCCGATGAGGTAGGCCGTGGTCTGGTGCCCGGCCGTCAGCGTGACCAGCAGGTCCTCGATGAGCTGCTCGCGGCTCAGGCCGGCGGGGTGGGCCGCGAGCCGGGCGGTGACGTGCGTGCCGGGACGGTGGCGGCTCTCGTCGACGAGACGGGCGATCATCTCGCGGGAGCGCTGCTGCGCGGCGATCGCGTCCGGCCCTCCGGCGATCATGGTGACGAAATCCTCGACCAGATGCGGGCCGTACCCGGCCGGCACCCCCAGGGCCCAGCTCATCGCCATGACCGGCAATTGCATGGCGTAGTCGGCCATCAGCTCGGCGCGGCCCACCGCGGCGAAGCGGCGCACCAGCTGCTGGCCGAACTGTTCGCAGCGGGCGGCGAATTCCTGGCGGTCGATGCCGTCGAGGGCGTTGTTGAGCGCGCCGGCGCGCCGACGGTGCGTCTCCTTCTCGGTGTACATCAGCGAGTGGCCGGCCGGGCCGCCGCCGAGCAGCGGCCACAGCTCCCATTCCCTCGGCAGGAGCGAGCCCAGCCGCCACCGGGCCGAGTCGCGGGCGAAGATGTCCGGTTGGCGGGTCACATGTACCAGCTCGCGGTAGCCCAGGACCAGCCAGGCCGGGACGCCGCCGTGCAGCAGCACCGGGGCGAGTGGTCCGTGGGCCTGGCGCAGCTCACAGAAGACGGCCTGGGAATCGCTCTGGTAGCGCGGATCGCCCAGACGCACCGCGCCGCGGTGGGTGGCGGGAAGCTCGACCAGTGCAGAACCGGGGTCAGACACGGCTGGGCTCCTGTCCGGCCTGGGCCGCGTCGTACGCACGGGCGGCGTGGGTGGCCCAGGTGATGAGGACCTGCCGGGAAGAGTCCGGTTCCCGGGCATCGCAGCGCACCAGCGGTATGCCGCTGTCCAGTTGCAGAGCCGCCCGGATCTCCTGGAGCGTGTGGATGGTGTCTTCACCGGCCCAGACGTTGTGCGCCACCACGAACGGCAGCTGGTCGGCCTCGAACTTGTCGATGTAGACGAAGGCGTCATCGAGCCGGCGGGTGTCGACCAGCACGACCGCTCCCAGCGAGCCCTCGAACAGGCCGTCCCACAGGAAGTGGAAGCGCTCCTGTCCCGGCGTGCCGAACAGGTAGAGCACGAGGTCGTCGTCCAGGGCTCGGCGGCCGAAGTCGAACGCCACGGTGGTGGTCGTCTTTCCGGGGACGCCGGCGACCTCGTCGACGCCGGTGCTGGCTTCGGTGATCTCTGCCTCGGTGGTCAGCGGCGTGATCTCACTGACGGCACCGATGAACGTGGTCTTGCCGACGCCGAAACCGCCGGCGATGATCACTTTGACCGCCGTACTGGTACTCGCCGGCAACAGGACGCCCGGGGCGGGATCAGAGTTTTTGCAGACCACGGATGACCCTTTCGAACAGTTGGGCCTTGTCGTCCAAGGCGGTGGTGGAGGCCGGGGGCCGGGCGTGGACCCGGTTCTCGTCGAGCAGGCGGGAGATGAGCACCCTGGTCACGCCCAGCGGCGTACCCAGGTGGGCGGCGATCTCCGCGACGGCCAGCGGCCTGCGGCACAGGGCGATGATGCCGACCTCTTCCATCTGCAGCCCGGCGGTGTCCCCGTGTTCGGTGACGATGAGCGTGAACGCATCGAGCGTGTGATCACTGCTGGTGCGTCCGCCCGTGATGACGAACCACCGGTCGGGCACGTCCAGGCTCATGACGAGGTGTGCTCCGGGGCCCGCGCTGCCGTGCCCAGATGCTCCCCCAGCTTCTCCACCATCTGCATCATGGCCGTGCCGATCACCGCAGGGTCGACGTCGGCGTTGGCGACGACGGCCAGGGTCGTACGGTCTCCGGCGTGGATCACCGCCAGTTGGTGGCGCTCCAGGTCGATGACCACCGAGTGCAGGGACCTGTCACCGTAGAGCTTGCCGAAGGCGATGCCGCTGGAGAGCAGGTTGCTGCACAGCGCCGCCATCTTGTCCGCCTCATCGGTCTGGAAGCGGTCGTCCGATGCTTTCCTCAGCCCGTCGCTGTTCACCAGCAGCACGTTGCGGCAGCCGGGGATGTCGTTGCGCAGCTGGTTCATCAGCCAGGTCAGGTCAGGGGCAGGGGTGTTCATGCGGAATTCTCCGGGGCGTCGGGGGAAGGGATGGAGGAGGGGGCGGACCGGACGGCAGCACGCCAGGCGCCCATGCGCTGGGCGGTGTCCGACCGCAGCGGGGCCTCAACCTCGGGGGTGGCCTGCGGGCGCGAAGGCGGCAGGGTCGCGCTCCGCTTGCGGACAGGCAGCCGAGGGCCGGATCCGGACGGCGGGACCAGGGGGGATGCCGCGTCCTGGCGTTCGTCTGCGGGCGAGGGCGGGACGGGACGGCTGGTCTGTGCCGAGGCTGCGGAACGTTGCTGCGGTGGTGTGGCAGGCGGCGCCGGACGGTCCGCGGGCAGGGCCGTAAGCCACTCCCAGGAAATCAGGACACTGGCCTCGGTCCCGCCCAGCCGGTGCGAGGCGCCAAAGGCGATCCTCATGCCGAAGCGCTCGGCGGTCTTGCGGGCGCTGGCCAGCCCGAGCTGGTGTCCCGACAGCTCGGCGTAGGGGCGCGGACAGTAGTCCAGGTCGACCGTGCGCAGCACCCGCTCGCGCATCTCGGGAGGCAGGCCCAGCCCGCTGTCCTCGACGCGGATGGCCAGCCCGGCGGTGACGGGCTCGACGCTCACGCTGACCTGGGTGTTCGGGGGGCTGTACTGCAACGCGTTTTCGATCAGCGCGGACGTGGCGTGGACGGCCGCGTTGACGGCTTGGGCGTGCACCGCGTGCTGGGCCTCCTGCGGAACCGACCATCGCACCCGGTGGAAGCCCTTGTGCTGCCCGATCGCCGCCCGCACAATCCGCTCCACCTCCATCGGACGGTCCCACGGGCGGCCGATGGAGCGAGCACCGGTCAGGGCGAGCAGGTTCTGGCTGTGGCGTCCCAGCCTCGACAGACTGGCATCCAGGGCGGTGAGGTCCTCAAGGATGTCCTTGCAGGGCACCAGCTCGCGCTGGCTGTCCTGGTACGGCCGTGCCCGCTCAGCAATCAGGGCGAGCAATGCGGTCACGGCGGCCTGCACCCTGTCGGCGCAAGTACGCAGCACGTCCACCGCGCCGTCACGCTCGCGCCGCTCCCGGCACACCGCCGTGACCACCGCCTCGACCAGATCCCGCACCTCCTGGTCCTCGGGCAGCGCACGCTCGGCATCGAGCCGCTCCAGGATGGTCCGGGCGGACTCGCGCTGCTCCAGACGCTGGAGCACCTCGGGAAGCAGCCGGGCACCGAGCCAGCGGACCTCGTCCCGGACCCGGGCCACCTCTCCTTGCCGCCGGGCGGCCCGGGAGCACGCCTCCCGACGCTCGCGGGATATCCGGGCCACACGGCGCTCCATCACGGTGACCAGCACGACGACCACAGCCCCCGCCACCGCGGCGCACCAGGCCACGGCCTCCCGCGCCGCCGGCGGCGCGGAAAGCACGGCTGCCCCTCCGGCTGCCAGGGCCAGGGCGAGGGCGGTGAGCGCCCGGAAGGTGACGGTGGTGTGCGGCGCCCGGTGGCGCGCGGAGGGCGCACCGGTAGCCGTCGTCGGGACAGGGACAGGCATGACAACCTCACGGTCGAGCTGAACTGAGATGAGCACGAGCGACGAACAGCGGTTCTGCGGGCGTTACCAGGCAGGGGGTCTGCCTGTTGCGAGGGCCGGACGGCGCTCGAAGTGGCTCGTCGGGGGCCGGTGCCCTCCCTCGTGCCGCCCACGCCGGGCCAGGTAGGCGTCGTGCAACGCCCGGCTGTCGGTGGTGGTGCTGTTTCCTCGACCGGGGTCCAGCCACAGCCGGTGGCAGCGGGATCCGGCGGGAGCGGTCGCGCAGTGCATCAGGGGGCTGCACACCGATTGCGGCGCGTGCCACCGGTCGGCGGCCTGCGCCGGCACGGGCACCAGCACCTGGCGGTGGACCAGACAGCACAGCACAGGCCCGACACGGTGGTGGAACGCGAGCAGGTCCTCAACTGCCTGCAGCCCTATTCGCAAGCCGAGTTGGGTGCGGATCCTCTGAAGTGACGGTTGTGGTCAAGCAGTGAGGTTGTAGTTCTGCTGGTCAGGGCTGAGGTGGAGGCGTTGATGTTCGCGGGCGGTATGGATCACGGTGAGTTTTTCTGCGGTCCAGATCTCGGCCTCACGGCTGCCGACCGGGTGGCAGGCGTGCGCGGCCGTCGAACCGTACTCGACGGCGATGACGAAGCCGAGCAGCACGTGAGGGTGGATGCTGCGGCGGGCGGCTTCGGTGTGGGCCAGGTCGGGCTGGTGGCGTGTGCCGTCAACGAGCACGATCTAGTCCCGCAGATGCTGCGGGACTCGGGCCTCGGCCTGGGCGAAGGCGTCGGCAACAACCTGCTCCGGAGGACGGATCACCGAAGCGATGCACCATTTCCGCTCTGCTTTCGGGCGCCGGCCGCGGCGGCCGGACCTCACTGCGGCCGTCCGGTGGGTGCACGAGCCTTGGGTACTCGCCGATGTCCCGTTGGGTGTCGCAGAGCAGGACTGGCAGGGGGCCGCAGACTGCGTCTCCGGTTAGCATCGAGCGGTGGGCGACTACGCTGGCACACCCCCGAAGGGTCCAGAAGACGACACGGTGCGCGCTCAGCTCGTCGCTGTCGCGGAGGACTGGGCGGCTGCGGTTGTCTCCAACGATGCCGCGCGGATCGGCCGCTTCATGGCCGACGAGTGGGTGATCGTCTCGGCCTCGGGCGTCGCCTCCAGGGAAGACTTTCTCGCGGTCGTCGAGTCCGGGGAGCTGACCCACTCGGCCATGAATCTCGTGAACCAGGCCAGGGTCCGGGTTTACGGCGACACTGCGGTTTTCACCGGACGAGTGACGAACACGGCCCACTACCGGGGACAGAGCTTTGACGCTGATGAGTGGACGACTGATGTGTTCGTGAAGCGGGACGGCCGCTGGCTGTGCGTGCTGAGCCACATCACAGCGGCGGCCCCTGACTGAATCCTCTTGAGGGGTGGTTGAGCGGGGAAGACGCTGATGGGCGTGTGCCGGTGCCGTTGTACTCCTACCGTGGCGGGGTGGAGGTGGGGCGCCATGGTGTCTTTGCCGGAAGAGCTGCGGGCGAGGGAGGCTGCGGCTCGGCAGCGAGTGGAGGAGCTTCAGGCCGAGGCTGCGGAGTTGGCCCTCCGGCTGGAGAAGGCGAGAGACGACCTTTCACGGCTGGAGATCACGCGGGAGACCGTCGCGCAGGTTCTGGCGGAGCAGTCGGCCGCGGAGAGCGAACCGGACGTTGCGGCAGGAGATGCGCCGGAACCGAGCGAGACGTCAGCGCCCCATGGGACCGGGGTGATGGTGGTGCCGCCGTGGCGGGAGGGCCTGGTCATGGCCATGCTGCCGGATGTGTACCGGGACATCCTGGAAGTCATCGCCGATGCACCGGGACCGTTGCAGGCCAAGCAGATCGTGCCGCGGATCGGTCTGCCGACAACCACCGGAAAGATCGAGGGCATGCGGTCCAAGCTGAAGCGGCTGGTGAAGCGGGGCTGGCTGGACGAAAACACACCGGGTCAGTTCACCCTCGCCCGTCGAGGACCGGGCACGGGGCGGTCTAACTCCCGGTGACCAAGGGGCTCTTCCTCATAGATTCGAAGGTGCCAACCAAACGAATCACTCCCGAAGAAGAGCCCTATGGAACCGTACGACGCCTTGGGTGAACCTGATCCGTACTCCGCCTCCCGTGATGCCTTCGAACGCCTCATCTCGACGCTGGCCGACGGCCCGGCGGCGACCATGCACCACGGCGAAGTGGAAGCCCAGCTCGAACTGCTGGGACGCGAGCTGCTGCGGCAACTGATGCAGGACCACCTCGATCAGCGAGCCAGGAAGGAGGAGGACACGGTACGGGCGGAAGGACAGCAGCCGGTGGTGCTCGGTCCGGAAGGACAGCCGCGGTCCTGGCGGGAGAAGGGCCATCACCGCCTGCTGACCTGCGTGTTCGGGCCGGTGCGGGTGAGCCGGATCGCCTACCGGGCCCGGGGCGTGGCCAACGTACACCCGGCGGACGCGGAACTGTCGCTGCCTGCCGGCCGGCACTCACGCGGACTGGCTCGGCTCGCGGTCCTGGAAGCAGTCCGCGGCTCCTTCGACCAGGCCGCCGCCGCGATCGAGCGACGATGCGGCAAGGTTGTGGGCAAGCGCCGCCTCCAAGAACTGGTAGTCGCCTCCGCCGTCGACATCGCCGCCTACTACACGGCGAAGATTCCCACCCCGTGCACCCGCGAGATGCCGCTGGTCCTCCAGGTCGACGGCAAGGGCGTGGTGATGCGCCCCGAAGCCCTGCGCGAAGCCACTCGCCAGGCCGCAGCCAAGACCGCGGCCGCCGGGCGGCGCGGACGCCTGGCCCCGGGAGAAAAGCCCAATCGCAAGCGCATGGCGACGGTGGCCTGCGTCTTCGACATCGCTCCCGCCCCGCGTCGGCCGCACGATATCGTTCACCCACCCGGCGGCCGCAGCGAAACCCGGCCGCCACGGCCGAGCCCGAAAGCGGTGCACAAATGGTGCACCGCCTCGGTGATCCGCCCTCCGGAACAGGTCGTCGCCGACGCGTTCGCCCAGGCCGAGGCCCGCGACCCCAGGCATCTGCGGGACTGGATCGTGCTCGTCGACGGCGCCCGCCACCAACTCGATCTGATCCATGCCGAAGCCGCCCGCCGCGATATCCGCCTGAACGTCCTGCTCGACTTCGTGCACGTCGCCGAATACTGCTGGACGGCCGCGCACGCCTTCCACCCGCCCGGCAGCCGCGAGGCCGAAACCTGGGCCGCGGACAAACTCACCGCCATACTCGCCGGACACGCCGACCGCACTGCCACCGAGATGACCGCCCAGGCCGCGGCCGAACAGCTTCCCGCCGCCCGCCGCGAGCAGGTCACCACCTGTCACCGCTACCTCACCGGCCACCTCGGCCAGCTCCACTACGACACCGCCCTCGCGGCCGGCTGGCCGATCGCCACGGGCGCCGTCGAAGGCGCTTGTCGCCACTTGATCGCCGACCGCCTCGACATCACCGGCGCCCGCTGGGGACTCGACGGTGCCGAAGCTGTCCTCCGACTCCGGGCCCTGATCGCGAACGGTGATTTCGAGGAATACTGGCACTTCCACTGCGCCCGCGAGCATCAACGCCTCTACCCCAGCCCGGACCAGCAGGAATACAGCCTCACGGCTTGATCCTGATCGTCACTTCAGAGGATCCGCACCCAAAGAAGAACGGGGGCCGGGAGGCATCGCCGGGGTCAGGCTCCTCGGGATTGATGCGGCCGGCGTCCACCTCGTATTGGCAGGCACCGACGCGCGCGTCACCATCACCGGGCCGGCTCCCAAACAGTGGCGGGCTGCCGTGTCCGAACACCGGGCCTCATGCCCTGACCACGATCTCCTCCCACTGTGGGACGCACCCGCGTTGACCCCATTCGAATCTGCCTACCTGGCAGAAGACCCCACCTGGTGGGAGGAGCAAGCTGCCTCGCGTGGGTCGCCAGCGGCCTGCTGCGCCGCATCGCCCTCTTCCACACGGTGACCAAGCCGTACTCCACGTTGGTGCGGTCAACTGGGCAGGGTCTGCATCTGCTCGTCGTCGCGGGGGCGGGCGCAGGGCACGGTACCCCGTCTACGGGGCAGGACGTGCAGGAGTACGACGCGTAAGCCAGCAACAGAGGCAGCGAACAGGGCGTGTGTCACCGGGACGGGGCGAGGCGATCGAGCAGGCGCCGTGCAAGGGGGCCGGCGGAGGCCGGGTTCTGCCCTGTGAAGAGGTTGCGGTCTTCGACGATGTGTTCCTGCCAGGGTTGGGAGGCGGCAAGGAAGCGGGCGCCGCGTTTGGTCAGGGCTTGCTGCGCAGTCCAGGGCAGGGTACTGAGCAGGGCGACGTCGTGTTCCTCGTCGTCGGTGAACGAGGTCATCCGGTATCCGGCGAAGGGCCACTCTCCGGTGGGTGTCATACAGGCGAGCAGGGCGGCCGGCCCGTGGCAGACCGCGGCGATGGGCTTGTCCTGGAGGTGGAAGTCGGTGAGCAGCCGTCCGCCGTGGGGGTCGGCCCACAGGTCGACCATCGGCGCGTAGCCTCCGGGGATGAAGACGGCGTCGAAGGGCTCGGCGGACAGGTCGCGCAGCGCCGCCGGTGTGTTCAGCAGGTCTTTGAGGGCGGCGACCTCTTGGTGCAGGGTGTGGCACCGGTCGGGGGACAGGCCGGTGCCCTCCGGGGTAAGGCCCGAGGGGTCGGGGGCGGCGGGGCGCCCGTCGGGGGTGGCGAGGGTGCATTGCGCGCCGTCGCGGGCGAAGACGTCCAAAGGCTCGACGACCTCTTCGGGCCAGAACCCGATGTCCCGGGAGCGTCCGTCGGTGAGGGGCATCTGGGTCGCGCCCGACAGCATGATCAGGATGTGTGGCATGGGGCTCTTTCGCATCGGGGGCCGGGGCGGGCCCGTCGGCGCCGCCCCGGCCCGGGTGATGTCAGGTGGTGTGCTCCGGTGCGGCTTCTTCGCTGTAGAGGCCGAGGGTCTGCAGGAGCGGGAACTCATTGGTGGAGAAGAGCACCGCGTCCTCGTCGGGGTGCCGATTGGTGTGCGCGTGCCAGGCCCACGAGGGCACGCAGAACGTGTCGCCGGCCGACCATTCGAAGTCGGTGCCGTTGATGGTGGTCGTGCCCTGGCCGCGGGCGGCGATGTAGATGACCGAGCCGGTGTGTCGGTGGGTGCGGGTACGCTCCCCGCCCTGGAAAAGTTGGAGTTTGCACCCGGTGGTCGGGGTGACCGGGCCTCCGGTGGCGGGATTGGTGTACTCCAGGATGACGCCGTCGTAGGGGCTGTGGTGTCCCGCACGGGCCGCCGCGTCCAGCGCTTCTTGGCACTTGTCCCATGGGTAGGTATAGAGAGGGGACGTCTGCTGGCTGCGCCGGGTGTCGGGCAGGAGGATGCCGCCCCAGGTGGCGAGGGTGTCGTTGGCCGGTGTTGAGGGCAGGTGGGTCTTGGCAGGGTGCAGTTCGAAGAAGTTGGCGCCCAGGGTGTTGACGAGTGGGTCGTTGGTGCAGTCCTGCCAGATGACCAGGCCGTCGTCGGCGTCGTTGCCGTGCTCATGCCACAGGCGGCTGGGAGTGACGATGACATCGCCGGGGCTGACCGGGATCCGGTCGCCGTTGACCGCCGTCCACCCGCCGTGGCCTTCGTGGACGAAGCGGATGGCGGATGCGGCGTGCCGGTGACAGGTCATGGCCTCGCCGGGCTTGAGCGCCTGAAGCCCTGAGTAGAGGTGCCCGCAGGCGGCCTCGTACTCCCGGTGCCCGGGATTGAGGTGGGTGAGCACCCGGAGGGCGGCATCGTCCCCCTTGACGAAGCTGGCAGCCTCCAGGACGAAGGGGCGCAGGTTGGCGTAGCGCCACATGCAGGGCCGCGAACGTGGAGCCGGGGTCCAGGGGAGATCGTCGTTGACGGCCTCCCACCGTCCGACGGCGTAGAACGCCGAGAGGCGCTCCGCAAAGGTCTCGGGCTCGGCGGCCCGCACAGCCGTCGTGGTCATCGGGTGCTTCCCTCCTCCGCCGCGGCTGCGGTGGTCAGCTCCTGCCACAGCCCGTCAATGTCCTCTGCTCCCGTGTGGATGTTGCCGATCGAGACGCGGATGACGTATCCGGCCGGGGTGACGGTGTGGGAGACGAAGGAGCGCCGGCCGGCGTTGACGCGGTGGTGGATGCGGCGGTTCAGTTCGTCGGTCTCCTGGGGGGCCAGGCCGTCCGGGACGTAGCGCAGGCATACCAGGGGGAAGGGGGTGTCGGGGTTGGTGACCTCCCAGCCGGGGGCATTCGCGGCCGTCTTGCGCAGTTGGTCTGCCAGGTCGGCGGCGGCCGAGAGCCGTTGGGCGATGCCCTGGCTCCCGAAGGACTTGATGATCCACCACAGTTTCAGGGCCCGGAACTGGCGGCCCAGCTGCAGCGAGTAGTTCATGAAGTCGACGCTGCCGTCCTCATGGCGGGTTGTGAGGTATTCCGGCACCAGCCGGAAGGTGTTGGTCAGCGCGTCGGGATGGCGGCACAGCAGGGCGCTGGCTTCCATGGGGCACAGCAGGACCTTGTGCGGGTTGGCCACCAGCGAATCGGCGGGCGACAGGTCCGGCAGATGGGGGCGTACCCGGTCGGCCAGGCGCCAGAACCCGCCGTAGGCGGCGTCCACGTGCAGCCACACCCCGTGCTGGGAGCACACCTCGGCGATCGCAGCGATCGGGTCGATGGCGCCCGTAGAGGTGCTGCCGACGTTGGCGACCACGGTCAGGGGCCGGTGGCCGGCACGCAGGTCGCTGCGGATGCGGGCGTCCAGGGCCGCGGGGGAGAGGGTGCCGTCGGTCGCGCTTGCGATGTGTACGACGTTGTCCAGGCCCAGGCCGAGGGTGATGGCCGCCTTGTCGACGCTGCTGTGCGACTGATCGGATGTGTAGATGCGCAGGACCGGTGCCCCGGCCAGGCCGCTGCGGCGGATGTCGAGGCCGTCAAGGTGCTCGCGGGCCGCGGCCAGGGCGTACAGCGTCGCAAGCGACGCGCCGTCCACGAGAACGGCGTCGCCGCCGGCCGGGTAGGCGAGCATGTCCGCGAGCCAGCCCAAAACGGTGGTCTCCACCGCCGCGGCCGCGGGGGCGGCGTCCCACAGCATCACGTTGACGTTCAGCGCTGCGGTGGCCATCTCGGCGAGGATGGCGGGCCCGCTGGAGCTGTTGGAGAAGTAGGCGTGGAAGCGGGGGTGGTTCCACAGCGTCAGGTTGGGCCGCAGGTCGCGCCAGGTCTGCGCGAGGATGTCGGCGAAGTCTTCCGGTTCAGTGGGCAGCGGCTGGTCGAACAGGGCGTGTATCTCCTGCGCCGAGCGGCCGGTGGTGACCGGCAGCGAACGCAGTGCCTCGAAGTGGTCGCGCAGTTGGGACAGCAGCAGACGGCCGTTGTCCTCCAGCTCCTGCGGAGACCAGTCACCCACCGCATCGGCCGGGAGCGCCGCGCCGGCTGCCTCCTGGACAAAGCCGGTGCGATCAGTGGTGGTCATGCTCGACCTCCACGGGGAGCTCGGCGGCGTAGCGGATCGTGCGCGGCTGGGTGCAGTACTGCGCTATGAGCGGCTGGACGATCGGCTCTTCGGTCTTCAGCAGGTCGGCATGGTCCTCCGCGCTGCGCCACGGGTAGACCCAAGTGACGACGTTGGGCTTCTTCTCGTCCTGCAGGAAGGTGGCGTGCCCGCTCCACCCCGGGTGGCCGTGAGCGTTCTCCCCGATCGCGTCGTCGATGATCTGCATGGTCCGGGTCGCCTGCCGCGCGGCCTCGTCGGTCAGGTACCAGGTCTCAACGATGGTGAAGGACATGCCAGTCTCCTCGTCACTCACTTCTCGGATGCGGCGAAGTACTCCTGGAGCAGGGACTTGCCGCCGGGAACGAACTTTTCGCAGATGAGCTTGTGGTTGGCGCGGTTGCGTGACTGCTCCTGCCACAGGAGCTGGGCGGCCTCTTGTACGTCTGCGGGGGCCGATCCGGTGCGGGCGGCCTTCTTCAGCGGGCTGCGGACGTCCTTGAGCAGGCGGAGCATGCGTTCGTGGTCGGTGTTGAACTTGCCGGAGAACCCGGGGCTGACCCAGGGCGGCTCCATCGCCGGCCGCAGCAGGTCCGAGTACGCAGCCTGCGGGAAGTCCGAGGCGTAGCGCATGGACGCCGTCGACGCCCGGTACAGCCGGGTCAGCACGTCCAGCAGCCGCCGGCAGGCGGGCCAGTCCTCCTCGTCCAGGGCCGTGCGCAAGGCGACGAGATGGGTGTTCATCACTGTCAGGTGCAGATGGAAGACGTGGTGTCCCAGCTTCCAGCGGCGCACCGCTGTTTCCTGCTCCGGGGTGAGTGCCATAGGTCGCTCCTGGTGGTGCGTGGTCACTGATCGGTCGTCAGGCTCACGGCGTGCTGCAACAGCAGCGTGATGCCGTCGAGGAGATCGGCACGGTCGGCTTCGTCGAGGCTGGTGCTGCTCAGGTCGTCGGTGACCTTGCGGGTCACGGACAGGGTCTGCGCCACCCACGTGGTGGTGGAGACCTCGTCGTGCCGGATCCGGAAGAACGAGTCGTACTCGTCCGGGCCGCTGACGTCACCGGGTGCCTGTCCGTCCCGCGGGATGCTGACAGGGGCGATGAGGCCGTAGTCGTCGGCCGAGGGCTGATCCATGCGATTCCCTTCTGCAGAGGGGGAGCCAAAGCCGCGCCTGCCGTGCGGCAGCGCTAGGGCACAGAGGGGTTTGGCGTTGTGTTGCGTACCACCTGCCGCCGCAGCTCAGGTCGTGGTGGTACGGGGGGCGCGGTTGCTGGCCCACACCGCGCCGATGACCAGAGCGCAGCCGCACAACTGGGCATAGGTGGGGGTCTCGTGAAGGATGAGCAGGGCGAAACCGATCGCCATGACAGGCTGAAGCAGCAGCAGAGCGGCTGTGGTGTTCGCCGACAGGTGCGGGCCGCCCTTGCTGATCAGCAGCCATGCCGCCACCTGGCCGAGGAGCGCGAGGGCAGTGATCCACCCCCACGAGGCGGCCGGGATGGACAGCGGCAGACCGGTGGTGAGCACGCTGATCAGGCCCGAGGCAATGGCCGCCGAGGCGGTGGACAGGCACACAGGGCTGACCAGGTGCCGGCTCGAGCGCTGGCCGGACAGCCGGCTGAGGTACAGATACACGGCGTAGGCGACTCCAGCGCCGATGCCCAAGAGCGCGCCCCGCACGGGATGACTGGCCTGCTGGCTGGAGTTGAGTACGCCGCCCGCCAAGGCGATGCCGGCGAGCATCAGGGGGCAGGCCCACAGGAAGCGGCGCGGGATCTTCGTGCCGTCGAACAGGCGGCCCAGCAGGGGAAAGACGATGACTTGCACGTTGATGAGCACGGTGGAGATGGCCGCGCCGATGTCCAGGATGCTGATGGTCCACATCACATAGTCGGCCCCCAGGAAGACTCCCGCGATGACCGCGTACCGGCGCAACGGGCGCGGCAGCGCCCCCTGGCGCCGGGTCTCGTGCACCAGCAAGGGGACGAGAGGGACCAGAGCGATCGCGCAGCGCAAGAAGGCCGCCGTGCCGGCGTTGACGTGGGCGAGCTTGACGAAGACCGCGGAGGCCGACAGGCAGGCGGCACCACCGATGATGAACAGACCGGCCACCGTTCGGGGCTCCGGCTCGGCTCGAAAGGCGGCAGACGAAGGACGGGTTTCGGGCGCAACATCCACAACCAGCACCCTGCCACCCAAGATCCCACAGCACTATTTACTGTTTGTTCGCTGCATTGCATAGTCTCGCTCAGGTGTTGTCATGGGAGAGATTACGAGTGTTCGCGGCCGTGGCCGAGCACGGGTCGATACGCGCCGCTGCCGAGAAGCTGCATGTGACCGGTCCTGCGATCTCGCAGCACATCCGCCGCCTCGAACGGGAAGCCGGCTGCAAGCTCCTAGAACCGTCCGGGCGCGGCATCCGCCTCACCCACGCCGGGCGGGTGCTGGCCTCCTCCGCGCAGAAAATGTCCGTCGTGGCCGCCCACGCCACCATGGACCTCGCCGCCGTCAGCGGCCTGATCGCCGGCCCTCTGCGCATCGGGGCCGTCGCCTCCGCCTTACGCTCCTTGATCCCGTCCAGCCTGGTGGCCCTGACCAACCGTCACCCGCGGCTGGAGCCGGAAGTGCGCGACGGCGAGGCGGCGCACATGCTGCCCGAACTGCACACCGGAAAGCTCGACGCCGTGGTCATGGAAAGCTGGACACACGCACCGACCCGCATCCCGCCCGCAACCCACACCCACACCCTGGTCCACGAGCAAGCGCTGCTGGCCGTACACCCGCGCCATCCGCTCGCCCACCTCCAGGAGGTGCCCCTGAGCAGCCTGCACGACCTGACCTGGGCCAGCTGCCCGCCGGGCAGCGACGCCCACCAAGCCCTCGAACAACTGCTGCGCCGGCATACCGTCTCCGACGCGGAGGTCCGCTACTGCGTGGCCGACTACGCCACCCAGCTCGAACTGGTCGCCGCCGGACTCACCACCGCACTGATCCCGCGGATGGCCGCACCCGTCGGAGACCGCCGGGTCCGTCTCATCCCGTGCCGCCCGGCGGTGACACGCACCATTGCCGTGGCCACCGCGCAGACCAACACCACCCCGGCCGTCCACGCCTTCGTCGCCGAGATGACCCGCACCGCCCACACCGAAATCCGGTGACGAGCCACAGACCCTGCCCTCCCCGTGGCCGGCCCCCGGTCCTCACCGGCGCACCTGCCGGGCCCGGTCACGGCACGAGGGCGATGCCGCCGTCCACTCGCAGATCGATCCCATTGATGTACCCAGCCAGCGGACTCGCAAGAAACGCCACGGCGGCCGCGATGTCCTCGCCCGTGCCCAGGCGGCCCACCGGATTCGGTGCGTATTCCTTGGCCACCTCCGGCTCCAGGTCCTCCCACTCGGTGGACCGGCCCCGCTGCGCGGCCTCCTGCCGAAACATTTCGCGCATGCCATCCGTCGCGACCACACCCGGGCTTACGGCATTGGCTGTGACCCCCGTGCCAGCCAGATGCCGGGCTAACGAGGTGGTCATGTTCACCACCGCCGCCTTGGCCGCCGAATACTCCACCATGTTGGGCAACGGCGTCGTCGCAGCCCGGCTGCCCACGTTGATGACACGCCCCCAACCGCACTCACGCATGTGAGGCAGCAGCGCACGGATCATCCGCACACCAGGAAGGACGTTGCCGTTGACCGCGTCCCACCAGGCCGAAGGCTCAGCCGTCTCCCAGTCATTCTCGACGAACGGGCCGGCGTTGTTGACCACCACATCCGCCCGCCACTCCCGCGCAGCCTCCGCCACCGCGGCAGCAGACGTCTCCTCCGTCAAGTCCCCCAGTACTACGTCCGCTACTCCGCCCCGGCTTCGCAACTCCTGGGCTAAGCCCTCGGCACGCTCCCGGTCACGGCCGTGAACCAAGACGACACACCCCTCCTCCGCCAACTGGCGGGCGATGGCCGCGCCGATGCCCTTACTGCTCGCGGTGACCACCGCACGTCGTCCAACAAGGTCAAGGTCCATATCCGGCAGGCTAAGTGGGCACCAGCCTTCCAGCAACCACCGGCCGCCCGACAGCACCCGCGCGGCACGGGTGGTGACCCAGGCGACCGCGCAGGCACGCCGACCAGGAACGAACGGTCCCGCCTGCGGCAGATCGCGCCGCAGCTGACCCGCGCCGCCCGTGTGGTGGCCGGCGATGCCCGCCGCGCCGCCGAGCAGCTGCCCGGCGACCACCAGGCCCTCGCGCTCGCCGACATCGTGCTCGCGGAAGCCGACCGCCGCCTGTCCGTACTGGTCAAGCACACTGTGCGCTGCGCCCAGGGCCGAGCCCGCCCGGTCCGCGCCCTGTACGAGCGCCTGGACCGTCTCACCGACGTCGCGCCCGCCAGGGACCTGTGAACCGCCGCGCATCCGGATGTGACCACGGATCCCCGGGTGTGCGGCACCGTACGGCACCACGGTCGGCCCGCCGGGCCGGGTGGGCACTACCCCGACCTCGATATATCTGCGGCTGATCGTGAAGCGCACGCGGCCATGCCCAAGCAACGATCTGAGGGCGCCCGGACCCGGCAGAGTGGGATACGGGCATTGGAGGAATTCGGAGCCGAGCGTTGCGAATGGCGCGTACGGTGACTGGATCACTGTCAGCCAACTGCCGAAGGACCCTACGTGGCTTCTACCGTCGCAACGTCCTCCCTCCAGCAGGCCATCTCCGATCTTGAACGGCAGTTGCCGGAACTGACCGCACGTGCGGAGACCTTGCGCACCGAGCTCCGCGAGGCCGAGCAGCACCTGGTATCGGCCCGGCAGGCACTCCAGCACTTGCGTGTCCTGACCGGAGCCGCCCCGTCCGATTCCGTCACGGCACCGGCACACGAGGCGCAGCCGGAGCCGGCCGGCGAAGCGCTCGGGGAAGAAGCACAGGCAGAGCCCGGGGCGCTGGAGCCGGCTGCGGAAGCCGTCGCCATGGTGCCCAAGCCGCGCACATCCGCCAAACCCGGCGCAAAGACCCGCCGGGCTGCTCCGGGGACCAGGAAGCCGGCGACGACCCGCGCCAAGGCAACGGCGAAGAAGCCAGCGAAGTCCCCGGCGCCGGCCCGAAAGAAGACGCCGGCCGGTATGCGCGCGACGGCCCCGGCGGCTGCCCCGCCTACGAAGATGACCTCGCCGCTCCTGAACGCGGCCATCACCATCCTGAAGGACCATGACACCGCGATGCGTCCGGCCGACATCAACACCGCGCTGGGCCGGGAGGACACCGCAGGCCAGCGCGAATCGCTGCGCAATACCCTGGAACGCGCCGTCAAGGCAGGGCTGCTGAAGCGCCCCGGACGCGGCCAGTACACCGTCTGAGCAGCCAGCGGCGCCCCGGCTTCTGCCGGCTCTCGGGGCCACAACGGGCCTGCACCTGCAGGTATCTCGGGCGGTGTTCGGTGGACATCACGACTTCGCAGGAAGGGCTGATACGGCTGGGCAGACGATCTGCGAGGGCCTCGGCACCCGGCCAGATCAGATACACCGCCGATTTCGCCGTGCCTCACCGGTGGTGGATCGCCGCCACCGGCGGCAAGCCGCCGCGGGAATCGAGCCGGTACGAGCGGGCCCGGGTCGCCAGCCTCGTCCTGCAGAACGCGATCCGCGCCGCCCGCACCGCACCTGCCGCGCCGGACGGAGCTCCGCCCGCGACCGCATCGGCCACCGCGCGTACCGGCGACCACGATCACGACCAGGCGGCGGCCGCGCCGCATGCCGTCGACCACCCGGGCCGGGACGCCGCGCTCACTCCGGCGCAGCGGGCTGCCGCTGTGCACATCCATCAGCAGGCCACGATGCCCGAGGAGTATCTGGAGGGCCGTACGACCGATCCGGCGACGTGGCTGTACGCACCGGCGAACCTCGCTCGGCTGGCCGCCTTCACCGAGGCCGCCGAAGCCCGCGCCCGCACCATCGCCGACGGGCCACAGCCGAAGCAGCCGGCCGCAGACGCGGCCGACCCTGCCAGCCAGCAGCAGCACACGACGCGGCCCGATCAGGACAGGGGAGCGGGCCGCGACCACTGACGGAGACGTCAACCAACCAGCGCATGGCCGATTGGCGACTTCACCCGCGAGCTCCAGCGGACCGGACTGAGAATCGGGGCGTCGGCACCTGGCGCGGGAGGGCCCTTGACCGACCTGCACGAACCGCTGGAACCGCTCGACGACTACCCGGACGAACTGCCCACGCCATGCCAGGGAGGTGACGTCAACCTGGTGAGCCTGCTCAGCATGGCTGCCGACCTCGCGAAGGTGTCGGCGCTGCAGGTCCGGGCCGCGGTCGGCATGATCGGCGTCCGCCGTCTGCGCGCCCGCGTCGACTCACTGGCCCACCACGACGATGCGCGCGGCCGCGTCGACCAAGCGTACGAGCTGCTGCAGCACACAGTGGCCTCGGCGAGAGTGCGCAGCGCGCTGTACGCACTGGCCGCGGATGCGACCACCACGGTGGCCTGGGCGGCGGTCGACACCCGCAGCTCCGCACGGGCCACCGCTTACCTACACCGGGCGCTTGCCCTGGCCGGGATGGCACACGATGCGGACGCTGAACTGCGCGCCTGGCACAACATCAGCATGCTCGCCGCCCAGCAGGACCGGCACACCGACGCCCTCGCGGCCGCCGGAGCTGCCCGCACTTCCCGCGCCGCTGCTTGCGACCCGCTCTACGCCTCCCTTGCCCACGCCCGCACCGCCTCCTGTCACGCACGCACCGGCAACCGGCAAGCCGCTACGCCGAGCGGGCCTTCACCCGCGCCGATGCCACCGCCTGGCGCCCGGGCTGGCTGCGGTTCTACGACGCGGCCGAACTCCACGACCTGGCCGCCGACTTCCCCAGGGGCTCGGGTAGTACGCCCTCGCCGAATACCGTGCCCACCACGCCCTGGCACAGCTGCACTCCGACCTGGTACGCAACCGCATCACCCCGAAGGGGTCGGCCGAGAACCCTTCCTCCGGTGCCGCTGGGCCAGACACTGTCGTGCTGCTGCCGGGGCGGTGCTCATACGACTTGCTTTTCGGATTCAGGCCTCCCGGCTGTGCGGCGGCAGGCTATTCGCTCCGGCGTGGTCCGCCGCGTTTCCTGCTCGTCCGTCGTGCCCGTTCACCGGTGCCCGTGCGCGGCCCCGGCGCCTCGCACCGTATCGACGAGGAATCCCGGGTTCCGGGGCAGCTCGTCACCGCGCCATGCCACACAGCCGTCCGGGCGGACCAGCACGAAGGGCCGCTCGTAGAGCTTGGCGATCTCCCCGTCGCCCGCGGTCCGCACGGTCAGCGGTACGCCCCGCTCGGCGAACGCGCGCTCGATCCCCTCCACCCCGGGGTGCTCGGCGAAGCACAGCAGGACGAATCCGCGCCCGAACAGGTCGAGGGTGGAAGTGCCCGCGTCCCACCACGCGTGCGCGGCGCGGTAGCCCGGCTCGCTGCCCGGGCGCCAGCCGGCGTCCGGCTTGCCGTGACGCACCGGTACGTCGGGGTCCTCGACGATGACGGGGGAGCGGTAACGCAGCCCGAAGTGGATCTCGGGGGCGTCGAACTCCCGCTCCACGCCGCTGCTCGCCAGCCGATGCGCCATCTCCGCACGGGCCCGCTCGCCCTCGGGCCCGTCCAGGTGGATCTCGGGCGGCAGCCGCCTGCGCAGGGTGCGCTCCAGGTTGAGGTTGGCCTCCTCCAGGCTCTGCACGGCGATCGGCCTGCGCTCGGTCTCGTACGTGTCGAGCAACTGCTGCCCGGACCAGCCGTTCAGCGTGGCGGCGAGTTTCCAGCCCAGGTCGGCGGCGTCGCCGATGCCGGTGTTGAGCCCGAAGCCGCCGGAGGGCGAGAGGGTGTGCGCGGCGTCGCCGGCGAGGAAGACGCGTCCGGCCCGGTACCGGTCGGCGACGCGGTGGGTGAGGTGCCACTCACCGTCGCTCATCAGCTCCACCGGGGTGTCGACGGCGAGGGCGTCGCCGATCAGCGACAGCGCGTCGACACGGCCGGCGGCGCCGTCGTCCACGCCCACGACCAGGTTGTACAGGTCGCTGCCGTTCAGCGAGCGCAGGGGGAAGCGCAGCGAGGACGAGAGCATGAGGAAGTGGACGAGCGCGGCGCGGTCGCCGAGCCGCTCCCTAAGCCCGGGCGCGCGGAAGAGGATGTTGCGGAAGATCTGTGTACGGTGGCGGGCCGGCGCGTCGATGCCGCAGGACTGCCGGATGGGGGAGGCGGCGCCGTCGCAGGCGACCAGGAACCGCGCCCGTATGGTGCCGGTCGTGCCGGTGGCGTGGTCGGTGAGGGTGGCGTCGACGTGGTCGTCGGTGCGCAGCACGCGGTCGACGGTGGTACGGAGCCGCAGCGGACCGTCCGGGTGGACGCCCACGGCCCGCGTCAGCACCGGGTTGAGCCAGTGCGCCGGGCAGATCTGGTCGGGCTCGGGGGTGTGCGCGAAAGCCGGGCGGTTCCCGGCGGCGCCCCGGCGGTACCGGTAGATCTCGTGACCGCCGACCCGGGTGACCCAGGCGATGTCCAGGGGGTGATCGGCCGGCCACCCGGCGCCGCGGACGGCGTCCGCGACGCCCCAGCGGCGGAACAGCTCCATCGAACGCGGACCGATCGTGCTGACCTTGGGATGCCGGACCTCTCCGTCACCGGCGTCCGCGAGCACGCAGTCGATCCCGCGGTACCTCAGGTCCAGGGCCAGCGCCATCCCGACCGGGCCGCCGCCCACGATCAGCACGTCGGTCCGCTCACCGGAATGCGTCATGTCGTCCTTGCCTCTCTTCGTGGGTTCGTCCCGGCCGTCGGTGGAACCGGGAGGGCGCGCCGGGCACCCTCCCGGGACTGTCATTGCTACGGGCGTTCCGCGGTGGCCAGCAGACAGCCGAAGTCGTCGACGCCCGCCAGGTCGGACGGCCGGAAGGCGTCGTCGGTGAAGAAGTTGCTCTCGTCGAGGGCTTCGGGGCGGTCCTCGACGGCCGGCAGCTTCGCGATCTCCTCGGCGAGGCGCAGCGTGGTCTGCTCGGTGACGTCGAGGATCTCGCGCAGCCGCAGGCCGGAACGGTGGAGCAGGGCGACGTAGTCGTCGATGTCCGCCGTGGTCGACATCAGGCCGCTGCAGAACTTGTCGATGCCCGGGTGCCGCACCTCCTTGCGCGGGAAGCGTTCGAACACGTCGGTCAGGACGAGCCGGCCGCCGGGTCGCAGGACCCGGCACACCTCGGTGAGCACCTGCTGCCGGTCCGGCATGTGGCAGAGCGACTCCAGGGCCATCACGGCGTCGAACGTCCCGTCGGGGAAGTCCAGCTTCATCGCGTCGGCGTGCCGGAACACGGCCCGGTCGGCGACCCCGGCCTCGGCCGCCAGCCGGTTGGCGGCCTTGATCTGCTCCTCGCTGATGCTGATGCCGGTGACCCGCGCGCCGGTGTGCGCCACGACCCGCAGGCCGGGGCCTCCCACGCCGCAGCCCAGGTCGAGGACATGGGACGAGCCGTCCACCTTCAGCCGTTCGATGAACACGTCGGTGAGCCGGTCCATCGCCGCCTCGATCGAGGCCTCGGAGTCCGGCGTGTCCCAGTAGCCGATGTGGACGTTGGTGTTGAAGGTGCCGTCGTTCATGGCGTTCAGCGTCAGCCGGTCGTAGAGCTTGCCGACGGCTCCCGGTACGGGCAGCGTCTGGGCGGAGTCGGTCATGGCAACGGCCTTTCGGTTCGACGGGTGCGGAGCGTGGTGCGGGGGACTGGTGCGGGCAGGGTGTGCGGTGGGCCGGTGGGAGGTGGGCCCCCTCGCGGCCGGTGCGGTGTGGGTGGTGGGCCCGGCCCGGTCGCCGTAGCCCTCAGCATCGGGCCGCGCGGGCCGCGGAGCAGCGGTGCGGACGAAAACCCGCTCGTTCACGTGGGAGCGCGCCGCCGGTTCGGTCCGGCCGGGTGGGCGGAACACCGTTCAGCCCATGCGCGCCCGGGCAGGCCGGGGGTAAGGATCTCTCGGAACGCCGGGCGGGCCGGGCCGTCAGGCGTCCGCGGCCTTCGGTGACCAGCCTTTCTCGATCTCCTGGCACCGGCCGTAGTCCGGCAGCAGGCCCTGTTCCCGGGCCTCGGCGAGCGTGATCGCCGCGCCGTCCCGCTCGGACAGGATCGGCTCGGTGTCCCGGGAGACGGGCAGCCCGAGCGCCGGGTCCAGGACGGACAGGGCGAGTTCGTTCTCCGGTACGTAGCTCCCGGAGAGCATGTATGACATGACGGTGTCGTCCTCCAGCGCCACGAACGCGTGGCCCACCCCCACCGGGAAGTAGGTGGTCCGGTGGTCCTGCTGGTCCATCAGCACCGAGTCCCACCGGCCGTACGTGGGCGAGCCGACCCGGATGTCGACCACGATGTCAAGGGCCGCGCCGCGCGCGCAGTAGACGTACTTCGCGGTGCCGGGTGGTGTCACGGTGTAGTGAATGCCGCGCACCACGCCGCGCCGGGAGACGCTGTGGTTGGTCTGCGCGACGCGGAAGAGCGGACCGCCGCGCGCCTCGGCGAACGCCTCCTCCTGAAATGGCGAGAAGAACAGGCCCCGTTCGTCGGGAAAGACGCGGGGGGTGAACTCCAGTGCTCCCTCGACGGTGAGTTCGCGTGCTTTCATGTCTGCTCCCGTGGCTGGGTGAACGGCTCGGCGGACTGGCGGTCGGCGGGTCTCACAGCGTCGCCAGCACCTCGCGCACGGCGTGGATGACCTTGTCCTGGAGGTCGCGCGGCAGCGAGGGGTACATCGGCAGTGAGAAGATCTCGCCGGCCAGCGCCTCGGTGACGGGCAGGGACCCCGTGGCGTATCCGAGGTGGGCGAACCCGGTCATGGTGTGCACCGGCCACGGATAGCTGATGTTGAGGTGGATGTCGTACACCTTGAGGCGCTCGATGATGTCGTCACGCTGGGGGTGGCGCACCACGTACACGTAGTACACGTGCTCGTTTCCGGGGACGGTGCGCGGGAGCACGAGACCGGTGTCGGCGAGACCGTCGGCGTAGCGCTGCGCGACGGCTCGGCGGCCGGCGATGTAGGTGTCGAGCCGCTTGAGTTTGCGCCGCAGGATCTCGGCCTGCACCTCGTCCAGGCGGCTGTTGTGGGCGGGCGTCTCCAGGGTGTAGTAGCGGTCCTCCATGCCGTAGTACCGCAGCCGCCGCAGCCGTTCCGCCACGGTCGCGTCCGAGGTGAGGGTCGCGCCGCCGTCGCCGTACGCGCCGAGGACCTTGGTCGGGTAGAAGGAGAAGGCGGCCGCGTCGCCGGTCGTGCCGGCCGGCGTGCCGCCCTGCCGGGCGCCGTGGGCCTGGGCGCAGTCCTCCAGGATGGCCAGCCCGTGCCGGGCGGCCAGCTCCTTCAAGGGGGCCATGTCCACGCACTGCCCGTACAGGTGCACCGGGAGCAGGCACCGCGTGCGTTCGGTGATGGCCGCTGCCACCTGGCCGGTGTCCATGAGGAAGTCGTCCTCGCGCACGTCGACGAAGACGGGGGTGGCGTCCGTGCCGTCGATGGCGACCACGGTCGGCGCCGCGGTGTTCGACACCGTGATCACCTCGTCGCCCGGGCCGACGCCCAGCGCCTGCAGCCCGAGCTTGATCGCGTTCGTCCCGTTGTCGACACCGACGCAGTGGGCCGCCCCGTGATAGGCGGCGAATTCCGCCTCGAAGCCGCGCACGCTCGCGCCCAGCACGAGCTGCCCCGAGCCGAAGACCGTCGTTACGGCGTCGAGGATGTCCGGACGCTCGTCCTCGTATTCCGCCAGGTAATCCCAAACACGCGTGGTCATGTGCCAGCCTTTCCAGGACTGCGGCGGACGGCCGTGCTGCGGCCGGACGCCTGCGGTGGGTGTCGTCCATCTGAAGTGTGTGTCGTCACCGGGCCTCGCTCTCCTGGCCGGCCAGAGCGGCGACGGTGCGCCGCAGCCCCTCGGGAAGCGAGGTCCGGGGGTGCCAGCCGGTGGCCGCCCGGAACGGGGAGGAGTCGATGGTCACGCTGCGGAAGTCCGTCGCGGGGGCGTGGGCCGGCGGTTCGACGGACTCCACGGCGACCGGCTGCCGCCCCGTGTGGTCGGACACGGTCCGGGCGATGAGCCGGAAGACGTCGCCGAGCGCGTCGCCCCGGCCGGCGCCGATCAGCCAGTGGCCGCCTACCAGGGCGTCCGGGTGGTCGAGGGCCGCCGCGAACGCCGCCGCGACATCGCTGACGTGGACCAGGTCGCGCCGCACTGTGCCGTCGTGCCACATGGTGAGCGGCAGGCCCGTGAGCGCCCGCCGCACCATGGCGGACACGACACCGCGGTCGCCGGTACCGGGCGCCGCTCCCTCACCGAACACCGTGGGCAGACGTAGGCTGATGCCGCGCGCCCGGCCCTCGGCCGTGGCCTTGAGCAGGAGGTGCTCCGCTGTCAGTTTCTGCCGGTCGTAGGCGGTTTCGGGGTGGTCGGGTTCACTGCCGTCGAGCGGTTCCCGCGGCGGCACGCCGACCTGTGAGGCGGCGCCCGCGTACACCACCAGCGGGGGCGTCCCGTCGTCCGCGGCCGGCCGCAGGACGTCCAGGAGGTCCCGCATCACGCCCACGTTCACGCGCTCGGCTTCCGGCTCGGTCTCGGCCGCCCGCCAGCCGCCGTCCGCCAGGAGCAGGTGCACCACCGTGTCCGAGCCCGCGACGGCCTCGGTGAGCGCCGCCCGGTCGGTGAGGTCGGCGGTGACGGCGGTGGTCCCGGCCGGGCCGGGGGGAATCGCGCTCAGCCTGCGCGCCACCGCCCGCAGGCGGACCGGGCGGTGCGCCAGTGCGCGCAGGACGGCCGATCCCACGAAGCCCGAGGCGCCGAGCACGGTGATCAGCGGTTCGGTGGCTGCCGGTGTGCGTGCCATGTCACACCTCTCCCCGGGTCCGCGTCGCCATGGCGTTGAGGCAGGCCAGGAGCGTGCGGGCCTCCACGTTGAGGTAGTGCCCGTGCCGGGTGAGGGCCCTGAGCTGGGCGGGGGTGGCCCAGGCGAAGCCGGCGGGCGGGTCGAGCGCGGCCCCGGTCCCGTCGGCGTCGACGACGAGGTACCGGCTCCGGGCGTTCAGGAAGCGCCCGCCCTCCTCGGAGTGGACGGCCTGGTAACGGATCCGCGACGCGGGGGCGTGCAGGACGGCGTCGAGGAAGGGCGGGCGGTCCGCCTCCGGCAGGTGGGCGTGGTTGCCGGGCGTGCACTGGACGGTGGGCGCCAGCTCGACCGTGTCCAGGAAGCCGCCCTCGGCCCGGGCCTGCACCAGCACGTGCGGCACCCTGTCGATCTCGCGCACGAGGAACGCGGTCACCCCCGTGCCGACGGGTTCGATCAACGGCTGGTCCCAGCGGACCACTTCGCGGTTGCCGGCCCGTACGGAGACCGCGACGACCTTGAAGTAGCGGCCGTCCTCGTGCTCGATCGCCTCGACACCGTGCTTCCAGCCGCGCACGGAGGCCAGCGGTACGCGGCGGGTCCGCACGTCGCGGCGGGAGCGCTCGCCGGTGAACCACGACAGGAGCTGAGCGTCGGAGAGCAGCGCGCCGGGCGATGTGTCCCGGTACGGCACGCAGGACAGCACGGTTCTGGCGTTCATGTTGACCATGTCGTCCTCGTGCAGGAGTTCGGCGATCTGGCCGAGGGTGAGCCAGCGGAAGTCGTCCGTCGCGGGGACCTCGCCGGCCGTCTCGACGATCATGTTGCGGTTGGACTTGCGGAAGAACCACGAGCCTTGTTCCGACTGGAGCACGTCCACGATGATCCGGTCGCGGTCGGGCCGCACGAAGTGGTCGATCAGCCGCACGTCCGCGCCCCGGTGGGCCCTGGTGTAGTTGCTGCGGGTGGCCTGCACGGTCGGCGAGAGCTGGAGCAGGTTGGGGTTGCCCGGCTCCATCTTGGCCTGCATCAGGAAGTGCAGCACCCCGTCGAACTCCTTGGCCAAGATGCCCAGGATGCCCACCTCCGGCTGCCTGATGACGGGCTGCTGCCACTCCCGGCGGGGGCCGTCGCCGTAGGGCCCGTCGTGTTCCTCCACGTGCAGGCCCTCGACGGTGAAGAACCGCCCGCTGCGGTGCACGAGATCGCCGGTGCCGGGCTCGAACCGCCACTCGCCCAGCTCCGCGAACGGTATGCGTTCCACGCGGAAGACATGGGCGCGGCGGCGCTCCGCCAGCCAGGCGTGGACGTCCTCGGTCCGCGACCGCACCCCGCGGCGGGCCGCTGCCGACAGGGCGAGACGGTCGGCCAGCGAACGGTCCTTGCGCGGACGTACGGCGACGGGGGCGGCAGGTGGTGGGCCGAGGCAAGACGACATCGAAGTACTCCCTGTCTGCGGGGGTCGAGAGCGGAACGGTGTTCGCCCGGCCGGCACGCGCCCGGCCGGCCACGCCCGCGGGGTCAGGTCCGCTGCGCGGTGATCAGGACGTAGCCCGCGTGCGGGTGCTTGCCGAAGGCGTCCATCAGGTCGGCCGCCGCGCTGATCTGCTCCGCCGCCGGGGCGTCGAGGGAGGCGGCGATGTCCCGGAAGGCGGCCGCGGCGTGCCCGTAACTGGCGCGGACCTGTTCGCCGATGTCCATAAGTTCCAGCAGTTGCCAGCCCGCTTCGGCCAGGCGCGCGCGGTGCTCGTCGGGCGTGTTGATCCCGGCGATCTCGTACACGTCCAGCATGCCGTCCAGCACGGTCCGGTCCTCGCCGGTGAACGGCTGCCGCTGGCACAGGTCGGTGACGACCAGACGCCCGCCGGGGCGGACGACGCGGCGGATCTCCGCCAGGGCGGCGGTCTGGTCGGTGATGTGCAGCAGCGATTCGATCGCCCAGGCCCCGTCGAAACAACCGTCGTCGAAGGGCAGGTCCACGGCGTCCGCGAACCGGAAGGAGACCCGGTCGCGCGCGTCGGAGCCGTCCGCCTCCTTGTCCGCCTGGGCGAGCTGCTGGTGGCTGACGGTGATGCCGGTCACGCGGACGTCGTGCGCGCCCGCGATACGCAGGGCCGGCAGGCCGTTGCCGCAGCCCACGTCGAGCAGCCGCTGGTCCGGCCGGAGGCCGAGGCGGGCGGCGACGAGGTCGGTGAGGCGGTCGGTGGCCTCGGTGATCGGGAGGCCGGGGTCGTCGTCCCAGTAGCCGACGTGGATGTTGCCGCCCAGGGCGGTCGTGGCCCCGGCGTCGGCGAACACGTCGTACGCCTGGCCGACGGAGTCGGGGCTGGTGCCGGGCTGCTGTGTCATGAGTGCCTTTCCTTCGCGCAGTGTCGGTGGGGCGCTGCGGGTCACGGCAGGTCGGATCTGCCGAGCACCAGCCGTGTCGGCCCGTGGAAGACCATGTCGTCGGCGTACTCGACCTGTTGACCGCCGCGACCCAGCCCGGGCATGCCGTCCAGCAGCGTCCGGAGACCGATTTCGGCCTCCGCGCGGGCCAGCGTCGCGCCGAGGCAGTAGTGGATGCCCAGCCCGAAGCCCAGGTGCCGGTCGGCGGGGCGGCGCACGTCCAGGACGTCGGGGCGCGAAAAGCGCGCGGGGTCCCGGTTCGCCGAGCCGAGCAGGGCGACCACTCGGCTGCCGCGCGGCACCTCGTGCTCACCGAGGCGGGTGTCCCGGTACGCCCATCGCGTCACCGCCTGCACCGGCGGGTCGTAGCGCATCAGCTCCTCGACCGCCCCCGGCGTCAGTTCGGGAGCGGCGCGCACCTCGTCGAGGACCTCGGGGTGCGCCCGCAGCGCCAGCACCGCCTTCGCCAGGAAGTTGGTGGTGGTCTCGTGTCCGGCGGTGAGCAGGTGGACGCAGGTCCCCACGATCCCGTCCACGCTCAGCGGCGCACCGCCGTCCCGGGCGCGGACCAGGAGCGTGAGCAGGTCACCGCGGTCGTCCCCGTGCCGCCGGGTCACCTCCTGCCGGAAGTAGCGGGTGAACGCGTCGGCGGCTGCCTCGGCCCGTGCGTAGCCGCCTGCGCTGTTGCGCGAGCGGGTGCTGCCGGCCTCCTGGAGGGCCATCGCGTTGGCGCGCAGCCATCCGTGGTGGTCCGGTGGAATGCCGAGCAGTTCGCAGATGACGAGGATGGGGAACGGCGCCGCGAAACCCTCGACGAGGTCGGCCTCCCGGCGCCGCCCGAACTGTTCCAGCAGCTCGTGTGCGATCTGTGTGATGCGGGGCCGCAGACCGGTGACGATCGAAGAGGAGAACTCTGTACCGAGCAGGGAGCGCAGTTCGGTGTGGCGCGGCGGGTCCAGGAACACCAGCCAGTTCTCGACGACGGCCCGCAGGGCCCGGTACTCGGCGGGGACCGGGACGGGCGCCGCGCCGGGGTCGCCGGAGGCCACGCGCGCGTCCCGGCCGAACCGCCGGTCCGACAGCACCTGGACGACTTCGTCGTAGGAGAAGGCGTAGAAGGTGTCCGGCGCGCCCGCGCCCGGTGCCCCGCGGTGGACCGGCGCGGTCTCCCGGTAGCGCCGGTACACCGGGTACGGGTGGGCGATGTCCTCCCCGCCCCAGCCCTTGAGGTCGAACCGCGGCAGCGTCGCGGATGGCATGCGGTCTCCTTCGCTCATGAGTGTGGCGTCGCCGCTCCGTACGGGCCCGCCGGGGATGCCTGGCAGCCCGGCGGCCGGAAGCGGTCGGCCCAGAACGCGCTCATCTCACCCACCCGGGCGGGCACCAGGGGTTGCTTGCCGCAGGCCACCGCGAGATGCGCGAGGCGCAGCGCGATGCCGCGTCTGGCCACGTCCGGGCGGGACACCGGCGCGGGCTGCTCGGACAGCTCGAACGACGGCCCGGCGGTCCGGCCCCGCCGTCCCGACGGCAGGGTCACCAGCAGTTCCGCCAGCGGGCGCATCAGCCCCGTCATCATGTCGATCGCCGCGTTCATCAGGTCGGAGCGGCGCAGGCTCGCGTCCGGGCACTCACCGAAGTGCTGGGCCATTAGCTGGAGCGCCATGAAGTAGGAACGGTTGAACAGCTCCATGACCGACCGGGCGTCCGGGTCGGTGACCGTCTCCATGGCCGCGTTCCCCTGCCCGAGGGTCGGGTTCCGTACGACGGGGTAGGCCGGGTTCCACCGTTCGCCGCCCGGGCGGGCCCGGGTGGCCGGCGAACCGCAGAGCAGGTCGGAGATCCGCAGGAACGAGGCGTAGTGCGAGTGCTCGGCGGTCCGCACGTCCAGCACCCCGCCCTCTCCCTGCTCGGTGATGACGTCGATCGCGAACAACGCGCTGGACAGGTCGTCGACTTCGAGCTGGTAGTCGGGGTGGTGCCGGTTGACCGACTCCCGCAGGAAGAGGTGGTGTTCCCCGCCGCCCCTGCCCTTCTCCACCAGGAAGAGGTCCGGGACGCGGTGCAGGCCCTCGCGGATGTCCGTGTACAGCTCGCTCAGCGAGGCGTAGGGGTGCCGGTCGTCGTGGGTCGCGGGGGCCGCCGGTGTGTCGCCCCGCCGTACGTCGTGGACGAGGTCTTCCGGCCGTTCGATCTGCACGAACCGTTCGACGCTGCCGGGCCCCAGCCTCTCCAGGGAGAAGTCCAGCGGTACCGGCAGGTCGTGGTTGACGGTGCCGAAGTCGAGCCGGGGCACGTGGAATGGCTCGCCCACCGCGGTGAGGATGTTGTTGACGAGGAGAAAGTGGATCATCTCCTCGCGGGCGATGTTCAGCAGCATGCTGCGGATGCCCTCGTCGAGGGTCTCCCCGCCGTCGCCGCAGGCGAGCCGGAGCTGCTCGGGTGTCCACATGCCCCGCCGCACGTACTCCAGGCCGGCACCGTGGGTGGGCACCGAATAGGCCGCGTACAAGTACTGGAGCATGACGGCCAGTTCGATCGTGGCGGCGTCGCGCAGCACCTCGACGAGGCGGCCGCGGGTGGTGATCTTTCCGCTCGAGCGGCCGGCCGCGGGCTCCGTCAGCAGGACCTCGTCCGGCGCCTGCTGGGCCCGCAGGAACGTCAGCAGGAGCTGTGCCTTCGGCTCGGACAGGTCCCGCGTCGGCGGCATGTAGTACGTCTTCGCCTTGTTGCGCGGGTCGCACATCTGCCAGATCAGCTTTGCGTATGTCTCCACCTTGCACCGGTCCGCCAGGCTGAAGACCTCCGCCTTCATGAAGGAGTACAGGTGCTCGTAGAACGCGAAGACCTCCGTGTAGACCAGGTCGAAGGTCGCCTCGTCCTGGCGGATACCGGTCAGCCGCCAGTCGTCGGGCAGCACCCGCACCGACAGGTAGCCGGCGCCGGGCCAGTAGCCGAGCGCGTCGTCGTGGTCGTGGCCGAGGGCCGCCGAGCCGGGCCGGTCCACGTCGCACGGCAGGTCGTCGGCGCCGGCGGACAGCAGGACGCGGGCGGTGCCGGCTGCCGCGCCCCGCAGGGTGAACCATCCGAGGCCCGCGTGGTCGGTGTCCAGGAGGCAGGTGTCGGACCACGGGCCGGAGCCGTCCCGCCGCCCCGCGCGCAGGTGGACGATGCCGACATCGGAACACCGTGCCTCGGGGGAGCGGGCGGCCGGGTCGCGCGGGAGGGCCCGGGGGTTGAAGAACTGCCGTACGTGGATTTCGGCGACGGCGGCCGGGCGGCCCCGCACGAAGGAGCGCACGAGTACGTCGACGTCCTGGTCCGCGTCGTCCGGGTCCCGTGGATGTTCCAGGAAGAGGCTCGCGTCGTCGGCCTGGACGTTGATCTCCTTTTCGCGCAGGTGCACCACCGGGCCGTTCGGGCCGGTGCCCACCAGGCGCAGCGCCTCGTCGGCCGCGGCGTGCGCCGGCAG
Source organism: Streptomyces sp. NPDC030165 (assembly GCF_055573595.1). NCBI lineage: Bacteria > Bacillati > Actinomycetota > Actinomycetes > Kitasatosporales > Streptomycetaceae > Streptomyces > Streptomyces sp. NPDC030165. The sequence continues at coordinate 57,018 of NZ_JBVIBD010000025.1, read as the reverse complement.
CTCGATGGGGACCGTCACCAGGCCGCCGGCCAGGGCGTACTTCTCCCCGAGGTACGCCTGCCGGGGCACCCGGGCCACCAGCCGGTCGCTGTCCGCCGTGCGCAGTTCGAGATCGCCGATGTCGACCGGGGCGGGAGGGCCGGCCGCGACCCCGGGGGCTGCCTTTGGGGCACGGGTGGGCACCGCAGTGATCATGTTGAGGGTGACGTGCTCGTCCGTCAGCTCGACGGTGAGGTTGTGCAGCTCAACGGGTGCCCGGCCGGGCGCGTGGCGCTCCGGGACGAGCAGCCGGCCCGCCGGATAGGTACGCGGCTCGTGCGGGCGCCACGGTGCGATCGTCCCGCGCAACCGCCACCGGCCAGGCCGGTCGGGCGCGAGTGGAGCGGCCAGATGGCTCAGCGCGAACTGCACCACCAGGCCGCCGGCCCCCTCGGCGGCGGCCGCGGCCCGCAGGTGCCGTACGGCCGGCGAGACGGCCGCTTCGTCGAGCCAGGTCAGTTCGTCCTGCTCGGTCACGGCGAACTGGTGCACCACGGAGCGGCGCAGCCGCTCCGCCAGCCAGTGATCGCCGACGTCCCGGACGTGGCGGGCGTTGTGCCACCGCGGGGGATGGAAGCCGCGGACGCCTCCGGTGGCCATGTACCCGACGTCGTGGGAGCGGCCGTCCCGCCCGAAGCAGAACTGCCCGACCATGAGCGTCGTGGTCCAGTCGGACGACGGGTCGACGTCGAAGACGCGGGCCCGGTTGACCGTGGTGGCCAGGTACTCGTTGTAGTGTCCCCACATGTCGACACCGCGGCCGACCACCGGGTCGGCGGTGTCGACAGCGCCCGCACGGACCTCGACGCCGGTGATCCGCGCGTCGGCGGAGAAGTGCCCGTTGCCGGCGAAGTCCTCGCCCTTGGCCGCGCTGAAGGGTCCGTCGGACGCCGGGCGGCCCGAGCTGTCGAACCTCGGCCCCAGCCGGTCCAGATGGTCGTGGTACTCGCCGGGCGGGCGGTGCGCGGGGAAGGGCTGTCCGTCGTCGGTGAGCGCCGTGTTGGTCGCCAGATCGACGAGGCCGCTGCGCGCGCCGGTCGGCAGGTGCGTCGTCGCCGTCCCGCCGAAGTGCAGCCGGGGCAGGTCGAAGACGCTCATGCCGACTCCCGCGAGGGGCTCGGCCGGGTGCCGGCGAAGACGCGGTGGGCCCGCGGCTCGTACCACTCGATCTCGTGCGCGGTGTCGATCGCCGACTCGATCGCGCCCTCGATCCAGGCGGGCTTCGACGAGCAGTGCTCGCCGGCGAAGAAGAGCCCCTTCTGCCGCCGGGCCGCCTCTCGCCGCTCCGCCTCGCGCAGGGCGGCCTCCTGGCCCCAGCGGACCGTGGCCGCCCCCCAGGACCACCGGCGCGCGCCCCAGTCCCGGCCCGCCACGCCCAGGACCATGCCCGGTCGGCGTAACTCGGGGTGCATCGCGCTCAGTTCCCTGGTGACGACCGCGTTGCGCTCCGCCTCGCCCAGCCGGCTGAGCGCGTCCGCGTCCGGCCCGATGGCGTAGCTCGCGAGCAGCACCGCGCCGTGCTCCGGATCGCCTTCGGCGGGCGGGTAGTAGGTCTGCCGCACGTGTCCGCCGGTGAAGGACGCGCCCCCGCTGATCCCGTCCTTCTCCCAGAAGGCTTCGCGGCAGTGGAAGGCGACCTTCGTTGCGGCCCAGTATTTCGTCTGGTGGACGATGTCCAGTTTGTCCTGGTCGAAGCCGGACAACTGCATCCGCCTGAGCACCGTGAACGGAATGGTGCACACCACGTAGTCGCAGGTCCGGGTGAGGGACCTGACACCGTGGCGGATCCGCAGGACCACCGTGTCGTCGCGGACGTCGATGCCGACCACTTCCTGGCCGGTCGCTATCGGTCCCCGGATCCGCGCGGCGAGCTGCCGGGGGAGCGCGTCCATGCCGTCGCGCAGCCGCACGATGGTGGAGCTGGTCTCGTCCAGGACGTCGTCGAGGAATCGCTCCAGGCGCGGCGGGCAGAACGACCGCACCTGGGGGTGGTCGGCGAAGAAGGAGTGCAGGTCGATCCGGTTGTGCGCGCTGCCGCACCGGTAGGGCGCCAAGTCGATGTGATCGACGAGGTTCAGCAGTTCCACGCCGATTTCGTCGTGCATCCCGTCGTAGAACTGGCGGGGGGCGATGGCCCTGATGCTGGCGTCCAGCCAGGCGCCGAACAGCAGGGTGTTCCCCTGGTAAGGCCGGCTCGGCAGTCTGGCGGCGAACTCCTCGACGAGGGTTGTGTGCGCGTCGCGCACCCGGAGGTAGCCGGAGGCAGTGGGCAGGTAGGCCGCGTCGTCGGAGAACAGAGTGCGGAATTCGCGCACCTGGTGCTGCAGCCCGAGTTCGGCGATGTAGTGCATGGTCAGCCGGTGCCCGGCGGGGATCCGCATCGCGCCGAGTTCGGCGAACGGCCCGGCCTGGCCGCGGCCGGAGAACCGGTGGGTGTGAATGCGGCCGCCGATGTCCCGGCTTGCTTCGATGACGTGGACCTGATGTCCGAGGCGTTCCAGTTCATAAGCCGTGACCAGGCCGGCGATGCCGGCGCCGATGACGGTGACCTTCTTCGGTCCGCCGAGCGCCTCGTCCGCCCCGTCGATCTTCTGCGAGGGTGCCGTCACAGGTTGCCTCCAGTACGCGATGTCCAAGGCCGGGAGCATGTCCTGGGTGAACGCCAGCGCCTTCCCGGTCCCGGAAAGGGCGATGCCGGGGATTGCTTGTCGGTCATTGTTTGTGCAGTGGCGGCGCGTTCGTATCCCCCGCCGGGCCCGGGGACGGACGGTTCGGTCGGCGACGCGTCGGCGCCTTGGGGCGGCCCGGCATCGCCACCCTGCGCGAACGTGCGGGATTTGCCCCGCTCGCCTCACCCGAAGCCAGGGCCGGGCGATGCTGGCGTGTGTGGCCGGACGGCCGGGCCGTGGGCGCCCGGTCCGTCCGGCGGCAACGGTGACACCAGACCTTGACGGAGGCGAGAGCTGATGCGTGTGTTGATCGCTACCACACCGGCACCGGGACACGTCGTCAGCATGCTCGAAGTCGCACGCGAACTGACCCGGCGCGGTCACGAGGTGCGGTGGTACACCGGCCGGGCCTTCCGTGGACAGGTGGAGCGGACCGGGGCGCACTTCGAGCCCATGCACGCCGGGCTCGACTTCGGCGGCCGGAGCCGGGAGGAAGCGTTCCCCGGCCACGCCGGGCTGACCGGGGCCGCCAACTTCACCACCGGCGTCCGGGACATCTTCTACCGCACCGCACCGGGCCAGATGGATGACCTGCTGGCGGTGCTCGAACGGTTCGCGGCCGAGTGCATCCTCGCCGACGACATGTGCTACGGCGCCTGCTTCGCCGGCGAGCGCACCGGAACCCCGCTGGTCTGGCTGAACAACTCGGTCTACATCGCCGGCAGCAGGGACACCGCCCCGCTCGGGCGGGGCGCGATGCCCAGTTCGTCGCTGCTGGGCCGGGCACGCAACGCGCTGCTCAGGTTCGTCGCCGACCAGGTGGTGATGCGGGGCATGCGCCGGGAGGCGGACCGGACCCGGGCCCAGGTGGGACTGCCCCGGCTGCGGACCGGTGCCATGGAGAACATCGCGCGCCCGCCGGCCCTGTACCTGATGGGCACCGTGCGGTCCTTCGAGTTCCCGCGCAGCGACCTGCTGCCGGGAACCCACTTCGTGGGCGGGCTCCTCGGCCTTCCCCCGGAGCACTTCGACCCGCCCGGCTGGTGGGACGAGCTGCAGGGCGGCCGCCCGGTCGTGCTGCTCACTCAGGGCACTACCGCCAACGACGTCGACCGGCTGCTCGCGCCCGCCGTCCGGGCCCTGGGCGGACAGGACGTCCTCGTCGTGGTCACCACCGGCAGCGGCGTGGACGTCGACCGGCTGCGGCCGCTGCCGGACAACGTCCGGCTGGAGCGGTTCATCCCCTACCACCACCTGCTGCCGCACGTGGACGTGATGGTGACCAACGGCGGCTACAACGGCGCCAACGCGGCCCTCGCCCAGGGGATACCGCTGGTCGTCGCACCGGGCTCGGAGGAGAAGCCCGATGTAGCGGCGCGGGTCGAGTGGGCCGGGGCTGGCGTCGTCCTCAAACGGCGGGCCGTAACGGAAGCCGGCCTGCGCGAGGCGGTGACCACCGTGCTCAACGACGAACGCTACCGGCGGCGGGCACGCGAGATGTCCCGGGAGTTCCAGAGCTGCGACGCCCCGCGACGGGCCGCCGAACTGATCGAGTCCATGGCCGGCTCCCAGGGCCAGGTCCCCACCGGAGGTGTCACACAGTGAATGCCACGACGAAAACCGGCTTGGCACAAGCCCCCCTGGCGAGCATGCCGGTGGACCCGGGGCCGTTCGACTGCATGCCGGACCTGCTGGCGGCCGCCCGCGTCGCGCCGGTCGTGCGGATCCCCTACCTCGGTCAGCACGCCTGGGTCGTGTGCGATCCCGAACTGGTGCGGATCGCGCTGACACACCCCCGGATGGAGAAGGACGTGAGCCTGGTCCCGGACTTCATGCGCAAGCCGGGCCTGATGGTGGGATCGCAGCCCGATCCGGAGTACGCCCGCGCCATGATCATGAGCGACGGGGAGCACCACGCGCGGATCCGGCGGCTGCACGCACCGGTGCTCAGCCCCCGTAACACCGAGCGGTGGGGCGAGCGGGTCAGCGTCAAGGTCGACGGATTCCTGGACGAGCTGGAGCAATCCCGCTCCGCGGACTCCGCCGAAGTCGACGTGGTCACGGACTACACCCACCGGATCCCGCTGGCGTTCATCTCCGAGATGCTCGGCCTGCCCCTGGAGGCGGAGCGGCGGCTGCGCAGCATCACCGACGTGATGCTCTACTCCGCCGACTACCCGGCCCGCACCGAGGCGGTCGGGGCGCTGTTCGGTGCGGTCCAGGACTGGGTGCGCGACCCGGCCCCGCTGCGGGACGGGGTGATCACGGGCTTCCTGTCCGCCTCCGACGGGCCGGACGCGATCACCGAGGGCGAGGTCATCGTCTGGACGGTCGGAATGATCATCACCGGCTACGAGACGACCGGGAGCGCGATCTCCGCATCGCTGTACGAGGCGCTGCGCCGACCGCCCGAGGACCGGCCGCGAACCGACGAGGAGATCAAGGAGTGGATCGAGGAGGCCCTGCGGGTGCACCCGCCGTTCCCGCACCCGACCTGGCGCTTCGCCATGGAGGACCTCGACCTCGGCGGCTACCTGATCCCCAAGGGCGCCCCGGTGCAGGTCAGCATCGCGGCGGCGAACCGCGGGCCGGGCGAGGAGGCCGACAGCTTCGACCCGGCCCGCAAGGGCCAAGGGCACCTGACCTTCGGCCTGGGCATGCACTACTGCATCGGCGCCTCGCTGGTCCGGCTGGAGGCACAGATCGCGGTACGCGGCTTCCTGCGCCGGTTCCCGCAGGCGCGGCTGAGCAGCGACACCGCCGTCCAGTGGGAATCGGAGTGGATGATCCGCCGGTTGAGCGCCCTGCCCGCCGCGTTGACCTGAAGGCGTCCGTGCCGCGGCACGCCGGGCCGGCACATCCCCACCCGCGCCGACCGACACCGGGAAGGGGAGGCCCGGCCGTGCCAGGCGACGGGCGCCCGGCCGGGGTCATGACACAGGTTCTCACCAGGACGTGCCACGGAATCGGCCCGTTCACGGATATGGGGAAGATGATGGCTCCTAGCTTTGTGGCTGACGTACCGTGCGACCGGGGGACGCCCCGGCTGAGGCCGGACGCCTTCGGCAGCCGGCCGGACCTGCTTGAGCCGGACGGGCGCGGGGCCGTGCGCCGCCCCGGTGCGGCCGCCCCGGCCAAGGGGTGCCGATGAAGGCGCTCGTGCTGGCCGGCGGGTCCGGCTCCCGGCTGCGGCCGATCACACACACCTCGGCGAAGCAGCTCGTGCCGGTCGCCAACAAACCGGTCCTGTTCTACGGCCTGGAATCGGTAGCCGAGGCCGGTGTCCGCGAGGTGGGCATCGTCGTCGGCGACTCGGCCGCCGAGATCGAGGCGGCGGTCGGCGACGGCTCACGCTTCGGTCTGGAGGTGACCTACCTGCCGCAGGAGGCACCGCTGGGCCTGGCGCACGCCGTACACATCGCCCGGGACTACCTCGGCGATGACGACTTCGTGATGTACCTCGGCGACAACTTCATCGTCGGCGGCATCAGCTCGCTCGTGCGGCGGTTCCGCACCAACCGCCCGGACGCCCAGATCATGCTGGCCCGGGTCTCGGACCCGCGCGCGTTCGGCGTGGTCGAGCTGGACTCCCGCGGCCGGGTGACCGGACTGGAGGAGAAGCCGCAGCACCCGAAGAGCGATCTGGCGCTGGTCGGCGTCTACCTGTTCACCGCCCGCGTGCACGACGCCGTGTGCCGGATCAAGCCGTCCTGGCGAGGTGAACTGGAGATCACCGACGCGATCCAGGAACTGATCGACGCGGGGTGCCGGGTGGATTCCAGCGTCGTGTCCGGGTACTGGAAGGACACCGGCAACGTCGACGACATGCTGGAGGTCAACCGCCTGGTCCTGGACGGCGTCGCGGCCGACTGCGCCGGTGAGGTGCGCTCCAGCGAACTGGTCGGCCGGGTGGTGGTCGAAGAGGGCGCCACCGTCACCCGGTCGCGGATCGTCGGCCCGGCGGTCATCGCGGCCGGCTCGCACATCCGCGACTCCTACGTCGGCCCGTTCACCTCCATCGACAGCGACTGCGCGGTGACCGACAGTGAGATCGAGTACTCCATCGTGCTGCGCGGGGCCTCCCTCGCCGGGGTGCGGCGCGTCGAACGCTCGCTGATCGGACGCGAGGTCGAGGTGATGTCCACTCCCGGGGCCCTGCGGGCCCACCGCCTGGTCCTCGGCGACCACAGCAAGGTGCAGGTCACCTCATGAAAATCCTCGTGACCGGCGGCGCCGGCTTCATCGGATCGCACTTCGTACGGTCCTACGCCGGCGAGGACGAGGTGACCGTGCTCGACAAGCTGACCTACGCCGGGAACCCGGCCAACCTGGCGCCCGCCGAGGGCCGGTTCACCTTCGTCCACGGCGACATCTGCAACGCCGAACTGCTCCGGAAGGTGGTGCCCGGCCACGACATCGTCGTCAACTTCGCCGCCGAGACACACGTCGACCGCTCGATCACCGGCGCGGGCGACTTCGTCCGCAGCAACGTCCTGGGCGTGCAGTGCCTCATGGAGGCATGCCTCGACGCTGGCGCCCCGAGGGTCGTGCACGTCTCCACCGACGAGGTGTACGGCAGCATCGAGGCCGGATCCTGGGACGAGTCGGCCCCGCTCAGCCCGAACTCCCCCTACGCCGCGGCCAAGGCCGGCGGTGATCTGATCGCCCTGGCCTACGCGCGCACCCACGGGCTGCCGGTCAGCATCACCCGCTGCGGGAACAACTACGGGCCCTACCAGTACCCGGAGAAGGTCATCCCGCTGTTCACCACCCGTCTGCTCGACGGCCTGAAGGTGCCGCTGTACGGCGACGGCCGGCACGTACGCGACTGGATCCATGTCGATGACCACTGCCGGGCCGTCCGGCTGGTCGCCGAGCGCGGCGAGGCGGGCGAGGTTTACCACGTCGCGGGGACCGCTGAGCTGACCAACCGGGAGCTGACCGCCCGGCTGCTGGAGGCGCTCGGGGCCCCCTGGCGGCGTGTCGAGCACGTGCCCGACCGCAAGGGCCACGACCGCCGCTACTCCTTGACCGACGCCAAGCTGAGGGCCCTGGGCCATACGCCGCGGGTCACCTTCGAGCGGGGGCTCGCCGAGACGGTCGCGTGGTACGCCGCCAACCGCCGGTGGTGGCGGCCGCTGATGCAGGGAACCGGGTGAGCGGCTGCGACCGGGGCAGGTAGGCGCTACAGAGTGAAGCGGGCCAAGGCCGTACGGGAGCGGATGCCGAGCTTGCGGTAGATCTGCCGCAGGTGGAACCCGACCGTGTGCGGGGAGATGAACAGATGGCGGGCGGCCTGCCCGTTGGTAAGACCGCCCGCCACCAGTTCCGCCACCTTCCGTTCGGTCTTGGTCAGGCTCTCCCAGCCGGAGACCGGGCGTTCGGTGCGCGTCCAGTGCCGGCGCCGCACCCCGAGCCGGCGCAGTCGGGCCCGTACGCGGGCGGCGTCGTGTTCGCCGCCGAGCGCGCCGTACGCGCCCAGCGCCCGGTCCAGCGCGCTGACTGCGTTCTCCTGGTCGCCACGGTCGAGCAGGAGGACGGCCTGGTCCTCGGCCGCCGCGGCCTGGGCCCACGGATTGCGGTGCAGCCGGCCGGCCCGGTCCAGGGCATCCGCGTCCTTGTCGGCGAGCGCGCGAGCATGCAGGGCCGCGGCTAGGACCGCGGGAACGCCGCGGTTGTGCCGTCGCAGGTCCTCGGTCGCCTCGATGACGGCGCGGGCGAGGTCCGGCCGGTCCGCCGCCAGCGCGCAGCGCACACACCAGGCCGCGGCCGCCGGGTCCTCCAGGGCCAGTTCGCGCAGCGCACCGGCCTCCGAAGCGATCTCCGCCAGCATCTCCGCGGCTGCCCCGAAGTCCGACCGTGCCTCGGCCAGTTGGGCGTTCAGCAGCAGACGCGCGGACCACCAGGGACTCCAGGAAGCTGTCGGGAAGTCCTTCTCCAGGGTCTTGAGGTGATCCTCGGCCTGGGGGAGCGCCCCCCGGCGCAGCGCGGTCAGGGCCAGTACCAGCCACGCCTGGGGGGCGAGCATCGGCACGCACGGGCCGGCGGCGCCCACACCGTCCCGCGCCGCCTGTTCGGCCGCCTCCAGACGTCCCTGGGCCAGATACAGCGGTGCCCGGAGGACGGCCGCGACGGCGGCGGCCGGGGTGCCCGCCTGCACGGCGGCCAACGGCGCGCAGCACTCGACGACCTCTTGTGCCTCCTGGTACTCGTCGAGCCGGGTGAGCGTGAAGGCAAGGAACCAGCGTGGATCCAGAAACCGTGCGACTCGGTCCCCGCCGCCGAGGGCGACCGCCTGGCGCAGGGTCTGCAGCGCGTCACCCGCCCGGCCGGCGCGCCATTGGCCGAACGCTTGGAAGGCCATCGCGCCGGCGTGCACGGCCTGTGAGTGACGTCCGGGGGCGTCGAGGATCTCCTGGACCTGCTTGCGCGCGGTACTGTCACCGGTCAGCCAGGAGGCGGCGAGATGAGCGATCACGGCTTGGCGGCGCCCGAAGCCAGCCTCCTGCGCCGCCAGCGCGTCGCGTGCGGCCCGGTGCGCCCTGGGCGCGTCTCCCTGCAACAGCAGCGCGGCCGCCATCGTCGTCCGCAGCGCGGCGACGTCCTCGGCGAGCGAGCCCGGCGACAGGGCCGCGAGCCGGGTGGCCTCGTCGATGGTGTCCTCGGCCAAGGTGACCGCCTTCTCCAGGTGGCCGGCTCGGGTGAACGCCTCGACCGCGGTCTTCGCGCACCGCAAGCGCTCGGCCTGCCCGGGAGGCAGTAACTCCATGCAGCGCATCGCCAGTGACGCCGCGGTCGACGGATCGCCGGCCAGCAGTTTCCGGGACCCCTCGGAGACGATACGCAGGGTCTCCATGTCGCCGGGCTGGGCGATGTGTACCAGTTGGAGGGCGGCGCGCGCGAGGCCGTCGCGGCGCGACAGCAGCACCTGCGCCGCCTGCCGCCGCAGCAGCGCGCGCACCGGTAAGGGCACCGAGTCGAGCAGGACCCGCCAGATCGGCTCACTGCGAAACGCGAGGTCGTGCTCGCCGCAGACCACCAGCTTGCGGCTGACGGCTTCGTCCACCGCCGCCAGCAGGGCGACCGGTGTCTGGCCGAGCAGGGCCGACAGATCCTCCGGTGCGAACGGCGATCCGAGCACCGCTGCCACCCGAAGAGCCTTCAAGGTCGCCTCGGACAGCGACTGGAGATCCTTTTCGAGCAGCCCGGCGAAACGCTTCGGCACCGGCGCGGGCAGGCATACACCGGCCCCGCCCGCGGTGCCGCCGCTGACGTCGGGATGCAAGCGCGAGGTGTTGTCGACCAGGCAGACATCGCCGTCCTCCACGAGCCCGCGCATCAGCTCGATCACTGCCCGGGGGGTGCCGTTGACGCTTTCGGCCAGGGCCAGGAGCGCCGAGCCGGGGGTGGCACCGGTCACATCGGTGACCAATTGCGTCAACGCTTCACCCGAGAGCGGCCCCAGCTGGTGCACCGCTTCCACCGAAACCCTGCTCCTCAGCTTGCCGAGGCAGGTCCGCACCGCCTCGGACGAGACGGCGTCACGGTCCGAGGAGAAGGCCAGAAGCCATAGCGTTGGCCGGGTACTGAAGGCCTCGATCAGCTCGCACAACGCTGTCCAGGCGGGCCGGGACGCCAGATGCAGGTCGTCGAGCACCACGAGGATGTGCCGGCGCTCACTGTCGTTGCGCAACCATGTCCGCGCCGACTCGATCACGGACGTCACCAGCGGGGAGTGGCACCGGTGGTCGGCGGAACCCGACATGCCCGAGCGGGCACCCGCAAGCGCCGCCGGCCCATCGGAGACGGTCCCGGGGCCGGCCGTGATGCCGTTGACGACAGCGAAGCCGCTGCCGTTGGCGAGCGTGACAGCCTCCCTGAGAAGGCGGGACTTGCCCGCCCCGGGCGCGGCCTCCACCACCAGGACGCCACTGTGCCGGGTGCTCGCCACCCGCCGCAGGTTGGCGCGGACCTGCGCCAACTGCCGATCACGGCCGCGGACCTGCGGTAACGGTCGTGCATTGGACCCCATGACGCTCCCTTTGACGGGTTCGAGGAACGGACCAGTACCACGGCCGGCCCCGGAGCCCTGCCCGGGTACACGGGCAGGCGTGCCACGGGCCTGTGCGAGAGGGGCCGTCGGCAGACGGCCGCGCCGGTGACTCGTGCGGACGGCCCCTGACGGAGGTACCCCCACCGTGCTACCGGGAATACGCCCCGGCGCGAACAGAGGTTCAATGGCCAACGATTTGGGCGCCGCGGGAGGGTGGTTCCAGCCATGCGCTGCCCGGGGCCGCTGGTGTTCGTGCGCCCGCAGTAACGGCATGGTCGCCGGCCTCCCCACGAGGCACCCGGGTGATTCTCTGGAAGAACCACATCGGCTGGAACTACGCGGCAGGCGGCGTGGACGAATCTGGTGACGTTCTTCTTCCGTCCGTGTACCCCTGCTCGGACGCGGTCCCGAAGCGTGTTACAGGTTTCGGCGAGCAGTCCGCGCGGGGGCCGGAGCCGAACCAGCCAGCGCGCTCAGGGCCCCGGGACGCACGACGCCACCGGCCCCGGGGACGGAACTGCCGCTGGCCAGTGCCCTGGACCGCCTGCGCGCCCGCGCCTTCGCCGCCGACCCCAACGGCTCGCGCAGGCCCTACCAGCCCACCACCGGAGTCCAGCCGTCTAGAACGCGTTCCCAGCCTTCGGGTACGCACTGCGGGCGAGAAGCCAGCCCCTGACGCGCCCGATGCGGACGGTCGGTCGATGCGGCCCGTGCCTACCGACTGAACAGCCCGATGCGGGCCAGGAGACCCGCATCGGGCTGTTTTGCGAGACAGCGGGGGCGGTCCCACAGCTGGCGTCCGTCGCCGGTCCGCTGGGTGTGCCGTGCCACTCGGGCTCCGGCGACAACAGCCTGCCCGGCAGTGGGCACGGTCCCGCGCAGGCGACGCAGCTGTCCCCGGCCGGTGCATGAGATTGGATCTCATGTCGAAGCCTGATGCGCTGATCGTCGCTATCGCTGCCCTTGTGGAGTCCGGGCAGAGCAACCAGATGTCCTGGACCGTGGTCACCGATGGTGCCGTCATCACCGGTCACCTGGCTCCCGAAGCCGTGTGGCGGCGGAGGGCGGCAGAGGTGCTGACGGACTCCGCCCGCCTGGGCGAGTTCTCCGCTGTTTTCGACGCCCCCGCCAAGATGGACGGGCCGCCCACTCATCTGCACTTCCATGTCGCCCGGATCCTGCAGGGCACGGTGGGCATCCCGGAGACGAACGGGATGTACCGCGTGGCGATCGACGACATCAGTGCCTGGAGTGTGGGCTCCTTCAGCTACTCCGACCACTGACCCGCAGCCGCGCCGGGAGCTGAAGAGCGAGGAGTTCGCTGGATGCGTGGGCGGGCGCGGCGGAGGGATTTTGGACGATCTGACTCCGGGCGCGCCCGTGACGCGTCACATTTGAGGGCCGGCCGCATCGCTACCAACGTAGAGAACTGTGTGGTCGTGGTGCCGGGTCCGGTACCGAATCCCCGCGCCGGACAAACTCTTGCGCAATCACTCACCGGGCGACGACTCCCGCAAGCTCGGCACAAATGGCGGCGTTCGAGCCTGCTGGCTTACGTGGTGTGGAGGGCGCGTCTGGCAGTGTTGATGACGTTGTGGGCGTCGGTGCCGTAGACGGCGGACTCGCGCAGGGTGTCCCACGCCTTGCGGTACAGGGCGACGCTGTCCGCGTCGTCCAGCCACACTTCGGCGTGCCAGTCCTCGGTGACGACGAGGCGGTTATCGAAGATCCAGAAGCCGTTGGCGGCGGGGAGCTTCAGGGAGGCGCTGAAGGGTATGACGCCGAGTTCCACAGTGTCCATGCCGATCAGGCACGCGAGCCGGTCGAGTTGCGCGGCCAGTGTCGACGGTGGGCAGATCAGTGCGCGCAGAGCGGCTTCCCAGGTGATGACGTGCAGCGTGCGGCCCGCCCGGTACAGCCATTCCTGCCGTTTGACCCGCGTGCGGACCGCGGCGTCGATATCCGCCGCCGGCGCCAGGAGCTCCGCGTACCGCTTGAGGACGTGCCGCGTATAGTCCGCGGTCTGCAGCAGGCCGGGGACCACGGCCTCCTCCCACACCCATAGATGGGTGCTGCGGTCGATCTCTGTGGTCAGGTTGTCGTGGACGGGGCGGAAGCCATGGGTCAGGGCCCGGCGCCAGGACCTGATGTGTGCCTCGAAGCCGGTGAGCCGGGCCGCCAGCTCGGGGTATGCCTCCGGCTGGCCGGTCGCCTCCGCCCACGCCCGCAGGTCCTCGGGCGTAGCGGTCTGCCGTCCGTGTTCCAGCTTGCTGACCTTCGAGCTGGCCCAGCCGAGCTGCTGAGCCAGTTGGGCACCGGTGAGCCGGCCTGCGGGGCAGGAGAGCCGCAGTTCGCGAAGCCGCACGCCGAGGGCGGCACGTGCCTGCTGGAAGTCGGTCACCGGTGACTCTCGCTACTGTCCTGCGGACAGCCGGGCCGCGATCTCGGTGTACGGGACCGCGTGGTGCATCGCTGCGTCGCGGGTCCTGGAGTACTGCACGACACGTGCTGGGTCGGTGATCAGCTCGATGTCCAGGAGGGTGTCGGCTTCGTCGAATCGCAGCAGGGCCACAAGCCGGGAATCGAAGAGCCAGAAGTCCTCGTGCGGCAGGCCCGCCTGCTCGGCATCTGAGCGCCACAGGTAGCGCATGTCCTCGCCGGCGGCAGCGTTGTGCCGGGCGTAGTCGAGCAGGAACAGCTGCTCCTGCGTGGGCGGGCTGTCGATGATGCGGACCCGGCCGACGCGCTTGCCCGCGCCGGTCTGCTGTCGCGTGTTCACAAACCACGCTTCTTGCGGGTCGCAGGGGGCGGAGCCGGTCTCCACGAACGCCGTGTAGTCGGGGTCCTGGCGGTCGGAGGCGTATCCGCGCCGTGTTTCCAGACGCCATGCCGTGTGCTCGAAGGTTTCGAACAGGCGGCGGAAGGTGACGCGGTCGATGAGGTCCGGCACCCGGGTTACCTCCTTGGGGCCCCAGTTGACGAGTAGTTCGCGCGGCACGGCGACCGCGTGGTCGCCGGTCCCGAAGTGGCGGAGCTGGGCCAGTTCGCCAGGGTCGGTCAGCGGCTGGCCGTGCACGATGATCTCTCCTGAGTCCAGGTCTTCGTGGAGAGCGGGGCAGCCGTCGATCTTGCTGTCCGTGCCGGTGAAGTGCAGGCGTCGCACCATGACGGTCCTCTCTTGCGAGGTGATCCGCTCAGCATGCTCGGGGCCCCAAGCGTCCCTCTACACAGTGACCGCTGTCTCAGGAGAAAACAGCGGAAAACCGAATCAGACCGCGAGAAAGAACGAGAAATCCTCATGGCAGGTGGCCACCCTGCGTCTCTACGGTCTGGCTCATGACGAATAAGCAGCCGCAGCCGCAGCCCGAGACCGCAGACCCGGACGGGGCGACAGAGAGTCTGCGCGAGGCCCTGGCGCTGGCCGGTATCGTCCTGCCGTCCCTGGCCCCGGATCCCGCTTCCCCCACCCTGGGCCTGGTCAACCTCGGACGGGTGCGCGCGGATACCGCGATGCGGCTGGCCGCAGCCGTACGCCGGGGAGCTGCAGAATGAAGGACGACGAACCCGCCGTCGGCTGCCTCGCCTACGACACCGACCAGCAGCGCGTCGGCCAGGTCATGGGCCACGTCGGTGCGTACGTGCAGCTTCGGCCGCCAGCCGGCGGTCGTGAGTGGGACGCCCACCCCGAAGCACTTCGGTCTCCCACACCGCGCGAACTCTCATCTGGGCCTGGGCAGGCCGCTCCAGAGCCGGAGGAGAGCCGGTGACTCCCCTGGCGGTCGACCCAGTACACCTGACGGGTCCGCAGCAGGAGGGCTGGAACTGTGCACTGTGCGGTGCCCGGCTGTACGCCGACCGCTCCCTGGGCATCCACCGGATCCTCTCCTGCGGCCAGGAGATCGACATCGAACTGTGGGCCTGCGCGCCCTCGTGCGAAGCAGCCGCATCGGCGCGACGTCCTCTTCACTAACCGCCCACGCGACACCGGTGGCCGTTGTTCATCACCCGGGCCAGGGCGAGTACCTATATTGCCCGAACAAGGTCGAGGGACCGTGGAATCCGAGATTGCCGACGAAGCGGTACGTGTGTAGCCGACGTGGCTCCGGACATCACCGCGGAGACCGGCAGCCGTACGTACGCGCTCAGCGAGCTGATGGTCCGCGGCCCGTGGCACAAGACCGGCTCCGCCAAGCAGATGCTCGAAGGCCGGCCCGAAGAACGCGCCACGCTCCTCGTCGACCAGAGCCACCCCAAGGTCCACGCACTCTACGAGTCATGGGGCTGGCACACGCTCGGTGACCTCCGGCCCCGCCTGCCCGACGCGCCTCTCTTCCACGCCATGCTGCTGCCCCTCCACTGACCCGTCAGCAGGATGTGCGAGCTCGCGTTAAATGCGGTGATCCCGATCCGGTGCCACACGATGTGACAGGCCCATTCTCTGAACTACGCGCGCAACGGCCAGCACGACGGGAGGGTGAGGGCAGTCCTCAACGCCGCTGTACCGTCTTCGGGAGAGGACCACTGGCAGGGGGCGGGATGAGTCAGCTTGAGTTCAGCTGGGAACTCAGTGGTAGTGGTTGGGCGATCTGCCGCATCGCGGACGGTGTATCGGAGCGGAAAGACGTCGTGAGCTACTGCACGGACGCCCTTGCAGACGTGCTCCACGGTGTCGCAGGGCTCTACGGACCCACCTCCGTCCAGCGTTTCTCCTTCGATCTTGAGCCAGCCGAAGTGAGGTGGGTTCTGCGTCGCAGAAGCTCAGACGTTCAAGTTGCGATCTACCGGTTTCCCGACATGTCCACGAGCTTCGACGTGCCGGACCAGGCGGGCACGCTCTCGTGGACTTCCACTCAGCCCCTTAGCCGCCTCGGGCACGTCGTCTGGGAGGCTGCTCAATCGGTGGTCCGGCTCCACGGGGAGGACGGCTACAGGGCGAAGTGGGTTCAGCACCCGTTTCCCGTTGCTGCGCTGCAAGACCTCCGTCGTCTGCACGTGCAGCACGACCGATGCGAACGTCAGCATGGCGGATTGTCCGCGTAAACCACGGTCGGACGCAAGCATGCTCCTCTCTGACCTGAGCCTGTGTGGCGCAGTGGGTGTGAGGTGTCTGGGGACATGAACTGCAGGTTGTTTTTCGTGCGAGTCGGCAGGCCTGTTGACCTGCCGTCGTTCGCACCCGCCCAGCCTTGCGATCATGTACGGAGCGACAAAACGTTAGGGCGAGGAGGAGTGAGTTGTTGTTCAAGAGAGCCAAGCGCGACCGCAAGGATTCTGGCCTCAGGGACGTCAAGGGTGCCAAGGGCTACCAGAGGAAGACCGGATGGCGGACGGAAAGCGGCAAGACGTCCGACGAGGAGACTGTGGCGGCAGCGGTTGTAGCTTCCACCATTGTGATCAGCTGACCTGGGCTTGGTCTCAACACGTCTGACGCCCATTCCGCACCTGAGCTACCCTCGGCCGCTGCGCTGGGGAGAGGCGGAGGTCGCGGGCTGGCGTGCCGGCTATCGCTGGTGCGGTCCTGCGGCCGGGGGCGGGGTGACGTGCTCTGGATCTGGTGCAGCACCGCGTACAGCCGGTCGTCGCGGGGGCGCTTGGCTGGCCTCAGGTCCTGGCGGGGACGTCGAGCGGGACGGCCAGGTGCGCGGGGTTCGGGTGTCCGCTGACGCTGCGCGCTGCGTCGGTAAGGGCGGCGCGGACCGCCTTGCGGTAGGCGGCCGGCTCCAGGCGGGTGAGCTGGCCGCTGCCCCGGGACGCCGACTCTGATGGCCCGAAGACGGAGAGCGAGCCGCGCAGGGGCTGCGGCTCGCCGAGGCGGGCGAGTGCGGTGGCGGTGGAGCGGGCGGCTGCCCAGTGCGGTGACCAGCCCCGCCGTGCCAGGACGTTACGGCGTCCGTGCAGGGTGTGCGCGGTCCACGGCCGCGTCCGGGCTGTGGTCGTAGGAGGCGAGGTAGAGCGCCTGGCGGTGCAGCAGCGCACCGCCGGGTCCTTGAGCGGCTGCGTGCTCGGTCACTGCGCGCAGGTGGTCGAAGAACACGTGGCCGTCGGCCGGAGCCAGCCGCGGCGCGGTGGCGACCGGGCCGCGCCGCGGCCGGGGTATGCATCCGGCGAGTCCCGGCGGGGTGGTGCCGGTCAGGGCCCAGGCCAGCATGTGTGCGGTCTGCCGGGTGTGGACCCACCCGGCCAGCGGATGCGGGCGGCTGCCGTCTTCATCGAGGGCGGCGGCGAGGATGCGGTCCGCGTCCATCGCCGCGTCCAGCCATCCCACCAGCGCCGCGTCCGCGCCGATCGCGGGCAGGTGGCGGAGCAGCTCCAGCATCGCCCCGGCTCGCATGTTCGCCAGCGGCCGCCGCCCGGACTCCCAGCCCTGCACCGTCTCGGTATCCACCCCCAGGGCCTCGGCCAGGGCCGCTTGCGTGCGGGGGATGCTCTCGCGGGACAGCCGCAGCACAAAGCCGGTCACGGCCCCTGCTGCTGTCCGGCGTGGCCTGCCCATACCGGCCCACTCCCCGCTCGCCCAGCGCCCCGAAACCCGTACTCACGATCAGTCCTACGCACCCGCGCCCGCCGTACGGTCAGCATCCGTCGAACGAGACCGCCGTGCCGACCGGGTCCGCGACCACGTCAGCGAGGCGAACGATGAGCAGTACGCACACGGTTCTGTACGACCCCGCCGGGCGCACCGAAGGCGAGCTCCCCCTCGACCGGGACGCGCATCGGGACCTGGTCCAGACCGTGCTCGCATGGCCCGCCACACCGGTGCCGGCGGCCGCGGACCTCCGGCAGATCGCGCTGCAGCTGACCGGTGCCGCCCGGGCGGTGACCGGCGACGTCCGCCGCGCCGCCGGCCGGCTTCCCGGCGACCACCCGGCTCTCGCCCTGGCCGACGTCGTCCTCGCCGAAGCCGACCGCCGCCTGTCTGTACCGCCGCAAGCCACCGTGCGCTGCGCCCGGAACCGCGCCCGCCTGGTGCGCGCCCTGTGGTCGTTTGCTCGACAGCTGGTAGGCAGCCTGGACCGCTTTCCCGGGCGAGCTGTTCATGTGAGACGTCCCAGCTCTCTTCGGGATTGTGCCGACGAAAGCCCCGGCGGCCGCAGGCGGCGCGGCGCCGGGGCTTCCGTTGTGTGTGGGCTGGGTCAGGTCATCGGGTCATTTGGCGCAGTAGCGGCCCTTGCCGTCCGGTCCGCCGTTGTAGGTGGGGCACGGTGTGAAGACATCGGCGCGCGGCCCGTAGCCCTCTGCCTGGATCACCACGTGGTCCGCCAGGGTCTTCGAGGTGCCGATCGGGAGTTTCCAGCTATAGGTGTAGCCGTCGACGCTGGGCGTCGCGCTCCCCACAGGCGACCAGGACCATTCGCCCTTGGTCCCGGTGTAGGACATCAGGGTGTTGTTTTCCATCATGTACTGGGTGCAGACGAAGCCCCACTGATTGGTGTTGATGGGCCAGCACGGACTGTCGTCGTGCTCTGTCGAGAAGTCCTTCCAGAAGTAGACGCGGCGGAAGGAGTAGGGGACGTAGAAGTCCGCGGAGACGGTGGTGGAATCCGCGCCGGCGGCGACCTTGACGTTGCCGACGGGCCGGCCGCCGGGCAGGGACTCGGTCTTGACCGTGACGCTGTTGCTGGCGGCGGATTCGCGGCCGGCGGTGCTTTGTGCGGTGACGGACAGGGTGTAGGAGGTGCCGCCGGGCTCCAGCCCGCCCAGGGTCGCCTGGTGCATCGAGGCGGGCAGGACGGCCATGGTTTTGCCGTTGACGCGGACCACGTACCGGGCGGCGTCGGCGACAGGCTGCCACTGGATGCTGCTGGAGCTGTAGTCGGTGGCCGTGGCCTTCAGCCCGCCGGGGGGCGCGGGGGTGGCGCTGCCCGAGTTGCGGTTGTAGGGGGTGGGCGGTGCCGCCTTGGGGGTGCCCCCGGGAACGGCGGCCTGTTCGGCGGCCAGGTAGTCGGCGCCCGGCTGCTGGTCGTAGGGGTTGGGCATGACGTCGTCGGTGATCTGCACGTAGCCCGCGCCGCGTTCCCGGGCGGCCTTGGCCGTGCGGTCGATGCCGTCGGCGGGGACGTCGTAGATGATGTGCCAGATCTCCGAGGAGCTCTTGGGCGTCCAGCCCAGCGGCTTGTAGTTCAGCTCGGGGTTGGCCGCCTTCCCGAAGTACCCGGCGTAGCTGCCTTCGTAGGTCAGGAGGATGTCGGCGCTGCCCTCGTAGCACTGGGGCACGATGGTGCCGGGGTTCAAGACGGTCAGCGCGCCGCGGTGCATGCGCTTGACGTAGTCGTTGACCTCGCTGTACAGGGCGGGGAACTTGTTGTTGTCGCCACAGGCGTTGAAGCCGTCGTCGAAGAAGATGCCGTCGATGCTGGAACCATAGAGCTGGTACCAGGTGTTGACGTCCTGCTCGATCTGGGCGACCCAGTCGGCGGCGTCGAGCGAGCCGAGCCGGGTGCGGCGGTTGTCCGCCTGGCCGAAGTAGCCGGTGTCCACATAGCCCAAAACCCGCTTGCCCGAGGCGTGCGCCCGGTCGATGACCTTGCGCCACTCCTCGACGGGCTGGGAGCCGGGGCCGTTGAGGACGTTGGCGACCAGGACGCTCATCTTGTCGGAGGAGGCGCCGATCATCCGGTCCCACGCCTTGGGGTCGCCGACGGGGCTGGTGTAGGCGGCCACCGCCACCTGCTGGCCGAAGCCGTCGTCCTGGCCGCCGTCGCCGGATTCCGGATCCGCGACCCAGCCCATGAGCAGGGCGTAGGCGATGGCATCGTCGAACGCCTCGGCGATTTTCTTGGTGCCGGAGTCGTTCGGTGTCAGCCCGTCACCGGACAGATCAGAGGTGGTCAGGGCGCTGGTGTCGGCCAGCACGACGTGCCGCCCCGCGCTCTGCCAGGCGTCGACCATCGTGCGGATCTCGGCGTTGTAGGCGGTGATGCGGGTCTGGACGGTGGAGTCGGTGGAGGGCCCGAGGGGGGCGACGGCCACCACCGTGCTCGGGTTCTCCTGGTGGATCTGGTCGACCAGAGCCTTCAGCCGCTGCGCGGCGCCGTCCTGCTTGCCGTTCTTCATGTCGTAGGTGCCGGCCTGCAGCGTCACGACGTTGGGCCGGTACTTCGCCAGTGCCTTCGTGGCCCGCTTGGTGATGGCGCTGATGTCTTCGCCGGGAGCGCCCTCGTAGGCGGAGCCGCCCGTGACGTCCGAGGCCTTTGAGCCGACCAAGTGCACCGGAACGTCCCGCTTGTCGGAGAAGAAGGAGACTGCCGCCAAGAGGCCACCGACCATGGTGGTGCCGTAGCCGACCCACTCAGGTGTACCGAAGGTCGAGTCGCCCAGGGGCATCATGTCCAATTCCTTCGGCTCCGCGGCCGCCCGCATCCCGGCCAGTCGCACGGGGAAGTGGTCCGAGGAGCCGCCGGCCTCCACGCCGGCCCGGAGATGGCCGGTGTCCGGGTCGTTGGTGACGAAGTAGTCCAGTCGCCCGCCGTGTATGTGGGTGGGTTCGTTCCGCCTGCTCGCCAGTACGCGGGCGACAGGGAAGAGTCCGCGGTTCTGCAGTACGTCGGGGTCGACGTTGAAGTCGCCGCCGGCCGTCCACTCATAGTTGGGGTTCCAGCTCTCGACCGCATCGTCGATGGCCTCCAGGAGCGACGCGGAGTCGCCGCCCGACCCGGACAGGCCGTGGACGGTGAAGTACCAGTGCCGGCCGAAGCGGACACCGAGGGTGGCCCGGCCTGCCGAGACGGGGTTGGCGACGACCCGCACTTCGTCGGGCTGCCGGTGGGTGACGATCGCGATGTTCACCCGGCCGCCCACATTCGTGCCCCCGTTGCTGTCGGTCTGCAGGTAGTACACATGCATCGGGTGGTGCCGATACGAGCTCTCGGGGTGCCACTCGTAGTGCTCGACGGTGTGGCCGTCCGTGGTGATGGTGTCAGCCGGGTCGCCGGCGCCGGGCGGTCCCGAGGGGCCGACCTCCTGCAGGAGGACGATCTCGGCACGGTTGGTCTGGCGCACCACCATCCCCGTCCACTTGCTCGCGGCGTCCTGTGCCTGGCCCTGCATGTTGAGGGTGACTAGAGGGGTCTGCGCCAAGGGCGCGGCAGCCGCCGGGCGGCTGCCCGGCGCGACGACGAGGAAGGTGGCCAGGAGCGAGGCCGCGACCAGTATCACTCTCGGTCTGGTCACCAGACGCACCCGGGTCAGTGCGCCGGTGATGTGTTTCTTGATGTTCACCAAACGAGGTTAATGCCCTATACACATATAGCGAATGTGGCCCCCGGCCTGCGCAAACGTGCACCCTCTTGGGGCGGCCAGCCCTGGCGGTGAAGGCCGCTCCGGCCGCGGCCCACCGACGGTCAGACCAAGGCACCAGCCTCCTGCCCGGCGGCCGCCGGGCACGACCTTGACACGGCTGGCCCGCATGCGTCCGGGCACGCGCCCGCGGGCCTGACGGACAAGGCGTCCGCACCGGATCTCAGCAACGTTCCCACCAGCCCGGCCGGACACGGGGCGGCAGGAGGCCTCCGCCCCACGCCCGTTCGTCCAGCCGTCCGTGCCGCTACCCGTCACCGTGCCGACGGCTGCCGCGGGCTCGGCGCTATACGACCCGGCCCCGGCACCGAGCGCCGCGGTGGCCGGCGGGCAGCGAGTCGGCGGGGGAGGGCCGCAGCCGACCGCCCTCGATGTACCTGCGGCCCGCCTGCCGGAGCCTGCTGACGTCACCCTGCCGTGCGGGCGACGGCACGTCATCCGGGGCCGCAGCGGCGGACGCGCGGCGAGGCCGAACTGAACCCAGTTCAGCAACGGATTGTGACCATAGCCGGATGGCTCACCGAGGCGGAGGACATCGGCGAGAGCTCTACGGCGCGGAGGCCGCCCGCCGCCTGAGCCTGTCGCCGCGGACCGGACAGCGCCGCCTGAACAACGCCGAAGGCGTACCTGGCCGAGCAGTACCAGCAGGCGGGCGTACGCACCTGCCACCCGTAGGGAGCTTGACCGCCGCCCACCGTTTGGTGGCCGGCTACGGAGCCCGGCCATCGGCCACCGCCATGTCGCCGCCCCGCCCCCGCGGTCGGCCCGCTGACGGCTGGCGGCTGTGACCGCTGCCGGTGACCGGTGGCCGCTCGGCGGCTGACCGGCGCGGCAGGCCGGTGGCCGACGACCGGCCAGATGAGTCGTCGGCCACCGGCCATGGCCGATCCCTGCTGATCGGCACACCTCGTCCGCGGCCGACCCCTTGCGCTCCAGCCGTCGCCGGCGGCACGGCCGCGGAAGGCTTGCCCGCCACAGGGCGGGGCTTGCCCCCAGTGGCACGGCTCGGTCACACCCGGCTTGCCCGCCCGCGGCGTGGGCTTGCCCGATCGGCAACCGAAGGCTTGCCCAGCACGCGGGCAAGCCCCTGACCTGCTCTCTCAGGGCGATGGGCAAGCCTTCGGGCAAGCCGGGGTGAGGAGAGTGACGGCACGAGATCCGAAAGGAGACGTGCCGTGCTCGACGTAGTACCCGGCCCCGCCCGCACCGCCGGCGGGATCTTCCGCCGCCTGGATACGGAGTGGGCCGCGCTGTGCGCCGACACCGCCGTCCAGGCCGCCGTGGCCGACTGGCTGGTGGCCGATCAGCTGGCCGACGCCGTCACCGCCGTGACCGATGCCCGGACCTCCGCCGTGGCCGATTCCTGGGCAAGCACCCTGGGCCCCGCACAGGTGCTGGCCGCACTGCGGCCTGGCGCCAGCCGCCTGACCGACGAGCTGACCGACGCCGTCCTGCGCGCCCTGCTGCGCCGCGCGGCCGACGGTGGCCGATCGGCCACCCTGGCCGCACGCGTCATCGTCCAGGCGATGATCCCGGCAGCCGTCCGGCTGGCCCGCGGCCAGGTCCGCGCCACCGGTGGCCGCACCTTCGATGCGGTCGCCTCCCTGACGGTCGCCGGCCTCTTCGAAGTGGCCCGCTCCGGACGCCTGCACACCCGGGCCGGCCGGCCCGCCGCGAACCTGATGCTGGACACGTTGCGTTACGTCTGCGCCGGGCTCGCCGCCGACCACGAGGACCGCGGCGAGCACCTGGCCGCCGCCGAGCACCTGCCCGACACCGCCCCCGGCCCCTACGCGCAGGCCCACGCCGGTGAGGTCGAAGCCGCGGCCGCGGCCGCCGGCCTGACCCCCGCCGGGGAGGCCACAGAAGCAGAGACGGCCAGTGCCCGGCTGGAGCTGCTGGAGCTCGTCCTGGACGCCATGGGCGCCGGTGCACTGTCGCCCGCCGACGGCCGCGCCATCGCCTGGCACTACACCACCGCCGCGGTACCGGATGCCGAGGCCGCCGCCCGCGTCGGCACCACGCCGGGGGCCTGGCAGCGCCGCCGCTCGCGCGCCGTGGCCCGTCTGACCGCCGGCCTCGCTCACCTGCCGGCGGCATGACCCAGCGCCTCTCCCCGGCCACCGACCGCCCCCTGCCACGACAGGAGATCTCCATGCCCCAGGCCGACAAGGCGCCCCTGAATGCCGATGAAGAGCGCGTCACCCGCGCCCAACACCTGCTCATCCAGCTGGGCGCCGCCCTGGTCTGCCAGCCCTTCGACACCCGCACCCACGACCGGCTGCGGGCCTTCCTCGCCGAGGACGCCGACGCCGTCCTGGCCTCCTTGCACACCCTGCGGCAGCGCCCGGAAGCCGACCTGCAGCGCCGCATCACCGAACTGGCCGGCCACAGCCTGCCCCTGGGAGGCACCACATGAAGACGCCCTGGACCCGCCGTCTGCGGCAGCCCGGACCGGAGACGCCCGAGGAGCCGCCCGCCGGCCACGCCGCGGACACCGGCTGGACGACGTCGATGTCGACCGGCGCCACGGCGAATCTGACCGCCCTGCTGCGCTGGGGCATGTGGATGCTGCTGGCGGCCGGCCCGCTGCTCGGCACCTGGGCTCTGCTGGCCCCGCCCGCGCCAGTGGCCACCGCCACGCCCCGCGCACCGGCAGTCGGCCCGGCGGACGGCCGGGACGCAGCCGGCCCGGCCGGTTTCGCCGAGCAGTTCATCCTGGCCTACCTCGACGCCGGGGACGGCGCCGAGGCGAACCTCGCCCGCTTCTACCCGGCCGCCCGCCACATGACCTGGCCGGCCGGAGCCAGCGGCCAGCACGCCCAGGCGGCCTCGGCCATCCAGGTCCGGCCGGTCTGCGACGGCTACTGGTCGGTCACCGTCGCCGCCCGCGTCACCCCCACGGCCTCAGCGGGCGCGGCCCTGCGCTACTTCCAGGTGCCCGTACGCGCCGACGACCGTACGGGCGGCCGGACCCTGACCGCGACGGCACTGCCCGCCGAGATCGCCGCCCCCGCCACCGGCCCCGCCCCCGAACTCGCCTACGGGCCCGCCCATGCGGCGCTGCCCTCCGACCCGGCCGCCACCACCCTCCAAGCGTTCTTCGCCGCCTACCTGACCGACGGCCAAGCCGGACAGCTGGACCGCTACCTGGCCCCCGGCACCGCACTGGGACCGGTCCGTCCGGCGCCGTACCGGGCGGTGAAGGTCACCCAGTACGCCGAGCAAGGCCACGGCCCAGCCGACGGCGCCGCGGCCCAGCGCCCGCCGGACGGCGTCACCCGGCACCTGCTGGTCGATGTCACCGCCGACACCGAGCAGACCAAGGAACAGCCGCTGACCTACGCCATCGAGCTGCGCTCCCGCGCCGGCCGCTGGGAGATCGCCGCACTCCAGGGCGCGCCAGCCCTCGCCTCACCTCACCCCACGACCTCTGCTTCGCCCCACTCTTCGAAAGGACCTCGCTCATGACCTCCCTTGACCTGGTGCAGCTGGCCGGCATCCTCGACGACGCCGAGACCCTGGGCACCCGCATCAAGACCCTGCTGGTCGGTGTGGTGCTCGGCGTGATGTACCTGGTCTCGGTCGCCATGACCTGGGGCCAGACCAAGTCGGTGCTCAAGACGGTGGTGGTCGCCATCGGGGGCGCCGCGGTCTTGGCCATCGTCGCCAACGTCACTGTGCTGCGCGACAAGATCGGTGAGGACATCAAGACCGCCGACGCCCACCACAGCGTCAGCGCACCCGTGCTCACCGGCGGCGAGAAGCTGCCGGGCGAGGACGGCCGGTGAGCACCTCCGAGGACCAGCTCCTGGTCGGCCGCTGCTACACCAAGGCCCGCCGCCACCGCGCCGTCATCGGCCGGCTGCCGGGCGGCGGCCACCTGTGGGGCGGCCCGTACACCGTGCCGCAGTTCGCCGTGGCCGGCGCCGCCTTGGGGCTGATGCTGCTGACCAGCGGCCTGTGGGCCCGGCACGGCATCGTCGATGTGCTGCCGCTGCTGGCCGTGCCCTACGGCCTGGCGCTGGCGGTCGGACGCATCCGCCACGACGGACGCAACCCGCTGGCCACCGTCGCCAGCGCCCTGGGCCTGCTGGCCGGCGGCGGCACCGGACGGCTGCACGGCCGGCCGGTGCGGCAGCGGCGCCCGGCGGCCCTGGCCGGCATCTGCTCCCTGAACGTTCAGCCGCCCGAGAGCGCGGCGGAACCGCCCGGCCCCACCACCCTGGCCCGCCCCCATACCGCGGCGCCGCATCCCCCCGCGGACGTCGGCCGCCCGGCCCAGGTGGCCTCCGGCGTCCAGGCCCTGCTGGCCGCCCGCACCCCCGGGATATCCGGCCCGCCCGACGCCCCTTCTGCGACTTCGAGGTGACTTCATGCGCATCCCCGTCCGGCATGTGGCCGGCAACGTCATCTGGACCCACCACGGCACCTGCTGGGCCCTGTGGCGGGTAGCCGGCAGCGGCCACCCGCAGTCCTCCCTCGCCCTCAAGCAGCGGCGGCTGCGCACCCTGGAGGCTCTGGTCAAGCAGCTCGGCGGCGAGTCGATGCTGCTGTCGCTGTGCCCCCAGATCGACCCGGCCGCGGTCGTACGCAAGATGACCGACGGCATCGACCTGGACGCGTGCCCGCGCTACACCGAGCTGGCCCTGCGGGTGCTGGACCAGCTGGAGACCATGGAGCTGACCGGCCGTACCGACTGGCTGGCCGTGCCACTGCCGGCCGGCAGTGGCCGCCAGGCCGCCGGTGCGGCCTTCGCGGCAGCGCGCGCCGAACTGGCCCTGCAGCTGGGGCTGCTGCCCGCCCCGCTGAGCGCGGCCGAGGAGGCCCGGCGCCTGGCCCAGGCCCGCGACCTGGCCGCGGCCTGGCCCGCAGACGTGGACGTACGGCCCGCCAGCGAAGCGGAAATCCTGTGGATCTACGGGCACAGTGCCCGGCGCGGCGTGCTGGAGCCGCTGCTGCCCGACCCGGGCGACCAGCTTGTGTACAGCCGCGGCCGCGGCACGGCGGCGCTGGGCCAGGTGCTCCTGGCCGAAGGAGGCCGGCCCGCCCCCGACACCGCCCCGGCGCGGCAGGCCGGCAGCAGCCCGCTCGCGCGCCGCTGGCTGCAGGCGAGCACCGAATGGGGACAGAGCTACCAGGCGTTCATGATGCTGGCGGAGATGCCGGAACGGTTCGTCTTTCCCGGCTCCGACTATCTGGCCGCGCTGGACGAAGCGGCCTTCCCCGTCGACTGGACGGTGCGGTTGAAGGTCACCCCCGGCAGCGTCGCCGAGCGAAAAGCCCGCCAGCAGGCCCGCGAAGTGGCCGGCCAACCCGAGGAGTACGCCGCGGAGAGCGCCGGCGTGCCCGCCCACGTCCAGCGGGCCGCCGAGGACCTGCACGACTTGCGCACCGCCCTGACCAGTTCGCACAGCGAAGTCGAGGTCCAGGCCATGGTGGTGCTGTGCGTATGGGGCGCCACCCCCGGCGAAGCGGAGGCCCGCGTGGCGGACCTCAAGACGTACTTCGCCGGCAACGAGTACACCCTGACCCGGCCGGTGGGGGAGCAGGAGCGGCTGTTCTACGGCATGCTGCCCGGCGCCCGCACCCCGAAGGTCATGGCCGCCTACGCCCAGGTGCTGCTGGCCCGCGACTTCGCGATGGCCGGGCCCTTCGGCGCCTCGGAGCTGGGCGACGGCAGCGGGCCGCTGTACGGGCTGCAGCTGTCCGGCGGCGGCACCCGCCCGGTGCTGACCGACTGGTCACTGGGCCCGCGCAAGAAGGCCTCGGCCTCCGCCGCCTTCATCGGCGAACTCGGCGGCGGCAAGTCCCTGGCCATGAAGGCGGCCGTCTACGGCATCCTCGCCGCCGGCCGCCGCCTGCAGCGCCCCAACAGCCGCGGCCGGGCCGCCATCGTCGACCGCACCCCCGACCAGGAATGGGTGCGCTTCGCCACCGCCTGCCCCGGCACCACCCAGGTCATCACCCTGGATGAGAAGGCGCAGGTCTCCCTCGACCCGCTGCGCATCATCACCGACCGCACCGAGGCCCAGCGGCGCACCGAGTCGTTCCTGACGCTGCTGCTGGGCATCGCCCCGATGGACGAGATGGGCGTGGCCCTGTCGGAGGCCATCGAGACGGTCCTGGCCGCACCGCAGCCGTCGATGGCGCAGCTGATGGCCGACCTGACCGAGCGCGGCCGCCGGGATGCGGCCGCCCAGGCTTTGGCCCGGCGGCTGACGGCGGTCGCGCGCAAGGACTTGGCCCGTACCGTCTTCGACCCCGCGCTGCCGGTGGCCGATGTCGCGCGGGCCGACACCATCGTCTTCGCCGTCGCCAACCTCGCGCTGCCCAAGGAACACGAGCTGAGCGCGGACCGGCTGGCCAAGCTCGAGTTCGAGAAGAGCTTCGGACGGGCGGCGCTGTACTTGATCGCCGCGGTGTGCCGCAAGGTCTGCTTCGACGTGCGGGAGGAATTCGCCGTCGCGGTGTGGGACGAATGCTGGTGGCTGACCTCCTCCCCGGAAGGTATGGCCCTGCTGCTGGAACTCGTGCGCGACGGGCGCAAGCACAACGCCGGCGTCCTGGTCGGCTCCCACGACGCCGAGGACATCGGCCCGCGCGCCAGCGAGCTGGGGCAGGTCATCCGCGGCCTGTTCCCCCGCAAGTTCCTCTTCCGCCAGACCGACGTCACGCTCGCCAAGCGCGCTCTGGCCTTTCTCGACCTCGACCCCGAGGATGCCGACCTCATCGAGACGGTCACCAACAACCTGTCCCCGCTCAACCTGCCCGACGAGGAAAAGGCCCAGCGGGCGGGGGAGTGCCTGCACCGGGACCTGTACGGACGCATCGCCGGCATGCAGGTCGTCATCCCCGCCGACCCGCAGGCGGCCGCCGCCATCCACTCCGACCCGGTGGCGGCCGCATGACGCGGCTGCGCCGGGCCGGGCACACGGCGAGAGGCGGGCCGGGGAGCCTGTGGCGGCTGGCGCTGGTGATGTGCGTCGCCGCCGTCCTCACCGCGAGCGGGACGGCTCCTGCGGCCGCGGCTCCCGGCCCCCCACCGCCCGCGGCCAGCACGCAGCCGCCTTCCCCACCCGCCGGCTCGGCCGACCCGCCGGGCCCGGCCGGCGGGCAGGCCTGGGCGGACACGGCACACGGCAAGGCAGCCGCGCAGAAGGCACTGAAGGAACGAAAGAAGCTGTGGGCGCAGAAGGACGGACTGCGCCAGACCCTGGATCGCCTGGGGATCGGCCACGACGACCTGCTCGACTCCTTCCGCATCACCGACGAACACGGCATCCCCGTCTCCACGTTCTCGGTGGACGCCGACAGCGGCGCGTGGTCGGACTGGGATTTGAAGGTCGAAGCGTGGCTGACCAACGTGCTGTTCATGGCCGTCAAGTGGCTGGTGGCGTTCGCCTGCTGGCTGCTGACCTGGGCGCTGGGCTTCAAGCTGGCGCAGCTCCTGCTCAAGCCTGCGCTCGCCGTATCCGACTCGCTCTACACCAGCGTCCTGGTCCAGACCGGCATGCCCGCCCTGTTCCTGACGTTTTCCGGCATCACCGCCGCCTGGCACTTCTTCTTCGGGCAGCGCTCCCGCGGCTGGGGCGAACTGGCCGCCTCCCTGGTGATCTCGGCGCTGGCCGCCACCAGCCTGGCCTCACCGCCCCAGAGCCTGCTCGGCGCGGACGGCGCCGTCGGCAAGGCCCGCGACCTGGGGGTGGCGGGCGCGGCCATCGTCATGGGCGGCCAGGAGCCGGCCGGCACCGCAGCCGGGGAAACCTTGAAGACCATCACCACGCCGATCACCGACAAGCTCGTCGACGCCTTCGTCGTCCAGCCCGCCCAGCTGCTCACCTACGGACAGACCTTCACCGGCACCTGCGCCTCGCGCTACACGACCTCCCGCATCGACAAGGCCTTCATCAACCAGAAGGTCGCCGAGCAGACCAAGGCCATGAAGGACCTGCCCAGCGGCGGCGACGTCATGCTGCCCGGCATCGGCGGGAAGATCGAAGACTTCGTCCGGGACAAGGCCGGCCAGTGGGCCCTGGACACCTTCGGCCCCCAGCCGGACGAGAAGTTCGAAAAAGCCTGCGTCACCGGCGACGCCAAGGAGGCCAAGAAGGCCTCCGCGGACAAGCTGGCCGGCGCCGCCTTCATGCTCCTGGCCGCCCTGCTGGTCTGCGCACTAGTCATCGCGCTGGCCGGCGGCTACCTCGCCGCCCAGGTCTGGCTCGCCTACGAGGCGATGCTGCTGCGCGCCGCACTGGTCGCCGGCACCCTGCCCGGCCCCGGCCGCGCGTGGCTGTGGTCGCGCGGCGCCTCCATCACCCGCGGACTGGCCCTGCTGGTCGTCCTCGTCGTCGCGCTCGGCGTCTTCGTGGTGGCCGTCACCGCCGTCGTCACCGCCAAGACCACCGACATGCCCGGCGGCATCATGGTCCGCTTCGTCCTGGTGGACATCCTGTGCCTGGGCGCCCTTGTCTTCCGCAAACGCCTGACCCGCGCCACCCACCAGGCGGCCACCCGCCTCAAAGCCCGCCTGGGCGCCTCCAAGCTCGGAGGGGCTGGCGCTCCGTCCGGCCCGGGCGACGGCACGGGCAGCCGGCGTCACGGCGCCCTGCGCCGGGCCGGGACCGCCGCGCTGATGCTCGGCGCGATGGCCGCCACCGGCGGCACCGCCGGTGCAGCGGGCGCGGGACTCGGCCGGGCCGGCAGCGCCCGCGCCCTGACCAGCCGCCTGGCCCAGGGCGCCGGCCGCCTGGCCCGCGGCGCCGAGAAGACCGTACGCGCCGGTGGGCGTACCGGCCTGCGGCTGGGCGCGCTCAGCTACAAGGCGACCCACGGCCTGCCGGTCTACGGCCCGCGGGCCGCACGGCGCACCGTGGTGGCAGCCCAGGCAGCGCAGGGCCGGGTCACCGACGCCGCCGCACAGCTCAAGGAGCGTCTGCAGCAGGCCTACACCACCTACGAGGGCCCGGTGCGGGACTGGCTTGATGAGTACGAACGCGGCACCGGCCTGCGCTGGCTCCTCAACCGCCACCGCGTCCGCACCGGTCGGCCACCCGTCCAACCCCGCACCCCCAGCCGCCTGCAGAACCTCTTCACCACCTCTGCCCCCGCTCCGGCGGGTCGTCGTGCGCCGAGGCAGGCGCCCCCGCCGCCAGCCCCCGCGCCGCGGCCCAGCCGCCGCACCCAGCGCATCCCCCAGCGTCCGGCGACGCCACCGGCCTCCAGCCAACAGGCGAGCCTGCAGCAGCGGCTGCACCGCATCCGCACGCGCACCCGCGCGGCCAACCAGTCGGCCACGCCGCCCGCCCCGCCGCGCCGCCAGCCTCCGCCGGCGCGCGCCCCGCGGCCCAGGAGGCGACCGTGAAGGCCGCGGGGCGTACGGCCGTGGTCACCGGCCTCGGCCTGATCCCGGCCGCGCTGGTCGCCGTGCTGGTGCTGTTCATCGCCGCGGTGGCCAACGGCGCCGCCGGCCACCAGGAGACAACCGGCACGTCCGGCACCGTGCCAAGCGGCCACGTCGGCGATATTCCCCCGCAGATGCTGGCTCTCTACCAGCGGGCGGCGCCGACCTGCCTCGGTCTCGACTGGTCGGTGCTCGCCGCGATCGGCAAGGTCGAGACCGACCACGGACGCCACCCCACCATGCGCTCCAGCGCCGGGGCCGTCGGACCGATGCAGTTCCTGCCCTCCACCTTCCAGCAGTACGCCCACCCCGTGCCGCCCGGCGGGAAGAACCCGCCCAGCCCGTGGGATCCCACCGACGCGGTCTACGCCGCAGCCCGGATGCTGTGCGCCAACGGCGCCAAGGCCCGCACCAGCGACGGCCTGTACCGGGCCATCTACTCCTACAACCACGCCGACTGGTACGTGAAGAAGGTCCTCGCCCAGGCCAAGGCCTACGCCGCGATGCCCCGCAGCACCGGCCCGGGCTCCGGGGCGGGCGGGACGGACGACCACGGCTCCAGTCCGATCGTGCGCGCCGCGATGACCCAGCTCGGCGTGCCCTACGTCTGGGGCGGCGGCGGCATCCACGGACCCTCCGGCGGCGGCCTCGACTGCTCGGGCCTGACCTCCTACGCCGTCTACCAGGGCACCGGCGGACGCGTCACCCTGCCGCGCACCTCACAGCAACAGCGGTTCGTCGGCGTCGCCGTGCCCCGCGACCAGATGCGCCCCGGCGACCTGATCATTTTCGACAAGGACGGCTGGGGACACGTCGGCATCTACGCCGGCGGGCACAAGATGATCAACGCGCCAAGGCCAGGAAAAAGTGTGGAATACGCGTCTCTGGCCGGATACTGGGAACGCTACGCGTGGTCTGTACGGCGCGTCGGATGATCAGAAATGTCGACGTCTCGGTGTTCTGTCGTTGAGACGTCGACACAGGAGACCTCGCAGGCCAAGCGCCTCACTAATCTGTCCGGGCCAGCAAGATGCCCGATCTGTCTGCGGATTTCGCCAGATCGACGAGACGGAACCGCCGACAAGTCACTGAGACACCAGGGCGAAGGCTCAGGTCGAACGCGTCTGCTTCGGCAGCGCCCACATCGGGCTCAATCCAACAACCGAGATGTGTCACGGCTTCTCAGCACCGAGGCACTGTGACCCCATTGCGCCCGGTGCCGGTGTACGTACTGATCGCCGGCGTGCTGCGCGCCCGCATCAAACGCGGCGGCTGGAATCCGCTACGCCCCTTGCCTGGCGAGCAGCGTCTCGCCGACGAGTTCGGCGTCGCTCGCATGATCGCACGCAAAGCCGTTCGCGTGCTTGCGGACGAGGGGACGCTGTTCGTCGTTCCGCAGCGCGGCGCATTCGTCTCCGCTCCCGAGCAGTCCAGTCCCGAAGGGGCGTGAGTCGACGACCGTCCGACCGTGCTTACGTAGGCGTCCGCTGCAGGTCAAGGACCATCACGTCATGCAAGGCGGCCCCGTCCCAGGGGCGAGCCTCGCCGGCCTTGCGGTACCCCCACGACCGGTAGGCAGCCTGTGCAGCCTCGACATCCGGCCGTGCGTTGAGCAGTACCCGTTCCTCCGTGGCATCGGCGAGCACTGCCTCGTGCAGGCGCCGGGCTACGCCGAGGCGACGCCACGGGGCGCGCACCGCAAGTTCGATCAGTCCGAACGTTCGGTGCCCGTCCTCACGGCGCAGTTCGTCGGGTACAGGCGTAGTCAGCCGGCCCCACCAGCCAGTGGCAGGGCTGAGAGGGTAGCCGTAGGCCATACCGATCGGCTCACCGTCGCCAGCGCGGGCGAGGGCGGCTCGGAACGTTGCCTTACGGACCTGCGAGCGGAACCGCCGGAAGTTCGCTTCGACGTCCTTCTCGGACTTGTTGTAGGGCGGCTCGGCGAATGCCTCGGCGTAGACCACGGCGAACGCGTCCTCGGCCTTCGCTGCGTCCGCACCACTCATGCGCTCTATCGTGATCGTCATCGGCTCCCACCCCGCGTCATCTCGCGGATGCGCTCGACCGCGTCGCGCGCTACAGGAGCACCGAGGCGTACAGCGGCCCGCTCGAAGGCGCGCAGGCGGCGGCGCAGGCGCACCGACGACACTCCACCGCAGGCATCGAGCACACCCGTCATCTCGTGGCACGCATCCTCTACCTCGTCCGTGTCGAGCAATGTCTGCGCGAGCCGTGCACGGTACCAAGCGGTATTGCGGGTGTAGCCGCCCCCGAGGCCCGCGACCGCCGAGCGCAGGAATGGCACGGCCCGCTCGGGGCGGCCCTCTCGGGAGTAGTAGGCCGCCGTCGCATAGTCGACCTCGACGGGCCCGGCGAACCGCGCCCACCGCGGCACCTCAGCATCGGTATCGGCACGTCCCTGAAAGGACACGGCACGGCTCAGCGCCCGACGCGCGCCCGGCAGGTCGCCTGAGTGCGTCGCCGCGCTCGCCTCACGCAGCGAGATCACCAGGCGCACCGTCGCCCCCGCACCCGCCCGGCGCGCGAGGCCATAGGCGTTTTCGACCGCCGATGCGGCTTCCCAGTACCGCCCTGCGTCCACGGCGAGCAGGCACAGAGTGTTGAGCGCGCGGACCTGCAACAGGGGGTTGTCGATGAGCTGTGCCGCAGTCATCGCTTCCATGCAGGCGGCGCGGGCTTCGTCGGGCGGTCCCCCGTCGTACCCGAACCAAGCACGGTGGCAAGCGAGTTCGCACACCATCGTGTGCAGCTCACGGCCGACTCGGCTCGTGTAGACGCTACTGCTCAGAGTCCGCGTGATCTGCTGCTCAAGCTGCTTGGCGCGAGCCTTGGCGGGAATGCCGCCGGACCTGTGGTCGACCGTGTACAGGCCGACCAGGTCGGCCCGGAGTGCCGCCGCGTCGTTCGTGCCGATGCGCGGACCGTGTTGATCGGGGAGAATCGCCGCTGCCGCGAGCGCCCCCGTACCGGTGACGAATGCTCGACGTTTCACTTCTCCATCGTCACCGATCCTCCGAGCCGCTTCGTTCCGGCGAGGTGGGACCTCGAACCCCATCTCGGCGAGCGGCACGCCGAACATGACTTCTAGGACGTCCTGCTGGCTCGGGTGCGGCAACGGCGGAGGAGATTCGTTCTCCCACCGTCGGAGCTGGCGGACGCTCACCGACGCATCGACGCCCAGACGCGCAGCCTCTCGGGCGAACGCGGCAACAAAGGTCACCTGCGTGTACCTGGCTTTGCGCAACCGCGCGAGTCTGCTCACGCCTGCACCTGCCATGCGCTTCCCCTTGCGTGCGGACAATTCCCTTTTCAGGGTACTGACTTAATCAACGAGCGAAGGCGAAAGCGTCCGCCTAAATGTCCGGTCGCCGGGCGCCCTCGGATACCGCCGACGCGGTGCACTGATGAAGCACCACGTCATGAGGCAGACCTTCGAGGGGGTTCACCCGTGATCAGTCCGCGAGCGCGGCAGAACGCACCGTACGGCGTCGGGGCTCACTTGGCAGACAGGCGCCGCGGCCGAACGGGCGTGGTGATGGCCTCGACTGCCTCGCGCGTGTGGCTTCGTCCGGTCAGCGGTGGCCGCGAATGGGTGGCGCGTATAGACGAGGTGTCCCTCGCCGCCGGGGCCGCGTACCGAATTCGGCACGGTGACCCGTACTACTGGACCGCCCATGAGATCGAGGTCTACCTCGACCTCGTGACCGGGGCTGCCCGGCCGCTCGTACCGGAAGGCAGCAGATGACCGTAGAGGTACCGGGATGGCTGTACATCGGCGCACGCGTGGTGGACATGTCCCTCAACCGCGAGGGCGTAGTACACGGCATGGGTGAGCCGTATGTACAGGAGGAAACGCCCTCGTGCGTGTGGCTGCTGCCACCACACGGCGGATACGAGTGGCGAGCGAAGATCGCGGACGTGTGTCCCGCCGAAGGAGCACAGGAGATATGCGGCAGCGACTAGCGGTACTGCTGTGGATCTTCCTGTGTATCGCCATCGTCGTGCCGCTCGCCATCGCAGCCGACCCGAGGCGATAGCCCACGAACTCCGCCCCTGCCGGTGACTACCCACCGTGCTCCCCCACGAGCCAAGCCCCGGCAGGGGTGGACCCACCTCCCGCGGAAGAGAAGAGGGGACATGCACGAACTGATCGCTAGCCCGTTCCTCGAACAGCACATGCTCGTACGTCCTGGGGACTCGTCCGGGCTATTGCTCCCCGAAGTGAACTACGAGGAGCTGCGGCGCGTAGCCGGCAGCGACGCCCCCGCCCCGCCGTGGCTGCTCGACGCCGTCCGCGAACGGTGGGGTACGCACCGCGGCGACCGCGCCATGACCGACTACCTACTCGTTCGGGAGCCGTCCGCGCACGGCTACTCGCGGGCGAGTTGGGAAATCAACCTCGGCTGTAACTACCAGTGCAAGCACTGCTACCTCGGCTTGAAGGTCTTCTCTGGCATGTCGCTCGCCGACAAACTCAAGGTGCTGGAGGTCGTCCGCGATGCTGGGGTGCTGTTCTTCCAGATCACCGGCGGCGAACCGACCGTCGACAAACACTTCATGCACACCTACGAGGCAGCGTTCCGCATGGGCATGATGCTCACGGTCTCGACGAACGCCTCCCTCCTGTGGCGCGAGAACCTGCTGAGCATGTTCGAGCGGTTCCCGCCGTACCGGGTCACCGTGTCGATGTACGGCGCCACGAAGGACAGCTACGACGAGTTGACCCAGCGCCGTGGCGCGTGGGAACTGTTCCAACGCGGCATGGCAGCCGCCCGCGAGGCGGGGCTGCCGCTGAGACTTTCGATCATCGTCACCGAGGACAGCGCGCACGGGGAACAGCAGATGGTCGCGCTCGCCGAGCAGTGGGGCATCGAGCACAACGTCTACACGAACATGACGCCGACGATCTACGGAGGCGCCGAGTCGCTCACCGCTCAGTCGAAAGAGCATCTGCGGATGCGAAAGCCGTTCACCGGGTGCAACGCGGGACACACCTTCTTCCACGTCGACCCGCACGGCCTCGCCTCGATCTGCAAGATCGGGCGTGACGATCAAATCAATCTCGCCGAGGAAGGGCTCGACGGCCTCGCACGGCTGGGCGCCGTCGCCGACCGACTCATGCTTCGCACTGGCGGTTGCTCAGGCTGCACGCTCGCCGGCCGGTGCGTTGTGTGCCGTCCGCTTGCCAAGCACTACCAGGAGGCGGGGGCACAGAAGGAAACCTACTGTCAGCACGGGATGAAAAAGGCAGGGTGAAGCCGCATGACAGCCGTATCCGTCGAGATCGCACCGATTCAGCCCTTGGGGACCGTGCCCTACGCGACGCGTCCCGTCGCGCCCGCCGCAGCCCCGGTCACCACGGTCACCGTGGTACCGCGGCTCGACGAGGTCATGGACAGCGCAATGTGTTCGTGCCAAGCGGGCGACGACAACCCGCACTGACCACAACCGCTCGATCCCGCTCGGGCCCCGACACTTTCGTGCGGGGCCTGAGCCCTGTGTGGCAGGCGAGTAATGTGCCGCCATGCGATTCCGCTGGGACTGGCTAGGACCCGAGATCACTGCCCCGTACGTCCCGACGATCGGCCCGGTGCACCCCGACACGCTCGGTCCGCAACTGTTCGCCGACGTTGTCGCCAACGCCCCTACCGGCCGTTTCCTCCCATACGACAAGGACCAACGATGGTCTGACGCGAAGGCCGAACGCGTGCTCGTCGAGGACATCGCTCACAGCCCTCACGAGACGATGCTGCCGACCCTCTCGCAGCGGGGTGCGGGCACAGTGAGCGTCCACCTGTACGGCACGCACCCCGACGGGCACGACCTCGCCGCCGAACTCGCCGTGAAACTCTGTGCCACGCACGACGCGGCGACCGGTCGCGTCGTCTCGTTCGCAGGCCCGGAAGAACAGCCGGCCACTCAAGGTCAGGTGACCCGCGTCCAACTCCGCGAGTTCGGCCCTGAGTATCCGGCCCACGCCCCCGAAGGGGTACACCCACTCACCGACTGCCCGGTACCTGTGCAAGCGACGTTCCCGAGATTCGCCGAGCTGCTTGCCGACGAGGGATTCGCCTTCTTGCACGACCGTATAAGGGCCGGCGGTGTCGGCCCCGTCCTGGTCGCGGTCGACGAGGGGCGTGTCGTGGGCGCCATCGGACCGATGGAGGTCATGCCCGATTCACGCGGCGCCGCCCGCCTGCTCCCGCAGTACTTCGGCATCCTTCCCGAGCAGCGGGGCCGCGGCCTCGGGCGCGCTCTGTGGCGCGCGGCGATGAGCTGGGGACAGGAGAACGGGGCCGCCTACCAGCTTCTACAGACTGAGGCCGACGGTGCCTCAGATCACTTGTGCCGGTCCGAGGGGTTGCGGTCGCTCGGGTTCGTCTGCGTCACCAAAGTGTGAGCAGCGCAAGCGATGGCGTTCGTGGCACGAGATAGCACGCACGCACCCCCAGCACTTGTGGGACGCCGGAAGACACCTGCGCCCCGGCACTTCCGCATCGCTTCGACCAGCCAGCCGATTTCCACGCGGCCTGAGAGGCGCCAGCATCGTGGCCGTCGCGCAGGTCATCGGTCTCGTGACCGGCCACGCCGACTTGCCGAAAAAGGATTCTTCTTTCCCGCCGCGTGGAATTGTGACGGTTTCGCTCCCGTCCCGTGGTGCTGAACAGGCGAAACACCCTGGGCGATTGGAGCATCCTTGCGTAACGTACGGGAATGGGTCGGTCACCTGATGCCGGTGAGGCCGCGGCGGGCGCCCTGCCACTGGCCGGTAACCACCGGGTGACGGACACCGTTGATCAGCGCACGGGGAGGCGCAGTGACAATCTCGGCACGAACAACTCAAGCCGTGCGCAGCGGCGTACGGACGGCCCCGCTGGTTGCGGTGGCTTGCGCCCTGGCGGCCGTTTCCGCCTGCAGCAGCGGCGCGACGAAGAGCCAGGATTCCAAGCCCACCCCCTCCACGCAGCAGCCGACGAAGCCAGCCGATCCGGCGGAGATCGCCAAGCAGCAGGCCATCTCCACCTACCGGTCGTACTGGAAGGCCATGGAGCGGGTCTACGCCTCCGTCAAGATCGAGGGCACCGACATCACGAAGTACGCCGCGAGCGCAGCATTGAGTCAGCCTCGCAGTGATATCGAACGAATGCAGAAGGACGGCAGCAGCTTCACCGGCGGGGTGACCGTCACCAATCCGACGGTCACAGGCCTGGACCTCAAGCGGAAGACTCCCAACGTCTCCATTTCCAGCTGTTT
The DNA here is from genome assembly GCF_055573595.1 of Streptomyces sp. NPDC030165. Classification (NCBI taxonomy): domain Bacteria; kingdom Bacillati; phylum Actinomycetota; class Actinomycetes; order Kitasatosporales; family Streptomycetaceae; genus Streptomyces; species Streptomyces sp. NPDC030165. The sequence continues at coordinate 19,283 of NZ_JBVIBD010000025.1, read as the reverse complement.
GGATGTCTCGGCGTGGAAGGTCCTCGACAAGGACAAGAAGCCCATCGCCCTGCCGTCGACACGGCTGACGAAGTACGTCGTTCTCGCGACCGTCGAGCGCTGGCCGGAGGGGTGGAAGGTGATCAGGTACGAGCCGCAAGCAGGCCAGCCGTGCTGACCCGCGGGCTCGCTCTGGCCGTCTGCGGCCTGCTGACCGTGCTGTCCCTGCCCGGCACAGCCCGTGCTGACGGCCCCACCGGCAGCGTTGAGGGATGCAAGAACAACTTGGTGTGTGTGGAAGCCGAGGCGCCTGGCAACCCAGGTGGTGCCGTGCCCGGTGCTCCCGTCCAGGACAGCAAGGGCGGCGGCAAGGGGGGCAAGGGCGGGGGCAGCGCCAGCCGCTGGAGCTGCACCTACAAGCTCGCCGATCCGCCGCCGCCGGCGGACAGTTTGGACTGGGCCGGGCACAAGCCCGGTGACGGCGCGGTCTACGAGCAGCGCTGCATCTTCGACGGCAACGGCGCCTTCGCGGTCAACCGGATGGTGTGGGCGGCTGACCCGCCGGAGGGCGGCGGCGCTCCGGCCGTCGACCCGGCGGTCCTGGCGCAGCAGGCCGTCGACAAGATGCTGCTGCGCGGCCCGCAGATCGGTATCACGCCGAAGCCGGGCGGCAAGGGTGTGGTGGGAATGCCGGTCTACCTGTGGACCGCCACGGGGCCGGAGACGTACGGGCCGAACACCGCCAGTGCCTCCGCCGGCGGGGTCGCGGTGACGGCGACCGCGAAGGTCAGCAAGATCGTGTGGCAGATGGGCGACGGCAACACCGTCACCTGCACCACCCCGGGCACCCCGTACCGCCCCGAGTACGGCAAGCGGCCCTCCCCGGACTGCGGGCACCAATACCGCGTCCCGTCGGCGACCACGCCCACCGGGCGCTTCCATGTGACCGCAACATCGACGTGGGCCATCGACTGGCAGGTCACCGGCGGCGGCCAGTCCGGTCAGCTCACCGAGGTCCGCGACAGCGCCGTGGACATCACCGTCGCCGAGGTCCAGGTCCTCAACTAGCTCTTCGTTCAGCACGTCGAGAGGCACACCCGTATGGAAACCCCCGCCGCTCCGCCGGTGCCGCGCCCGACCCCGGCTGCCCGTTCCGAGGTGCCCATCACCACCGCCGCCCCGGTCAAGCGGGAGCGGCGCTGGTCGGTCGCGGCGCTGTGCACCGTGCTGGCCGTGGTGGCCGGTCTGGGGGCGGCCGCGGCCGTCAGTTCCGCCAGCGACCGCACGAAGGTCCTCGCCGTGGCCCGGGATGTCCCGGCCGGCCAGGCCTTGACCGGCAGCGATCTGACGGTGGCGGAGGTCTCCGCCGACGCCGCCCTGACCCCGGTGCCGGCCTCCGACAAGGCATCCCTGGTCGGACGGCGGCCGGCGGTCGATCTGCGCAAGGGCGGGCTTTTGACCGCGTCCCAGCTGGCTGCGGGCACCGGCCTGGGCGATGACCGGCAGCAGGTCGGCGTCCAGGTCAAGCGGGGCCAGGCGCCGGCCGGCACCCTCGCCCCGGGCGACAAGGTCCTCGCGGTCACCACTCCCGCCCAGGGGGAGCAGACCGGCAGCAAGGCGGAGGCCCCACCCGCCACGCTCAGCGCGACGGTGGTCTCCCTCTCGCGTCCGGACGCCACCGGCACCGTCGTGGTGAACCTGGCGGTGGCCACCACCGACGGGCCGCTGCTGGCCACCCGCGCCGCCCAGGGCCGTATCGCCCTGGTGCGCGAACCGCGGAGCCGCTGATGCCGGTCACCGCCCTCGTCTCCGCGAAGTCCTGCGGCGTCACCACCACCGCGCTGGCGCTGACCCTGGCCTCCCGGCAGCTGAGCCTGCTGGCCGAGTGCGACCCGGCCGGCGGCACCATCCGCGCGGGGCTGCTGCAGGGCGAAGTCGGTGCCGGCTACGGCCTGTACCACCTGGCTGCCGCCGACCGCACCGGCCCCGAAGCCCTCGCGCAGGCCTTCGCCAGCCACCTGTGGCCGCTGGATCCCGGCGGGCACCGCAAGCTGCTGCCCGGCCTGACCGACCCCGCCCAAGCCGGCGCGCTCGGGCGGACCTGGCCGGCCCTGGCGGAAGTTCTGCACGTGCTGGCCGAGGACGCCGGGTACGACGTGGTCGTCGACGCCGGCCGCCTGGCCCTGGAAGCCGGCCGGCCGCACCCGACGCTGACCCCGGCCGCACTGCTGCACCAGGCGGACCTGGTCCTGCTCGTGGTGCGCGGCACCGAGCAGTCCCTGGCCCTGGCCCGGCACGTGATCGACCCGCTGCGCGCCGACCTGGCCGAGCACGAGCGCTCCCCCGAGGCCCTGGGGCTGCTGCTCATCGAGGACGGCCCCTACCGCGCCCATCAGGTGGCCGACTCGCTGAAGACGCCGGTCGTGGCGGCCCTGCCGTACGACCGGGCCACCGCCGGCTACCTGGCCGGCGGCGGCCGCCCGGTCCGCGGGCTGGGCCGCAGCCCGCTGCTGCGGCACGCCCGCACCGCCACCGAGCAGTTGCGCGCCGCCGCCAGCCGCCAGCAGCTCCAGCGGCACTACCCCACGCGGCCCGCCCACGCCCAGCTCGCCGGCGTACTGCAGCGCCTGAACGAAAAGGGAGGCGGCCATGGCTGACCCCCAGCCCCGCCCCGGCCCCCGCACACATCCCCACGCCAACGGGCAGCCCCCGGCCGGGCCGGCGGACCGCGACTTCATCGCCGGCCTGCTCACCGGGCGGATCGGCCAGCGCCCGGCGGCCACGGAGCCGCCGCCCGCACCGCCCGGCCCGGCCGGTGGCGACGCCCGGCCGCCCGCGGCAGCGCACACCGCCGCGGACGTGCCGCGCCTGGCCGGGCTGCCCGGCGCCCTGCCGGTCGGCTGGGAGGTGATCGAGGAGCTGCAGGCCCTGGTCTCGCAGCGGCTCAGCGCCGCCGACCCGGACAAACTGCTCGAAGAGGCCGACCGGCGGGCCCTGGCCACCTCCCTGGTACGCAACGCGGTGGCCGACTGGGCCGCCAAGTACGCCCAGGGCAACACGGCGCTGAGCGCCGAGCAGGAGGCGGCCATCGGCACGGCCGTCTTCGACTCCATGTACCGCGGCGGGCGCCTGCAGGCCCTGCTGGACCAGGACGGCGTGGAAGACGTGATGGTCGACGGGCTGCGCGCCCACGTCGAATTCCACGACCGGCCCCGCCAGACGATCGAGCGGGTCGCCGACAGCCACGAAGAGCTGATCGCGTGGGTGAACCGGATGGCGCGCCTGTCCGGCCACGGCGAGCGCGCGCTGACCCAGTCCAGCCCCATGATCGGGTTCCGGATGCCCGACGGCTCCCGGGTCACCGCCTCCTTGCTGACCACCCGGCCGTCCGTGGTCATCCGCCGCCACCGCATCCGCCAGCACGGCATGGCCGAACTGGTGGCCTGGGGCACCCTCAACCCCATGCTGGAGCGGTTCTTGACCGCCTGCGTGCACGCCAAGCGCAACATCCTGGTCGTCGGCTCCATGGGTGCGGGCAAGACCTCGCTGCTGCGGGCGCTGGGCCGCGAAATCCCTGCGGACGAGCGGCTGGCGACCCTGGAGACCGACCGCGAACTCTACCTGGACGAGCCCGGCCCCAAGCCCGGCCCGGTCACCTTCGCCTTCGAGGCCCGCGAGTCCAACGGCGAGGTCCGCGCCGGCGAGCGGGCCGGCGAGGTCACCATCAGCGACCTGTTTCCCACCACACTGCGCTACAACGTCAGCCGGGTCATCGTCGGCGAGGTCCGCTCGGTGGAGATCCTGCCGATGCTGCGCACGATGACCGCCGCCGGCTCCGGCAGCATGTGCACCCTGCACGTCCGCCAGCCGCACGCCATCATCAGCCGCCTGGTGCAGCTGTGCACCGAGGCCGGGCTGCAGACCGACGCCGCCCATCATCTGATCGCCTCCGCCATCGACGTCGTGGTCTACCTGACCTACCTGGACGAGACCGCCCTTGGCGGCAAGAAGCACCGCTTCGTCTCCCACATCCACGAGGTGCACGACGTGGTGGGGGAGGGCGGCCGGCCCGTGATCACCGAGCTGTTCGTCCCCCAGGGCGGCGAGCAGCGCGCGGTGTTCAAGAACATGCCGTCCTTCGCCGACGACCTGGAGCGCACCGGCCTGCTGCGCCGCGCCTACTTCACCGACCGGCCCTTCGGCGCCTGGCAGGCTCCGCTGCAGACGGCGGGGCGCCCGTGAACACCTCCCAGCTCGCCCTGGCCGCGGCCTGCTGCGCCGTCCTGGCCGTCGTCGCGGCCGCCGCGGCCGTACGCGAGGTGCGCGGTCGCATCCCCGACCCGGCCAGGCCCAAGTCCCGCCTGAGCGGCCGCCTGGAGCGCGCCCGCACCGAGCTGCCGCTCAAATGGCAGCAGCGCTGGCGCCAGCTGCTGACCACCGCCGGCCTGGCGGCGCTCGCGGTGTGGGCCTGGACCGGCTGGCCCGTCCACGGCCTGCTCGCCGGCGCCGCTGTCCTCGCGCTGCCCTACGTCCTCAATCCCGACGCCGGCGCCCGCCAGCGCATCGACTGCCTCGAAGCCCTCGGGCAGTGGCTCAACCATCTCGCCGGGGTCCACCAGGCCGGCATCTCCCTGCCCCAGACCATCCGCGCCTCCGCCAAGGCCGCCCCCGCCCCCATCGCACCGCAGGTCCGCGACCTGGCCGACCGGCTGGGCTCCGGCATGGAGGCCCAGACGGCCTTCGCCCACTTCGCCGACGACCTCGCCGACGGCACCTCCGACCACGTGGTGCTGCTCTTTCAGTCCCACGCCGTCTACAAGGGCCCCGGCCTGGCCGATGCGCTGGAGGCGCTGGCCACCACCCTCCACCAGCAGGCCGCTGACGCCCGCGACATCGAAGCCGACCGCGCCAAGGTCCGCAAAAGCGCCCGCATGGTCAGCATCATCATCTGCCTGGTGGTCATCGGCTGCATGCTCAACGACGCCTGGTCCGCCTGGTACAAGACCCCGCCCGGCCAGCTGGTCCTGGCCGGCCTCGGCGCGGCCTTCGCCTGGACGCTGACCTGGCTGCGCCGTATCGCCCGCACCACGCCCGACCCCCGGCTGATCGACCCGCTGCCGGCCCGTGCCCAGCCCACCGCGCCGACGGGAGAACTGCGATGATCCCCATGGAGGCGGTGCTGCCCGCGGCCGCCGCCGGCGCCCTGATCGGCCTGGCCGTCCGCGCCGCCTTGCCGGCCCGCCGCGACCTGACCGCCGTGCTGGACCGCCTGGACGCCTCCAAGACCGGGGCCGGGCCCCTCCTGCCGGCCGCCGCCCCCGCCTCCTCCGGTGCTGTGCACGAACGCGTCGGCGCCCGGCTGCTGGGCGAACTCGGCGGCCGCCTGCCGCTGCCGGTCAAGGACCTGAACCTGCTGGGCATCAGTCCCGCCGCGCACCTCGGCAAACGCCTGTTGTTCGCCGCGTACGGGCTGGTGCTGCCGCAGCTGCTCCAGGCCCTGCTGGCCCTGGCCGGTGCCCCGCTGCCCTTCGCCCTGCCGGCGCTGGTCTCCCTCGCGCTGGCCGCTCTGTTCTGGCTGTGGCCCCGCAAGGAGGTCGCCCGGCAGGCGGCCGCCGTGCGCCGCGTGGTGCGGCACGCCGTGGCCTCCTACCTCGAACGCGTCGCCCTGGCCCGCATCGCCAACTCCGGCGCCGCCCAGGCCCTGACCCAGACCGCCGAGGTCGGCGACACGTTCATCTTCGTGCGCATGCGGCAGATCTTCCACCAGGCCGACCTGGCCGGCGTCACCGTCTGGGACGCCCTCAAACAGCTCGGCGACGAACTCGACATCCCCGAACTGACCCGCCCCGCCGACACCCTGGCCCTGGCTGGTGAGGGCGCCGCCGTCTACACCACCTTGCAGGCCCAGGCCCGGCAGCTGCGCATCGCCCTGCTCTCGGACGCCAAGGCCGAGGCCAACGCCGCCAGCGCCGCGATGGTCCTGCCGGTGACGGCCAGCGTCATCCTCATGCTCGTCTTCGTGATGATCCCCATCACCATCACCATCCTCGCCAGCTGACCGAAGGAACCCGTCATGGACATCAAGGTGCTGACCGTATGGATCCGCAGCCGCTACGAACTCCTCAAGCACAACCGGGACGACGGGCAGAGCTCCACCGAAATGGCCGTGATCGTCGGCGCGCTGCTGGTCGCCGCGGGCCTGCTCGTCGTGGCGGTCAAAACCAAGCTGATGGAGAAGATCGGCATCATCAACGGCGGCTGAGCGCCCGCCCCGGCAGAAAGGTACGAACACGGTGAGGACATCACGCCTGCGGCGCGCCCTGGTTCGCCGCCGGCTGCGCGGCGACCGCGGGTCGGGCAGCGTGGAGTTCGCGGTCCTGGCCACCGTCGTCCTCGCGCTGATCCTCACCGCCCTCCAGGCCGGCCTGTACTTCCACGCCCGCAAGGTCGCCCAGTCCGCCGCCCGCCAGGGCGTCGAAGCCGGCCGGCGCTTCGGCTCCGGCAGCGGGGACGCCGTCGCCCAGGCGCAGGTCTTCCTCGCCCGCTACGGCGGCAGCGTCCGTACGCCGAGCGTCTCCGCGGCGGGCAGCACCGACCAGGAGATCCGCATCACCGTGCGCGGCAGCGTCGCCACCCTGGTCCCCGGCCTGAGCCTGGACGTCGTCCAGCACGCCGACGCCCCCGTCGAACGCTGGACCACCCCATGAGCGCGCCCCGTCCCCTCGGCCCCCGCCTGCGCCGCCTGCTGGCGTCCCTGCGTCAGGACCGCGGCTCATACTCCCTGGAGACCGCCGTCCTCGCGCCGGTGGTCATCGCCCTGCTCCTGCTGATGGTCGCCTTCGGACGGATCACCGACGCCGACGGCGCCGTGGACAGCGCGGCCCGCGCCGCCGCCCGCGCGGCCTCCCTGGAACGCGACGCCGGCAGCGCCCAGAGCGCGGCCCAGGCCGCGGCCGAACGCAGCCTCAGCGGCGAGGGCATCACCTGCCAGACCACCAGCGTGAGGGTCGACACGTCCGGCTACCAGTCGGATGTCGGCGTGGACGCCGACGTCACCGCGGCCATCGCCTGCACCGCCCGCCTCTCCGACATCGGGCTGCCGGGCCTGCCCGGCGCCAAGACCCTGACTGCCTCGTGGACCAGCCCCCTCGACACCTACCGGACACGCCAGTGAAGAGCGCCGCGCACCGATTCCTTCTGCGGCGGCGTGCCGCGCTCACCGGCCACCGCGACCGGGGCTCCATGTCGGTGTTCTTCGCCCTGGCCACCGTAGCCATCTTGATGGTGATGGGGCTGCTCGTTGACGGCGGCGGCGCCCTGAACGCCGCCAACCGGGCCACCTCCCTGGCCCAGGAAGCCGCCCGCACCGCCGGCCAGCAGCTCGATCCGGCCCAGGCCGTCCAGGGCACGGCCATCACCATCGACCCGGACGCCGCGGCCGGCGCCGCCCGCGACTACCTGGCCGCCCAGGGCGTCCAGGGCAGCGCCGCGGTCACCGACGGCGGCAAGAACCTCACCGTCACCGTGACCGACACCTACCACACCTACTTCGCCCAGTTCGTCGGCAAGAGCACGATCACCGTGACCGGTACCGCGACCGCGCACCTGCAGACCCAAGCCGCTGGAGGCTGAGCATGGCCCACCGCACCCCCGCACCCCTGCGCGCCCTGCTGGCCGTGCTGCGGGCCCTGCTCGGCCTGATCGTCCTGGCCGCCCTGGTCGGCGGCGTGCCGTACGTGCTGCTGGCGCTCGGCCACCAGCCCACTGACCTGGCCGGCGGGATCGACCTGCTGGCCCAGGACGACGGCTCGCTGTTCCTGACCGTGCTCACCTGCATCGGCTGGGCCGGCTGGGCCGCCTTCACCTTCTCGGTCCTGCTCGAAGTCGTGGCCCTGCTGCGGCGCCGCTCAGCGCCCCGCATCAGGGGCCTGGGCAGCCTGCAGTCCCTGGCCTCCTTCCTCATCGGCGGCATCGTGCTGCTCGCCCCCACCGCCGCGTCCGCGGCCACCCCTTCACCGGTCACCGTGGCCGCCGCCACCCACACCGCAGGACAAGACCCGGCGGCACCGGCCGCGGCGCCCGCCATCTCCCGCACCGCCGGCCCCACGCACACCGTGACCTCGGCCACCGAGCTGCCCTGGGACCTGGCGCAGACCTACCTCGGCGACGGCACACGGTGGAAGGACCTCGCCGCCCTCAACCCCGGCATCGCGCAACTGGCCTCCGGGGACCAGTACCTGCCCAAGGACACCGTCCTCCAGCTGCCCGCCGACGCCCGCACCCCGGCCCCCGCCGCGCCCTCCCGGCCCCAGGCTGCCGCCGCCTCCGCGGCGTCCACCACCGCGGCACGGCAGCCGGACAGCGTCACGGTCCGCGAGGGCGACACCCTCTGGTCGATCGCCGACGACCAGGGCGACCCGCAGCAGTGGAAGGCGATCTACGACACCAACAAGGGCCAGCCGCTGCCCGGCGGCGGCACCTTCGACGACCCCGACCTCATCTACCCCGGCCAGGTCCTGGACCTGCCGCACACCGCCCCGGTCGGCGAACCGCACGACAAGCCAGGCAAACCGGATACGGCCCGCCCGAAGCCGCCCTCTGCCCACCACGACCAGCAGACCCCGACGACACCGCCGCCGGCGGCCGCGCCGTCCCCGAAGGCCGAAGCCGACCAGCCGACCGCCCCCTCCCGTACGCCAGCGCCTGCCCCCAGCACCTCCGCCCCCAGCAACGACGGCCGGCCCGCCACGCAGCCGGCCGCACCGGCCGGCCAGGACCACGACACCGCGCTCGCGCCGGCCGCCGTGTGGGCCGGCGCCGGCGCCCTGGCAGCCGCCCTCATCGGCACCCTGGCCACCCGCCGCCTGCTGCAACAGCGCCGCCGCCGGCCCGGCAGGCGCATCCCGATGCCCGCCGGCCGCGCGGCCGCCACCGAACAGGGCCTGCGCGCCGCCCAGCACCCCACCGGCCTTGACCTGCTCGGCACCGCACTGCGCTCCCTGGCCCTGCACCTGAGCGCCGCACACCGCGACCTGCCCGCCCTCGAAGCGGTGGTGCTGCACGGGGCCAAGGTCGAACTGCACCTCGCCGAGGACACCCCGCCCGCCAAGCCGTTCACCGCGGCCCCCGGCCGGCAGGACCTGTGGGTGTGCCCGGCCTCCAGCCCGGACCTGGCCGACAGCGAGCAACTGGCAGCCGCCGACGCCCCCTACCCGGCGCTGGTCTCCCTCGGCTGGGACGACGACGGTCACCTGGTCTTGATCGACCTGGAACACGCGGGCATCGTGCACCTGGCCGGCGACGCCACCTGCGCCCGCCAGGTACTGCAGGCCATCGCCATCGAACTCGCCAGCACCCCCCTGCCGGGCCACCTGGAAATCACCGCCCTGTCCGACACCGTCCCCGGCCTGGAAAACGCCGTACCCGAACGCGTCGCCCGCACCCGGGCCCTCACCGACGCCACCGCCGAACTGGTCGCGCACACCGCCGACCAGCGCCGCACCCTGACCGCCATCGGCGCCGACAGCCTGCGCGCCGCCCGCCTCACCGACGATGCCGCCGGCGCCTGGACCCCGCACATCCTGCTCGCGGCCAACCTCCCCGACGGCCCCGACCGCGCCGCGCTCATCCAGGCCCTCACCGAAAAACCCCGCACGGCAGGCGCCGTCATCACCGCCGACGCCACCAGCGATCTGCCGGACACTGCCTGGACCCTCGACTGCCAGGGCCCGGACCACACCGTCACGCTGCCCGGATCCAACCTGACCATCAGGCTGCAGGGCCTGAGCGACTGCCACTTCACCGACGCCGTCGAGCTGCTCACCCTCGCCGCCAGCGACACCGACGTCCCGGCCCCCGCTGACGGGACCGGCTCCTACGACCTGTACGACGGGTGGGAGGAGCCGGACGAATTCGACGACTACATTGATCCGTACGACGGTAGCGACGGCCAGGACACCGGCCCGTATGAGCCCGCCGAAGAGTCCGAGGCCACACCGACAGCCAATGCAGGCGGCAGCACCGGGGACAACATCACTAAGGGCGTCTCGCGTCACGCTCCCGACACCAGCCGACCCCCCGCTGCACAGCCGACCGACCGAGCAGACACCACCGCGGTGTCACCGGCAGGCAGCATCGCTGCGCCCACCACCCCGGCCAGCGGCACCGCCGGTGCGGCCAGCCCCTGCACCACGTCGACCCCGCCGACCGTAAACGCCACCATCCCCAGCCCGGCCGCCGACCCGGTCGGCGAACCCGCGGCGGCGGACGTCCTTTCTGCCGGACCAGCCACTGACACTGCCGCCGGACCCGCCGTCCTGTTGCTCGGCTCCATCACCATCGACGGCGCACGCGGGCGCATCGACTCCAGCCGCCGCAACGCCGGTACCGAGCTGACCGCGTTCCTCGCGCTGAACCCCGGCGCTGACCACCACGCGATCGACGACGCGCTGTGGCCCGGCCGTCTGGTCGGCAAGCAGATGCGCAACGCCGTCATCTCCCGCACCCGCTCCTGGCTGGGCAAGGGCGCCGACGGTCAGGCCCACCTGCCACGCGTGCAGGACACCGGCGACAGCCGCTACCGCCTCGGCCCGCACGTCACCTGCGACTGGACCCAGTTCCAGCGCCTGGCCCGCGCCGGCCTCACCCGCCACGATGAAGACGGCGACCTCGCCCTGCGCCGCGCACTCGCCCTGGTCCGGGGCCGGCCGTTCAGCGGCATCGACCCCCAGCGCTACGCCTGGGCCGAACCCGCCATCCAGGAGATGGTCTCCGCGATCGTGGACGTCGCCTACGAGCTGTCCACCCGCCGCCGGGAAGGCGACGACGTTTCCGGAGCCCTGTGGGCAGCGCGCCGCGGTCTGCTCGCGGCCGAGGAGAGCGAACTGCTGCACCGGCAGGTCTTCCTCGCCCACCACGCCGTCGGCGACATCGACGCCCTGCGCCAAGCCGCCGCCCGCCTCGCTCGCATCAACGAACAGCTCCTCGGCGGCGCCGACATGGAAGCCGAAACCGCCGAACTGCTGCGCAACCTGCTACCGCGGCCTGCGAGCCGCACCCGCTGATTCTAGGATCCGCGATTCGATGCGCAATGTCGGCTGAGGATGCGCAATGAATGCGCAAATCCGGGACTCGATGCGCACTCGCTACAGTCCGTGGCCGCCGTTCTCGCTCTCTTGCGGTCGTTCGGACCGGGGCGTCCGGGCGGCTCCGTACCGTCCAGAGCATGACGATACGGAGCTCGGGCAGCGCCCGTCGCACGCACGGCGCACCACAAGCCTCGTCTGTCAGCGGTGGTGGGTGAGGAAGATGCGGGCCCGCTCGTCGAGCTCGGCCGCGCACCGCACGCCGCGGGCCCGGTAGGGGCGCAGGTCCGTGCGCAGGGAACGGACGGCCTTGAGAGTGCGGGCCGACTTGACCCCCGCCATGGTGCCGATGGCCCGGCCCCAAGTGGTGCACGCCTCCTCGATGCCGCCCTGCTTGGCCTGCTGACCGGCCTGCGCCACCAGGTCGAGAGCGATGATCCGTGCGTACGTCGCCCCGGGCCGGCTCGCCGCGGCGGTCGCGTAGCTCCGTGCGGAGTTGCGGCGGTCGCCGAGCGTCTCGAAGACCTTCGCCGTACGGCTGTGGACGGTGGCGGCGGGCGGGCCCCACACCAGGGCCCACAATGGCACCTCGTCTCCGGCACGAGCCCCGGCCGCAAGGGCGGCGTGTGCGCGGTCAACGTCCGCCAGGGCCCGCTGGCGCTGCCCGGTCTTGGCGAGCGCGTGCGCGTGGGTGACGGCGAACAATGCCTCGACCTGCGCGTCGACCCGGCCCTTGGCCTGGCCCCATCCGGTCTCCACGAGTGCGAGGCAGTGCTCGGCGCGGTGCAGCTTCATGCCCTGCTGCGACATTGTGCGCATCACGAAGCCGTCCTGGCCGGGGACGCCCGCGGCCCGTGCGAGCGCGAGGGACTGCATGTAGTACTTCTGTGCGAGCCCTTGTTCCCCGGAGTCGTACGCCTTCCAGCCCGCGAGGTGGGCGCCGGCCGAGGCGACCGAGAGCGCCTCGGCGCGGACGGCGTCGTTGGCGAAGCGGCTCCGACACAGGTCGGCGATGTCGGTGATCAGGTATTGAACGAACGCGGCCCGTCCGTGCTGGCCGCCGTGCTTCTCGTCCATGTCCATGAAGAACTTCACCATCTCGCGCACCGCGGCGACATCCGTGTGCCCGGCCACCGCGCCGCCGCAGACCGTACGGGTCCGGGCCGCAGCCTCCTGCACGGTCTGAAGGGGGACAGACGCGGCGGCCAGGGAGTAGGCGGAGGCGGCGAGGAAACGGCGTCGGTTCACGTCTGCGCTCCCGATGGCGGTCAGCGTCTCGATCGGATCGAAGTCCAGCGTCAGTCCGATGCTGTCATCTTCGCTGCCGGGTAAGGAACCGAGTCCGAGGTCTTCGCGGGTGACCCGGCGTCCCAGGCGGCGGGAGAGCGCCTCGGCCAGGTACCCGGCGGTCGCGCCGGACGGTGTGGCGCCTGCGAGCCAGTGGTGGACGGCGGACCGGTTGGTGCCAAGGCGCTGGCCGCTTTCCATGGCCACGGCCTTTACGGCGCGGGCGATGCCGTCGTACGGCAGACCAGCTTCCTCGATCAAAGCCTTGAGGTGAACGTTCGCAGCGCGCTGGGTCATGGAGGGCCGGCCCTCATCCGCATAAACGCGATATACGGCTTGGCGTGCTCCGTACGGTACCCGCCTTCCCCGCTGTCCAGTTCACTAATTCACAAAACCCGTTGGCGGGGGGCAACGGGTGCGGATCGACAAGAAGGGGTTCGCGATGAAGGACCAAACGCGGCCGTGGGAGTCCGTGTTCGCCGGGCCGGAGATCACCGCTGTGCCCGGGGACACCGCGCGCTTCGAGGAGAAGCCGCAGGAGTCCTCCGACCAGGGCCGGTTCGAGGACTGACGGCCTGGCTCCGCTGTCCGTCCAGCACCACCGGGGCCCGCGCCCGGCCTGCGCCGCGCGGGCCCCGCCGCATGTCCGAAGACCGCCTGGAAGGGGAGTTCAGATGTTGACGTTAACGGTCGGCCTGCGGGCCGGCACCGATGGGCCGTGGCAGTGGTGCGAGCAGGCGGAGGGCTGCTGGAGGCGCGGCAGGGACCGCATCCGCCCGCTGGCCCACCCCGCGCTGGAGGCTCGGGCGGTGACCGGCAGCACCACCACGCTGATGGTGGTGCGCGAGCGGGTCGCCGACCGCGCCTCGCTGCTGCGCTCGACGGCACCCGTGCGGGTCGACGGCGCGGTCTACGCCCGCGCCGTCGAAGAGTGCCGCGACTGGCCGCTGCAATCTGTATGGGTCGAGGCGGGCCCGGACGGCGTTCGGCTCCAGACCGGGCTGGGCGGGGTGTGCCCGCTCTACCTCGCGTACGGCCAAGGGACGCTGAGCGGGTCGTGGAAGCTGATGGACCTGTCCGCGCAGATGACGCCGGGCCAGCTCGACGAGAAGGAGGTCATGCGCCTTTTGTCCGGCCACCCCCGGTACGGGCACGACACGCTGGTCACCGGCATCAAGCGGCTGTCCGAGCGATCGTCGGCGTACGCGGACGCCGACGGCCTGCGCCTGGTCTACCCGGCCGCCGCCGAGCACGCCGCGCCCTCCGAGCTCGCCGAGGGAACCGACGGCCCGACCCTGGTGGGCGCGTTCGAAGCGCTCGTCGACCACATCGGTGCCCGCCGCCCCCTCGCCCCGGCCCAGACCGCCGCCCAGCTGTCCGGGGGCAAGGACTCCACCAACCTTGCGATCTCCCTCGCGCTCGCGCACCCGGGCCGGATCACACCGTGCGCGCTGCTGATCGGCGGCCAGGCCGGGCCCCAGCAGGAAGCGCGACGCCGCATGGTCATCGACCACACTGGCTTCGCCCCGGACGTCACCGTGCCCGCCGCCGACCATCCGCCGCTCGTCCCGGGCGGGCTGCGCCGCTCCCGTCCGGAGGCGGTCAGCCCGCTGGACGAGCCGCACCTGGAGGCCGCCGACGCGCTCGCCCAGGCGCTGAGGGCGCGCGGCATCACCACGGTGATTGCCGGGTTCGGCGGCGACGAAGTCGCCCGCGTATGACGGCCCGACGGCGGTCCCGCCCGTACGCCCGAGGCGCCCGCCTGGTGCGGTGAGCGGGTCCGCGACCTGCTCGGCGAGGTGAACACCGGCATCGCCCCGGCCACCGTGGCACCGGAGACCGCACTGATCGCCCTGGAGGTCGCCACTCCGCTGCTGGCCCGCCGGGGCCTGTGGACGCTCGCGCCGTTCACCGATCCGGAGCTGGTGCGCTTCGGCCGGCGCCTCCCGCTGGAGTGGAAGCGCGACAAGCGGCTGCTGACCGAGCGCCTCGCCGCCCGCGGCCTGCCCGACGAGGTGGTGCACCCGGTGCTGCGGGAGAACTTCGGGCACCTGATGAACACCGCCGTGCACGCCTACGCCACCGGGCTACTTCGCGGCTGGGGCAAGGACCTGCACCTGGTCGAGCAGGGATTCCTCGACCCGTCCGCGCTCGCCGCAGCCGTCGAGCGGGCCGCGCTCGGACCCGACGAGGTCGCGCCGTACCGCACTGGCCTATTCCTGATCACCGCCATCGAACTGGCCCTGCGGGTCCTGTAGACACCGCACCCACCACGCGGGCGATTTCGGCTCGAACAGCTTCTGTCGCCCCGCCTGGCGCACCAGGATGGGGCGGGTGACCGAGTCCGCGCCCGCCCCGAAAGCCTCCGGTTCCCCGCAGCAGGTCGGCTACCGCAGCGACCCGCACTTCGAGGACATCGCAGGCGCCTCCTGGTGGCAAATGGCCGCCCGCCTGCCCCGCACGCTCGCCGCCGCGGCCCGTCTCGGCTGGGCCGCCGACCGGGCGGCGATGCTGTGGCTGAGCCCGTGCCAGGTGATCGTGGCCGTCTGCTCGGCCGTCGCACTCGGCGCCCTGCCCGGCGCCATGAACCAACTGCTCACCGGCGGACCGGTCGCCGATCGGGTGGGCGCTGCGGCCGGGGCACTGATCGTGGTCGCCCTCGCCATCGGAGTGCGAGCCGGTGCCGACGCCCTCGCCGTGTACGCCGCCGCCCGCCTCGCCCCGGAGGCCGCGACCGAGGCGGACCTCCAGATCATCGCCGCCACCCCCGAGATCGAGCTGGAAGCGTACGACCGGCCCGGCTTCACCGACCGGCTCCAGGCCGCTGGCAAGGGGGCGGAGGCAACCGAGAACCTCATCGGCGACGCCCAGGCCCTTCTCTCCGCGCTCGCCCAGCTCATCGCTGCGGCTTCGGTGCTGACCGTGCTGCACCCGCTGCTATTGCCGCTGCTCGTGCTGGCCGTGGTACCCAAGGGCGCCGCCGCCGTCACCATCGCCCGTATCCAGCACCGGGCGGACTACCAGAACATCTCGGACAACCACTTGCGCTACCTGCTGCGGTACTACTCCACCGACCGTCGCACGGCCGCCGAGGTCCGCGCGACCACCATGGCCGCCTTCCTGACCTCCTGGTATCGCCAGATCACTGACCGGATCAAAGCCACCCACCGTGCGGCAGCGCCCCGGGTTCTGCGGGCCACGCTGCTCGGCGCGGCCATCAGCGGGCTGATGCTCGCCGCAACCTGGGCCGCACTTGGCTGGCTGGCGGCAACCGATCGGATGGACCTGGCCATCGCGGCGACCGCCGTCATCGCCGTGCGCACCTCCACCGGCGCCCTGACCTCCCTGGTCATGGCCGCCGCACGGCTGTTCCGCACCTCGCTGTACCTGGATGACTGGCAGACGTTCCTGCGCCGCGCGAAGGACCTGCGCGCCGTACGCGGCACCAGGAAGATCCCGTCCGACGCTCCCGCCGAGATCCGCGCGGACAACGTCACCTACACCTACCCCAGCGCCGCCACCCCGGCGGTCGACGGTGTCAGCCTTACCCTGCGCCGCGGCGAACTGGTCGCCCTGGTCGGTGAGAACGGTAGCGGCAAGACGACCCTGGCGGCTTTGCTGACCGGGCTTCGCATCGCCAGCAGCGGCACCGTCACCTGGGACGGCACTGACCTGGCCGGGACGGACCCGGCGAGCGTGTGGGCGCGGGTCGGCCTGGTGCCGCAGGAGTTCACCCGCTGGCCCATGGACCTGCGCTCCAACATTCACCTCGGCCAGCCCCGCACCGACGACGACACCCTGCTGCTGAACGCAGCGAAGGCGGCCGGAGCGGACAGCGTCATCACCAAGGCCCCATACGGACTCGACACCCTGGTTGCCAGCTCCAACTGGGGCGGCACCGACCTGTCCGGCGGGCAGTGGCAGCGCATCGCCGTCGCCAGAGCGTTCTACCGCCACGCAACCGTGCTGATGCTGGACGAGCCGACATCCGCCATGGACCCGCGCGCCGAACACCTGGTCATCAGCCGGTTCAAGGAACTCGCCGCGGGCAAGGCCGCCGTCTTCGTCACGCACAACCTGGACAACGCCCGCATCGCCGACCGCATCATCGTCCTCGACGGCGGCCGCGTACGAGAACAAGGCGACTTCCAGGCCCTCATGGATCTCGGGGGGCTCTTTCAGGAGCTGTACAAACTCTCCCAGGACCGGTGAGGAGCAGCGATTCAGCCTCAGCCACGCCGGAGGTCTCTCCACGCACCACCTGCGCGGTTGCTCGGTACCGAGCGCGCCTGGAACGCTGGAGCCGTGCGCCTACGAGTGTTATTCCTGTCGCACAAGCAGGTCGGATGCGGTCCGGGCGAGACGGGCGTACGTAACGGCCAGGTTCAAATGCACGGCCCATTCGTCTACCACCCCCAGAGCATCGGCCCCGCCGGCCTCTTCCATGTGTCGACGAGCTTGGAGCGCATGTTCCTGCGCCACGGCCCATGAGGCTGCTACAGCTGGAGCTGGCCGCTTGCCAGACACCGCGACCTCAGCCTCGGCTGGCGCGCTGAAAGACGGGGGCCGTACGGCAGCCGCCTCTTCTTCGTAATCCTCGTAGCCCTCAGAGCGGTCGTTCTGCTTGACCAGGTGCGCGGATGCTGCGGCAAGCCGATCACGAACGTCTTGCGGGTCCACGCCGTGGCGGAGCACCAGGTCGAGCATCTCGATGACGGCGGCTGTCTCGAGCTGCGTGCCCCAACCGTCTCGTCCCTTGCGCTCTTCGGGATACGCGGCACGGGTTCCCCAGGACCAGCCGGTGTTGTGCAGCTGGTGCTTGCCGAACCGCATGGTGATGGTCGAGTCGATGGGCACGCTGTTCCTATCTGAGAGACCGGTTGGGGAGCACCGTCAGTATTCCGGGGAACGGCGTCCGGACTCGAGCGCACGCACGGAGGCAATGCGAACGGATCGGCGAGAATGCCCGTGTACACCCGCCACCAGCGAAGGAGTGGGGACGACGTGGAAGTATTGGTGACTGCGGCTAACAGAAGCTGAGGAATATCACTGGCCTGGTCCACCGTCGTCCGGTGGCGGTTGCCCTGGAAATTTTGGTGTTGGACGCTGTTTGACGGTGGTCTCGGCGGCATATCGGGCCCAGTGGCCTCAGGGCTGGGGCCAGGCGGTGGCGTGATGGTGCCTGCCGGGCGTCCGGCATGGGCACCGGGGCTACTCCTACGGCTCGTCGTCCGCTTCCCATCCGGCGTCGCGGTCGCCGTCGAGCAGGCAGTGCCGTCACCGGCTGTAGCCGACCTCAAAGTGCCCGGAACCGTCGATTGCTCGCTGCCCACCGACACGGTCGCTGCTCACTGCCCCCGGATTCCGGTGATTCCGCAGGAGCCAGTGCTCACGAGGTTGCGGATCCTAGACGCTGACCCCGCTCGTACGCGGTCATCGTCTGGGAACGTCGAGATGATCGGCCGAGCGCCGCGAGCGCTACGCCAACGATCTGGACGCGCCGCTTCCCGGCCCCTTCAGCTCGTGCCGTGAACTCTCCTCACTGGGGCGCCCCAAAGGCTTTCCCACAGCCTCACGCAGCAAGCGGGAGGCTTGCCCATGGAAACGGGCAAGCCGTGTCCGTCCCAGGGCATCCCTGGCGCCGGCCCTGGGCAAGCCTGTTGAGCTGGTGCCGCCGTTCTCCTGATCGAAGTCAAAGTGTGCCGATGGCCGGTCGATTGCCGTGGCCGATCGGTCACAGGACCGGCCACCGTCATCCGCCGGGCAAACCCTGTGGCGAGCGGGCGTACGGTCTGCCGCCCGCAGCGGACGTCCCGCCAGCCAGGCGCCCTGAAGGTAAAGAGTAAGGAAAGTCGAGGGGGTGCTGTCCGAATCGGTCTTCCAGCCGCACTTGGTCCTGGTGAAAGGACCGCAACCGCTGGAGGACCCATGCAGTACACCCGCCCCGGCCGGAGCCGGGCATGAGCGCCGAGCTGCCCGGTGCGGCAGCCGTCCTCGATGCCGCCCATGTCATCGCCGCGAGTTCCCCCTACCTCGCAGCGCTCGTCCTCGCCGGGGCCGTCGCCGCCGGGATTGCCGGCCTGCGCCGCCGCTGGCGGACAGATGCAGCCCTGGCCCACCGGGCCTGTGTCGAGCTGGTGCCGACGTCGACGTTCAACCCGGGCATGGAAGAGGTCGGCCGGGCAGCCCACCAGTTCGCCCGGATCCATCACGCGGCCGGCGCACCGGCCCGCGGCTCCGCCGCCCGCCTGCGCTACACCGTCACCGACGGTCAGATGCGCTGCTACCTCGAAGGCCCGGCCGACGCGGCCGCGGTGCTGCGTATGCCCGCCTACGCCGAGGTCGAGGTCCGCACCCCGCAGGCCCGCCCCGACATCCATCCGGTGCACTTCGCGGTGGCCAGGGAGGCCCGGCGATGACCGCCACCGGCCTGAGCAAACCGCCCCGGTCCTCGCCCGCCGCCCCGGCCGCGCCGCGCTACCTCGAACGCGCCGAGCTCGTCCTGGCGCTGCCCGACGCCAAGCCCCTCGCCTCCCTGGGCCTGGCCCCCGACCCGCTGCAGCAGGTGGCCGCCGCCCTGGCCGGTGTGCGCAGTGCGGACGGCGAACAGGCCGAGCTGTGCCTGGACCTGGTCCCGGTCAGCGAACGCCGCCTCGCCCGCCGCCGCCGCATCCTGCTCGCCGCCGCCCGCCGCCGCGGTCCCTCCGCCTACGGCGAGAGCCTGACCACGGGCAGCACCGCCGGTCTCATGGACGCTCTGGCCTCCGACTGGAACGGCAACCGCTCCGCACGCGCCACGCACCGGGTGCCGCGGCAGAGCGACATCCGCGACAGCGTCGGCAAGTTCACCCCCGGCGGCGCGGTCTTCGCCGTCCAGCTCCTGCTGCGTACCGGCGCCCACCATCCCCAGGCCGCCCACGCCCGCATGAACCA
>NZ_JBVIBD010000024.1:0-126994 GCF_055573595.1 Streptomyces sp. NPDC030165 | reverse complement strand
GACGAAGATCGCGCCCTTCTTCTCCAGGGTCTTGACGACGTACTTGTTGTGGACGATCTCGTGGCGCACGTAGACGGGCGCGCCGTACTGTTCCAAGGCTTTCTCGACGGCGATGACGGCACGGTCCACGCCCGCGCAATAGCCACGGGGCGCGGCGAGCAGGACCCGGCGGCGGTCCTCGCGCGGTGCGGCGTCTCCGTCCGGAGCGGTGGCGGGCGACGGGCTGGGCGTAGCAGCAGTCATACGATCCATCGTACGGGGCCGGTCCCGGGGTTCGTGATGCCGCCGGGGCGCGATGGAGTGACCGTGGCCGCGGCTCCGCGGCGGCGCACCCGGCGTGTACGCGCCTCTCCTGGCGCGTCCACCCCGCCGGCGGCGCGGGCTTGCCCGAAGCTGGAGGACAGCCGACGATCATCGTCGGCCCGTTCGTCCCCTGCCGAGGTGTCCGTCATGACCGCACCGTCCGAGCCGAACCCGTCCACTCCGCCGTCTCCCGGCGGGCCCGGAGCGTCCGCCGTGCCGGATGCCGGCCGGCTCCGGCGCACGCTGTCCTTCCGGGACCTGGTCGTCTACGGGCTGCTGTTCATCGCCCCGATGGCACCGGTCGGGATCTTCGGCACGCTCCAGGCGAAGTCGCACGGCGCGATCACCCTCGTCTACGTCGTGGCGACGGTCGCGATGGCCTTCACCGCGTACTCGTACGCGCAGATGGTGCGGGTCGCCCCGCAGGCCGGGTCGGTCTTCACCTACGCGCGGGCCGGGCTCGGCGACGGCGCGGGCTTCGTCGCGGGGTGGATGGCGATGCTCGACTACCTGCTGATCCCGGCGGTGGCGTACCTCTTCTCCGGTATCGCCATGCACGCGCTGGTGCCGTCCGTGCACCAGTGGGTGTGGACGGCGCTCGCGGTGGTCGTCACCACGCTGCTGAACCTCCTGGGGGTACGGACGGCGGCGGTGGCCGGCTTCGTGGTGCTGGCGATGGAGCTCGCGGTGCTGGTGGTGTTCGTGGTGGCGGCGGTGTGGGTGCTGGCCACGGAGGGGGCGCAGCGCGGCTGGGCGGAGCCGCTGACCGGCGAGGGGTCGTTCTCCATGAGCGCGGTGCTGGCGGCGGTGTCGGTCGCGGTGCTGTCGTACCTGGGGTTCGACGCGATCGCTTCGTTCGCGGAGGAGGCGAAGGACGCGCCGCGCGGAGCGCGTCCGGGCAAGGGCGGTGGCGGGCGACGGGCGGGCCGGGCTGCGCGGGTGGCGCGGGCCGTGCTGGTCTGCCTGGTCATGGCGGGGGTGCTGTTCGCGGTACAGACCTATCTGGCGGCGCTGCTGGCGCCGATGTCGGCGGCCGAGCTGGCGGACAAGCCCGCTGAGCAGGGTGACGCCTTCTACGCGACGGCGAACGCGGCCGTCGGCGAGTGGCTGCAGAAGCTGGTGGCGGCGAGCAAGGCGATCGGGGCGGCGTTCGCGGCGCTGGCGGGGCAGGCGGCGGCCGGGCGGCTGCTCTTCGCGATGGCGCGGGACCGGCGGCTGCCGGGCGCGATGTCGAAGGTGGACGCGGGCAGCGGGGTGCCGCGGCGGGCGCTGCTGGGCGCTGCGGTGGTGACGCTGGTCGCAGCGGTGTGGGCGGCCCGTCGCGACGACGGCCTGGACCACCTCTCCTCGATCGTCAACGTGGGCGCGCTGACCGCCTTCGGGCTGCTGCACGCCTCGGTGATCGGCTGGTTCTGGGTACGCAAGCGGGCCGAGCGGCCGAACGTCGTCAAGCACGTGCTGGTGCCGGTGCTGGGCCTGGGGGTGGTGGTCGCGGTCGTCGTGGAGGCGTCCAGGACCGCGCAGATCGTCGGCGCTGCCTGGCTCGTGGTGGGGCTGGTGGTGCTGGGGGTGCAGTACGGGCGCCGGAGGGGCGGGGCGGTGGGTGGCTGACCCGGCCACCCCCGCGTCGAGCGGTTCCGCGTAGCCCGGCGTTGTCAGTGCCGGGCTATACGCTCGTGGCATGAGTGTGAGGACGTCTGCGGAGGCGCCGATCCCCGTCGGCGAGGTGTCGCGGCTCATCGGGGGGTGGATCGACCGGCTGGGCGCCGTGTGGGTCGAGGGGCAGATCACGCAGCTGTCCCGGCGGCCCGGCGCCGGCGTGATCTTCCTGACGCTGCGCGATCCGTCGTACGACATCTCGGTGAGCGTGACGTGCTACCGCCAGGTCTTCGACAAGGTCGCGGACGTGGTCAGCGAGGGCGCGCGCGTCGTCGTGCACGCCAAGCCGGAGTGGTACGCGCCGCGCGGCCAGCTCTCGCTGCGGGCCGCCGAGATCAAGCCGGTGGGCGTCGGCGAGCTGCTGGCGCGGCTGGAGCAGCTGAAGAAGTCCCTCGCCGCCGAGGGCCTGTTCCGGGCGGAGCGCAAACGCGGGCTGCCGTTCCTGCCGCAGCTGATCGGCCTGGTGTGCGGCCGGGCCAGCGCGGCCGAGCGGGACGTCCTGGAGAACGCCCGGCTGCGCTGGCCGGCGGTCCGCTTTGAGGTGCGCAACGTACCGGTGCAGGGCGTGCACGCGGTGCCGCAGGTGATCGAGGCGGTCAAGGAGCTGGACGCGCTGCCCGAGGTCGACGTGATCATCGTGGCGCGCGGCGGCGGCAGCGTGGAGGACCTGCTGCCGTTCTCGGACGAGCAGCTGGTACGGGCCGTGGGCGCCGCCCGTACGCCCGTCGTCTCCGCGATCGGCCACGAGCCGGACTCACCGCTGCTGGACCTGGTCGCCGACCTGCGCGCCTCGACGCCGACGGACGCGGCGAAGAAGGTCGTACCGGACGTCGGCGAGGAATTCGCGCGCATCCAGCAGCTGCGGGAGCGGGCGCTGCGCGCGGTCAGCGGCTACCTGGACCGCGAGGAGCGGGGCCTGGCGGCTGCCCTGAGCAGGCCCTCGATGGAGCGGCCCCACCGGATGGTCGAGGAGCGCGAGGACCAGGTCACGGCCCTGCTGGAGCGCGGCCGGCGCACCCTGGGGCATCTGCTGGACCGCGCCGACTCGGAGCTGTCGCACACTCTGGCGCGGGTCGTCGCCCTCTCCCCCAAGGCGACCCTGGAGCGCGGTTACGCGGTGCTCCAGAAGCCGGACGGCTCGGCCGTCCGCTCGCCCGGCGAGGTCGCGCCGGACGAGGAGCTGCGGGCCCGGGTCGCCGAGGGCGGGTTCCGGGTACGGGTGTCCGGCGCACCGTCCGATGTCACACCCCCGGAATAGGGTGGGAGCCATGGCGAAGGCGAAGACGGACGACGGCACGGTGGTGGACGGCGCGGCGGACGCGGCGCAGCCGGAGGGTTCCGCGCTCGGGTACGAACAGGCCCGGGACGAGCTGATCGAGGTCGTCCGCAGCCTGGAGGCCGGCGGGACCACACTGGAGGAGTCCCTCGCGCTCTGGGAGCGCGGTGAGGAACTGGCGAAGGTCTGCCGCCGCTGGCTGGACGGGGCGCGGGCGCGCCTGGACGCGGCGCTGGCGGAGGAAGAGGCAGACGAGGAAGTGACCGGGTAGCGGCCGGGTAACGGCGGGGCGGGGCCCGCCCGGCCGGACAGGGGCCCGCCCCGCCCCGGTCCTCCGGCCATCCCGACCGCCCTCGTCAGGTCGGCGGCGTATCGAGGCACCCCTTGTGAGTCGGGTCACTGTTCCGCCGTATTAGTTGAAACTTAATCTATCTTGGTTACAGTTGATGACGAACACGGAAATCCCGACCCACGAGGTGCCCTCATGTCTCTCGCGCTCGACGCCGCCGCCCAGGACCTCCTCTTCCGCGAGGCCCAGACCGCCAACACGTTCACGGACGAGCCGGTGACGGACGAGCAGGTGCAGGCCATCTACGACCTGGTGAAGTTCGCCCCCACCGCCTTCAACCAGTCGCCGCTGCGCATCACCATGGTCCGCTCCGAGGACGCCCGTGAGCGCCTGGTGCAGCACGCGATGGGCGCCAACGGCCCGAAGACGCTGAGCGCGCCGCTGACCGTGATCCTCTCCACGGACCTGGACTTCCACGAGAAGCTGCCGACACTCTTCCCGCACGCCCCGGGCATCAAGGACGCCTACTTCTCCGAGCTGGCCGCCCGCGAGGTCGCCGGTGTCCAGAACGCGACGCTGCAGGCCGGTTACTTCATCGTCGGCATCCGCGCGGCCGGCCTGGCCGCCGGCCCGATGACCGGCTTCGACTTCGGCGCCATCGACAAGGAGTTCTTCGGCGACGGCAAGCAGAAGTCCTTCATGGTCATCAACATCGGCAAGCCCGGCGCCGACGCGTTCTTCCCGCGCTCGCCGCGGCTGGGCTTCGATGAGGCCGTCACCACGGTCTGAGCCCCGCGCCCGTACACGACGAGGCCGCCGCACCCATCCCGGGTGCGGCGGCCTCGTCGTACGTGTACGGAGCCCTGCGGACCGGCAGGCGGGTCCGCGGGCGGCCGGTCAGTCCTTCTTCGACTCCAGGGACGCCGCCAGCTCCGCGAGCCGTCCGTACGGCGCGGTGCCGGTGAGGACGGTCGTGACGCCCTCCTGCTCGCGCACCAGCGCGCGGTACTTCTCGCCCTTGTAGCGGTCCCACTTCACGCCGCCGACGACCTGCTTGCCCGCGGCCTTCTCGGCGCCCAGCGTGACGTCCTGGATGAACTTCTTCGCGGGCGCATCGCTCTGCTCCAGCGCCGCGTACTCCTGCTCGGGGTCGAGGAAGCCCAGGTGCCAGGCGCCGCCCTTGCCGTCCTTGCTCGCCTTGTACGTGACGGAGGTCGCGCGCCAGCCCTCGGGCAGCCCCTTGGGGGCGGCGACCGGGTACGGCGCGGCGCGCCGGGCGGTCGCGAGCTCCACGCGGTAGTCGACCGTCTTGACCGCGTTCACCTCGGCGGTCCTGCTGTCGTTGTGCGGGATGAAGACATAGATGCCCGCGACGAGGGCGCCGATCACCGCCATCGACAGGACCATGTCCCGAACCGTCTGCTTGCCTCGCATACCTGCCACGCCTCTATGGTCCCCCATCCCCGGCGCCGCGAAGACAGGCCCCCCGCCATCACGCGGCCGGCGCCCGCCGTGCGGGGACACGCCCGCGTGGCTTCTTGTCGCCGCTCATGCGTAGGGCCCGCTGCTCATTTTGGCGACGTACCGATAAAGTCATAGCCACCCTCACCATTCCGGCCGTCGCCGTACAGAAAGGTGCGCTCGATGACCGAGCATCATCTGCCGTCCCAACTCGAGGTCAGCCCCGAGGCTCCCGACCGCAACCTCGCACTGGAGCTCGTCCGGGTGACCGAGGCCGGAGCCATGGCCTCGGGCCGCTGGGTCGGGCGCGGCGACAAGAACGGCGCCGACGGCGCCGCCGTCAAGGCCATGCGCGCCTTGATCCACACCGTCTCCATGAATGGCGTCGTGGTCATCGGGGAGGGCGAGAAGGACAACGCCCCGATGCTCTACAACGGCGAGCGGGTCGGTGACGGCACCGGCGCCGAGTGCGACGTGGCCGTGGACCCGGTCGACGGCACGACGCTGACCGCCAAGGGCATGGCCAACGCCGTCTCCGTGATGGCCGTCGCCGAGCGCGGCGCCATGTTCGACCCGTCCGCGGTCTTCTACATGGACAAGCTGGCCACCGGCCCCGAGGCCGCCGACTTCGTCGACATCACCGCGCCGGTCGGCGTGAACATCCGCCGCATCGCGAAGGCGAAGAAGTCCGCCGTCGAGGACGTCACCGTCGTCATCCTGGACCGGCCGCGCCACGAGGGCCTGGCCAAGGAGGTACGGGAGGCCGGCGCCCGGATCAAGTTCATCTCGGACGGCGACGTGGCCGGCGCGATCATGGCGGCCCGTGAGGGCACCGGCGTGGACCTGCTGCTGGGTATCGGCGGTACGCCGGAGGGCATCATCGCCGCGTGCGCTCTGAAGTGCCTGGGCGGCACCCTTCAGGCCAGGTTGTGGCCGAAGGACGACGAGGAGCGGCAGCGCGCGATCGACGCCGGACACGACCTGGACCGGGTGCTCCAGACCGACGACCTGGTCCGCGGCGACAACGTCTTCTTCGTCGCCACCGGCATCACCGACGGCGACCTGCTGCGCGGGGTGCGCTACCGCGCCGAGACCGCCAGCACCTCGTCGCTGGTCATGCGCTCGAAGTCCGGCACGATCCGCCGGGTCGACTCCGAGCACCGGCTCTCCAAGCTGCGCGCGTACAGCTCGGTCGACTTCGAGCGCCCCAGCTAGGCCGCGGCACCCAAACACTCGGGCCGGGACTCCGCCGTCATGTCGGCGGGGTCCCGGCCCGTCACGCGTGCCGGTCGCACCGGCCGCTCAACCGGCGGCCCGCATACGGGCCGTGCGCTGCAACTCGGTCTCCCGGCGCCGGCGGCGGGCCAGCACGACCCGGCGTTCGGCGGCGGTCAGGCCGCCCCACACTCCGTAGGGTTCGGGCTGCATGAGGGCGTGCTCCCGGCACTCGATCATCACCGGGCAGCGGGCGCAGACCCGCTTGGCGGCTTCCTCCCTCGCCAGGCGCGCGGCGGTCGGCTCCTTGGACGGTGCGAAGAACAGGCCCGCCTCGTCACGGCGGCACACCGCCTCCGCGTGCCAGGGACCGGCCTCTTCGCGAGAGGGAACCCGCTGGGGCGGAACAACTGCGGTGTCCTGCAGAGGCTGATGCGGTAGCAGCACGGTCTACTCCTGACGACGGCTTCGGCGAAGAGTCACCCTTGCCCGTCTCGCTGCGCACGACTTTTCGCACCCCGCAGCCGTACGAGAGACGATGCACCAGCCCTACCCGCTGTACGCGTGCTTATGCACACGGTTGCGAACGGCCGCCGAGCAGTGCGGACGCGGCGCGCGAACACCGGCTCCGGGGGCCGGTACGCCGCCGTCGGCCCGCCCCGTCAGTCGCGGTGGCCGCCGTGCAGCCGCCCGTGGCGCTCGCCCCGGCGCTGTTCGTGCCGGACCCGGCGCTCGTCCCGGCGGTGCCCGTACCGCTCGCGGCGCTCGTCGCGCCGCTGCTCCTGCCACGCGCGCCGGGCGCCCCGCAGGTCGTCGGTCAGATCGCGCAGCCACTTGCCGCGCCTGGCCTTCGCCTCGACGCTGCCGAGCACCGCGTACCCGTTGACGAGGACGACCGGCGCGTCGGCGTCCACCGACTCGTTGGTCTCGACCTCGAAGGCGCCGAGCACGCCGGAACCGCTGCTGCGCAGCGTGACGTTCTCCGGCACCCGGATCTCGACGCTGCCGAAGATCGAGGTGACGTTGATCTGGACCTGCTGCTGCTGGAAGATCCCTTCGGTCAAGTCGATCTCCACGCTGCCGAAGACCGCGACGGCGTTGATCCGGGCGGGCACCCGCCAGCGGCCCTTGCGGGTCGAGGCGCTGAAGATCGCGACCATGGTCTGGTCCGGCAGCGCGCCGCTCGGCTCCGCCTCGTACGCGGCGGCCGCGGGCCGGGGCCGGGGGATGCTGCCCTCCGCGGGCAGGTCCCGTACCAGCGGCTCCAGTTCGCCCATCGTCTTGGCCCGGTAGACCAGGTCGATGCGTTCGGAGTGCTCCTCGGCGTCCAGCCGTCCCACCGCCAGCGCCTCGCGCAGGATTTCCGCGATCCGGTCCCGGTCGGCGTCGGAGGCCCTCAGCTCGGCTTCGGCCACGGGCTTGGTCAGGTTCACCGGCTGCTGGGCTCGCTTGGCGAGCGACGATTCGTCCACGAGGGGCAGCCTACCGAAACGCGATAGATCGCGACTAGAGGACGCGCGCCCCCGGAAGCGTTCCAGGTGAGCCTTACCTCACAGCGGCGACCGGGAGCGGGGGTTCTACGCTGGTCAAGCGCTGCCGCAGATGTCAGCCGAAATCCACCGCCCAGTGAGGAATAACCCCTGATGGCCCCGGTCCCCCGCCCAGCCAGCCCGGCATTCGCCTATACCGACCTGCTCCCCGTAGGCGAGGACAACACCCCGTACCGCCTCGTCACTTCGGAGGGCGTGAGCACCTTCGAGGCCGACGGGCGCACGTTCCTCAAGGTCGAGCCGGAGGCGCTGCGCAAGCTGGCCGCCGAGGCGATGCACGACATCTCGCACTATCTGCGACCGGCCCACCTCGCCCAGCTGCGCCGCATCCTGGACGACCCCGAGGCGTCCGCCAACGACCGCTTCGTGGCACTGGACCTGCTGAAGAACGCGAACATCGCGGCGGCAGGCGTGCTGCCGATGTGCCAGGACACCGGCACCGCCATCGTCATGGGCAAGCGCGGCCAGCACGTGCTGACCCAGGGCCGTGACGAGGAGGCCCTCTCCCGCGGCATCTACGACGCGTACACCCAGCTGAACCTGCGGTACTCGCAGATGGCCCCGCTGACCATGTGGGACGAGAAGAACACCGGCTCCAACCTCCCGGCGCAGATCGAGCTGTACGCCACCGACGGAGACGCGTACAAGTTCCTGTTCATGGCCAAGGGCGGCGGCAGCGCCAACAAGTCCTTCCTCTTCCAGGAGACCAAGGCCGTCCTCAACGAGGCGAGCATGATGAAGTTCCTGGAGGAGAAGATCCGCTCGCTGGGCACGGCCGCCTGCCCGCCGTACCACCTGGCGATCGTCGTCGGCGGCACCAGCGCCGAGTACGCCCTGAAGACCGCGAAGTACGCCTCCGCGCACTACCTGGACGAGCTGCCCGCCGAGGGCTCCCCCACCGGCCACGGCTTCCGGGACAAGGAACTGGAGGAGAAGGTCTTCGAGCTGACACAGAAGATCGGCATCGGCGCGCAGTTCGGCGGCAAGTACTTCTGCCACGACGTGCGCGTGGTGCGCCTGCCCCGGCACGGCGCGTCCTGCCCGGTCGCCATCGCCGTCTCCTGCTCGGCGGACCGCCAGGCCGTGGCGAAGATCACCGCCGAGGGCGTCTTCCTGGAGCAGCTGGAGAAGGACCCGGCGCGCTTCCTGCCGGAGACGACCGAGGAAGAGCTGACCGAGGGCGCCGGCCCGGACCTCGACGCGGTACGGATCGACCTGAACCAGCCGATGGACGCCATCCTCGCCGAGCTGACCAAGCACCCGGTCAAGACCCGGCTCTCACTCACCGGCACGCTGGTCGTCGCCCGCGACATCGCCCACGCGAAGATCAAGGAGCGGCTGGACGCGGGCGAGGAGATGCCCGCGTACCTGAAGAACCACCCGGTGTACTACGCGGGCCCGGCGAAGACCCCCGAGGGATACGCGTCCGGCTCCTTCGGCCCGACCACGGCCGGCCGGATGGACGCGTACGTCGAGCAGTTCCAGGCGGCGGGCGGCTCCAAGGTGATGCTGGCCAAGGGCAACCGCTCCCAGCAGGTCACCGACGCCTGCGCCGCGCACGGCGGCTTCTACCTGGGCTCGATCGGCGGCCCGGCGGCGCGCCTGGCGCAGGACTGCATCAAGAAGGTCGAGGTCCTGGAGTACGAGGAGCTGGGCATGGAGGCGGTCTGGCGGATCGAGGTCGAGGACTTCCCGGCGTTCATCGTCGTGGACGACAAGGGCAACGACTTCTTCCAGGACCCGGCGCCCGCTCCGACGTTCACCAGCATTCCGGTACGGACCGCCTGACGGACGTACGGTTCCGGACAGCCGTACGCCCCGCGCGTACCGCCTGACGGACGAAAGCTGCCGGTGCCCGGGAACAGAATCACCGTTCCCGGGCACTGACACAGGTATGAGCGACAACGGCCTGAGCGGCGACAACGGCGAGTACCGGACCGAGCACGACTCGATGGGCGAGGTGAAGGTCCCCGCCCGCGCGAAGTGGCGGGCGCAGACGCAGCGCGCGGTGGAGAACTTCCCGGTCTCCGGGCAGCGGCTGGAGCGGGCGCACATCGAGGCGCTGGCCCGTATCAAGGCCGCGGCGGCCAAGGCCAACGCCGGGCTGGGCGTGCTGGACAGGGAGGTGGCGGCGGCGATCCAGGAGGCCGCGGCGGAGGTCGCCGACGGCAAGTGGGACGACCACTTCCCCGTGGACGTGTTCCAGACCGGCTCCGGCACGTCGTCCAACATGAACACCAACGAGGTCATCGCGACCCTCGCCACCGAGCGGTTGGGCCGCGACGTGCACCCCAACGACCACGTCAACGCCTCCCAGTCGTCCAACGACGTCTTCCCGTCCTCGATCCACATCGCGGCGACCGCGGCCGTCACCCACGACCTGATCCCGGCGCTGGAGCACCTGGCGGCCTCCCTGGAGCGCAAGGAGACGGAGTTCGCCGAGGTCGTCAAGGCGGGCCGGACGCACCTGATGGACGCGACGCCGGTCACCCTCGGCCAGGAGTTCGGCGGCTATGCGGCGCAGGTCAGGTACGGGGTGGAGCGGCTGCGTGCCGCGCTGCCGCGGCTGGCCGAACTGCCGCTGGGCGGTACGGCGGTGGGCACCGGCATCAACACCCCGCCCGGCTTCCCGGCCGCGGTGATCGCCGAGGTGGCGCGGACGACGGGGCTGCCGCTGACCGAGGCGCGCAACCACTTCGAGGCGCAGGGCGCAAGGGACGCGGTCGTGGAGACCAGCGGGCAGCTGCGCACCATCGCCGTCGGCCTGACGAAGATCGCCAACGATCTGCGGTGGATGTCCTCGGGGCCGCGCACCGGCCTCGCCGAGATCAACCTGCCCGACCTCCAGCCCGGTTCGTCCATCATGCCCGGCAAGGTCAACCCGGTGATCCCGGAGGCGGTGCTGATGGTGGCCGCGCAGGTCACCGGCAACGACGCCACGGTGGCCGCGGCGGGCGCCGCGGGCAACTTCGAGCTGAACGTGATGCTGCCGGTCATCGCGAAGAACGTGCTGGAGTCGGTACGGCTGCTGGCCAACGTCTCCCGGCTGCTAGCGGACCGCACGGTCGACGGCATCACCGCCAACGCCGAACGGGCCCGTGAGTACGCCGAGTCGTCCCCCTCGGTGGTCACGCCGCTCAACAAGTACATCGGGTACGAGGAGGCCGCCAAGGTCGCCAAGAAGTCCCTCGCGGAGCGCAGGACGATCCGTGAGGTGGTCATCGAGTCCGGGTACGTCGACCAGGGGCTGCTGACGGAACAGCAGTTGGACGAGGCGCTCGACGTGCTGCGCATGACACATCCGTAACAGTCCGTGCGGCACCCGTCACAGCCAGGACACCGGTGCCCCTCTAGGATCTGCTCATGACAGCGGACATGGTGGAGACGAGGAAGGGCGCCGCCGGGGCGAAGGGCACGCGGGCCGCAGCGGACGGACCGGGGCGCTGGGCGCCCGGGGACCAGATCCTGTGGCGCTACCGCGACAACGCCGGCGACGGCATCCACATCTGCCGTCCGATGACTGTCGTACAGGACACCGCCGAGCTGCTCGCGGTGTGGATGGCCCCCGGCACGCCCTGCGTCAAGCCGGTGCTGGCCGACGGGACGCCCGTCCACCGCGAGCCGCTCGCCAGCCGCTACACCAAGCCGCGGCGCACCACCCGCGACCAGTGGTTCGGCACCGGGGTGCTGAAGCTGGCCCGGCCGCACGACCCCTGGTCGGTGTGGCTGTTCTGGGAGCCCGGCTGGCACTTCAAGAACTGGTACGTGAACCTGGAGGAGCCGCGTCGCCGCTGGGCGGGCGGCGTCGACTCCCAGGACCACTTCCTGGACATCTGCGTGTACCCGGACCGGCAGTGGGAGTGGCGCGACGAGGACGAGTTCGCGCAGGCGCAGCGGGACGGGCTGATGCCGCCCGCGCTGGCGGCGGACGTACGCGCGGCGGGCCGCGCGGCGGTCGAGCACATCGCCGCGTGGGGGGTGCCGTTCGGGTCCGGCTGGGAGGACTGGCGGCCCGACCCGGCGTGGGAGGTGCCGGGGCTGCCGGAGGACTGGGACCGGGCCGTGCCCGGCGCGCGGGAGTGACCGGGCGCCGGAGGCGTCCGCGGGCGTCCGCTTCGTCCGTACGGCTCCGCTTCCTCCGTACGGCGCCGGCGCCGGCGGACGGACCGGTCGCACGGGGGCGGCTCCGGGCGCACCGGTGAACAGGAAAGGGCGCGGCGTGGCGTGCGAGTGAGCCCCCTTGATGCGCCCCTGGGGATCAACCGTAGGATCGTCCTCCACAAGACTGCACAGGCGTAACTCAAGACTGCACGGAACTGCACGGACGTGGCTCCCGAGGCGGGGCCCCGAACTTGACCGCGGTCGCAGGAGAGGCGAGGTCGTGAGCGCTGAAGGCTACGACGGATATGAGGGCCTGAACGGGTTAGTCCTGGACCGGGCGGGACAGGCGGAGGCGTTCGACGCGATCGGTGACCGCTACGACGAGGCCTTCCCGCACAAGGACGGTCAGCTCGCGGCCGGTGCCCGGCTGGCGGCCGCGCTGCCCGCCGGGTCACGGGTGCTGGACATCGGCTGCGGCACGGGTGTGCCGACGGCCCGTCAGCTGGCCGACGCGGGACACACGGTCGTCGGTGTGGACCTCTCCTCCTCCATGGTCGCGCTGGCCCGGGACCACGTCCCGGGGGCCGAGTTCCACCAGCTGGACGTCTCCGACCTGCGCGACGACCGGCTCGGCGGCCCGAACTCGTTCGACGGGGCCGTCGCCTTCTTCTCGCTGCTGATGCTGCCCCGCGCGGAGATCCCGTACACCCTGCGCATGCTGCACGGCCTGCTGCGGCCCGGCGGACTGCTGGCCCTGTCGATGGTCGAGGCCGACCTGGACCACTGCCCGATTCCGTTCCTGGGCAGCACGATCCGGGTATCGGGTTACCTGCGGGACGACTTGCGCCAGGTCGTGCACGACGCGGGCTTCGAAGTCACCGGGGAGGACTCGTATGCGTATGCCCCGGCCAGTACGGACACCCCACCCGAGATCCAGCTCTTCCTGCACCTGCGACGCGCTTGAGACGCGGCGCGCCACGCGCGCAGCCCCGGACGGATGGAATCCCACGCGTGACGGAGCACCCGACCTCCCACGAACCGCGGCAGGCCGCCCCGCCTGCCGCGTCCTCGGCGACCCCGGACCGGGGCCTGCCCGAGCCGGCGCCGTGCGCCGCGGCCGCCGATCCCCGCGGTCTTCCGGGGCAGTCCACGGCCGGCGGGCCGGCCGAGGTGGCTGACATGTCCGCCGCAGCACCGCGCGGTGACGATTCTGCTGCGTGCGCCGCGGACGGCGGCCGTGCGGACACTGGGGCCGGCCGGCCCCGGCCGCGCCCCGAGCAGACCCCCGGCGTCCCACCGCCCGCCGCACCGCACGGCGTGCCGGTGGAGACCGGAGCGCGCGGTGAAGCGGCCGGACGCGCCCCCGAGCAGGCCGGCGCCCCGGACGCGCCGCCCGCCCGCTCCGCGCACCCCGCGCAGCCCGCCGAGAGCGCCGAACTGCTGGCGGCGCGTCAGGCGGGCGGCGACCGGCTGCGGTTCATCGGCGCGGCGACCCGGCGGATCGCCCGCGGCATAGACCTCGACGAGATCGTGCTGGGGCTGTGCCGGGCGACGGTACCGACGTTCGCCGACGCCATCCTGGTCTACCTGCGCGACCCTCTGCCGGTGGGCGACGAGCGCCCGACCGGCCCGGTGGTGCTGCGGCTGCGCCGTACCGACCGGATTCCCGAGGAGCCGGACACCAACGGCGGGCGGCTGCCGATGCTGCCCGCGCAGCCGGACCTGAGCCCGGCGATGGGCGGCAGCGCGGCGGAGCTGTCCGAGGTGCTGCCGGGCGGGCCGCTGGCAGAGGTGCTGCGGGGCGTACGGCCGCTGTTCGGCGAGGTGCAGGCGGCGCGTGCAGCGCTGCCGGAGCTGCTCGGCCCGCTCACCCACCTGCCCGCCGGGCACCGGGTGATCCTGGCGCCACTGCGCGGCCGCCGCCGGGTGATCGGCGCGGCGGTGTTCCTGCGCCGTCCGGACCGCCCGGCCTTCGAGGCGGACGACCTGCTGGTGGCGGCGCAGCTGGCGACGCACACGGCGCTGGGCGTCGACAAGGCGGTGCTGTACGGACGCGAGGCGTACATCGCCGACGCGCTCCAGCGCACGATGCTGCCGGACTCGCTGCCGCAGCCCACCGGTGTCCGGCTGGCCAGCCGCTATCTGCCGGCCGCCGAGACGGCGCGGGTGGGCGGCGACTGGTACGACGCGATCCCCCTGCCCGGCAGCCGGGTGGCGCTGGTCGTCGGGGACGTGATGGGCCACTCCATGACCTCCGCGGCGATCATGGGCCAGCTGCGTACCACCGCGCAGACCCTCGCCGGGCTGGACCTGCCGCCGCAGGAGGTGCTGCACCACCTCGACGAGCAGGCGCAGCGGCTCGGTTCGGACCGGATGGCGACCTGCCTGTACGCGGTCTACGACCCGGTCGCGCACCGCATCATGGTCGCCAACGCCGGGCACCCGCCGCCCGTGATGCTGCACCGCGGCGGGCGCGCGGAGGTGCTGCGGGTGCCGCCGGGCGCGCCGATCGGCGTCGGCGGGGTGGACTTCGAGGCGGTCGAGCTGGACGCGCCCGCGGGCGCCACGCTCGTGCTGTACACGGACGGCCTGGTGGAGTCCCGGATCCGCGACGTGTGGACCGGCATCGAGCAGCTGCGCGAACGGCTGACCGAGACGGCCCGGCTGACCGGGCCCAATCCGCCGCCGCTGGAGCCCCTGTGCGACGAGGTGCTGGACATGCTCGGCCCGGGGGACCGGGACGACGACATCGCGCTGCTCGCGGCCCGCTTCGACGGGATCGCGCCGAGCGACGTCGCGTACTGGTACCTGGACCCGAAGGCGCAGACGGCCGGGCAGGCGCGCCGTCTGGCCCGCAGGGCGCTGTCCCGGTGGGGCCTGGAGGAGCTGACCGACCAGCTGGAGCTGCTGGTCAGCGAGGTGGTGACGAACGCGGTGCGGTACGCGGAGCGGCCGATCACGCTGCGGCTGCTGCGGACGGACGTGCTGCGCTGCGAGGTCGGTGACGACGTGCCGCAGCTGCCCCGGCTGCGCCAGGCCCGGCCGTCCGACGAGGGCGGGCGCGGTCTGTACCTGGTCAACCGGATGGCCCGGCGCTGGGGCGCGACGCGGCTGAGCACGGGCAAGGTGGTGTGGTTCGAGCTGTCCATGCCGTTCGGGGGCGCCCCGTAGGCAGCGGCCCGAGCGCGTCGTCGTACGCGGCCGCCGGGGCGCCACGGGGCGGGCCGGCGGCCGGACTTCGTCTCGAACCGGACGGCGTCCAACGGTTGCCGACACCGCGTCGGCGGAGTTGACTTCTCCGGTGGACAGGGACTGACGACCCCACCACCGGGAGGCGCTCCGCCATGACCAGCTCCGCGCACGACGTCCCGCGTACGACGACCAACGCCGGCGTCCCGGTCGAGAGCGACGAGTACTCGCTCTCGGTGGGTTCCGACGGCCCGCTGCTGCTCCAGGACCACTACCTCATCGAGAAGATGGCCCAGTTCAACCGCGAACGGGTGCCCGAGCGGGTGGTGCACGCCAAGGGCAGCGGCGCGTACGGGTTCTTCGAAGTGACCAACGACGTCAGCCAGTTCACCAAGGCGGACCTCTTCCAGCCGGGCCGTCGCACCGAGATGCTGGCCCGCTTCTCGACGGTCGCGGGCGAGCAGGGCTCGCCGGACACCTGGCGCGACCCGCGCGGCTTCGCGCTGAAGTTCTACACCGAGTACGGCAACTACGACCTGGTCGGCAACAACACGCCCGTCTTCTTCGTGCGGGACCCGAGCAAGTTCCAGGACTTCATCCGCTCGCAGAAGCGCCGCCCGGACAGCGGGGTGCGCGACCACGACATGCAGTGGGACTTCTGGACGCTGTCGCCCGAGTCGGCGCACATGGTCACCTGGCTGATGGGCGACCGCGGCATCCCGAAGACGTACCGGAACATGAACGGCTACGGCTCGCACACGTACATGTGGGTCAACGGCGGCGGCGAGCGGTTCTGGATCAAGTACCACATCAAGACCGACCAGGGCATCGACTTCCTCACCCAGGAGGAGGCCGACCGGCTCGCGGGCGAGGACGGCGACCTGCACCGCCGCGACCTGTACGAGTCGATCGCGGCCGGTGACGCGCCCTCGTGGACCATGTACGTCCAGGTGATGCCGTTCGACGACGCGCCGGACTACCGCTTCAACCCGTTCGACCTGACCAAGGTGTGGCCGCACGGCGACTACCCGCTGATCGAGGTCGGCCGGATGACGCTGGACCGCAACCCGCAGGACTTCTTCGTCCACATCGAACAGGCCGCATTCGAGCCGTCCAACATGGTGCCGGGCATCGGCCCGTCGCCGGACAAGATGCTGCTGGGCCGGCTGTTCTCCTACCCGGACACCCACCGCTACCGCATCGGCCCGAACTACGCGCAGTTGCCGCCCAACCGCCCGCACTCGGTGGTCACCTCGTACGCGAAGGACGGACCGATGCGCTACGAGCCGTCCCGTGCGGCGGCGGTGTACGCGCCGAACTCGTACGGCGGTCCGGCGGCCGACACGCAGAGCTTCGGCGACCCGGCGGGCTGGCACGCGGCGGGCGAGATGGTGCGCGAGGCGTACAAGCTGCGCCGCGATGACGACGACTGGGGCCAGGCGGGCACCCAGGTACGCCAGGTGCTGGACGACGCGGCGCGCGGGCGGCTGGTCGACAACGTGGCCGGGCACCTGTCGAAGGGCGTGAGCCGGCCGGTGCTGCTGCGCGCCCTGCAGTACTGGCGCAACGTGGACAAGGCGCTCGGCGACCGGATCGCCGCGCGGTTCAACGGCGGCTGAGCCGCGCCCCGGGCTCCGTGCGAAAGGGCCGTGGCCCCCGCCCGAAGGCGGGGGCCACGGCCCTGCGGTGTGCCGGCCGTCCGTCAGCCGAGGTCGTCGAATCCGCCCGGGCCGCCGTCGTTCCCATTGCCGCCGCTGCCGGTCGACGGGGAGGCCGGAGGCGACTCCGGGGGCGTCGAGGGCGTCCGCGACGGCGTGTGCGACGGCGTGCGGGACGGCGTTTGCGACGGGGTGTGCGACGGCGTCTGGGACGGTGTCTGCGACGGGGTCTGCGACGGCGTCTGGGACGGGGTGTGCGAGGGGGTGTTGCTCGGCGGCGGGGTGTTGGTCGGGGCCACCCCGGCGCCGAGGTCCGTCTCCAGGTCGAACTTGGCCCCGGTGTCGTCGCCGATCGCCGCGGCGGTGTAGGCGGCCCAGACCTCGGCCGGGTAGCCGCCGCCGTTGACGCGGCCGCCGCCGCCGGTGCCCTTGAGCGAGACCTGCTTGCCGCCCTTGGCCTCCTCGCCGAACATGCCGACCGCGGTGACCAGCTTCGGCGTGTAGCCGACGAACCACGCCGACTTGTTGTCGTCGGAGGTGCCGGTCTTGCCGGCCGCCTGGTAGTCGGTGCCGCCGATCGCGTTCTTGGCCGTACCGTCGTTGACCACGCCGCGCAGCACGGAGGTGACGGTGTCGGCGGTCTCGCGGGTCAGTACCTGGGAGCCGATGGGGTCGGGCAGCTCGGTCTCCTGCGTGCCGTGCTGCGCCTTGACGACCAGTGCCGGGTCGACCTTCTTGCCGTGGTTGTCGAGCGTGGCGTAGGCGGCGGCCATCTGGAGCGGGCTGGCGCCCATGCTGCCGAGGGTCATGGCGGGCTGGACGTCCATCCGGCTGCCGTCCATGCCGAGGCCGACCGCGGTCTTCTTGACCTCGTCCAGGCCCACGTCCGCGCCCATCTGCGCGAAGACGGAGTTGACGGAGTTGTTGGTCGCCTGCTGGACACTGATCCGGCCGTAGCTGACCTCGTCCTCGTTCGGCGGCGCGAACGGCTTGACGCTGTTGGTCACCGGGCGGCGGTTGCGGCCGTCGTAGACCGTGTCGGGGGTGATGGGCACCCCGGACTGGGTCTTGGCGTGGTTCTCCAGGGCCGAGGCGAGGATGAGCGGCTTGAACGTGGAGGCGGGCTGGAAGTCGGCCCGTGTGGCGTTGTTCGTGTAGTGCTTGGTGTAGCCCGCGCCGCCGTACATCGCCAGGACGTGGCCGGTCTTGGGGTCGACCGAGACGGCGCCGAGCTGGGCGTCCCGGTCGGCCTTGCGGCGTTCCGGCGCGAGCTTGGAGGTCAGCCTGCGCTGGACGGCCTTCTCCAGCTCCTGCTGCTTCTTCTTGTCGATGCCCAGGGTGATGGTCCAGCCGCCCGCGGCCAGTTCCTTCTCGTCGACGCCCTTGCGGATGAGTTCGTCGTTGGCGGCGTTGACGAAGTAGCCGATCTGGCCGGCCACGCCGGGCAGCGGCTTGGGCTTGACGGGCTGCTGGAAGGCCTGCTTCTGCCGGTCAGCGGCGCTCAGCCACTTCATCTCGACCATGTTGTCGAGGGTGTAGGCCCAGCGCTCCTGCACCCGCTTCTTGCCGGCGGGGGAGGCGATGGCCCAGTCGTACTGGCTGGGGGCCTGGAGCAGGGAGGCCAGGTACGCGCCCTGGCTGACGGTCAGCTTGTCGACGTCCACGCCGTAGTACGCCTGGGCGGCGGCCTGGATGCCGTACGCTCCGCGGCCGTAGTAGCTGGTGTTCATGTACCCGGCGAGGATGTCGTCCTTGCTGAGTTTGTTGTCCACCTTGAGGGAGATGACGATCTCCTGGAGCTTGCGGCTGACCGTCTGCTCCTGGCTCAGGTAGTAGTTCTTGACGTACTGCTGGGTGATGGTGGAGCCGCCCTGCTTGCCCTGGCCCTTGAGGGTGTTGAGGATGCCGCGCAGGGTGCCCTTCAGGTCGACGCCGGAGTCCTGGTAGAAGGTCTTGTTCTCGGCCGCGACGAAGGCGCGCTGGACATGCTTGGGAATCTGTTCGATCTTGACGGTCTCGCGGTTGAGCAGGCCCTTGCGGGCCATGATCGTGCCGTCGGCGTACTTGTAGACGTTGCTCTGGGTCGTGGCCTGGTCGTTGCCCTCGTCGGGGACGTCCACGTACAGGTACAGCCCGATGAAGCCGAGGATGCCCAGCAGGCACACGCCGAGGAAGGCTCCGAGGAGCTTCTTCCAGGTGAAGAACCGGCGTATGCCGCCCTTCTTGCCCTTCGGCTTCGCCCGGCGTTTACGTCCCTGCGCCGCTCGCCTCGCGTCCGCTCGCCCCATCGCTCCCGCAACTCCAGTCGTTCCGCCCCCAATAACTCAGCTCACGAAGCTAACACCGCATCTGTCAACAAATACTCATCGATCAAGGCTTTTGCCGACGTGACAAAGAGCACCCGGACTGGGGGAACCGTCCCGTGATGATGCCGTACCGACCTGAGAGGCTTCTTAAAGTGATATCACTTTGCTAGTCTCACGACAGCACAGCACGGGGTACGTCACGAAGAACGGGGAGAAGACATGTCCGACCAGACACCGGCCGGCGGCAACGACGGAACGGGCGGCGGCGCGCAGCTCGCGGCCGACGCCCCGCATATGCCGCGCCCGCAGGTCCGCGAGACGGTGGCGCACAGCATCCCGGGCGGCCTGGGCCTGCTGCTCACCGTCCTGGGCGCGTTCGCGGGACTGGCCCTGATCATCGTCGGCGGCGTCACCGGCTCGCACGGCGACAACGCGGTGGGCGTGCCGCTGGTCGTCGTCGGCGTCCTGCTGCTGGTGGGCTCGCTGTTCTGCATGACGGGCGTGAAGATGGTCGCCCCGGGGGAGGCCCGGGTCATCCAGCTCTTCGGCCGCTACGTCGGCACCATCCGCGAGGACGGCCTGCGCTGGATCAACCCGCTGACCACCGCCCGCAGGATCTCCACCCGCGTCCGCAACCACGAGACCGCGGTCCTGAAGGTCAACGACGCGTACGGCAACCCGATCGAGCTGGCCTCCATCGTCGTGTGGCAGGTCGAGGACACCGCGCAGGCACTGTTCGAGGTCGACGACTTCCTGGAGTTCGTCGCCACCCAGACCGAGGCGGCGGTGCGGCACATCGCGATCGAGTACCCGTACGACGCGCATGACGAGGACGCGCTGTCGCTGCGCGGCAACGCCGAGGAGATCACCGAGAAGCTGGCCGTCGAGCTGACCGCCCGGGTGCAGGCCGCGGGCGTACGGATCATCGAATCCCGCTTCAGCCACCTCGCGTACGCTCCGGAGATCGCCTCGGCGATGCTCCAGCGGCAGCAGGCCGGCGCGGTCGTGGCGGCCCGCCAGCAGATCGTCGAGGGCGCGGTCGGCATGGTCGAGATGGCGCTGGCCCGCATCAGCGAGCAGGACATCGTGGAACTGGACGAGGAGCGGAAGGCGGCCATGGTCAGCAACCTGATGGTGGTGCTGTGCGGCGACCGGGCCGCGCAGCCCGTACTGAACACCGGCTCCCTGTACCAGTGAGTGAGGGCGGCTCCCACGACGCGTCCGGGGCCGCCGGCCCCGGGGGCGGCGAGCAGGACCCGAAGCGGCGGGCGCAGCGGCGCAAGCAGATGCTGCTGCGGCTCGATCCGCTGGTGCACGACGCGCTGGCCCGCTGGGCCGACGACGAGCTGCGCAGTGCCAACGCCCAGGTGGAGTTCCTGCTGCGCAAGGCGCTGGCGGACGCGGGGCGGCTGCCGAAGGGCGCGGGCGGGCTGCCCCGCAGGGGGCGGCCGCCGAAGGCCGCCGCGCCGGAGCCGGAGGGCGGCGGGGAGCCGGAGGCGCCCGGTCAGGGCGTGTGAGGACGAGGGATGCCGGAGGTCCGGCCCGTGCGCGGGCCGGACCTCCGGCTGTTGTCGGAGTGCGTATACACCATAGGTATACACGCAATGTAGAGTGACGTCGTGTCCTACCGGGCATGCTGCGGGCACCCTGCGCGGTACCCGCGGCAGGCCCCGCCGCGGAGCCCCCGGCCCCGCCGCCCGGACCGTCCCTGTCCGCACTTCCGGAGGCCCTCGTATGACCCCGGCCGGTTCTCTGCTCAAGGCCAGCGCCCTGCACAAGGCGTACGGCTCGACCCGCGCGCTCGACGGCGCCGAGTTCTCCATCCACCCCGGCGAGGTCGTCGCCGTCATGGGCCCCTCCGGCTCCGGCAAGTCGACCCTGCTGCACTGCCTCGCCGGGATCGTCCGCCCGGACTCCGGCAGCGTCCTGTACGGCTCGCGCGACCTGACGCAGATGAGCGACGCCCGGCGCAGCGCCCTGCGCCGCGCCGACTTCGGCTTCGTCTTCCAGTTCGGGCAGCTCGTCCCCGAACTGACCTGCCTGGAGAACGTGGCCCTCCCGCTGCGCCTGAACGGCGTCAAGCGCAAGGAAGCCGAGCAGCGCTCCCAGGAGTGGCTGGAGCGGCTGGAGGTCGGCCCGGTGGCGGCCAAGCGGCCCGGCGAGGTCTCCGGCGGCCAGGGCCAGCGCGTCGCGGTGGCCCGCGCGCTCGCCGCCCGCCCCCGCGTGATCTTCGCCGACGAACCCACCGGCGCCCTCGACTCCCTCAACGGCGAACGCGTGATGACCCTGCTCACGGACGCGGCCCGGGACACCAACGCCGCCGTCGTCCTCGTCACCCACGAGGCCCGGGTCGCCGCCTACTCCGACCGCGAGATCGTCGTACGCGACGGCAAGGCCCGGGAAATGGCGGGCACCGTATGACCGCCGTCGACCACCGCCCCGGCCCCACGGGCCACGACGAGAACCCGGCCAAGGCCCCGGCCGGCCTCGCCGTCTGGTTCCGCGACCTGGTCATGGGCATGCGCTTCGCCGTCGGCAGCGGCCGCGAGGGCTGGACCCGTACGGCGCTGACCGCCGTCGGCGTCGGCCTCGGCGTGGCCCTGCTGCTGGGCGCGTCCTCCGTACCAAGCCTGCTGGCCAACCGCTCCGAGCGGAGCAACGCGCGGAACATCGAGATCGGGGACCAGCAGGCGCCGCGCTCCGACAGCTCCTTCCTCTTCCACCGCGTGGGCTCGCAGTTCCGCGGCGACAGCGTGGACGGCGTCCTGCTGCGTCCGGAGGGCAGCCACCCCGCGCTGCCACCCGGCGTGGACAAGATGCCCGGACCGGGCGAGGCGGTCGTCTCCCCCTCCTTGAAGCAGCTCCTGGACTCCCCGGACGGCAAGCTGCTGCACGACCGGCTCCCGTACCGCGTGGTCGGCACCATCGGCGAAGCGGGACTGATCGGCCCCACCGAGCACTACTACTACGCGGGCAGCGACCAGCTCTCCCTGAAGGACAGCGGCACCAACCGCGCCTCCGCCTACGGATGGCAGATCCAGTCCCCCGGCATGGACCCCGTCCTGCTGGTCCTGATCCTGATCGGCTGCGTCGTCCTGCTCATGCCGGTCGCCATCTTCATCGCCACCGCCGTCCGCTTCGGCGGCGAGCGCCGCGACCGGCGGCTGGCCGCACTGCGCCTGGTCGGCGCCGACAACCACATGGCGCGCCGGATCGCCGCCGGTGAGGCCCTTCTCGGGTCACTGTTCGGGCTGGCCGTCGGCGCCGGGCTGTTCCTGTTCGGCCGGCAGTTCATCGGCACGCTCGACATCAGCAGCCTCAACGCCTTCCCCACCGACCTGTCGCCGGTCCCCGCCCTGGCCGTCCTGATCCTGCTGGCCGTACCGGCGTCGGCCGTCGTCGTCACGCTGTTCGCGCTGCGCGGCATCGCCATCGAGCCGCTGGGCGTCGTCCG
This sequence comes from Streptomyces sp. NPDC030165, assembly GCF_055573595.1. Lineage (NCBI taxonomy): Bacteria > Bacillati > Actinomycetota > Actinomycetes > Kitasatosporales > Streptomycetaceae > Streptomyces > Streptomyces sp. NPDC030165. The sequence continues at coordinate 104,533 of NZ_JBVIBD010000024.1, read as the reverse complement.
CAGCGCGGTACCGCGCCGCCGGCGGCTGTGGTGGCGGCTGCCGATCCCGCTGGCCGGGCTGGCGATGCTGGCGGCTTTCGGCTCGATCGACGAGAAGAAGGGCACCGCCAACACGTACCTGATCGGCGCAGGCGCGGTCCTGACCCTGCTGGGTCTGACCATGCTGCTGCCCTGGCTGGTGGAGGCGGTCGTGGCGCGCTTCGAGGGCGGCCCGGTCCCCTGGCAGCTGGCCACCCGCCGGCTCCAGCTGAGCAGCAGCAGCGCGGCCCGCGCGGTCAGCGGCATCACGGTCGCGGTGGCCGGTGCCATCGCGTTGCAGATGCTGTTCACCGGCGTCGGCGACGACTACACCAAGCCCACCGGGCAGGACGCGTCGCGGGCGCAGCTCCAGGTGCTGCTGCCGGCCAGGGACGGCGCCGCCACGCAGAAGATGATCGACGCGTTCGAGGAGACCAAGGGCGTCAGCGGCGTCATCGCCACGGTCGGGTCGCGGGTCGTCTCCCCCGGTCCGGAGCGCGGCCAGGGCGGCTTTCCCCTGAGCACCTCGCTGACGGTCGGCAGCTGCGAGACGCTCCAGGAGATCTCCCGCCCCGGCCCGTGCAAGGACGGTGACGTCTTCCTGATCAACGGCAGCGGCCCCGACGCGTTCGTGGACGAGGACCTGCCCAAGGTCGTACGGCCCGGCGCCCAGGTGCTGCTGAACGACTTCGACGAGAACGGCAAGATCGTGGGCCGGCCCGGCCCGTGGACCCTGCCCCGTACGATCCGTCCCGTCACGGCCCGGCCCGACCCGGCCGGCGAGCAGGCCACCGGCCTGTTCGCCACCACGGGCGCGGTCGACGTCAAGAAGCTGGCCGGGCCCACCGCCAGGGCCTTGGTGCGGCTCGACCCGTCCGTCCCGGACGCCGCCGAGCACGCCCGCAACACCGCGGCCCGTATCGACGTGACGGCCAACGTCTTCCAGCTCATGGACACCAGCGACGACCGGCGCTTCGTCAGCGTGCGCAACGGCCTGCTGATCGCGTCCGTCGCGACCATGACGCTGATCGCCGCCAGCATGCTGGTCACCACCCTGGAGCAGCTGCGCGAACGCCGCCGCCTGCTGTCGGTCCTGGTGGCCTTCGGCACCCGGCGCGGCACCCTCGCCTGGTCCGTGCTGTGGCAGACCGCCGTCCCGATGGTCCTCGGCCTGACGCTCGCGGTGGCCGGTGGTCTCGGGCTCGGCCGGGTGCTGCTGGGCCTGGCGGACAAGAGCGGTGTCGCGTGGTCGGTGGTGTGGCCGCTGCCGCTGTTCGGCGCCGGTCTGATCCTGCTCGTGACGCTGCTCAGCATGCCGCCGCTGTGGCGCATGATGCGCGCGGACGGGCTGCGTACGGAGTGATCCGGCGCCGCCGGAGTCCCGAGGTCCGCGCGACGGACCCAGGGCTCCGGCGGTGCTATGCACAACGCGTATACACCACGGCTGTAGCGACGAAGTAAGGTGGTCGGCATGTCAATCGGTCATACGCTTCTGGGCCTCCTGGAGTCCGGCCCCCGCCATGGCTACGACCTGAAGCGGGCGTTCGACGAGCACTTCGGCCACGACCGCCCGCTGCACTACGGACAGGTCTACTCGACCATGTCCCGCCTGCTGAAGAACGGCCTCGTCGAGGTCGACGGCATCGAGGCGGGCGCCGGACCGGAGCGCAAGCGGTACGCCATCACGGACGCCGGCGTCACCGATGTCGCCCAGTGGCTGGCCCGGCCCGAGAAGCCCGAGCCGTACCTCCAGTCGACGCTCTACACGAAGGTGGTGCTGGCCCTGCTCACCGGACGGGACGCCGCCGAGCTGCTCGACACCCAGCGCACCGAGCACCTGCGCCTGATGCGCGGCCTGACCGAGCGCAAGCGCAAGGGCGACCTCGCCGACCAGCTCATCTGCGACCACGCGCTGTTCCACCTGGAGGCGGACCTGCGCTGGCTGGAGCTGACCGCCGCCCGCCTGGACAAGCTGGCCGCGGTGGTCCGCGCGTGACGCCCGAGGGTTCGCTGCTGGTCGCGAAGGCCCTGCACAAGTCGTACGGGCAGACGGCCGCGCTGGACGGGGTGGACTTCTCCATCCACCCCGGTGAAGTCGTCGCCGTCATGGGCCCCTCCGGCTCCGGCAAGTCGACCCTGCTGCACTGCCTGGCGGGCATCGTCCTGCCGGACTCCGGCACGGTCCGCTACGGCGACCACGAGGTGACGGGGATGAGCGACGCGCAGCGCAGCGCCCTGCGCCGGACGGACTTCGGCTTCGTCTTCCAGTTCGGGCAGCTCGTCCCCGAACTGACCTGCCTGGAGAACGTGGCCCTCCCGCTGCGCCTGAACGGCGTCAAGCGCAAGGAGGCCCAGCGGCACGCCCGCGAGTGGCTGGAGCACCTGGAGGTCGAGGACACCGAGACCAAGCGGCCCGGCGAAATCTCCGGCGGCCAGGGCCAGCGCGTCGCGGTGGCCCGCGCGCTCGCCGCCCGCCCCCGCGTGATCTTCGCCGACGAACCCACCGGCGCCCTCGACTCCCTCAACGGCGAACGCGTGATGACCCTGCTCACGGACGCGGCCCGGGACACCAACGCCGCCGTCGTCCTCGTCACCCACGAGGCCCGGGTCGCCGCCTACTCCGACCGCGAGATCGTCGTACGCGACGGCAAGGTGAAGGACATGCTGGCGGGCCTGCGGTGAACCCGCCCGACGACCGCACCGCGCCCGCTCCGGGCGGGACCGGCGCCACGGACGGTACCGCCGGATGACGCTGCTCGGCCCGCGTACCAAGGCCGGAACCGCAGGCCCCGGCGGGCGCGGCGCCCCGTCCGCCGCTCCAGGGGAACCGGTCGTACCCGGCTCGTCTCCCGCCGGCCCGGCCGTCTGGGCCCGCGACCTCGCCACCGGACTGCGCTTCGCCGCGGGCGGCGGCCGGGAGGGCTGGATCCGTACGGCGCTGACCGCCGTCGGCGTCGGTCTCGGCGTGGCCGTCCTGCTGCTGGGCGCGTCCGTGCCCTCCCTGATCGACTCCTGGCACGGCCGGGAGAAGGCCCGCGAGAACCTGGGTCAGGCGCACCCGCCGCGCCCCGCCGACGACACACTGCTGTACGCCCACGCCGACACCCGCTACCACCACCAGAACATCCGCGGCCGGCTCGTCAAACCCGACGGGACGCACCCGCCGAAACCGCCGGGAATCGCCGCGCTCCCGGGCCCGGGAACCATGCTGGTCTCCCCCGGCCTCAAGGAGCTGCTGGATTCGCCGGACGGCTCGGCGCTGCGCGACCGGCTCCCGTACCGCGTCGTGGGCACCATCGGCGACGCCGGCCTGCAAGGACCGGCCGAACTGACCTTCCTCGCGGGCAGCTCAGCGCTGACCGAACGGCTCGGTGCCGACCGTATCGACCACTTCGGGCTGGAGTTCGTCCAGCGTCCGATGCGGGCCCCCGCGGTGGTGCTGGTGATCATGACGTGTGTGGCGCTGCTGACGCCGGTCATGGTCTTCATCGGCACCTCCGTACGGTTCGGCAACGAACGCCGCGAACTCCGGCTCGCCGCACTGCGCCTGGTCGGCGCCGACATCCGCACGACCCGGCGGATCGCCGCCGGGGAGGCGCTGCTCGGATCGCTGGCGGGCCTGGTGCTGGGCGCCGGGTTCTTCCTCGGCGGGCGGCAGTTCGCCTCGGTGGTGACCCTGTGGGACATCAACGTCTTCCCGTCGGACATCGTCCCGGGCCCGCTGCTGGCCGCGCTGATCGCGGTGCTGGTGCCGTCCGCCGCCGTCCTGGTGACACTGTTCGCGCAGCGCGGTGTGACGGTCGAGCCGCTGGGGATCGTCCGCAGCCGGCCGCCCGTCCGGCGCCGGCTGTGGTGGCGGCCGCTGGTGCCGCTGGCCGGCGCCGGGCTGCTGGTGACCGTCTCACGGGACGTCGACCGGGTGGACAGCGCGCTGAACACCTCCCGGCTCGCCATCGGCGCGACCCTCCTGCTGCTCGGCGTCACGGCGCTGCTGCCGTGGCTGGTCGACGCGGTGGTACGACGCCTGCACGGCGGCCCGGTGCCCTGGCAGCTCGCCACCCGGCGGCTCCAGCTCAACAGCGGGGCGGCCACCCGCGCCGTCGCCGGGATCACCGTCGCGGTCGCCGGGGCCATCGCCGTCCACATGACGTTCACCGGGATGCAGGCCGGGTTCGCCGAGACCTACGCCCGCAACGGCCGCCCGGTGGTCGAGATGACCGGGGGCACGGAAGGCTGGGACCAGACCCGGCGCGCGCTCGCGGTGCTGCGCGGCACCGACGGCGTCAGCCGGGCGGGCGGCACGATCGAGTCCTCGGTGTCGGCCGCGGGCGACCGGGGCCGGGTGATGGAGGGCAGCGGCTTCCGCATGGCGGACGGCGTGTTCGTCACCGTCGGCGACTGCGCCGAGCTGGCCCGGCTGGCCGAAATCGGCCCGTGCCGGGACGGTGACGTCTTCCGCACCGACAACCTGGACAAGGACACCTTCGCGCGGCCGGGCGCCCTGCTGAACCTCGACCCGCCCGAAGGCACCGGCCCCACCCGCCCGCCGCAGCTGTGGACGCTGCCCGCCACGGCCCGGACCGTGCCCGCCAAGACCGGCGACGACGGCCTGCCCACCCACGGCATCCTGAGCACCCCGTCCGCGGTGGACGTGCACCGGATGCACCACCCCCTGATGCACCTGACGGTCCGCTACGACCCCGCCACCCCGGACGCGGTGGAGCACGTCCGTACGGCGGCGGCACGCGTCAACCCGTCGATGGCCGTGGTCTCACTGGCCGAGAACCGGCACGACGGCCAGTACGACAGCCTGCGCACCGGCCTGTTCCTCGGCGCGGTGGTCACCCTGCTGCTGATCGGCGCGGGACTGGTGATCTCCACCGTGGAGCAACTGCACGAGCACCGGCGGCTGCTGTCCGTACTGGACGCGTTCGGCACCCGGCGCGCCACGCTGGGCTGGTCGGTCCTGTGGCAGACCGCGATCCCCGTCGTCCTGGGCCTGGTGCTCGCCGTCGGGGGCGGGCTGGCGCTGGGCACACTGCTGCTGTGGATGATCAACAGCGCGGTGTTCGTGGACTGGCCGGTGGTGGCGGGCATGGCGGGCGCCGGGGCCGGGGTGATCCTGCTGGTGACGGTGGCCAGCCTGCCGCCACTGTGGCGGATGATGCGGCCGGACGGGCTGCGGTCGGAGTAGGCGGGCCGGGGCCGTCAAGGGCGCGTGTGCGCCAACCGGTCACGTACGGGTGCAGGAGAGCGTACGAGCGTGCCGTACGGCCGGGGTCACTCGACGATGCGTACCGGCAGGCCCCTCATCGCCTCGCGCAGCGCCGCCGCGAACTCCTCGAACTCGCCCTGCCGCGCCGCGCCCGCCCGCATGGCCAGCGCGATCCGCCGGGACGGCGCCGGGTCGGCGAAGTACCCGGTGGTCAGCTGGTCGTTGCGGGCCGTCTCGACCCGCAGCGCGGTACGCGGCAGCAGCGTGACGCCCAGGCCGCCCGCGACCAGCTGCACCAGGGTCGACAGCCCGGCCGCGCTGGTCGTCACCGGCGCGCCCTCGTCGCGGCCCGCCTCCCGGCAGATGTCCAGCGCCTGGTCGCGCAGGCAGTGCCCCTCGTCCAGCAGCAGCAGGTCCATGTCCTTGAGCGCCTCGCGCGGGATGTCACCGCGCCCGCCCAGCCAGTGGTCCTGCGGCGCGACCAGCACGAAGTCCTCGTCGAACAACGGGAGTTCGGCGACCGTCGGCGCGCCCAGCGGCACGGCGAGCAGCAGCAGGTCCAGCCGCCCCTGCTGGAGGCCGTCCAGCAGCGAGCCGGTCTGCTCCTCGTGGACCTGGAGCTCCAGGTCGGGGTAGGTGTCGTGCACCAGCCGCAGCACGGTCGGCAGCAGGTACGGCGCGACGGTCGGGATCACCCCGAGCCGCAGGACGCCGGTGAACGGCGCACGGGCCGCCTCCGCCTCCTCCATGAGGCCACCGACCGCTTCCAGGACCGTGCGGGCGCGGGCGGCGACCCGCTCCCCGGCGGGCGAGAGCAGCACCTTGCGTGTCGTACGCTCCAGGAGCTGCACCCCGAGGGCCTCCTCCAGGGCCGACACGGCGCCGGACAGCGCGGGCTGGCTCATGCCGATCTCCGCCGCCGCCTCCCGGAAGTGCAGGTGCTCGGCCACCGCGACAAAGGCCCGCAGCTGCGCCAGACTGGGCTGCCGCGGCCGGGCCCCGGGATTCGAGGGGGATGCCACCGATAGCCACCTCCGATCAGAGTGATCCAGTCTAATGGCGCGGGAGGCGCCTCCCGGGGGAGGACTTTCCGGGAAGGGCGGCGGTGAAGGCCGTGGTGTACGGCCGGCCGGACAATTGCCGCAGCGTGTTACCGACGGGTTTCGGCGCGGTGCCGGCCGGTACCTCCCGGCAGCCGCGCGCAGCACATTCCGCGGTCCGGGATTCACCTCATGCTTTTCTCGGCGATCACCCGAGGGGATTGCGAACCGGCCGCCCGGCCGGATTCTCCGGACTCGGCACCGTTTCCCTTCGCCGGGCACAGCACACGCCACATGGGCACCCCACCTCCGGCGCCGTACCGGATACGGCCCCGGCGGGTGCGGATACGTCCTGGCGGGATACGGGCCGGAGGGATTCGCACCGGCGGGATACGGGCCGTTCCGGCCGCCGTACCGCCGATTTCCCGACGGTCGCGGCCCACCGCAATTCGGACGGCGGCAGCCGACGCCGATTCTCCGGCACACCGGCTGCCACCAGCACCGTTCACCAGGCCACCGGCCTGGACCGGCCGAAATACGCCCGCCGTCACGACGTCTTCGGCCGGTGCGGACGAGACCTACTTGTTGGCGTTCTGGTACGCCTCACGGATATCGGCGGACACCCGGCCGCGCTCGTTCACCTCGTAGCCGTTCTCCTTGGCCCAGGCGCGGATCTTCGCGGTCTCACCCGAACCCGAGGCGGAGCCGCTCGCCTTGCGCGCCCCGGCGGCACCCGCCTTCACCCGCCCGGTACGGCGGCCGGCCTTCAGGAAGGGGCCGATCGCCTCCAGCAGCTTGTCGTAGCTGTCCGGGGCGAGGTCGACCTCGTATGCAATACCGTCGACCGCGAGGGAGTGCGTGGCGACCTCTGCGGATTCTTCTCCGGTGAGGTCATCCGTGTAAATAGTGACGATCTTCTGTGCCATGCGGGTGATTGTACGTCTCACGGCTCGCGATGGGACCAGTCTTGGTGAGGTGCGTGAACCGGGGAACATCGTTTCGGAGATAGCCGGTGGATTCCCCGGATTACCGCCCCTTTTCGACCGATCCGGCATTGTTGTGCACGGCCGTGCATACATCACGGCGGACCGGTTCCGCCAGAGGGACATATCACTTCCGCCCGGGACCCACCCGGGATCCACCCGCCAGCGCCTCGGCAACTGATAGCCAGCCCCGATCAACGAGGCATGATCTGGCTATTTCCCCGATCAATGCCCCCTGTGGCAGTGTAGGGAACCGTCCAACCCCTCGCGTAAGCGCCTGAATCAGGACTTACGGCACACGAAGGAGAGCCTGTGCTCACTGTCGGTGACAAGTTCCCCGAGTTCGATCTGACCGCCTGCGTGTCGCTGGAGAGCGGCAAGGAGTTCGAGCAGATCAACCACAAGACCTACGAAGGCAAGTGGAAGATCGTCTTCGCGTGGCCCAAGGACTTCACCTTCGTCTGCCCCACGGAGATCGCCGCCTTCGGCAAGCTGAACGACGAGTTCGCCGACCGCGACGCCCAGATCCTCGGCTTCTCCGGTGACTCCGAGTTCGTGCACCACGCCTGGCGCAAGGACCACCCGGACCTGACCGACCTGCCCTTCCCGATGCTGGCCGACTCCAAGCACGAGCTGATGCGCGCGCTCGGCATCGAGGGCGAGGACGGCTTCGCGCAGCGCGCCGTCTTCATCGTGGACCAGAACAACGAGATCCAGTTCACCATGGTGACCGCCGGTTCCGTCGGCCGTAACCCCAAGGAGGTCCTGCGGGTCCTCGACGCCCTGCAGACCGACGAGCTGTGCCCCTGCAACTGGAGCAAGGGCGACGAGACCCTCGACCCGGTCGCGCTGCTCTCGGGCGAGTGAACCGCGGCTAGCGAACCGGAAGGAGATCCGACATGGCTCTCGACGAACTGAAGTCCGCCGTCCCGGACTTCGCCAAGGACCTGAAGCTGAACCTCGGTTCGGTGATCGGCAACAGCGAGCTGCCCAAGCAGCAGCTGTGGGGCACCGTCCTGGCCTGCGCGATCGCCTCGCGCTCGCCGAAGGTGCTGCGTGAGCTGGAGCCGGAGGCCAAGGCCAACCTCTCCGACGAGGCGTACGCCGCGGCCAAGTCCGCCGCCGCCATCATGGCGATGAACAACGTGTTCTACCGGACCCGGCACCTGCTGTCGGACCCGGAGTACGGCACGATGCGCGCCGGCCTGCGGATGAACGTCATCGGCAACCCGGGCGTGGAGAAGGTCGACTTCGAGCTGTGGTCGCTGGCCGTCTCGGCCATCAACGGCTGCGGCATGTGCCTGGACTCGCACGAGCAGGTGCTGCGCAAGGCGGGCGTGGACCGCGAGACGATCCTTGAGGCCATCAAGATCGCTTCCGTCCTCCAGGCCGTCGGCGCCACCCTCGACGCCGAGGCCACCCTCGCCGAATAGGTGAACCGGGGGTGTCCGACGGGCGCCCGGCCGGTACGACAGAGCCCCGCGGACCACGTGTCCGCGGGGCTTTGCGCATAATGGGGCAAATGTCCGCGCCGCTGCACCTTCTCGTCCGGTGGATCAAGCGCCCGTACTGGGACGCCCCCGATCCCTCCTGGCTCGTCCGGCGCTGGCCCGACCTCACCGCCTGCTGCGCCGCGGCGCTCTTCTTCTGGCTCTCCCTCACCCCGTCGCTGCTCCCCCGCCCCTGGTACCTCCAGGGCCTGGTCGGCGGCATCACGGCCGCCATCGGCTACGCCGCCGGCGCCCTGGCGAGCAGCCTCTTCCGCGCCCTGTGCCGGTGCCGCCCCGCCGAACGCGCCCGCGCCCGCTGCTGGCTCGCCTTCCACGTCCTGGGCATCGCGCTGTCCACGGCGGCCGTCTCCTGGAGCGCCCACGCCCAGCGCCGCCTCCGCCGCCTCCAGGAGGTCGAGCCCTCCCTGGTCTGGCACACCCCGATGATCATCCTGATCGCGGTGGCGGTCTGCGCGCTGTTCGTGCTCCTCGCCCGCTGCGTACGCCTGGTCGCCCGCCGGCTCGCCCGGTTCTTCGGCCGCTGGGTGCCGCGCCCGGCCGCGTACGTGATCGCCGCGGCGCTGACCGCCCTGCTGGTCGCCATCGGCTCCAAGGACGTCCTGTACGAGCGCGGCTTCATCGACATCGTCGACCGGGTCTCCAAGGCCGCCAACCTGAGCACCGCCGACGGCATCACCCAGCCCGCCTCCGCGTACGTCTCCGGCGGCCCCACCTCCGTCGTCGACTGGGAGGAACTGGGCGCCGAAGGCCGCAACTTCATCGGCTCGGTGCCCCGCAAGCAGGACATCGCCGCGTTCACCGGCCGGCCCGCCAAGGACCCGGTACGCGTGTACGTCGGCGAGCAGGAGGGCGGCGACACGCACTTCCGGCGCACCGCCGACCTCGCCGTACAGGAACTGGAGCGCACCGGCGGCTTCGACCGCAAGGTGCTGGCGCTGCTGGGGACCACGGGCAGCGGCTGGGTGGACCCGCGGATGCCGGAGCCGCTGGAGTACATGTACGGCGGTGACTCCGCGATCGTCGCGACCCAGTACTCGTACCTGCCGTCGTGGATCTCCTTCCTCGTCGACAAGGAGAAGGCGGCACGGGACGCCCGCGCGGTGTTCGACGCGGTGTACGCCAAGTGGTCCGCGCTGCCCGCCGACGACCGCCCCAAGCTGGTGGTCGGCGGCGAGAGCCTGGGCACGTACGCGACGGAGGCGGGCTTCGACGGCCTGGACGACCTGCTCGGCAAGGTGGACGGCGCGCTGCTGGCCGGGCCGCCCAACGTCAGCCCCATCTGGAACGAGGTGACCGCCGGACGTGACCCCGGCAGCCCGGTGTGGCGCCCGGTCTACGACCACGGGCGGCACGTGCGCTTCGCGCAGTACCCGGAACGGGATCTCGCGCGCGCTGACGGCCCGTGGGAGCACCCCCGGGTGGTCTACCTACAGAATGCCTCGGACCCGGTGGTCTGGTGGTCCCCCGACCTGCTCTGGCACCGTCCCGCCTGGCTGGACCGGCCGCTCGGCCCGGACGTCACCGGGGAGATGCGTTTCTGGCCCGTCATCACCTTCTGGCAGACGACCGTCGACCTGGCGGTGTCCTTCGGCGCGCCGCCGCCGCACGGCCACCGGTACGGCACCGGCGCGGTGGACGGCTGGGCGGCGGTCGTTCCGCCGCCGGGCTGGACCGACCGGGACACGGCCCGGCTGCGGGCGTACGAGGGCGCGAAGGACGCACCGTACTGAACCGCTGCCCGGGCCCGGCATTCGGTCAGTCCTGCGGGTCGGTGCCCTTCGGCAGGTCGCTCCCCTTCGCCGGATCGCTCCCCTTCGGCGGGGTCGGCGCGACGTCCAGCGCCGTGGCGCCGTGCGGGGGCGGCGCCATCCTGAGGGCCTGTTCCGTGGAGTACGAGCGCAGATAGCCGACGACGGTGTTGGTGACCGCGACCAGCGGGACCGCGACCACCGCGCCGCCGATACCGGCGACCAGTCCGCCCGCGGCCACCGAGAGGATGACGGCGAGCGGGTGGACCCGTACCGCGCGGCCCAGGATGAAGGGCTGGAGGATGTGGCCCTCGATCTGCTGCACGGCCAGGACGACCGCGAGCACCATCAGCGCGGCGAAGACGCCCTGTGTCACCAGCGCGACCACGCACGCGAGCGCGCCGGAGACCACCGCGCCCACCAGCGGGATGAAGGCGAACAGGAAGATGAAGACGGCGAGCGGCACGGCGAGCGGCACGTCGAGGAAGTAGATGCCGATGCCGATGAAGATGGCGTCGATCAGGGCCACTATCACCGTCCCGCGCACGTAGGCGGTCAGCGTGCGCCAGGCGCGCGGCCCGGCGCCCGCGACGCCTTCGCGCGCCGCGCTCGGCACCAGCTTGAGCACCCAGTTCCAGATCCGCCGGCCGTCGTACAGCAGGAAGAGCGTGGTGAACATCGCCAGCAGGATGCCGGTGAGCACCTCCAGGACGACGGTGACGCCTTCCAGGCCGGCCGAGGTGATCGCCTCCGTGTTGGCGCCGACGGCGTCCTGGAGGTTCTTGGCGATGTTGTTGATCTGGTCCTCGGTGACGTGGAACGGGCTCTTGAGGAGCCAGCCCTTCAGCTCGGTGATGCCTTCCTGGATCCGGCTGGAGACCGAGTCGATGTTGTCTTGGACCTGCCAGACGACGAACCAGCCGACCAGGCCCATGATGACGAACCCGGCGATGAACGTCAGGGCCGTGGCGAGCCCCCGCGGCACGCCCCGGCGCTTGAGCCAGGCGACGGTCGGCTGGAGCAGCGCGGTGATCAGCAGCGCGGCGACGAACGCCAGCACGACGAGCTGGATGGAGGTGATGACCTTGGCCAGCACCCAGATCGCCGCGGCCAGGATCAGCAGCCGCCAGCTCGCCTCGGCGGCGACCCGCACCCCCCACGGCACCGCGGCCACCGGGTCGGGACGGGCCGCGACGGCGGGCGCGTACGTCGGCGGGGCCGGTACCGAGTCCGGCTGCCGGTGCGTGTCTTGCGATGCGCCCGGCGCGTCGGCCGGCCCACCGTCGGGCTGCACACCGGCGTACGTGTCGTCGTGGGGCGCCTGGGACCCGGGCGCGTGCCCGGCACTCCCCAGCTGTCGCGGGTGGCTCTCTTCCTCACCCAAGGAGTCCGACGGGCTCCCTTCAGGGGGGATCCCCATCGCCTCCGCGCGGCGCCGCTGGTCCTCCAGCCGCTGCGCGATCCGCGTCAGACCTGCGCCGAGGCCACCGACCCACTGCGGCAATCTGGACATGTCGCTTCCTCTTCCCCTCCCGCCCCCCGGTGCTGTCAGGACGACGTTACCGGTGCGGGACGCACAAAACCCCCGACGCCGTCGCGGCCGGGGGTTTCGCGTACGAAGCGGAGAGGCGGACCACTTTACGCGGTGGGCCGCCACGACCGTTCTAGTACCAGTGGTTGTTCTGCCAGAAGGACCAGGCACCGCACGGGCTGTTGTAGCGGCTGTTCATGTAGTTCAGCCCCCACTTGATCTGGGTGGCCGGGTTGGTCCGCCAGTCGGAGCCCGCGGAGGACATCTTGGTGCCGGGCAGTGCCTGGACGAGGCCGTAGGCGCCGGACGAGGCGTTGGTGGCGCGGTAGTTCCAGCCGGACTCGTGGTCCACGATGTTGCTGAAGCACTGGAACTGGTCGGCCGGCAGCATCTGCCGGGCGATGGCCTGCGTCTCGGCGATCGAGTACGACGCCTTGGCGGTGAAGGTGGACGCGTCGCGCGCGGCGGAGCGGGAGGCTTCCTTCTCCTTCTCGCGCTCCTTGGCGTCCTGCTCGGCCTTCGCCTTCTTCTCGGCGGCGTCCTTCTTGGCCTGCGCGTCCTGGGCGGCGGCCTTGCGGGCCGACTCCTGCGCGGACTTCAGCGCGGCGGCGTCCGCCTGGGTGGACGCTTCGTCCGCCTGCTGCGTAAGGGAGGCCGTCTGCACCTGGGCCTGCAGGCCCGCGGGGACGTCGGCGATCGTCGCGTCGGCCGCGGCGGCTTCGGTGTGGGCGACCGAGCCCTGCTCCTGGCCTGACGCGACACCGACAACGGCGCCGACGGTGGTGACCGCGGTGGCGGAGGCCACGGCGAATCCCCGGACCGAAATCCGGCTCACACGCTTTCCTTCCAGCATCGTCCGCATAGGTGACCTCGCGGACGCAATCGTGCCCCTGGCGCTGGCCTCCCCTTGTTCCGCCCCCGGTCGAGCGGAGGGGACGGCTGGTCACGGGAGGCGCTGGCCCGGTACGTCCCCCTCGGGGTCCGCGTGGTGCTCGGGCGGCATACGGCGACGCTATGCAGTTCTGGGGTTCCGCACCGCTGGGGGTGCTGGTGTGCCGTATGCGGGGCCTGACAGGACCCAGACTCTGCCCGAACCGGACGCGCGGAATCAATTCATCGTTGCGTGTGAAAGCTCACACCCCGTTTGCCGCCGACGATTTGCGGAAATCCCCGCGCAGCACGGCGCCGCCCGGCTAAGCTCCTGCGCTCCTGCCGGGCGGCGCCGTACTCCACGAACGGTCAGATCCTGCCGTCCTCCAGCATTTCGGTCACCAGGGCCGCGATCGGCGACCGCTCCGAGCGGGTGAGGGTGACGTGCGCGAACAGCGGATGGCCCTTGAGCTTCTCGACGACCGCCACCACGCCGTCGTACCGGCCGACCCGTAGGTTGTCGCGCTGCGCGACGTCATGGGTGAGCACGACACGCGAGTTGGCGCCGATCCGGGACAGCACCGTCAGCAGCACGTTGCGCTCCAGCGACTGCGCCTCGTCGACGATGACGAAGGCGTCGTGCAGCGACCGGCCGCGGATGTGGGTCAGCGGCAGCACTTCCAGCATGCCGCGCCCCACCACCTCTTCGATCACGTCCGAGGTGGTCACCGCCGACAGCGTGTCGAAGACGGCCTGGGCCCACGGGCTCATCTTCTCCGCCTCGGTGCCCGGCAGATAGCCCAGTTCCTGCCCGCCGACCGCGTACAGCGGCCGGAAGACCATCACCTTGCGGTGCTGCCGTCGCTCCAGTACCGCCTCCAGGCCCGCGCACAGCGCCAGCGCCGACTTGCCCGTACCGGCCCGGCCACCCATCGAGACGATGCCGACCTCCGGGTCCAGCAGCAGGTCGAGCGCGATCCGCTGCTCGGCGCTGCGCCCGTGGATGCCGAACGCCTCCCGGTCGCCGCGCACCAGCCGTACGCTGCCGTCCGCCGTGACCCGGCCGAGCGCCTTGCCGCGCTCGGACTGGAGCACGAGCCCGGTGTGCACGGGCAGCCCCTCGGCCTCGGGCAGATACGCGCTCTCCTCGGCGAACAGGCCGTCGATCTGCTCCGCCGTCGCGGTCAGTTCCGCCATGCCCGTCCAGCCGGAGTCCGTGATGGCCAGTTCGGCGCGGTACTCCTCCGCCAGCAGGCCCACCGCGGACGCCTTGATGCGCAGCGGCAGGTCCTTGGAGACGACCGTGACGTCGTACCCCTCGGCCTGGAGGTTGCGGGCCACCGCGAGGATCCGCGAGTCGTTGTCGCCCAGGCGGAAGCCGGCCGGCAGGACGCCGGGGTCGGCGTGGTTCAGCTCGACCCTGAGGGTTCCGCCCAGTTCCCCGATGGGGATCGGGGCGTCCAGCCGCCCGTACCGCACCCGGTACTCGTCGAGCAGGCGCAGGGCCTGCCGGGCGAAGTAGCCGAGTTCCGGATGATGCCTCTTGGCCTCCAGTTCGGTGACCACGACGACCGGCAGCACGACTTCGTGCTCGTCGAAGCGGGACATTGCGCCTGGGTCCGCCAGCAGCACGCTGGTGTCGAGGACATAGGTGCGCCGGCCGTTCTCACGGCGCTGCTTGCTGTTCACCACGGGTGGACGTACCCCCTCGGATGAGGTCGGGGTGCGACGGCGTCGCGGAAGTGGGGTCGCCGCGCCGTCGGGCGGCGGGCGACGAGGCCGGGCTCGGGCCGCGATGCACGGGCCGAACGCCGGCCCTCCGCGTCGTCCGTGCGGTCCGCACGGTCGTCCGTGATGCGCAAAGGGCCTCCCGGGCGGACGGCCCCGTGCCGTCCGCTGAGATACGGCATCCGATGACTGGTACTGCCGGATACCGACCTGGAAGGGATATTCCCGCGAACGTGCGCACCCATGCAATGGCATATGACGCACGGTCGGTGAACGCTTGGTTACGGATTTGGCGCGGGAGCACTCCCGCGCCTGAGGGGGCGGGCCGGGTGGCCTAAAACCCGTAACGCCGGTGACGGGCGGCGTAGTCGCGCAGGGCGCGCAGGAAGTCCACCTTGCGGAAGGCCGGCCAGAAGACCTCGCAGAAGTAGTACTCCGAGTGGGCGCTCTGCCAGAGCATGAAGCCGGAGAGCCGCTGCTCACCGCTGGTGCGGATCACCAGGTCCGGGTCCGGCTGGCCTCGGGTGTAGAGGTGCTCGGAGATCAGGTCGATGTCGACGATGTCGGCCAGTTCTTCGAAAGAGGTGCCGCGCTCGGCGTGGTCCAGGAGCAGCGAGCGCACCGCGTCCGCGATCTCCTGCCGGCCGCCGTAGCCCACGGCGACGTTCACCAGGATGCCGGTGTGGTCGGCGGTGGCCTGCTCGGCCTCCTTGAGCACCCGCTGGGTGTCGGACGGCAGCAGGTCGCGGTTGCCGACGTGGTGGACCCGCCAGCGGCCGTCGGCGGCCAGGCCGCGCACGGTGTTCTCGATGATCCGCAGCAGCGGGGTCAGTTCCTTCTCGGGCCGGTCGAGGTTGTCGGTGGACAGCAGCCACAGCGTGACCACCTCGACGTCGGTCTCCGCGCACCAGCCCAGCAGCTCGGTGATCTTTTCGGCGCCGGCCTGGTGGCCCTGCACGGTGGTACGGCCGTCGGCGCGCGCCCAGCGGCGGTTGCCGTCGAGGATGACGCCGATGTGCTTGGGAACCTGGTCGTGATCGAGGCGGCCTTCGACCCGGCGGGCGTAGAGCCTGTAGACGAGGTTGCGCAACGCGGGCGGGTACGGGATGCGCACCCCGGAAGATCGCAGCATGTGTGGTCAAGCCCCTCCGTGCAAATGGCGGTCGCCCCCGTCGCCTCAAGTCGGCAACTTTACGTCGCTCACGTCCCGGCGACCCAATCAGGTGTGTCACAACTCCGTGATAAGGAGATGACCATGACTGATGCCTCTGTCCACATTGCCGCGAAAACGCGTTACGACTCCATGGAGTACCGCCGCACCGGCCGCAGTGGTCTCAAACTCCCCGCCGTCTCCCTGGGCCTGTGGCACAACTTCGGCGACGACCGCGCCCTGGAGTCCCAGCGGGCGATCCTGCGCCGCGCCTTCGACCTGGGCGTCACCCTCCCCCAAGAACTCCGATGAACTCCGTTCAGGGGGGACCCCCACCGACCTGGCGAACAACTACGGTCCGCCGCCCGGCTCGGCCGAGCTGAACTTCGGAAAGATCTTCTCTCAGGACTTCCGGCCCTACCGCGACGAGATCGTCCTCTCCACCAAGGCCGGATATCTCATGCACCCCGGTCCGTACGGCGAATGGGGTTCGCGCAAATATCTCCTCTCGTCGCTGGATGCCTCACTGAAGCGGATGGGTGTCGATTACGTCGACATCTTCTATTCGCACCGTTTCGACCCGGACACCCCGCTGGAGGAGACGATGGGCGCCCTGGCGTCCGCCGTCCAGCAGGGCAAGGCGCTGTACGTGGGCGTCTCGTCCTACTCCTCCGAGCAGACCCGCGAAGCCGCCCGCATCCTGCGGGAGATGGGCGTGCGGCCGCTGATCCACCAGCCCTCGTACTCGATGATCAACCGGTGGACCGAGGACGACGCCCTCCTGGACACGCTGGAGGCGGAGGGCATGGGCTGCATCTCCTTCGCGCCCCTCGCCCAGGGGCTGCTGACGGACAAGTACCTGGACGGCATCCCGGAGGGCTCGCGCGCGGCGCAGGGCAAGTCCCTCGATCCGGGCCTGCTCTCGGACGACGTACGGCGGCGGCTGCGCGGCCTGAACGGGATCGCCGCGCGGCGCGGCCAGTCCCTGGCCCAGCTGGCGCTGTCCTGGGTGCTGCGGGACGAACGGATGACCTCGGCGCTGATCGGGGCGAGCAGTGTGGCGCAGCTGGAGGCCAACGTGGCGGCGGTGGGCGCGCCGAAGATCACGGATGAGGAATTGTCCGAGATCGAGGAGTTCGCGAAGACGACCGACGGTGTGAACATCTGGGCCAAGCGCGGCTGATTCTGTTCGGTCCGTGACACCTTCGCGAGACGTGCCCCGCATCCCGTAGAAACGTTCGCACCACCCGTGTACGAAACCCGCCCCGTCATGATCATGGCGGGATCCGTACCCGGGCAAAAAAGCGGGCCGGTCCGTGGGGGGGGATACGGACCGGCCCGAGGGGGGTTTCCACCATAACCCCGCCGAGGGGGTGCTCAGTGCAACTTCGGGCGGAGCGGCGCGGCCGATTTCTTGATCAAGGTGCCGCCGCAGCCCCCAGAAGCACCCCCAGGAGCGCCCCGATGATCATGAATGGGCCGTACGGCATGGCCTGTTTGAGCCCATCATCACGGCGTTCCACGCCCCCGGCACGCCTCAGCAGGAGCCCGCAGCCGTAGAGCGCGCCGAGCAGCAACCCCGCGAACGCGCCAGTGATCAGAATTGCCCAGCCGTACCACCCAAGAGTGACCCCCAGCCCGATCGCCAACTTGACATCCCCAAGCCCCATTCCCGCCGGATTGACCAAATATAGGACGAAATAGAACCCTCCGAGGGCAAGCCCTCCGGACAACGCTCCACCCCACGCTCCCGCCCCTCCCCCACCCAGCGCGACGAGCCCCAGCAGCAGCACGGCACCGGCCGCCAGCGGCAGAGTCAGCACATCGGGCAGACGCCGCACCCGCCAGTCCACGACGGCGAGCAGCACCGCCACGGGAGCAACCGCGAGCCACACCGCCAGTTCAGGCCGCGCCCCGGTGGCCGCGGCGAGCAGCGCGCACACCAGAGCCGTGACCAGGGCGGTCGCGACCGCCCCCGGCCCGTACGCCCCACAGTCACGACAGCGCCCCAGCCCCACCCAGCCCCACAGCGGCCCGGCAACCGGCCGCCCGCACGGACAGCGGGCACGCCGGGCCTCCCCCGCCTCGACAGCCAGCCGGTACGCGGGGCGCGGCACCAGCAGCCCGGCCACGACCCCGTACCCAGCGGCGAGAACCATCAACATCACAGCCACACGGCCGACCCTAGGCTGATAAAACGCTTCCCATGCCCCACTGGCAGAACGGATCAGGAACGCTCCGCTTCGTACAGCCCGGCGCCCCGGAAACGACGCCCGCGGACGGAGCACCCGCCGGCAACCCGCCCGGACGTGCGCCCATCCCCCTGGAGATCGCCGCCTCCTACCGGGCGCGCGCCCGCGGCCTGCTGGGCCGCGACGGCATCGACGGCGCCCTGCTCCTCACCCCGGCGAGCGGCGTACACACCTTCCGCATGCGCTTCCCGCTCGACGTCGCCTACCTCGACCGGAACCTCACCGTCCTGGCCGTACGCACCATGCGCCCGGGGCGTCTCGGACGCCCCCGCCTCCGCGCCCGGCACGTACTGGAGGCGGAGGCCGGCGCGATGGCCCGCTGGGACCTGCGCCCCGGCACCCGCGTCAGGATCGACACTCCCTGACCCTCCACCCGCCCGGAAGCTCGGCACCGCCGGCACGCCGCATCAGCTGGTGGCTCGTCTCCCTGCCGCGGACCGGCCACTCCCAGGGCAGGAGCAAGCAGGCAGGCCCGCGCGATGCGCTTCCAGCTGATCGCGTGTGAGCGGTGCGAAACCGACCATAGGGCACATACCCGCATATGTACTATCTTCCAGCACCAACCCACCTCCCGAAGGCCCGCAATTACCCCTTCCAGTCGGCACGCCCGACCGTCGGCCCCGGAAACAGCGCCCCGGACCGTCAACACGAGCATGACCGCGCCACTCCGGCCCTCACGGGGCGCCCCCTGGCGCGGTTGTATGACTGTGTGCGCACCAGTCGCACCCGGCCCTACCGCCTCATCGGCCGAGCGCGCCCCCCTGGACGGACCGCACCAGCCCACCAAGCGCGGCGGGGCTGACGGTGACGACCATGGAAGGGGCGTCGCTTTCGCGGAGCAGCACCGCCTCCCCGGAAGGCGCCGCAAGTTCGATGCAGTTGCTGGCGTTGCCGCTGTATGAAGACTTCTGCCAGTCGGGTACGGACACGATCGAGCCCTTCAGAGGTCGTTGATGATGGTGTGAATGAAGTCGCGTGAAGCGGTCTCTTCGAGTGCCATGGCTTCGAAGCGCTTCATGAACGTGCGGTACCTGTCCAACTGGGCGTCCGCATACTCGAACACCGCCCCGTGCTCAGTGTCGAGTTGCACCGTGTCCAGTTGCGGGACCACCCCCTCCGCGTAGACCACTGTCTGCCCGGCACCTGGGAAGATCCCCGCCGAGAACGGAATCACCAGCACCGTGATCCGCTCCCGCTCGCTCATGGCGACGATGTGCTCAAGCTGCTTCCGCGTAAGGGAGTGCCCGCCGAACTCCATACGCAACGCAGCCTCGTGAATGATTGCCGTGTACGGCACCGGAGGGTCTCGGTACAGAACTTCCTGGCGTTTGATCCAATGGGAGACCAGGTGCTCCACGTGCGGCGGCGAGGGCTCGGGGACATTCTGCAGGAAGGTCAGGCGAGCGTAGTCAGTCGTCTGCAACAGGCCGGGCAGGTGCGAGACTTGCGCGGTCCATATGGCCGTCGCGTGCCGCTCCATCTCCGCGAGGTCGAGCAGGTCGGGAGGCAGCTTCTCCCGGTAATCCTCCCACCAGTCGCGTTTTCCGCCGGCCGCCATGACGGCAAGCGCCTCCACAAGTGCGGCGTCGGCGCAGCCGTAAGCCCGCGCCAAGGTGCGCACCCGCTCCGCGCTCACACCGATGCGTGCCACTTCGATGTTGCTGACCCGCGATTGCCCCAGACCGGTCAGGGTGCCGGCCTCAGTGGCGCTCAGACCGGCTCGCTCACGCAGCTTTCGCAGCTCGCCTCCTAGGCGCCGCTGCCGGACAGTCGGCGCTTCCCTGGCAGGCATACGGCACGCACCTTCCGATCGGGTGAGCACCAAATCTACATCGGGGTACTGAAGTACCCGCAGTGCGTGGACTACAGAACCCGGCATGCACTACCTTCCGTATCGGACCAACTACTTCTCGCAGTAGTGGAGATGCACATGCCCCTGCACGCAGTCACCCCCCTCCGGCACCCCGCCTACCGCCACGGCAACTGGGAATACAGCCTTCGGCTCCCCCACAGCCCGCTCAGCCCCGGCATCGCCCGCGCCACCACACGACTCGTACTGGACCGGCACTCGCTCGACGAACTCGGCGACAGCGCGCAGCTCCTGGCCTCGGAGCTCGCCACGAACTGTTACCTGCACGCGCCCGGACCGGCGCGGCTTCGGCTCTCCTGGGAGACCGGTGTGGTGCGGATGAGCATGTGGGACACCGGCCGCATTCTGCCCGGCGTCGCCGAGCGGTCGACGGTGGACGGTGCCATCGCCGGCGCCGGACGCGGCCTGCGGCTCGTGGGGGCGTACGCCGACGACTGGGGCTGGTACGCGCTCGACCCGAACCGCCTGGGCGTCGACGGCAAAATCGTGTGGTGCGAGCTGTACCGCTGACCTCGCCGCTCAGTCGGCCGCCGCCATCGCGTCCGGCGTCCGGGCCGCCACCGTACGGGAGTCCATACGGGATTCCGTACTGGATTCCGTACGGGACTTCGTGCGGCGCTCGGCCAGGGCCGCCCACAACGCCGCGCCCAGCGCGGTCACGCCGACCGCCGCGCCCACCCAGGCCACCGACGTGAAGCCGTAACCGGCGTCGATCGTCAGGCCGCCCAGCATCGGGGTGAGGGTGATGCCGACGTTGAAGGCGGAGGTGTTGACCGCGGGGGCCAGGGTCGGTGCGCCCGGGGCGATGGTGAACACCCGGGACTGGACGACCGGGTTGGTGACGTAGCCGGTCAGGCCGAGGGCGAAGACGAGTGCGATGGTCACGGCCAGGTTCCCGGCCGTGAGGGCGAGCAGGGCGGAGGCGGCGGTCAGGCCGCCGATGCCGAGGAAGAGGGTGCGGAGCGGGTGGCGGTCGGCGGTGCGTCCGCCGAGGGTCATGCCGAGGAGTCCGCCGACCCCGTACAGCGCGAGTACGGCCGGTACCAGGCCCGTCGGCAGGCCGCTCACCTCCGTCAGCAGGGGTGCGAGGTAGCTGAAGGTGACGATGGCGGCGCCGAAGCTCAGCGTGGTGAGGAGGTAGGAGATCCAGAGGGCGGACCGGGCCATGGCGGCGCTCTCGCGGCGTACGGAGGGGAGTTCGCCGTGGTCAGGGCGCCCGGCGGGCAGGGCGGCCAGCAGGGAGATCAGGCTGATGACGGTGAGGGCGACCACGCCCCAGAAGGCCGCGCGCCATCCCACGTGCTGGCTCAGCACCGTGCCGGCCGGTACGCCCACGATGGTCGCGAGCGCGAGTCCGGTGCCGACGACCGACAGCGCCTTGCCCTTGGCGTCGGCGGACACCAGGCTCACCGCCGTCGCGGCGGCCACCGCCCAGAAGCCCGCGTACGCGAAGGCGCTGACGATCCGCGTCGCGAACAGCACTCCGTACCCCGGGGCCAGCGCACCGACCACGTGCCCGGCCACGAAGACGAGCTGGAAGGCGACCAGCGCGGTCCGGCGCGGCAGGCGCAGGGTGCCGATGGCGAGGACGGGCGCGCCCACCACCATGCCGATGGCGAACGCGGACACCAGCAGTCCGGCGTCGGGGATGGAGACGCCGAGGTCGGCGGCCACGTTGGGCAGCAGTCCGGCGAGCATGAACTCGGAGGTTCCCTGGGCGAAGATCCCCAGTCCGAGGAGGTAGACGGCTATGGGCATGGCTTGCGTACTCCTGTGGGTGAGTTGTGAAACACGGATTATGTATTGACCAGTCCAAAACCAGGACAGAAAAAGAGGGCCGGAGGGAGCCGGCCCGATCGCAACCGCGTGGGGGCGCCCCGTCAGAACGCCGCCATGAATCCCTCCACGATCCCTTCGAGCGCCGCGCGATCGGCCCCGCAGCGCGCCGAGACGCGCAGGCCGCCGACAGCCGCGATGACCAGGTGGGCGAGAGCGCGCGCGTCCTTGTCCGCGCCGATGTCGCCGTCCCGCTGCCCGGACGCGATCGCGGCGCGGATCGCCTCCAGCCGCAGCCGGTAGTCCCGCGCCAGCTCGCCCGCGACCTCCTCGTCACGGTCCGCCATCTCGACGGCGGCGTTCACGACCAGACAGCCACGCCGGGCACCCTCGTCGCCGCACTCCTCGTCGACGACCCGCTGGAGGTGCGTACGGATCTTCTCCCGCACGGGCAGACCGCTCTCCAGGAGCGCGAACAGTTCGCCGTTCCGGTCCGTCATGTACCGGTCCAGCGCTCGCCCGAAGAGGTCGTGCTTGCTCTTGAACGTGTTGTAGATGCTGCTGCGCCCGAGGCCGGTCGCCTCGCACAGGTCCTGTGTGGACGTGGCTTCGTAGCCGGCGGCCCAGAACGCGTCCATCGCGGCGTCGACCGCCCGCTCCTCGTCGAACTTCCTGGGTCGGGCCATGGGGTGAGGCTACAGGTATTGGAACAACCAGTCCAATACCTGGCGGAGTGGCCTGCCCGGCGAACTCCACCGGGCAGTCACGCCCTACGACCCCGTACGCGGAAAGCTCACCTCGACCCGCCGGTTCTTCTTGCGGCCGTCCTCGGTGGCGTTGTCGGCGATCGGGTACTGCTCGCCGTAGCCGCGGATCTGGAAGGTGATCGTCGGGCCGAGGTCCTCGGCCAGTTCCCGCTGGACGGCGTTGGCGCGTTCCTTGGAGAGGACCAGGCCGTGCGCGGCGGTGCCCAGGTTGTCGGTGAAGCCGAAGACGCGCAGGTTGGTGGCGTGCTGCTTCTTGATCTCGGCGGCGATGGTGGTGATGCGCGACCGTGCGTCGGGGGAGAGTCCGGCGCTGTCCTTGGCGAACAGGACCTCGGCCTGGAGGGCGAAGGTCACGTTGGAGTTGGTGTCCTGGCGCCGCTCCGCGCCGTCGTCGGTCTCGACGATGGACTTGATGTTGAGCACCTTGGCGGGGGCGAGGGTGGCGCCCTGGACCATCCGGAGGTCGGGGTCGCGGGGGTCGATCCTGACCGGCGCGGTGGTGTCCTCGGAGACGCCCGGCGGGTCGTCTGCGTGTGCGGCCGGCAGGGCCGGGGTGAGGGTGAGCAGGAGGGCCGCGGCCGCGGTGACGGCGGCCCGTGCCGTGCGGGTCGTGGTCCCGGACGTGGTGGCCATGGGTCAGTCCGAGAGCGGGACGGTGGCGGGCGGCATGGTCGGCAGCTGGAAGTCGACTTCGGTCACCTTGGCCGGCGGGGCCGGGAACTGTGCGAAGACGGGCCGGCTCTCCCCAGGTTTCAGGCCGCTCAGCCCGGTGGTGCACAGGCACTCGCCCTCGGTGTCCCGTAGTACCAGGTAGCGCTTCTTGCCGGCCTTGTCGACGAGGGTGGCGCCGGAGACCGAGGAACGCGAGCGCATGCCGGTCTCGTTGGACCGCCAGTTGATCGCGTTGAAGATCTTGTTGCCGTTGTTGGTGACGGTGCCGCTGACCGTGACGAAGCCGCCGGTGTCCCGGACCGCGGAGTGCAGCGTGACGACCACCCCGTCCGCCCCTTTGACCTCACCGATGGCCTGCTTGGTGTCGGCGGCCGGGGTGCCGCGTCCGGTGTCCTTCGGGGCGGCGGCCCGCGTCGACGGCTTGCCGTCCGCGCCGCCGCTGCCGTCCTCCCCGCCGCAGCCGCTGACGACGAGAGCGAGGCCGGCGGCGATCGCCGCGGCGGCCACTCTCCTGGTGGCCTTCGAAGGGCGCCCGGTCTTCATGGATGCGATTCCCTCTGCTCGTCGTCGGCTGGTCATTCGGCAAGGCGTACGGAGAACAGGTCGGCGGCTTCGGGCAGGCCGCGGGGGTCGGCGGGGTCGACGGTCCACTCTTTGCCGTCCTCGCAGGTGAGATGCGCGGCGGGGGGCCCGGGGGGCGGGTCGTCAGCGGGCGGGTCACCTGCGGGCGGGGGGCCGCCGTCGCCCTGGCCCGTGTCGGAGCCGTCGCCCTGTCCCTGGCCGTCGCCCTCCCCCGGCGCCGGTTCCGGTCCCGGCGTGCAGCGCGGCTCGACCACCGCCCTGGCCCGCGCCGAAGCGTGGGTGTTCTCGGTCCCCGGGATCACCGAACGGCCCACCGTCTTACGGGTGTCGGCCTCGACGGCGAACGAGGTGGGATACGAGTCCGGGGTGCAGGTCGCGTCGGCGTCGTTGCGGCCCGCGAACCACTGGGCGTTCGCGCACGCCTCGTCGCCGGGGACACCGCGGGCGCCCAGCAGGTCCTCCCAGGGCGCGCCCGTACGGATCGCGTCGAGGAGTTCCGCGCTCAGCTGGTCGCGATACTTCTGCCCGGCCGCCAGCGCGGCCGCGTCCGCCGCGGTCTGCGCGGAGTTGCGCGTCGCGGCGGCCTGCCCGACCGCGAAGAACGCGAAGGCGAGGAAGAGCAGGCCCGCCACGGCCACGATGTACACGGGAAACGCCTGGCCGGCGTCGCTGCTCCGGCGGCGGGACGCCGCCCGGGTCAGATGCCCACGACCTCGGAGATCTTGTTGGAGATGGCCGTCGCGATCTGACTGCCGAAGTCCGTGGTCGACAGGACGAGCACGATCGCCACCACCACGGCGATGATGCCCAGGTACTCGATCGAGGTCTGTCCCCGGTCGTCGCCCTTTCCCCACAACCGCTTCGCCATCGTGTTCCCCTCCATGGGCGGCCGGGCCGCTCCGGTCCGGATGGTCTGCCCCCGTGGTGCCGCACCGCGCGCACGCGTCGTACGGCGGGCCGCCGTACGGGCGAGGGCCGTACAGGCGCACACCGAACACACGTACACCGGACGTGCGCACGCTGCGCACGCGCACGCTCGCGACACGAGAAAAATACGCCGGAACACCGGTCCCGGGACAGGGCGTCCGCCCGCATTCCTTTCCCATGGGCCCGGGTTGAAGCATCGGCCGGTGAATTCGGGCGCCAGGACTGCCTGACTCATCCACAACATCCGGTAAGGCGGGTTTCTCCGGTGCGCCCGGATCATCCGGTACGCCCGTCCCGTCCGACGGCATCGTCCCCACCCCCGCCCGTCCTCGTCGACAGCGCCGTTGCCACCCGCCCCGGTGTGCCCGGCGGTGCGGCCGGGGCCGGGGAACACATGGATGCCGACTGTGCCATATACCGTTGCGTACGCGAAGGGTGTTTGCCCAACAGGAGCCGTTTCGAGACGCGGAAGAGGGCCTGGGGGCACCGGAGTTGACGCCCGGCCCGCCCGGCGCACCTCAGTCACCCATCAGTGAGCCGAAGTTCGTTCCCGAGCCGAGGAAGAAGCCCGCGACGAGCAGGATCATCGTGGCCGGGACCATGAAGGTGGTGACCACCATGGTCGCCTTGGGCACCGCTCGGGCGGCGCGCCGCCGGGCGTTCTGCGCGTCGGTGCGGCGCATGTCGTCGGCGATCTGGATGAGCGTGTCGACGATCGGGGAGCCGAGCTCCTCGCCCTGCTGGAGCGCGGTGACGAACTGGGCCACCTGCTCGGAGTCGTTGCGTCTGCGCAGTTCCTCGAACGCCTCGCGGCGGCTGACGCCCATGTCCATCTGCCGCAGGGTGATCCGCAGCTCGTCGGCCCACGGGCCTTCGTACTTGCCGGCGACCCGGTCCAGGGCCTGGCGGAAGCCCAGTCCGGCGCTGACCACGACGGCCAGCACGTCGAGGAAGTCGGGCAGGGTGCGTTCGATGGTGTCCTTGCGTTGGCGAATCGCGGCCCAGATGCCGACCTCGTTCCAGAGGAATCCGAAGGCGACGAGGAGGAGGGCGAGCAGGAACTGGGAGCGCAGCAGCATGACGAGCGCGCCGCCGAAGCCGAGGAAGCCGTAGACCGCGCGGCGGGCGGCGTAGCGGTCCACGGTCAGGCCGCCGGGGTTGCCCGCCAGATCGATGCGCCTGCGTACTCTGGCCACCCGCTTCTCCCCCATCAGACGTAGCACGAGGGGCGCGTAGCGCATGCCCGCCCGGTCCACCGCCGAGCCGACGACGGTGGTCCGGGAGGAGCCGACCTCCAGGGCGACGGCGATGTCCGGGGGCAGCCTGGCCTCGCGCCGGTAGAGCGCGACGCCGTAACAGATGCCCGCCACGGAGAGGGCCAGGGCGAGGGCGAGGAGCAGTCCGGTCGTTCCGATTCCCATGGGTGGGTGCTTTCGGGTGGGGAGTGGGCAGGGCGGTCGGCGGCCGGGGCCGTCAGACGTCGATCTTGGAGATGCGGCGGATCACGAAGAACCCGACGGCGTACAGGACGAAGGCCACGACCACCGCGGCCTGCCCCGGGAACGTGGCCGTCATCCGGTCGATGGCCCCGGGCGCGATGCGGTTCATCAGCAGCAGCGTGCCCAGGCCGAGCAACGGCACGACGTACGCGGTGACGACGACCTGGGAGAGCTGTGTGCGCACCTCGCGCCGGGTCTCCTTGCGCTCCTCCAGGGTCTTGGTGAGATTGCGCAGCGAGCCGACGACCGTGCCGCCCGCGCGGTTGGACAGCACCAGGGTGGTGACGAGGACGACGAGTTCGCGCGAGGGCAGGCGGGCGGCGAGTTCGTCCAGGGCCTCGTCGAGGGAGTGGCCGACGGCCAGCTTGTCGGAGACCTTGGCCAGTTCCTCCCCGGCGGGCGCCTCCAGTTCCTCGGCCGCCATGCCCAGGGCCGTACGCAGCGCCAGCCCGGCCTGGGTGGCGTTGGCGAGGATGCGGGACAGCTCGGGCAGCTGGTTGATGAACTTCTCGATACGTTTCTGCCGCTGCCAGTTGAGGAAGGCGTACGCGGACCAGACGGCCGCCAGCGCCGCGAGCGGGCCGAAGAAGGGCGCCAGGACCGCCTGCGCGACGAGCCAGACCCCGGCGACCACCGCGAGCAAACCGATGAAGAACTCGCCGGGGGTCACGTCCAGACCGGTGGCGGCCAGCCGCAGTTCCAGGCCGCGCCCGAGGCGGGTGGCGCGCAGCCGTCGGTCCACGGCGGCGAAGCGGCGGCCGTGGCCGTCGCGGGGCAGGCCGTGGTCGTCGGAGAGCCGGTCCACGAGGGCCTGGTGGCGCTCGCGTCCGGTCGCGTACAGCCGCAGGCCCACGACGGCCAGCACCGCGCAGAGCAGGGTGATGCCGAGGGTGAGCAGGGCGATGTCGTCCAGGGGCATGGGCGCGGGTCCGTCCTCCGGTGGGTGAGTCGGTGGGAGCCGGTGGCTAGGAGGCTTCGCGGGTGGCGAGCTGGTCGGCGGTGGCCGCCACGCCGAAGGCCGGGGGTACGGGTTCGTCGGCGAGGTAGAGGCGTTCGGCGACGCGGCGCGGCAGCGGGTGGTAGCGGAAGCGGCCGCGTACGGTGCGGTCGGCGCCGCTCGGCTCGGCCTCGAAGCGGCAGACGGTGGCGATGCGGTAGTCCGCGTGGCCGTGCGAGTCGAGGATGGCGATCTCGCCGATGCGGCGGGAGCCGTCTGCGTGCCGGGTGATCTGCACGATGCAGTCGACGGCGCTGTTGATCTGGTCGCGCAGCGCCTCGAAGGGTACCTTGACGTCGGACATGGAGGCGAGCGTCTGGAGGCGCATCAGGGCGTCCTCGGCACTGTTGGCGTGCACGGTGGCGAGCGAGCCGTCGTGGCCGGTGGACATCGCCTGGAGCATGTCCAGGGTCTCGCCGCCGCGGACCTCGCCGACGATGATGCGGTCGGGGCGCATGCGCAGGGAGTTGCGTACGAGGTCGCGAATGGTGATGCGGCCCTTGCCCTCCACGTTGGGCGGCCGGGACTCCAGGCGGATCACATGGTTCTGCTGGAGCTGGAGTTCGGCGGCGTCCTCGACGGTGATGATCCGCTCGCCCTCGGGGATGAGGCCGGAGAGGGCGTTCAGGAGGGTGGTCTTGCCGGCGCCGGTGGGCCCGGAGACGACGACGTTGAACTTGGCCCGCACCAGCCCGGCCAGCAGCATCACCATCTGGTCGTCGAGCGTGCCCATGCCGATCAGTTCGGGCAGCGTGTACGCGCGGGGGAAGCGGCGGATGGTGAGGGTGGCGCCGTTCAGGGCGAGCGGCGGGATGATGACGTTGACGCGCTCCCCGGAGGGCAACCGCGCGTCGACCATCGGGTTGGACTCGTCGACCCGGCGGTTGACGGTGGAGACGATGCGCTCGATCGTCTGCATGAGCTGCTCGTGGGAGGCGAAGCGGACGGGTACGAGTTCCACCCGGCCGTGCCGCTCGACGTACACCTGGTCGGGGCCGTTGACCATGATCTCGGTGACGGAGGCGTCCTCCAGGAGCGGTTCCAGGACGCCGAGGCCGAGCGCCTCGTCCACCACACGCCGGATGAGCTGGGCGCGTTCGGCGGTGGACAGGACCGGGCCCTCGCGGCTGATGATGTGGCCGAGGACGCGCTCCAGGCGGGTACGGCGCTCGGCCGCGGCGAGCGCCGACATCTCGGCGAGGTCGATCTCCTCCAGCAGCTTGGCGCGGTACACGGCGACGAGGTGGCCGTCCTCGCGGCCCGCCGGGGGAGCCTCCGGCGCGGCGATGCGGGCTTTCAGGCTCATGGGGTGGTGGGTCCTCCGGGTTCGGCGGGCAGGGCCATGGTGGCGCTGCGGGTGGCGTGCCAGGGGCCGGCGCCGGGGATGACGGACGGGATCTCGACGGTCGCGGTGGCCTGGACCTCGCCGCCGCCCTCGGACGCCTGGACGTCGGCGTCCGCGCCGACCCAGTTGCTCATGGCCGCCTTGCCCGCCGCTTCCGGGCTCGTCTTGCGGTCGGCCTCGTCGAGGGTGGCCGTACGGGCCGCCGCGCGCGCTCCCGTACCGGCCTGCTGGACGGCGTACGCGGCCAGGCCGAGCTGGATCACGGCGAGGGCGACGACCAGCAGGAGCGGCAGGAAGCCGAGGAATTCGATGGAGACCTGGCCGCGGTCGTCGCGCCACGGACGAGGCCTTCGCTGTCTCCGGGTACGCACCGTCGTCGTCACGCCCCCTCCTCCGCCACGCCCGCCGTGCCCGTGACGCTCCACGGGAAGTCCCCGGCTCCGGGGAAGAGCACCGGCACCTTGAGGCTGACCTTCGCCTTCCACAGGCCGTCCTCGGCGCCGCAGGAGATCGTGGCGCCGCCCTGCCACGCGCCGGGCAGGTCCTCCTTGGCCGCCGCCACGCACGCGCCCGCGCCGCCCGTCTCGGTCGCGGTGCCCGCCCGGGCACCCTTGTCCGCCGAGTTGGCGGCGAGCGCGTACGTGTAACCGACGAGCACGAACTGCCAGAGCAGGACGAGAGTGATCAGGATCAGCGGGGCCAGGCCGAGGAGTTCGACGGAGACCTGGCCGCGGTCGTCGCCCGGCCGTGGGCGGCGCTCCGCCCCCGTGGCCGCCGCCCGCCCGGCTCTCCCCCGCACGTCTCAGCCCTCCTCGTACGGACCGGCCGGGCCGAAGGCTCCCGACGCCCCCGGTGCCCCCGGCTCCCCCGCGACGGCCCCGGCCGTCAGCGCCTTGCGCCGCCGCCCGGTCAGCGGCGTACGGGCACGGTGGCTGCCCCGCCCCTGCCGTGCCGCGGCCGGCGCGTCGACCAGGCCCAGCTCGCCCGCCAGCGCCCACAGCGCCTGCCGGACGGCGGACCGGGCGTCCAGGTCCTGCATCCGGCCGGCGTCGACGTACGGCTGGAGCTCCTTGAAGCCGGCCGGTACGGGGGTCCGGGCGACCCGGGTGCCGGTGGCCTTGCCGACCAGCGGCGGCTGGATCTCGGTGTTACGGGTGAGGCGGTTGACGACGGTCGTGGTGTCCTCCGCCTTGCGGACCTGGAGCCGGTCCCACAGCCGTACGAGGCGCTTGGCGGCCCGTACGCAGACCACGTCCGGTGTCGTCACGAGCAGGGCTGTGTCGGAGAGCTCGACGGCGGCGGCGTTGGCGGACTGCATCTGGGACCCGCAGTCCACCACCACCAGCTCGTAGCGCGAGCGCAGCGCCGCCAGGACCGTACGGGCGGCCCGGTCGTCCACCTCCTCGCCGCGCTCGCCCTCCTCCGGAGCCAGCAGCAGGCCGAGGCCGGTGTGGTGGGCGTGCACGGCGTCCTGGAGGACGCGTACGGAGATGTCCTGGATGTCCGCGAGGTCGACGATCGAACGGCGGAACTGGACGTCCAGATAGGAGGCCACGTCGCCGGACTGAAGGTCCATGTCGACCAGCGCGACGCTGCGCCCGGCGGCGCGCGCGGCGAGCGCGAGCTGTACGGCGGTGACCGTCGTGCCGACGCCGCCCTTGGCGCCCGTGACGGTGACGAGCGTGCCGGCCGGGCCGGACGCCGCCTCGTGGCCGCCGCCCAGATGGACCCGTACGCCGGACGCCCACTGGGCCGCGGCCTGCACCCGGGCGGCCAGTTCGTCGTAGCCGAGCGGCAGCCCGACGATGCCGCGCGCGCCCGCGTCCATGGCGGCGGCGAACAGGGCCGGGCCCGCGTCGGTGGTGATCAGTACGACGCCGACGGCGGGGAAGCGCAGCGCGATGTCGCGGATCAGCTCCAGCGCGGGCACCGGGCCGATGCGCTCGTGCACGAGGACGACCTCGGGCAGCTCGTCCACGGCGGACGGCGGCCCCGGCAGCTCCGGGGACCCGGCGGCGGCCCGGGACGCGGCCTGGTCGAGCGCGTCGGCCAGGGCCGTGGAGTCGGCGACCGGCGGCGCGGGCTCGGCGCCCGGCAACTGGCTGAGCAGCGATGACACGGCGCGGGCGGCGTCGGGTTCACCGACCGCCGGGAGGATGCGGATGGTCACCAGTGCCTCCGGGTCATTTGTCGCCGTCGAGGGTGTAGGTACGCTCGCCGGGCGGGATCCCGGCCTCGGTGCCGGGGGCGACGAGGGCGAGCCGTACATGGGTGGCGAAGGACTCCGCGTAGGCGACGCGCTGGGCGTCCTGGGTGCTCAGCGCGAAGGTGATCGGTACGGCGTCGGTGGCGCGGCGGGTGCTGGAGGAGCGAGTGTCGCCGGGGTCCTTGTTCTCCAGCGGCGTCAACTTGCCCCGGTCGATGACCTGGGCGTTCGCCACGATCACCTTGGAGACGGGCCGGTCCTGGGCGCGCTTGCCCTCGAAGGTGGCGTAGATGTTCACCCGCGCGCCCGGATTGATCTTCCCGGCCACGCCGGTGGCCGCGTCGATCATGATGGCGATCTCCTGCTGCCCCGGTTTGAGCGCCGGGCGGTCGACGACCATGTCGTCCTGGAGGAGCGAGCCCTTGTGCAGCGGCGTCACGGCGATCTTCCCGCGGACCCGGGCCAGGTCGGTGACGGCGGTGGACGGCAGCCAGCGCTCCGGTATGTCCACCTTCTCGAACTGCCCGGGATCGAGCGCCTGGTAGGCCGCCACGTCCGCCTTCAGCCGGTACGCGGTGCGCTCGGGGCCGACCTTGGACTCCACGTTGCGGATCACCGACAGCACGCCGACGAACGCGCCGAGCGCGCACAGGACCGACAGGAGCAGCAGGATCACTCCGCGGCGCTGGCGTGAGTTCATGAGTGCGGGACCTCGTCGTGATCGGTACGGGCGGGGGCGGGGCGGACGGCTCGGGGCGGTCGCGGCGGATGCGGTGTCCGGTGGAGCCGCCCGCGGCAGGGCGGTCCGCACGGCCGGCACGGGTCCGGCGCGAGACCGGGCGGGTCCGGCGCGAGACCGGGCGGGTCCGGTGCGGGGCAGGTCAGCGTGCCCGTACGGCAGCCCGCCGCCCCGGCTCGGGCCCGGGGACGCCGCCCGGTGAGACCGGTCCCAGGCCCCGGCGGCGCAGCAGGGACGAGGCGGGCGTGGCGGCGTCCGGCCCGGGAAGGGAGCGCGCGGAACCGCTCGTACGCCGCCCGCCGCCCGTACCCGGTACGGCGGCCGTCGCGCAGCAGAACGCACACCGGTCGCCGATGAGTTCGAGACCGCACCAGCGGCACTCCTCTCTCCGTACGGACGCCACGAGCTGGTAGAGCACCGAGAGATCCGGGATGGCCGCCGCGAACTCGGCGACCTTGTGCGTGCCCCACCACGCCGCCGACTCGGCGGGCAGCGGGACCTCGTACGCGCCCTGCACCTGCCAGGACCGGGCCAGGACGCCGCCGACCCACTCGCCGGACAACTGGCCGCGCGCGTAGGCGAGGCGGGTGGCGAAGCCGGGCGGGCGCAGACCCGCGTCGGCGGCCCGCTCCGCGTGCCGGTCCAGGTGGACGAGGTGCGGCTCCGGGTTGGCGAGCACCGCGAAGTGCGTGCCGGGCACCCAGGACCGCAGGTGGGAGCGGAGGTCCGTCGGCACCCTGTCGAGGCGGGCGACGCTGCCGAGCAGGGCGCCCGCGTGCACGTAGTGCGCCAGCAGGCGGGCGGCGCAGGCCAGCAGCCCGGGGCTGAAGTCGCACAGGGACAACTGGCGCAGCTGGTGGGCCAGGACGGCGAGCCCGAGCGGCGGCAGATCCAGCGGCAGGATCGCGAACCGGTCGCTCTCCAGGACCGCGCGCAGGGTGTGCAGCCGCCGGACGTGGTCCGGCGGGCAGGCGGTGGAGTAGAGCGCGACGAGGTGGCCGTGGTGTTCGAGCACCGCGCCCAGTTCGGTCAGCGCGTCGTCCAACGGCTGGGCGTGCGGGGCCCGTACGACCACGGCGGCCGGGGTCTGCCGGTCGGTGGCGGGCAGCGCGAGGTCGGCGCTGGTGACTGCAATCGCGGTCGGCACGTCGCGTCCCCCACTGCTCTGCTGGCGCTGTCGGCACTGTTGGCGCTGTCGGCACTGCTGTTGGCTCAGCACCTTATCGGCGAGTTCCGCCCCGGAGAACATGTTCTGGGGTACTGGGCGCCCGGCTTGGCATCTCCGTACCCCTGCGAGCCCAACTCCCCCCACGGAGACACCAGTGGTACGCGCACGTTCAGAACAGCAGGGGCAGCAGGGGCATACGGGCCAGCAGGGGCAGCCGGTACGGAACGAGTACTTCAAGGCGGCCCTGAACATCAAGGGCTTCCTGACGGTCGTCACCATGCAGTACTACAAAAGCGGCTCGATGAACGGCTGCGACGGCAAGGTGTACTCCCAGGGCACGGTCGACTTCCTCACCACGCTCGCCTGCGTCCAGCTGGAGGGCGGGCTCGACCCGTCGCAGGTGGGACTCGGCGTCCCGGCGTCATCCCCCGCGGCGGGCGGCGGGCACGCGCCGCCGTCCGTGGTGAACGCGGCCCTGGACTGCCTGACGCAGGGCAAGAACTGCGGCTCGTTCAAGCCGCCGAAGACCTACCCGGGGCTGCGGCGGGGCGCGATGGCCTGGTCCACGAACTGGGACGCGGCCGGACGCGCGGTGCTCGGGGCGCCGCGCGGCCGGATCACGTTCTACGGGCTACGGGCTACGGGCTACGACGCACCCTGCGTGCCGTCAGCCGTCACGGCTTGGGAAGCACGCACCCCTGCCGCCCCAGGTCCAGCTTGTTGCCGGTGCCGAAGCACTTGGGAATGGTGTAGATCTGCTGGGCGTAGTTGATGCCCTTGCGGACGGTGACCTTGCCGTTCTCGTCGACCTCGCACGGGTTGTTCATCGTGCAGCGGCCGCCGCTTTCGTTGCCCGTGTTGTTGATCGCGGCGACCTTGCCGGTGGCGGTGTCGATGACCGGCGAGCCGGACGTGCCGCCGATCGTCTTGCAGGCGGAGGTGTAGCGGACCGAGTCCTTCATGACGTAACCCCCCTCCTTCAACTGATGCACGAACCCGTCGATGTTGCAGGAGTAGGTCTTCTTCCAGTACCCGGAGACGACGGTGATGCCGGCGCCCTTGGCCGGGTGGGTGGTGGCGATGTCGAGCGCCTTGATGCCGTAGCGCTGCTTTATCTGGGCGTAGGTGGAGGAGAGTTCGTAGAACGACACGTCGGTGTCGGTCATGGTCGCGTACGCGACCTTGGTGGCGCGTACGGTGCCGAGGTTGCCGGCCGAGGCGCTGAGCACGGTGAAGCTGCGGCTGGAGGGCTGGTCGACGACGACCTCGCCCGGGTCGGGCATGCCGCTCTCCAGACAGTGGCCGTTGGACATGACCAGGGCCGGGTCGTTGTCGGTCGAGGTGGGCATCCGGACGATCGAACCCGAGCAGTTGCTGAGCGCGACCGTACCCGCGAAGTTCACGGCCTTGGCCTTGGCCTGCGGCGCGGCCGGGGCGGCCTGCACCGGCTGGAGCTGCGGCGCCGCCGCGGTCCGGGCCGCACCCCGGTCCGCCGTGTCCGGCGTCGTGACGGCGTTGGCCGTGCCGGCGGCGCCCACGAGCGCCGTGGCGCCCAGGACGGCCGTGGCCAGGGCGCCGACGAGAGGTCTGTTCATGTGGGGGTCCTCTCAGACTGGTGAGTCCGGCGTGGCGCCGGACTTGTCGTGCGCATTGTTGGTGCGGCACAGGCCGCTGGCAACAATCTTCCGGAAACCGGCGCGAATTTGGCGTGTTTGCGTCAACGCGAAGCATTGACCGAGCCATGCCACGGCAAAACACTGGCGCCGTCGCTCGCCTCACACCCCCACGGAGGTCACACCATGCGACCACGATTACGCGGCAGACGGACCACCGTCCTCACCGCACTCCTCTCCCTCGCCCTGGCCGCACCCCTCGCCGCCCGCGCGGAGGACTCCCCTCGTCAGTCCCCCTCCACCAGCACCGCTGCCGCCGGCACCACGGCGGCCGACACCGGAACACCCCGCCAGTACGAGATCACCGGCCTCGCCACCGCCGCCCAGCGCAGCGCACTCGCCTCGGCGGGCGTGTCCATCGACGAGGTGCACGGCCGCACCGTCGTCATCACCGCGGACACCGCGCAGGCCGCCCTCGTACGCAAGCTCGGCCACCGGCTGCGGGCCCTGCCCGCGCCCCCGCCGGGCACCGGCGACCGCGTCAAGGACTTCCCCTCCGGCTACGGCAAGTACCACAACTACGCCGAGGCCACCGCCGAGATCAACGCGCTCGTCGCCAAGTACCCGGCCATCCTCAGCAAGCGCGTCATCGGCAAGTCCTACGAAGGCCGGGACATCCTCGCCCTCAAGCTCAGCAAGAACGTCGCCCAGGACGAGAACGAACCAGAGGTCCTCTTCACCGCGCACCAGCACGCGCGCGAACACCTCACCGTCGAGATGGCCCTCTACCTGCTCAACGACTACACGTCCAAGTACGGCAGCGACCCACGCGTCACCAAGATGCTCGACTCCCGCGAGATCTGGGTCGTGCCGGACGTCAACCCGGACGGCGGCGCGTACGACATCGCCACCGGCTCCTTCCGCAGCTGGCGCAAGAACCGCCAGCCCAACAGCGGCTCCGCGAACGTCGGCACCGACCTGAACCGCAACTGGGACTACAAGTGGGGCTGCTGCGGCGGCTCCTCGGGCAGCACCGGCTCCGAGACCTACCGCGGCCGGGCCCCCGCATCCGCCCCCGAGGTCAAGGTCGTCGCCGACTTCGTGCGCGGCCGGGTCGCCGGCGGGGCCCAGCAGATCAAGACGGCCATCGACTTCCACACGTACAGCGAACTGGTGCTGTGGCCGTACGGCTACACCTACAGCGACACCGCCCCCGGCATGACCCAGGACGACCGCGACGCCTTCGCCGCCGTCGGCAAGTCCATGGCGGCCAGCAACGGCTACACCCCCGAACAGGCCAGTGACCTCTACATCACCGACGGCTCCATCGACGACTGGCTCTGGGGCAACCAGAAGATCTTCGCCTACACCTTCGAGCTGTACCCCTCCTCGGCGGGCCAGGGCGGCTTCTACCCGCGCGACTCCGTCATCACCCGGGAAACCGCGCGCAACCGCGACGCGGTCCTGCAGCTCCTGGAGAACAGCGACTGCATGTACCGGTCGATCGGCAAGGAATCGCAGTACTGCACGACGGGGTGAGGTGGCCCCCCTCTTGTGGCCGGGCCCGCCGCGCGGCGGGCCCGGCCGTCAGGATTCCCGGGTACGCCGCGCCCGTACAGCGTCGGTGTACAACTCGGCGGTCAGGTCGCCTTCTCCGATCCCCAACCGAGCGAGCACCGCCCGCACGTCCCCCAGAGCGTCGCGCAATTCTCCTCGACCCGCCACCTGCGTCTCCAACTCGACGTACGTCCCGTCGATTTCCGGAACGCGGACGAGGGTGGCGAGCATCGGCCGGCCGTACGCGGTGAACTCGTAGTTCCGGCAGCGCTTCTCGAAGGCGATCACCTCGATGTATCCGAGCCCCTTGAGCATGGCCCGGACGGCTGCCGGGTCGCCGATAGCCGTCTCGTACTCCGGCTTCGACCCCGACCCTTCGTCGACTCGCGCTTCTTTGTACGTCAGCAGGGACCGCGTTCCGTCCGGACCGTCCACGGTACGGAGCCGCAGCTCCCGGTCGCCCGCCTCCAAATTCGCGCCCGAGGTATCGAAATACGTGTCCCGATACACCTCGTCACGCCCGGCGGCCAACCGCTCCAGACGCTCCTGCACCACCGCAGGTCCGCGCACGTGCGCTTTCAACTCGGCTTCGATCATGGCCCTGCCCCCAGTTGTCATACCGTACGTTCACCGTCGGCCACGGTCGTTTCCACCATGCGCCGGAAGCCACGGAACAGCGGACCGTGCGGCGTCTCCACCACCTTGTATGTCGCGGACTCGTGTCCTTCCCATCCGGAATCGAAAGCAGACACGAACATGGTGGAGTCCAGTCGGATGATCCGCCATGTGGGCAAGGACCTGTACCGGTACACCGCTACGTCACCGCCGTCGGCAAGTTCTCGTAGCCGCGCCTCGGCGAGTCGTACCCCGCCGGCCAATGATTCCGCCGACTCACCGATTTCTGCCGCCCGGCGCGCCAGTGCAGGTGCCGCGGGATCCAGCAGGAGAACCCGCACGCGCGGGGACGTTTCCTGCGGCCGGGTCAGGCAAGGGCGCAGCAGCGAGTCTTTCAGACCGATGAGGCCGAGTCCGCGTACGGCCAGTACGTCCCACTCCGACGCGGTACGCGCCTGCTCACGAATGTCCTGCGCCGCTGCCGACTGTGTTGGGTAAACGCGGACCACTTCGGGGAACGACGCCAGGTCGAAGGCCGGGCCACCAGCACGGCGTTTCCGACCCGCCGCCAGGCCGAGCAGGTGGCGTGCGTCATCCGGCAAGCTCAGTCCGTCGGCGACCCGCTCGAACACGTCGAGGCGTGCCACTTCACGGCGCCCGTTGATGACCTCGTTGACGCGTGCCTGCGTCATGCCCACCGCCATGGCGATACGGGCCTGGCTGGCGCCACCGTACTGCTGCACATGACGGAACACAGCGCCGATGTCTCGTGATCTCAACGCCTGGCGTACATCCGCGTGCTGCCAGGCACAGTCCGGCAATTCGACCGGCACCATCGCCGTCACCATCGGCGCCCCTCGTGCTCACGGTGGGATGGAAAGTCATCCCACCGTGAGATTACCGGCCGGGTATCGAGATCCGAGTCGCAAAGCACGAAGCTCACGGGGTGAACACAGCTACCTCGTCTCCGCTCGTCTTCATCTACGACCGCAACGCGACGCGGTCCAGCGCCATCCTCGATCTACGTCTTTCCGGCTGCGTCAACTACGCCGACCGCCATGGCTGGCAGATCGCGGGGCTGTGGGTTGACCGGGGGGACAACGCTCTCAGCACCACGCGGCCGCAATTCTCGGCGCTTGTCGAGGCGATGCGCGCCCAAGCGGGGCGCCGGGCCACGATCTGCCTCGTGCATCACTGGTGCAGGCTCGCTCATGACGAGGCACTGCGCCGCGCGCTTCAGCAGCGCGTCGCCCGGACCCACGGCTGTACGGCCACGACCTTCGGTGATTCCGACGAGCAGGAACACACGCTGCTGGCGGGACTCGGCCGTGGGAGAAGCTGAACTACACCACCAGACTCACCGCCGCCGCCACCGCGAACCCCACCACCGACAGCACCGTCTCCAGGACCGTCCACGACTTCAGGGTGTCGCGTTCGGAGATGCCGAAGTACTTGGCGACCATCCAGAAGCCGCCGTCGTTGACGTGGGAGGCGAAGATCGAGCCGGCCGAGATGGCCATGATGATCAGGGCGAGGTGGGCCTGCGGCAAACCCTGGCCCTCCACCAGGGGAAGGACGATGCCGGCCGTGGTGACGATGGCGACCGTGGCCGAGCCCTGGGCCACGCGCAGGACCACGGAGACCAGCCAGGCGAGCAGGATCACGGGCAGGCCGACGTTGTGGAAGGTGTCGGAGAGGGCGTCGGCGACGCCGCTGCCCTTGAGGACGGCGCCGAAGATGCCGCCCGCGCCCACCACCAGCAGGATGTTGCCGACCGGCTTGAGGGACGCGGTGGAGACGGTTTCCAGGGACTTGCGGGACCAGCCGCGGCGGATGCCGAGGAGGTAGTAGGCCAGGAGCAGGGCGATGGTCAGGGCCACGAAGGGGTTGCCGAAGAATTCGACGACGGAGCGGAGAGTGGAGGGGGAGAGGGTGATGGAGGAGAAGGTGGCGAGGAGGATGAGGACGAGGGGGGCGCCGATGATGGTGAGGACGGTGCCCAGGGCGACGGGCTTTTCGCGGGGCTCGACGCCTGCGGCGGTCTGTTCGGCGATCACCGCGGCGCGGGCCTCCTCCGCGGCTTCGACCATGTCCTGCGGTACGGGGACGAACAGGCGCTTGCCGATCCACGCGGCGTAGCCCCAGGCGGCCAGGACGGCGGGGATGCCGCAGACGACGCCCATGAGGATGATCCAGCCGAGGTCCACCTTGAAGAGACCTGCCGCGGCGACCGGGCCGGGATGCGGGGGGAGGAAGGCGTGGGTCATGGAGAGGCCGGCGAGCAAGGGCATGCAGTAGAGGAGGATGGACTTGCCGCTCCTCTTGGCTGCTGCGTAGACGATGGGCGCCAGGACGAAGATGCCCACGTCGAAGAAGACCGGGATGCCGAAGATGAGGCCGGTGAGGCCCATGGCGAGGGGCGCGCGGCGTTCGCCGAAGACGCCCAGCAGGCGCACGCTCAGGACTTCCGCTCCGCCGGAGACTTCGAGGATCGCGCCGAGCATGGTGCCCAGGCCGATGATGATGGCGACGTGTCCGAGGATGCCGCCCATGCCGCTCTCTATGAGGGAGGGGAGGCTGGATTTCTGGACTGTGCCGAAGAGTTCGGTGACGGAGAGGCCCGCGGAAAGGCCTACGGCTATGGAGACGCCCAGTAGCGCCACGAAGGGCTGGAGGCGGACTTTGATGATGAGGAAGAGGAGCAGGAGGATGCCGAGGGCGGCGACCGTGAGGAGGCCGGGGGTGCCCGGTATGAGGGCGAGCAGGCCGCCGGTGTGGGGTGGCGTCGGTGGTGCGGCGGGGGCCGCGGCAGCGGCGAGGGCAGCGTGGTCAGCATGGATCATGTGACGACTCCGTTGTCGGACAGGGAAGTTCCAGGCAGGGGGGACCGCGGCACGGCGCCCCGGGCGTGCGGGGCGCCGTGCCGTGCGGCGGGTTCAGCGGCGGTAACGGCAAGGGGAGGCCCTGGTCAGCCCAGCACCGCGAGGGCGTCGATCTCGATGAGCAGGCCCTTGGGGAGGCCGACGTACACCGTCGTACGGGCGGCCGGCGCCTCCTTGAGGCCCTCGGCCTCGAAGTAGGCGTTGTAGATCTCGTTCATCTCGGCGAAGTGGCCGGTGTCGGTGAGGTAGACGCGCATCATCATCACGTCGTCCCAGGTCGCGCCGCCCTCTTCGAGGATGGCCTTGACGTTGGCGAAGGTCTGGAGGGTCTGCTCGCGCAGGGTGGGCCCGGCCGGGGTGGGGGCCTGGCCCTCGACGGCGGGCAGGAAGCCGACCTGGCCGGCGACCTGGAGGATGTTGCCCTTCTTGACGCCGTGGGAGAACTTGGCGGGCGGGGTGGTGTGGGTGGCCGGGGTGAGGGCGGTCTTCTCGGTCATGGGCGGGCTTCCTTCTGGTCGTGCGTGTCGGGTACGGGGGCGTTTCCTGAGTACTCCCGGCTGATGGCGTCCGCGGTGCGGCGTACCAGCGGGAGCAGGGTGAGGAGTTCCTCGGCCGTGACGACGACATTCGGCGCGGAGACCGACATGGCGGCGACGAGCCGGCCGTCCGCGCCGCGGATGGGGGCCCCGACGCAGTTGATGGACTCCTCGTGGCCGCCGAGGTCGGTGGCCCAGCCCTGTTCGCGCACCTTGGCCAGCTCGGCCAGGAAGGCCTGCGCGTGGGGTGTCGAACGGGACGTGTAGAGGGGGTATTCGAGCTTTTCGGCGAGCGCGCGGCGCTCGGGCTCGGGCAGGTCGGCGAGGAGCAGTTTGGCGACGGCGGCGACGGTGATGGCGACCGGCTTGCCGATGCGCGAGTACATCCGTACGGGGTAGCGGCTCTCGACCTTGTCGATGTAGAGGACCTCGTTCTCCTCGTACACCGCGAGGTGCACGGTGTGCCCGCACTTCTCGTTCAGCTCGACGAGGTGGGGGTGGGCGATCTCGCGTACGTCGAGGTTCTCCACGGCCTGCTGGGCGAGGGCGAAGAGCCGGGCGCCGAGGCGGTAGCGCTGGTCGCTCTGGCGGTAGACCATGCCGTGCTCGTGGAGCGTGCGCAGCAGGCGCAGGGCGGTGGACTTGTGTACGCCGAGACGGCCCGCCACCTGTTCGAGGTTGGCCGGGCCTTCCGCCAGCAGGGGCAGGATGCTCAGTGCGCGGTCGACTGTCTGACTCATCGTGTACGGACCTCCACCCGTGGGTTGTGCACCCCATGGCTGGTGGTGCCGCTGCTGCGGTCAGTGGGTGCGTCACCGTCGGTGGTCCAGCCGGGGCCGAGTCGCAGTCTCCCCCAGGCGGCGGGGTCGAGGCCCGCAAGGCGGTCGGCGAGCTCGCGGGACGGGGGTGTGCCGACGTCTCCGGAGACGGTGAGGGAGGCGGCGGCCATCAGGTGGCCGTGCCGGATGCGGGTGAAGACGGGCAGGTCGCGGAGGGTGGCGGAGAGGAATCCGGCGGCGAAGGCATCTCCGGCGCCGACGGGCGCGACGACGTCGACGGTGAGGGCGGGGGCGGTGGTGACCGTGTCGGTGCCGTCGGCCTGGCGGGCGTACGCGGTGGCACCGTCGGCTCCCTGCTTGACGACGAGGACGGGGGGCTCGGGCAGGGCGTCGCGTACGGCGTCGGGGCCGTGCAGGTCCCAGGCGGCCGCGGCCTCGTCCTCGCCGACGAAGACCAGGTCGCAGCCGCGGGCGAGGTCGAGGAGGAGTTCGGGGCCGCGTACGGTGCGGTCGCGCCAGAGGCCGACGCGGTAGTTCACGTCGAAGGAGACGAGGGGGCGTCCGGGGGCCGGGGCCGTGAGGGTGCGCAGTACGCCGAGGCAGCTGTCGGACAGGGCTGCCGTGATGCCGGTGAGGTGCAGGACGCGGGTGTCGCGCAGGGCGTCGGTGTCGAGCAGCGCGGGGGACATGGCGGAGGCGGCGGATCCGGCGCGGTAGTACGCCACCTCGGCTTCGCCGGCCGCCGTCTCCGTACCGGTGGCGCGTTCGCCGGCCGTACGGAAGTAGACGCCGGTGGGGCGGTGCGGGTCGCGTTGGACGTGGGAGACGTCCACGCCGCAGGCGGCGACGGTGTCGCGGACGTGGTCGCCGAAGCCGTCGGCGCCGAGCCGGGAGATCCAGCGGGTGCGGTGGCCGGTGCGGGCGAGGGCGCAGGCGACGTTGGACTCGGCGCCGCCGATGCCGCGCTCGAAGGAGGGCACGTCGGCGAGTCGGCCTGGCCGGGTGGGCATGAAGGTGACCATGGTTTCGCCGAGGCAGACGACGTCTACGGCGTCGGACTGCGGCCGGGCGGGCGCGGTGCCGTCCGGCGCGTCGGTCCGGGCGGGCGCGGGACCGTCCGGCGCGTCGTTGCCCTCGGCGCTGACGGTGCTGGACGTGGTCACGATCTTCTGCACTCCTTTGCGTACGGGCTCGTTGAGCCGTTCCGCGACGTGTTACGCACCATTGACCCGGCGATGGCTCGGATGTTAGACAGCAGTAAGCGATATGCGCAATGGGTGTTGCAGAGAATGCAACAAGGACTTGAGGAGGCCCCATGGCCGCCGCGCCCCACGCCGACAGCAGCGCCACCGGCGCCGCCCCCGGCGCCGACGCAGCCACCGCCGAGCGCCGCGCGAGGACCCTCGCGGACGAGCGGGTCGACCACCGCTTCAAGGGGCTGCCCCCGGACGCCGAAGGCCGTACCGTCGGCGAGCTGGCGGCCGACCGCCGCAACCTGTTCACCGGCGGCTTCACCACCCCCGTCCTCGCCCTGTCCGCCGAGTCGCTGGAACACAACCTGGCGCTGATGGAGACCTACGCCGAGCGGCACGGCCTGGCCTTCGCCCCGCACGGCAAGACCTCCATGGCCCCGCAGCTCTTCGCCCGCCAGCTCGCCCGCGGCGCCTGGGGCATCACCGCCGCCGTCCCCCACCAGGCCCGCGTCTACCGCGCCTACGGCATCCAGCGGATCTTCCTCGCCAACGAGGTCGTCGACGCCGCCGCGCTGCGCTGGCTCGCCGCCGAACTGGACGCCGACCCCGGCTTCCGCTGCGTCTGCTACATCGACTCGCTGCGCGGCATCGAGCTGATGGACGCCGCGCTGCGCGAGGCCGGCGCCACCCGCCCGGTGGACGTGGTCATCGAGCTGGCGGCCGGCGAGGGCGCCCGTACCGGCGCCCGCACCGACACCGAATGCGTCGAACTGGCCGACGCCGTGGCGGGCGTGGACACCCTGCGCCTGGTCGGCATCGCCGGGTACGAGGGCGAGGTGCCCGACGCGACGCACGAGCGGGTGACGGCCTGGCTGCGCCGCCTCCTCGCGCTCACCGTCACCCTCGACCGGGCCGGGCGCTTCGCCGACCTGGACGAGATCGTGCTCAGCGCGGGCGGCAGCGCCTGGTTCGACGCGGTCGCCGAGGTCTTCGACGAGGCGCCCGAGCTGTCCCGGCCGCTGCTGAAACTGCTGCGCTCCGGCGCGTACGTCTCCCACGACGACGGCCACTACCGCCGCCTGACACCCTTCAACCGCGTCCCCGACGAGGGTGCCCTCCAGCCCGCCTTCCGGCTCTGGTCCCAGGTCGTCTCCCGCCCGACCCCGGAGCAGGCGTTCCTGAACGCGGGCAAGCGCGACGCGGCGTACGACCTCGATCTGCCGCGGGCCCAGGCCGTACGGTCCGGCCGGGACGGCAGCGAGCGGCCCGCGGACGGCGTCACCGTCACCAAGCTGTCCGACCAGCACGCCTGGGTCACCACGGAACGGGCCGGTGACCTGGAGGTCGGCGACTGGGTCGGGCTGGGCCTGTCGCACCCGTGCACGTCCTTCGACAAGTGGCAGCTGATCCCGGTGGCCGAGGCGGACGGCACGGTCGTGGACTACGTCCGTACGTTCTTCTGACGGACCCGTGGCCCCTTCGAGGGCCGCAGACTCCGGCGCGGGGCACCACCCCCGAGTCCCGCGC
Source organism: Streptomyces sp. NPDC030165 (assembly GCF_055573595.1). Lineage (NCBI taxonomy): Bacteria > Bacillati > Actinomycetota > Actinomycetes > Kitasatosporales > Streptomycetaceae > Streptomyces > Streptomyces sp. NPDC030165. Next base: position 61,237 of record NZ_JBVIBD010000024.1, on the reverse strand, counting down.
CGGACGCCGGGGGCACCCCCGCCCCCGGCCGGCGCGCCCCCGGGCGCGCCCGGGTCCCGCTCCGGTGCATCCCCCCGTCACCGGAGCGGGGCCCGATCACCCTGGCCGCGCGGCGCGGCCCGGATCAGAGCCTGTGTCTGACAGGAAAGGCAGTTCGGTCATGGACACCGTGGTCCGCGACGTACGCGTCATCGACGGCTCCGGCACCCCCTCCTACCGGGCGGACGTCGCCCTCTCCGGCGGCCGGATCGCCGAGATCCGCCGGGAGACGGACTCCGGGCCACGCCCCAGCGCCCCCCGCGTGGTGGACGGCGCGGGCCTGGCCCTCTCCCCCGGCTTCATCGACATGCACGCGCACAGCGACCTGGCGCTGCTGCGCGACCCGTCGCACGAGGCGAAGGCGGCGCAGGGCGTCACCCTCGAAGTCATCGGGCAGGACGGCCTGTCGTACGCGCCGGTCGACGACCGTACGCTCACCGAGGTCCGCGCGCAGATCACCGGCTGGAACGGGGACGGCTCGGACATCGACTTCAGCTGGCGCACGGTCGGCGAGTACCTCGACCGCCTCGACCACGGCTTCGACGGGCAGGGCATCGCCGTCAACGCGGCGTACCTCGTCCCGCAGGGCACGGTCCGTATGCTCGCCCTCGGCTGGGACGACCGCGCGGCCACGCCCGCCGAGACCGCCCGGATGCGGCAGCTCCTCGCCGAGGGCCTGGAGCAGGGCGCCGTCGGCCTGTCCTCCGGCCTCACCTACACGCCCGGCATGTACGCGGACGACGCCGAACTCGCCGAACTGTGCCGGGTCGTGGCGCGTTACGGCGGCTACTACTGCCCGCACCACCGCTCGTACGGCGCGGGCGCCCTCGGCGCGTACGAGGAGATGATCGGCCTGACCCGGCAGGCGGGCTGCGCCCTGCACCTCGCCCACGCCACCATGAACTTCGGCGTGAACAAGGGCCGTGCCCCCGAACTCCTCGCCCTCCTGGACCGCGCCCTGGAGTCCGGCGCCGACATCACCCTCGACACGTACCCGTACACCCCCGGCTGCACGACCCTGGTCGCCATGCTGCCGAGCTGGGCGAGCGAGGGCGGGCCGGACGCGGTTGTGGACCGGCTGCGGGACGACGCGGCGGCCGAACGCATCCGGCACGTCATGGAGGTGGAGGGCGCGGACGGCTGCCACGGCGTGCCGATCGAGTGGGACACCATCGAGATCTCCGGCGTCTCGCATCCGGCGCTGGAGGGGTACGTCGGCCGGACGGTGGCCGAGTCGGCGCGGGAGCGCGGCGAGGAGCCGTGGACGACGGCCCGGCGGCTGCTGGTCGAGGACCGGCTCGGCTCGACGATCCTCCAGCACGTCGGCCACGAGGAGAACGTCCGCGCGATCATGCGCCACCGCGTGCACACCGGCGGCAGCGACGGCATCCTCCAGGGCCACAAACCGCACCCGCGGGCGTACGGCACGTTCCCGAAGTACCTGGGCACGTACGTACGGGAGCTGGGCGTGCTGCCGCTGGAGGAGTGCGTCGCGCACCTGACCTCGCGCGCCGCCGCCCGGCTGCGGCTGCCCGACCGCGGCCTGGTCCGCGAGGGCTACCGCGCCGACCTGGTCCTCTTCGACCCGGACACGGTCGGCGCCGGGTCCACCTTCGATGCGCCGCGCACGCTGCCGACGGGCATCCCGCACGTCCTGATCGACGGACGGTTCGTCATCGAGGACGGGCGGCGGACGAATGTGCTGGCGGGGCGGTCGGTGCGGCGAACGCGCGTCTGACCAGGCATAACAGCTCGTCGCCGTCCGCAGCGACGCCCAGTGCGCCCAGGGCGCGGGCGGTTTCCTGACGGGCGGGTGTGACCCGGCCGGCGTAGAAGACGACCGGGCCGGTGTAGCGCTCTTCCCGGCGCAGCGACTCCACGTGGGTGAATCCGGCCCGGCCGTCCGAGCCCCGGGCGATGTCAGAGATGATCAGGGACGGCGTCCGGGCGGCGATGGCGGCGTCGGCGGACCGGGAGTCGATGGCGGTCTCCACGACCGCCCCTTCCCCCCGGAACCAGGCGACCAGGGTGACGTTGTTCTCGGGATGGTCGTCGACCCAGAGGATCGTACGGCTGGTGAAGGGCTCGATGGCGGCCGCGGGCATGGGCGGCCCGTAGTCGATCGTGCCGGGTTCCGGCCCGTACACACCGGCCCGTACGGACGGCACGTCGGTCACCGAGGCCGGCTCCCGCCGCGGCAGCGTCACCATCGACGGCGCGCCCTCGCGCAGCCTGCGCACCAGTTCCCCGGAGCGCGGCAGGCCGAGCAGGCCGTCGAGCAGCGAGTTGAAGCCGGGGTCGGTGACCATGCCGGGGAAGACGGTGGGCAGTTCGCGCTCCAGGCGTTCCAGCGCCGCGCGTGTGTTCACCGGATCGGGCGCCACGTCACGCTGTTCCAGGAAGGCGTTCACCAACGGCCGCTCCTCCTCGGGGACGTTCCCCGGGGCCCGCAACAACGTCCGCACCCTCCGGTACGTACAGAAGTCCGCGATCACGTCGCCCGCGTCGGCCCCCGGCGGGCTCGTCATCATCCGGTAGAAGTCGGCGTAGAAGTACTGGATCAGCAAGGTGCGCAGCACCGCCTCGGGCGGGTGATCCGCCCACATCGGGTTCAGGGTGGCCTCCAGGACGAAGCCGTTGACCAGCCGTTTGATGCGGCGGGGGTTGCGGGCCGAGCGCTCGGCGAGCAGTTCGACCAGCGGCTCGTCGAGCAGCTGCTCGATACCGGCGGTGCGCGCGCACCACTTGATGTACTCCTGTACGCCCTGGCCGTCGGCCACCGGGATGCGGTAACTGGTCTGGAATATCTTCTCCATGAACGTGGTGCCGGCGGGCGACAGGTCGCGCAGCAGACCGCTCGGGCCCATCGCCGAACGGTCGCAGCCGATGACGAACGCCAGCCCCGGCACGTCCAGGTAGACCTTGACCGCCTCGCACACCGCGAGCACCGTCTCCTCGGAGCAGCGGTCCAGGTCGTCGATGAAGACCACGAGCATCCGCCGCGGCGCGTACGCCGCGTTCTCGGCCCACTCCTGGGCCAGGTCGCGGATCGCGTCGCGCATCTCGTTGCGCGCCTGGGAGTTGACGGACAGATGGCTCCACAGCTCGTCGACCAGCCCGGCGGCGCCCAGCGGGCCGGCCGCCACGGTGGCGAGTGCCCGCAGGACGCGCAGCAGCGCCCGCTGTTCGGAGGCCCGGTGCAGCGCCCGCCGCAGCAGCCTGCGGTCGAAGCGCATCAGCACCGACTTGATCAGCCCTTCCAGGGCGTCCGCGCCGGTCGAGGTCCAGGCGTTGTACCAGACGGTGTGCACTTCGGGCGCCGAGGTCAGTTCGGCGTCCACCAGGCGCATCAGGCTGCTCTTGCCCATGCCCCACCCGGCGTCGACGGCGAGCGTGAAGGGGGTGGCGGAGCGGGAGGCGATCAGCAGATCGGCGAGCTGCTCGGCGGCGCGGCCCGCGCCCAGCAGGTCGGTGCCGGCCGAGTCCACCGGCTCGTCGTTGAGCAGCGCGAGACGCTGCGGTGCGGATGCCGCCATGTCACCCCCATGCCGCCCCCGTGGTCGTGTGCCCCGGAGCGTACCGCCGGCGCGCGAGCCGCGGAGGCCGTTCACCTACGCGCCCGTGCGCCCCCGCCCGCCATGACACCGGGTGAGCAACCCCACACCTCCGGCTCCCCCGGCGTGAACTAAAACACCAGGCGGGGCGTGTTACGCGCCCGTATGGTGGCTGACATGCAGGTGATCCAGTCAACGAAGCTCGCCAACGTCTGCTACGAGATCCGGGGTCCGGTCCTTGAGGAGGCGATGCGGCTCGAAGCGGCGGGTCATCGCATCCTCAAGCTGAACACCGGCAACCCGGCGGCGTTCGGATTCGAGTGCCCGCCGGAAATCCTGGAGGACATCCTCCGCACGGTCGGCACCGCGCACGGTTACGGCGACGCGAAGGGCCTGCTCTCCGCCCGGCGCGCGGTGATGCAGCACTACCAGACCAAGGGCATCGAGCTGTCGGTCGACGACGTCTACCTCGGCAACGGCGTCTCCGAGCTGATCCAGATGTCGATGCAGGCACTGCTGGACGACGGCGACGAGGTGCTCGTACCGGCCCCGGACTACCCGCTGTGGACCGCCTCGGTCTCGCTGTCCGGCGGTACGGCGGTGCACTACCGCTGCGACGAGCAGGCGGACTGGATGCCGGACCTCGCCGACATCGAGCGCAAGGTCACCGACCGCACCAAGGCCATCGTCGTCATCAACCCGAACAACCCGACCGGCGCCGTGTACGACGACGAGCTGCTGCGCGGCATCGCGGAGATCGCCCGCCGGCACAACCTGATCGTCTGCGCCGACGAGATCTACGACAAGATCCTCTACGACGGCGTCACCCACACCCCGTTCGCCGCCCTCGCCCCCGACCTGCTGACCCTGACCTTCAACGGGCTCTCGAAGTCCTACCGGGTGGCGGGCTACCGCAGCGGCTGGATGGCGGTCTGCGGCCCCAAGGCGCACGCGGCCTCCTACATCGAGGGTCTGACGATCCTGGCCAACATGCGGCTGTGCGCCAACATGCCCGCACAGCACGCCGTCGCCACCGCCCTCGGCGGCCACCAGTCGATCAACGACCTGGTGCTGCCGGGCGGGCGCCTGCTGGAACAGCGGGACACCGCGTACGACCTGCTCACCCGGATCCCGGGGATCACCTGCACCCGGCCGAAGGGCGCGCTGTACGCCTTCCCGAAGCTGGACCCGAAGGTCTACAAGATCAAGGACGACCGGCAGATGGTGCTGGACCTGCTGCGCGCCGAAAAGATCATGATCGTGCACGGCACGGGCTTCAACTGGCCCGAGCCGGACCACTTCCGCCTGGTCACACTGCCCAACAAGGACGACCTGACGGACGCGGTGACCCGCATCGGCAGGTTCCTGGACGGCTACGGACAGTACTGAGCGCGCCCGGGCGTGCCCCGGGGGCCGCGCCCCGGGGCACACCACGCCGCACTCCGACTGTACGGATCACAACTTTAGACACTGTCTAAGCTAGGATGGTCTCCTAGCCGTTGAGCGTTGCCAGGAGGCCGTCCCATGTACGAACCGATCCGCACCAAGTCGGTCCACTCCATGGCCGCCGACCGGGAGGTCCCGCACCGTTCCCGTACCGAGGAACTGGACATCCGGCTCGCCGGCCATCTGACCGCGCTGCTCACCGTCACCGACGAGCTGCGCGCCACCGCGCCCGACCCCGCGCTGGACGACGCCGCCGAGCGCATCGCCGAGCAGGTCACGCGGCTGCGCGGCGGGGCGTACCCGCTGCGGGCCGCACCCACCGGCGGCGGCGACCCGGCCCGCGCACCCCGGCTGCACCGGCGGGCCCGGATGCTGGCCGGGAGCGCCCTGGCCGTCGCCACCTCGCGCGCCGACACCGCGGCCGCCGCACTGGCGGCGGAGCGGATGGAGACTCACGAGGCCCGTGCGGCGGGTCAGGAGCTGGCGACGGTCTGAGCGACGGGCCGCCGGGCGGGGACCAAGGAGAAAGAGACGGCCGGAGCCGCGTGTTCGTGCACGCGGCCCCGGCCGTCGATCGTGGCGGTCCGGCGCGCGCCTGCGTCCGCTTTCGCGTCTGCGTCTGCGCCGGACCGTTTCGCCGTACTACCCCAGGCGGCGTACGAGCGCGTGGTACTCGTCCCACAGCTCCTTCGGCGTGTGGTCACCGAAGGTGTTCAGGTGCTCGGGGATGAGCGCCGCCTCCTCACGCCACACGTCCTTGTCGACGGTGAGCAGGAAGTCCAGCCCGGCGTCGTCCAGACCGAGGCCGTCGGTGTCCAGCGCCTCCTTCGTCGGCAGGATGCCGATGGGCGTCTCGACGCCCTCGGCCTTGCCTTCCAGGCGCTCGACGATCCACTTCAGCACCCGGCTGTTCTCGCCGAAGCCCGGCCACACGAAGCGGCCCGACTCGTCCTTGCGGAACCAGTTCACGTAGTAGATCTTCGGCAGCTTCGCCTGGTCCTTGTCGGCGCCGACCTTGATCCAGTGGCCCATGTAGTCGCCCATGTTGTAGCCGCAGAACGGCAGCATGGCGAACGGGTCCCGGCGCAGCTCGCCGACCTTGCCCTCGGCCGCCGCGGTCTTCTCGCTCGCCACGTTCGCGCCGAGGAAGACACCGTGCTGCCAGGTCAGCGACTCGGTCACCAGCGGTACGGCGCTGGCGCGGCGGCCGCCGAAGAGGATGGCCGAGATCGGCACGCCCTTGGGGTCCTCCCACTCGGGCGCGATGATCGGGCACTGGCCGGCCGGGACGGTGAAGCGGGCGTTGGGGTGGGCCGCCGGGGTGCCGGACTCCGGCGTCCAGTCGTTGCCCTTCCAGTCGGTCAGGTGCGCGGGCAGTTCCTCGGTCATGCCCTCCCACCACACGTCGCCGTCGTCGGTCAGCGCGACGTTGGTGAAGACCGAGTTGCCCCACATGGTCTTCATGGCGTTGGCGTTGGTGTGCTCGCCGGTGCCGGGCGCGACGCCGAAGAAGCCGGCCTCGGGGTTGATCGCGTACAGGCGGCCGTCCTCGCCGAAGCGCATCCAGGCGATGTCGTCACCGATGGTCTCGACGGTCCAGCCGGAGATCGTGGGCTCCAGCATCGCCAGGTTCGTCTTGCCGCAGGCGCTCGGGAAGGCGGCGGCGACGTACTTGGCCTCGCCCTGCGGCGGAGTGAGCTTGAGGATCAGCATGTGCTCGGCGAGCCAGCCCTCGTCGCGCGCCATGACGGAGGCGATGCGCAGCGCGTAACACTTCTTGCCCAGCAGGGCGTTGCCGCCGTAGCCGGAACCGAAGGACCAGATCTCGCGGTCCTCGGGGAAGTGCGAGATGTACTTCGTGGAGTTGCAGGGCCACGGCACGTCGGCCTCGCCGTCGGCCAGCGGGGCTCCGAGGGTGTGCACGGCCTTGACGAAGAAGCCGTCCTCGCCCAGTTCGTCCAGGACGGCCTGGCCCATACGGGTCATGGTGCGCATCGAGACGGCGACGTACGCCGAGTCGGTGATCTCCACGCCGAGCGCGGCGAGCGGGGAGCCGAGCGGGCCCATGCAGAACGGGACGACGTACATCGTCCGGCCGCGCATCGCGCCGCGGAAGATGCCCTGCTCACCGGTGAAGATGTCGCGCATCTCCGCCGGGGCCTTCCAGTGGTTGGTCGGGCCGGCGTCCTCCGCCTTCTCGGAGCAGATGAAGGTGCGGTCCTCCACCCGGGCCACGTCCGACGGGTCGGACGCGGCGTAGTACGAGTTGGGGCGCTTGACCGGGTCCAGCTTCGTGAAGGTGCCCTTCGCGACGAGCTCCGCGCACAGGCGCTCGTACTCCGCCTCCGAGCCGTCGCACCACACGACGCGGTCCGGCTGGGTGATGGCTGCGATCTCGTCGACCCAGGAGATCAGTTCCTGGTGGTTGGTCGGTACGGGGGAGGGAGCCGCGTTGTCGCGCGCCACGATCGCTCCTAGATGAGGGTTTGGTCGGACCACTGTCCGCTCACATGCCGGCAGAGCCCGCTTCTGACGTTGCCTGCCCCTTGGGGGCTGCGACCCGGATGCTTCGCGACCGCTCATCCGGTGCCGACCGCACTCATTTGATCATCCGGTCCCGATCCGCATCTGTCCAGAGGAGGTTCTCGTGACCGTCACCACTTCCGGACCGATCCGTAACTTACGGTTGCGTAGGTAGCATTGCGGCCATGACTTCCGCGCCCGACGCCGCCGAAAGCCGCACTTCGCCCGTGACCAGCGCGGCCGCCGACGCAGCATCCGCGGTCGCCACCATGGCCGCACCACTCAAGCCCAAGCTGCGGGGCTGGCTGCACGCGGGAATGTTTCCCGCCGCCCTCATCTCCGGTGTGGTGCTCACGGCCCTGGCCGACAGCACCCGCGGCCGGATCGCCTGCGCCGTCTACACCCTCTCCGCCTGCCTGCTCTTCGGCATCAGCGCCCTCTACCACCGCGGCAATTGGGGCCCGCGCACCAGCGCCCTGCTGCGGCGGCTGGATCACGCCAACATTTTCCTGATCATCGCGGGCACCTACACCCCGCTGACCATGCTGCTGGTCCCCGGCGGCCGCGGCCAGGCGCTCCTGTGGGCCGTCTGGGCGGCCGCCCTCGCCGGGATCGCCTTCCGCGTCTTCTGGGTGGGCGCGCCACGCTGGCTCTACACACCCTGCTACATCGCGATGGGTTGGGCGGCCGTCTTCTTCCTCCCCGACTTCCTGCGCAAGGGCGGCATCGCCGTACTCGTCCTCGTCATCGTCGGCGGTGTCCTCTACAGCGCCGGCGGCATCATCTACGGCATCAAGCGCCCCAACCCCTCACCTCGGTGGTTCGGTTTCCACGAGGTCTTCCACTCCCTGACCCTGGCAGCGTTCGTGGTGCACTACGTCGGCATCTCACTGGTCGCCTATTCGCACGCCTGAGGCGCCCGGCGCGGCACCCGCGCCGCCCGCGACACCGCCGGCGCCACGCGCGCCGGCGCCCCCGCGCCGGCGCGCGGTCCCCGCGCCTGTCCGTGGCCGTGGCATCGAAGCCGCGGCCACCTGCCATGCCAGGGCCGCCACCCCGGCCAGGACCAGCGCGACCACCGCGGCCGTGCCACCGACGAGGAACCCTCCGACGCACAGCGCTGCCGCGAACACGGCGAACACATCGATCGCGGTACGCATACCCGCAACACCCCCTCCAGGCATCACTGACAGTGACCTTGCCCTTGTTGAAGCGTTACACACACCACTGACAAACAAGGAGATATCAAGGAACACCGCGGGAGCGACACCCCTGACGCATCCGGGAGCAACGGTCACCGGCCGACAATGACGTCCATGGCCCCAGTACAGAAACCCGCCGCTCAGCCCGGCACCGCCAAGGTCGGACTGCGGGAGCGCAAGAAGATCCGGACCCGGCAGGCGATCCGCCGGGCCGCCTACCGGCTCTTCGAGGAGCAGGGATACGAGGCGACCCACGTCGGCCGGATCGCCGAGGCCGCCGACGTCTCCCCCAGCACGGTCTTCCGCTACTTCCCCACCAAGGAGGACATCGTGCTCACCGACGAGTACGACCCGCTCCTGGAGGAGGGGCTGCGGGCCAGGCCCGCCGGCGAGCCGATGACCGAGTCGCTGCGGCATGTGGCCGTCGAGGCGCTGCGGCGGCTCTCGGCCGAGGAGCGCACCGATCTGGTCCGGCGCGTCCGGCTCGTCCGGGAGGTGCCCGCGATCCGCGGCCGTACGGCCGAGAACGCCGCGCGGGACAGCGCGATGATCAGCGCCGTACTGGCGGAACGGACCGGCCGCTCCCCTGACGACCTGGAGGTCCGGGTGGTCGCCACGGCGGTCCTGGCGGCCCTCCAGGAAGCGCTGTTGAACTGGGCCGAGGAAGGCCGGCGGGACGATCTCGGGACCGTCGTCGGCCGGGCCATGGACGTGCTGGCGCGGGGGCTGACGCTGTGAGCGGGCGCTGCCCTTGTGCGCGAAGGCTGGCTCCGGGAGCGGAGGCTGACGCGGTGAACGGGGGGGCGCGCCCGCCTCACTCCCGCAACGCCCTCCCGTACGGCGCCACGCGCCCCGGCTCCCGGGCCGGCTCCCCCAGTCGCCGGGCCAGCCGTCCGCGTAGCCGCGTCAGCCGTTCGATCCGGGCGTCCAGGTCGGCCAGCCGGCGGCGGGCCACCTCCTCCGCCGTACGGCAGTGTCCCGGCCCGCCGTCCGCCGCGCCGCCCGCCGGGCTGTCCCCCTCGCCGCCCGGGGCGCGGTCCCATGCGAAGAAGACCTCCGGTACGCCGTCGGGCGGCAGCGCGTCGAGGAGCGGAGCGAACGACCGGATGTCGCCCACGGTCAGTCCGGCGTCGAGCAGTTCGCGCACCGTGCGCAGCCGCCGTATGTCCTCCGGCTCGTACACCCGGTGCCCCGACGGCGTACGCCGGGTGATCACCAGCCCCTGCTCCTCGTAGTAGCGCAGTGCCCTGGCCGTCATACCCGCCGCGGCCGCGGCGTCCCCGATGCGCATCCGGTCCTCCCCCGCCGGGGCCCGGTCGGTGGTGCCCCGCTGCGTACGTCAACTCCCTCAGACCGTACGTCGTCGGTCCGGCGCCCACCGACGGCCGGCGCCACGGGGAGGCTGCTCACAACTCCACGAGTACGGCCCCCAGGTGCCGTCCCTCGACCAGTTCCCGCAGGGCGACCGGGGCCTCTCGGATGCCGTGCAGTCGCGCGTGCGGGAAGGTGAGCGTGCCGTCCCGGAGGCCGCGCCCGAACACCTCGTTCCACTCGGCGACCAGGTCGTAGTGGTCGTAGAGCGCGACGCCGCGCAGGGTGATGCTGCGCGCCACGAGGGACAGCGTGTCGATCCCGGTGGTGTCCCCGCCGGAGCCGGAGAGCTGGTGGGAGAGCGCACCGACGAGCGCGATACGGGCGCCGCGGTTGGCGAGCGCGACGGCGGCCTGCAACTGCTCACCGCCCACGTTGTCGAAGACGGCGTCGACACCGTCCGGTGCGGCCTTGCGCAGCTGCTCCTCGATCGGGCCTGCGCCGCGGATCACCACCGCGTCGTACCCCAGCTCGCCGACCAGGTGGTCGGCCTTGCGCTGCGACCCCGTACTGCCGATGACCCGCCCGGCGCCGCGCAGCCGGGCGATCTGGCCGGCCAGCGACCCGACCCCGCCGGCCGCGCCGGACACGAACACGGTGTCGCCCGCGCGCACCTCGGCGCCCCGGACGATACCCATGTAGGCGGTCGGTCCCTGCGACAGGTAGGCGGCCGGGTCGGGCAGCAGGTGCCGGTCCCGGCGGTGCGCCCCGGCGGCGTCCACCAGGGCGTACTCCCGCCATCCGAAGTTGTGTTCCACCAGGTCGCCGGGGGCGAAGTCGGTACCGGGCGCGTCGACCACCTCACCGACGGCCGACCCGTACAGCGGCTCCCCCGGCACGAAGGACGGCATCGGGACGGTGGTGTCCTCGTCCATGAGTGTCCGCATGACGGCGGCGACGGCCATGGTGGTGTTGCGTACGAGCACCTGCCCGGCCTTCGGCTCGGGCACCGGCACCTCGACGACCTCGAACAGATCGTCGGTGAGCGGACCCTGCGGGCGCCGGGTCAGGCGGACTTCGTGGTGGGTGGCGGGGAGGGCGCCACCGGTACGGTTCGTGCGGTTCGTCATGCCGTCACGCTAGAAGTTGACGCCCGCGTGAAGTTCAAGTCGGCTTTGGGCTTAGGACTTCGGACGGAGGGGCGGCGGGACCACGGGACCGGCCACGGCCCTTCCCCGTCAGCCCCCGCGCAGCTTCTCCCCCAGCTCCTCGGCGTCCACCGTCGGCCGCTCGCACGTGAAGTGGCGGCAGACGTACGCGGCGGGCCGGCCGTCGGCCAGCGGGCGGTCCTTCAACAACGGCACCTCCTCCGTACCGGGCGCCCCGAAGGCGACCACCGCGCCGGGCGCGGTGCTCAGGAGAGCGGCGCGGTGCAGTGCCCGGGTGGCCGGGTCGCCGTCCGGGCCGACGACCGCGACCTCACGCGGCCCGTCCAGCGCGGCCTCGGCGACGGCCAGCCCCCACCCGATGAAGCGCGGCGCCCGGCCGCTCAGCGCCTTGACGATGCCCAGGGCGCGTTCGGCGGCGTCCCGGTGCGGGGCGCTGCCGGTCAGCGCCGCGTACGACAGGAGTGCGCCGGCGGCCGCGGTCCAGCCGGACGGCGTGGCGTTGTCGGTGGGGTCCTGCGGGCGGCGGATCAGCTGCTCGGCGTCGTCGGCGGTGTCGTAGAGCGTGCCGTCCCCGGCGGTGAAGTGGACGAGCACGGTGTCCAGGAAGAGGCCCGCGAACTCCACCCACACGCCCTCGCCGGTGACCGAGGAGAGCGCGACGAAGCCCTCGGCGACGTCCGCGTAGTCCTCCAGGACACCGGCGTTGGCGCCCGCCACGCCGTCGCGCGAGGTGCGGTGCAGCCGCGCCTGCCAGTCCATGTGGACGCGGACGAGCAGGTCGGCGGCGTCCGTGGCGGCCTGCACCAGGTCCGGGCGGTCGAAGTAGGCGCCGGTCTCGGCGAGGGCGGCGATGGCCAGGCCGTTCCAGGCGGCGACGACCTTGTCGTCCCGGCCGGGGCGCGGCCGGGCGTCACGGGCCGCGCGCAGCCGCTCCTTGATGCTCGCGATCCGCGCCGCGTCCACCAGGTCGTCGGTGTCGGGCAGTTGCAGGACGGAGGCGCCCTCCTCGAAGGTGCCCTCCTCCGTCACACCGAAGTAGTGCGCGGCGACCGCGGCGTCCTTCTCCCCCAGGACGTCACGCAGCTGCTCGGGCGTCCATACGTAGTACGCGCCTTCGACGTGCCTGCCGCTGCCGTCGTCGGAGTCCGCGTCCAGCGCGGAGGCGAAGCCGCCCTGCTCCGTACGGAGCTCACGCACCATGAACTCGGCGGTACCGACGGCGACGCGGCGGGCCAGGTCCGACCCGGTGGCGCGCCACAGGTGCGCGTACGTACGGCACAGCAGCGCGTTGTCGTACAGCATCTTCTCGAAGTGCGGCACCGTCCAGGACGCGTCGACCGCGTAGCGCGCGAAGCCGCCGCCGAGCTGGTCGTAGATCCCGCCGCGGGCCATCGCCTCCGCGGTCGCCTGCACCATCTGCAGGGCCGCCTCGGACTGCGTACGGGCGTGGTGGCGCAGCAGGAACTCCAGCGCCATGGACGGCGGGAACTTGGGCGCCCCGCCGAATCCGCCGTGCACGGCGTCGAAGTCGCGGGTCAGGGTGAGCAGCGCGGTGGCCAGGTCCTCCGGGCCCGGCGGCACCGGATCGCCCTTGGCCAGCGATGCGGAGAGCGACCGCGCGGACAGGTCGGCGACGATCCGCCCGGCGACCTCGCCCACCTCGTCGCGGCGGTCCGCCCAGGCGCTCCGCACGCCCTGGAGGACCTGCGGGAAGGACGGCATCCCGTGGCGCGGCGCCGGCGGGAAGTACGTACCGAAGTAGAACGGCTGGGCCTCGGGCGTCAGGAAGACGGTCATCGGCCAGCCGCCCTGCCCGGTGGCGGCCTGCACGGCCTCCATGTAGACGGCGTCCACGTCGGGCCGCTCCTCGCGGTCCACCTTCACCGGCACGAAGTGCTCGTTGATCAGCGCGGCGATGCCCTCGTCCTCGAAGCTCTCGTGTGCCATCACGTGACACCAGTGGCACGCCGAGTAGCCGACCGACAGCAGAACCGGGACATCACGCCGCCGTGCTTCCTCGAACGCCTCCGGCGTCCAGGGCCACCAGTCGACGGGATTGTCGGCATGCTGTAGCAGATAAGGCGAGGTCACACCAGCCAACCGGTTCATACGACCCAGCCTCTCACAAGGCCCGGCCCCACCGGCGGGGCCCGCACAGGCCCTGCCTCGCATGGCCGAGCCGCGTTCAGGTACACGGATGCCCCAGGTCGGGCAGCGCGGCGTCCGCGGCCGCGGTACGGACGACGGGATGGTGGACGTCGCCGGTGGCGTCGTACCGGCCGGCAGGCCCCTGGAACGGCGGGAGTTCAGTCCGCCGGCCCCGGGTGCCTCCGCTCCAGCATTCCCGCGTGGGCGGCGGAGACGCCGGCCTGGAAGCGGCTGCGGGCGCCGAGGCGGTCCATGATGGTGGCGATGTGGCGGCGGACGGTGCGTTCGGAGATGCCGAGGCGGCGGGCGATGAACTCGTCCTTGTGTCCGGCCGCCAGCAGCCGCAGGATGGCGCTCTGGACGGCGCCGAAGGTCTCGCCGTAGCCGGCGGCGCAGGGCTCGAAGTCCATGGCGGACTCCCAGGAGTGGGCGTGCAGCCGGCCGAGGACCTCCACCGCGGCCGCGTCGTAGAGGACGGTCGCCTCGGGGGGCTCGGTGACGAAGGCGAAGGCCGCGCCGCGGCCGAGGACCAGCAGGCTCTGCGGCGGCGCGTTGCAGGTGCGCACGTGGGCGCCGGCGTCCGCGAGGCCGCTGAGGAGTCTGCGGGCCCGGGCGTGGGCGCGCACCGTGTGCGGGGCGACGACGCGCACCTCGGCGCCGCGGTCCAGCAGCGCGGCGAGGAACGGTTCGACCAGGTGGAGCGGGTGGCCGTCGGGGCTTTCGCCGGACTGCATGAACAGCGCCTCGCCGGTGCAGCGGGAGACCGCGTCCGCCAGCCGTCTCCGCGTCTGGTGGCCGTCGCGGAGGGTCACGGACGCCTCGGTGTACGGCTCGGAGCGCTGCACCGTGTCGAAGACGTCGCCGAAGCGCTTGAGCTGGCCCTGGATGCCGGTGAGGGTCAGGCGCCGGTCGTAGATCTCCCGTTCGAGGGGTGCGACGAGTTCCCCGTGCGCCGTGCTCGGGCCGACGGCGACCAGCCGGCTGCGGTCCTCGTCGAGGAAGGAGACCAGCCGCAGCGCCGCCAAGTGCCGCAGCGCGCCGTCGACCCGCGCGTACGGGGCGTCGAACGCCGTCTGGATCTCGGTCGCGGAGGTCGACGGGCGGCGCAGCACCCAGCCGTAGATCTCGGCGGAGAACTCGTCGTCGTAGACCATCTCGTCGAGGTCCATCCGGTGGATGTCCGCTTCGTCGAGGGGCGTCTTGTCGCGGAGGGCCACGTCGTCGCGGGCCATGGGCAACACTCACCTCCGGTGCGCTGGATGGTGCCGTGCCGGACGCGAGGCGACGGTCGGCGTTGACGGTCCGCGTCCGTGGTGATCATGCCTGATCGGCGGGGTGCGGTGAACGGCTGTGATTCCAAGGGAGGATCCGGGCGGCGGGAATCTGCGACTTTGGTTGTAGTTCAGCTTGCAACCAGATCGCGGCAAGGGTTCCGGTCCGGTGGGGTGTCTAGGCTGCGGCGCGTGACTGAGATGGGGGAGCCGTCCACACCGGGCGGGCAGATGACATGTACAGGACGTAGACGGACAGGCGGCGGCGTACCGGTCGTACGGCTCGCGCGGCTGTGCCTGGCGGAGGCCAGGCCGCAGGTGCAGGGGATCTTCCTGCTGCGGTTCGCGGTGGGAGCGGCCGGAGCACTGCCCGCAGCCGCAGGCCGGGGTCCGTCCGCCGTGGGAGCACTGGCGGCGGGGGCGGTGGCCTGGTGGGGCGCCGTGGTCTTCGCGTACCTGCTGAACGGGGTGACGGACGTCGTCGAGGACCGGGCCAACGGGTCACGGAGGCCGATCGCGCGGGGAGCGCTGCCGGTCCGTACGGCCGGGGGAACCGCCGCCGCGGTGGCGGTGGCCGCCCTGGGGCTGAGCGCGGCCGCCGGCGGCGGACTGGTGTGGTGGACGGCCGCGTTCCTGACGCTGGGCTGGGCCTACTCGGCACCGCCGCTGGCGGCGAAGCGGTGGAGCCTGTCCTGCTCGGCGGTGGTGTTCGGGCTGGGCTGGACCAGCTATGCCGCCGGGGCGGCCGCGGCCGGAAGCGGACTCGGGCGCACGGAACTGGTGTTCGGCACCACAATGTCGGCGTGGATGGCACTGGTCGGCGCGGTGGTGAAAGACCTGTCCGACGCCGACGGGGACGCTGTCGGCGGGCGGCACACCCTGGCGGCGCGGCGCGGGCTCGGCGCCGCACGGCGGCTGGCCGTCCTCGGCGCGACGGTCGTCGGAGTGGGCGCGCCGGTCGCCTCGCTGGTGTGGGCGCCGGTGGCGCTGGCCGGGGCCCTGCCGCTGTCCGCCGGGGCCGGGTGGGTGGTGGCGGAGTGCCTGCGGGCGGGCCGCGGCGACCGCCGGGCGGACAGGCAGGACCGGCAGGTACGGCGCGGCGCGTACCGGGCGTTCATGGCCACTCAGTACGCGGCCAACCTCACCATGCTGGGAGCCCTGTCGGTCCGCGCCGCGGTGTAGCGCGCGGCCTCAGCGGTCGGTGTGGCCGCCGAACGCCTTGTGCACGGCGTCCATCCGGGACGAGGCCCCTAACTTGGCGAAGATGTTGGACAGGTGGCGTTTGACCGTGGGCTCGGTGATGCCGAAGCGGCGCGCGATCTGCCGGTTGGTCATCGCGTGGGCCACCGCCTCCAGCACCTCTCGCTCCCGGGCGGTCAGCGTCGCGCCGGACGGGCCGGGCTCCGCCTCCTCCGGCGCCGGGCCCGGTCCGTCCGGCGCGGCACGGCCGGAGGCCAGGATGCGGCCGCGGGCCTCCTCGTAACCGAGCATGCCCGCGTGCAGGCGGCCCCCGGCGGCGGCGCGGAAGGCGGCGTTGACACGCGTCCACACCTCCGGCCGGTGCACCAGGGCCTCCTGGTCCGTGGCCTTCTGCACCGCGGGCTCCAGGGAGGACCAGAGGATCTCCACGGCCCGC
The DNA here is from genome assembly GCF_055573595.1 of Streptomyces sp. NPDC030165. Classification (NCBI taxonomy): domain Bacteria; kingdom Bacillati; phylum Actinomycetota; class Actinomycetes; order Kitasatosporales; family Streptomycetaceae; genus Streptomyces; species Streptomyces sp. NPDC030165. The sequence goes on along the minus strand of NZ_JBVIBD010000024.1, from coordinate 44,938 downwards.
ACCGACTCGGCGGCCGGTATCTGCTGCAGCGCCCGGTAGGAGCCGAGCAGCCGGGTGTACTCCTCCGGCCCGTCCGTCTCCTCGGGCTGGGCGGACTCCAGCGCGTCGGCGCACTCGTTGAGGATGGCCAGCGCCTGCCGCCGGCACTGCCGCCAGACCTCGGGGCGGGTGGCCAGCGGGCTGTCCACGCGCAGCAGACTGGCCCAGTACGCCACCATGACCTCGGGGATCCTGGCACGCAGCGCCCGCGCAGCCCTCGCATACGCCATGCTTCCCCCCTCTTGTCCCCCGGGCAGCGGACCGCAGCGGAAGGGCGCGACAGGCGCCCGGCCAACGATCGTACTCGGGGCAGGAGAGAAGCCGGATCGAGCCAGGCGGAAGCCCTGGCCGGTCGTGCGGCCGAAGAAGCCGCCGGAGACCGACTGTTCAAGGGCTTCGGTGGCCTCGTACCCTCCGGCGGGGAAGTCCTGGTACAGCCGCGCAGAACGGCCGGGCCGGACCGGCATCCGTACGGCGTACGGCATGTTCTGCCGTCTCCCTCGGGAGCGGGCCCGCGGCCCCCTGGCGGGGATCAGCCGAGGTTGCCCAGGAGGCTCACCACGTCCAGGGTGCGGTGGGAGAAGCCGGCCTCATTGTCGTACCAGCCGACGACCTTCACCAGAGAGCTCTCGCTGCCGTCGTCGACGACCATGGTGAGCGGCGCGTCGAAAGTGCAGGAGGCGGACGTGCCGATGATGTCCGTGGAGACCAGCGGGTCCTCGCTGTACACCAGAAGGTCCTTGAGCGGGCCGCGGGCCGCCTCCGCGTAGGCGGCGTTGACCTCCTCCACCGTGACCCGGCGGCCGACCTCGACGGTCAGGTCGACGATCGAGCCGTCGACGACGGGGACCCGCATGGACAGGCCGTCCATCAGCCCGGCCAGCTCCGGCAGCACGGTGCCGATGGCGCGGGCGGCACCGGTGGTGGTGGGCACGATGTTGTTGGCCGCGGCGCGGGCGCGGCGGAAGTCGCGATGCGGCGCGTCGTGCAGGCGCTGGTCGCTGGTGTAGGCGTGCGAGGTGTTCATCAGGCCGCGGCGCAGGCCGAAGTTCTGGTGCAGCACATGGGCGAGCGGGGCGGCGCAGTTGGTCGTGCAGGAGGCGTTGGAGACGATCCGGTGGTCGGCGGTCAGCTCGCCTTCGTTGATGCCGTAGACCACGGTGAGGTCGACCTGTTTGGCCGGGGCCGAGATCAGCACGCGCTTGGCGCCCGCGTCCAGATGGGCCCCGGCGGCCGCGCCGTCGGTGAAGACGCCGGTCGACTCGACCACGACGTCGACACCCAGGTCGGCCCAGGGCAGTTCCGCCGGATTCCGCTCCCGCAGGGCGGGGATCGTGCGCTCGCCGATCACGAGGTTCCCGTTCTCGGCCGCGACCGGCTCGGCCAGCCGGCCGTGCACCGAGTCGTAGCGCAGCAGACTGGCCAGGAGTTCGGGGTCGGTCAGGTCGTTGACGGCCACGATCTCGATGTCCGGCCGGGACAGCGCGATGCGGGCGACCGTGCGTCCGATGCGGCCGAAGCCGTTGACGGCGATGCGCGTTGCCATGGTGTCGGCGTCTCCTCGGGGTGACGGAATCTTGCCGGGAACGGGCGGATGGAGCTGCCCTCCGGCAGCCTAGGGTCTTTCGCCCGCCGAGCGGCGCGCCGGCCACTGGCCGCTACCGGACAGTCCGCTTCCGGCAATTGAACCGCCACTCCCCCTCGTATAGCTTTGCCGCGCCCTCGAATTGCCGGGCCGCTCAAGAGATTGCATCCTGTGCAACTGCGCCAAGATCCACGGCAATTCGAAGAACTCACAGTTGCGGGGGAACGCATCGTGGAATCGGTGAGGCATGCGGACGCCGGAACCATCTCGATCGTGGAACAGCTCCACCGAATCGCACGGAACGCGCCGGACACACCGGCCGTTTCGGACGCGACGGAATCCCTGACCTATGCGCAACTGTGGGCCCGGACGGAGGCCATGGCCCGCCTGCTGCGCGCGGGCGGCGGCGTTCCCGGCCGGCCCGTCGGCATATGCATGGCGCCGACGGCCTCCCGGCTGGCGGCGATGCTGGGCACGATGCGGGCCGGCTCCCCGTACGTGCCGATCGACCCGCACTCCCCGGACGGCCGGATCCGCGCCGTCGTCGAGGGGGCCGGGGTCGAGCGGGTGCTCGTCGACGAGACCACCGCGGGGCGGTTCGCCACGCGGCCGCACGAGACGCTGGACGCCTCCGCGTGGCCGTCGTTCGCCGGCACGGGAGGGGACGCGGGAGTGGACGCGGGAGTGGACGCGCCAGCCTCCGCCCCGGCCTGGCCGCGCGGCTCCGACCTCGCCTACGTCATCCACACCTCCGGGTCCACCGGCAAACCCAAGGGCGTCGCGGTGGAACACGGCAGTGTCAGCCACCTCTTCGACGCGCTGGACGAGGTGATCCCCCAGCTGCCGGACCGCTCGGCCCAGTGCTGGCTGGCGGCGGCGAACTTCTGTTTCGACATGTCGATCGTGGACCTGTACTGGCCGCTCACACGGGGAATCCCCCTCGTCATCGGCGACATCGACGCCCTCGCCGGGCGCTCCGAGGAGGGGGCCGAGTTCCTGACCGGGCAACTGGCGAGCGGCCGGGTCACGCACTTCCAGTCGACGCCCTCGCTGGTGCAGCTGATGTTGCAGGACCCCGTGCTCGCCGACGCCGTGCGCGGGCTCCACGTGCTGGTCATGGGCGGCGAGATCGTGCAGCCTGAGCTGGTCGCGCGGCTGCGCCCGGTGCCGTACGTCTTCAACGGTTACGGGCCCACCGAGACCACCGTCTACACCACGCTGCACCCCTGTACGGACGCGGACGCCGCCGCCGGGCAGGTGCCTGTCGGGCGGGCGCTGCGCGGCGTGCAGCTCCGCGTCGTCGGCGAGGACGGGCGCGATCGGCCGCACGGAGAGCCCGGGGAGCTCCTGATCGGCGGCACCGGGCTGGCCCGGGGCTACCTCGACGACGCCGAGCTCACGGCCCGCAAGTTCCCGGTACTGGGAGAGGGCGCGGACCGGCGGCGCTGGTACCGCACCGGGGACCTGGCCACCCTCGGCGCGGACGGCACCGTGCGCTACCGGGGGCGCATCGACAGCCAGGTCAAGGTCCGCGGATACCGGGTCGAGCTGGGCGAGGTCGAGGCGGCGATCCGCGCGGTGTCCGGCGTCGAGGAGGCCGCGGTGTTCCCGGCGCGGGACGACAGCGGCCGGGTGGTCCGGCTGACCGCGGCGGCGAAGGCCACGGCGGGCGGGGTCACCGGGGACGACGTCCTCGCCCGCGTCGGCCGGGTGCTGCCCCCGTACGCGGTGCCGCAGTCGGTGACGCTCTTCGAGGAGCTGCCGCTCGGCCCCACCGGGAAGCTCGACCGGAAGGCGCTGGAGCGCCGGCTGGCGCAGCCGCCGGCGTCCGCGGTCCGTACGGGTTCCGGTGGCGCGGAGCCGGGCCGCGGGGGCGTGGAGCGGGCCGTCGCCGAGGTCTGGAGCGCGGTCCTCGGCACCGATGTGCCGGCCGACAGCGACAAGAATTTCTTCGACCTCGGCGGGAATTCGGTGCTGCTCGGCTCCGTCCTCACCCGCTTCCGCCGGCGCTTTCCCGAGGCGCAACTCAAACTCGTCGAGATGTACCGCTATTCCACGGTGCCCGCGCTGGCGGCGCGAATCCGCAGCGGGCCGGCCGCGGGGGCGCCCGCCCGGCAGGGAGTACGCCGGTCCGCCCCGCTGAGCGCGGCCGACCGCAGGCGGCTGGCCCGTCACGCCGAATAGCCGGGCAACATATTCCGATCACGATCGCCGTACGCATTTCCGGCCATGGGCATGGAAGACAAGGATTCGGCAGTGAACCACCGCGGATTGAGTGAACACGACCCACAGAACATCGCCATCATCGGCCTGGGCTGCCGTTTTCCGGGCGCGGAATCCCCGGCGCAGTTCTGGTCGAACCTGGTCGCCGGGGTCGAGTCGGTGCAGGTGGCGGGAGACGCCCCCGACGGATGGCTGCACGCCCGGTCGACCCTGGACGGAATCGAGGACTTCGACGCCGGCTTCTTCGGTTACAGCCCCCGCGAGGCCGCCCTGCTCGACCCGCAGCACCGGCTGTTCCTGGAGGTCTGCTGGGAGGCCCTGGAGGACGGCGGCGCGGCCGGGCGGCGGCGTACCCCCGGCATCGGGGTGTACGCCGGCAGCGGCACCAGCCTCTACCTGATGCACCACCTCAGCGGCCAGGCCGGCAAGCCCTTCCCCAACTACCTGGACTCCACCGGGGACCTGCAACTGGCGATGGCCGCCGAGCGCGACTACCTGACCAGCCGCGTCTCCTACAAGCTCGACCTGGACGGCCCCAGCGTCAACGTGCAGGCCGCCTGCGCCACCTCGCTCTACGCGCTGCACCTGGCCTGCCAGGCGCTGCTGGCCGGCGAGTGCGACCTGGCGCTGGCCGGGGGCGCGCACGTGCCGGTGCCGCAGATCGACGGGTACCGGCCCGAACCCGGGCTGGTGATGTCGCAGGACGGGCACTGCCGTGCGTTCGACGCCGGCGCCACCGGCACCGTCTTCGGCAGCGGCGTCGGCGCTGTGCTGCTCAAGCCCCTCGGACAGGCACTGGCCGACAACGACCGGGTGTACGCGGTCGTACGGGGCACCGCGGTCAACAACGACGGCGCGGGCAAGCCCGGCTTCAGCACCCCGAGCGTGTCCGGGCAGGCCGCCGTCATCCGCCAGGCGCTGGCCGCCGCCGACGTCGAGCCCGCGACGGTCGGTTACGTGGAGGCGCACGGCACCGCGACGCCGACCGGCGACCCGATCGAGGTCGAGGCGCTCACCGAGGCATTCCAGGGCGCGGCCCCGCAGTCCTGCGCGCTGGGCTCGGTGAAGACCAACATCGGGCACCTGAGCTGGGCCGGCGGCATCGCCGGGGTGATCAAGACCGCGCTCGCCCTGTGGCACCGCAGACTGCCGGCCTCGCTGCACTTCCGTACGCCCAACCCGGCGATCGATTTCGCCGGTTCACCGTTCTACGTGCAGTCCGAGACCGCCGACTGGCCGCGGGGCGACGGCCCGCGGCGCGCCGGGGTCAGCGCGTTCGGGCTCGGCGGCACCAACGCGCACGCGGTGCTGGAGGAGGCGCCCGCGCCCGCCGGCGCCGGCCGCGCGGAAGGCCCCCAGGTGCTGCCGCTGTCCGGGCGCAGCGAGTCCGCGCTCCGTGAGCTGGCCTCCCGGGTCGGCACGGCCCTGCTGGCCGACGCGGCGCCGGAGCCCGCCGACGCGGCGCACACCCTCGGCACCGGGCGCCGCCACTTCGCCCACCGGGCGGCGGTCGTCGCTCCGGACCGCAAGACCCTCGCCGCGCTCCTGGGCGCCGTGGCGGACGGCCAGGAGGACGCCGCCGACCGCTTCGAGGGCGAGATCGGCCTCGCCGCCGGGAAGGCGCCGGGCGTGCCGCCGCGGCTGACGATGCTCTTCTCCGGGCAGGGCGCCGAGTACCTGGAGGCCGGCCGCGACCTGTACCGGCACGAGCCGGTCTTCCGCGAGGTCCTCGACGGCGCCGACCCGGAGTTCGAGCGGCACACGGGGCAGCCGCTGACGGAGTTCCTGTACCAGGACGCCGCCCGCCGCGGCATGCCGGTCGCAGGCATCCGGCTGGCGCAGCCGGTCGTGTACACGCTGCAAGTGGCACTGGCACGGCTGTGGGAGAGCTGGGGCCTCACGCCGGACACCCTGGTCGGGCACAGCCTGGGCGAGTACGCAGCGGCGCACTGCGCCGGGGTGTTCGACTTCGGGACGGGGCTGTACCTGGTGTGCGAGCGCGCCCGGCTCCTGGAGACGCTGCCCGAGTCGGGTGCCATGGCCGCGGTCTTCGCCGGCGCGGAAGAGGTACGCGAACTCCTCGCGGGACAGGACGAGATCGGCATCGCGGCGGTCAACGCCCCCAACCGTACGGTGATCTCCGGCGACCGGAGCGCGCTGGAACGCGTACTCGCCGAGGCCGAGCGGCGCGGCCTGACCTGCCGGCGGCTGCGCATCGGCCGCGCCGGTCACTCCGCGCAGATGGACGCCATCCTGGACGACTACACCGCCGTCCTGGAGACGGTCGAGATGCGCCCGCCCACGCGCACCCTCGTCTCCACCCTGACCGGCGCCGAGGCCGGTGCGCAGATCGCGTCCAGCGGGTACTGGCGGCGGCAGCTCCGCGAGCCGGTGCGATTCCTCGAAGCGGTCCGGACGGCCGCCTCCGGGGGCTCCGATGCCGACGTCTTCCTGGAGATCGGTCTGTCCAACACCCTCACCGGCCTCGTCCCGCTGGCACTGGACGACGGCGGGCCGGGCGAACCGGTCTGCCTGGAGGCGCTGCGCTGGGAGCGTGACGATCTCGCCTCCACCCGGCTGGCGCTGGCCGGCGCGTACGTGGCCGGGGCCGAGGTGGACTGGGAGGCGGTGGCGCCGGGCGGCCGCACGGTCTCGCTGCCCACCTACCCCTTCCAGCGCAGCCGCCACTGGGTCGCGCCGGCCAAGGCCGCCTCCGGCGCCGCCGACCGCGTGGACAGCGACGCCATGGGCGCCCTCGACGCGGACCCGCAGCACGACGGCACCGGGCACTACGTGGTCACCTGGACCGACGCCCCCGAGCCGGTCACGCCGCGGGCCGTGGACCGCTGCCTGCTGCTCGCGCCCTCGGCGCCGTCGGCCACTGAGCTGTCTCGGGAGCTGACACGGCTGGGCGCACAGGTGCGGGTCCACGTGCTCGACGAGGACGAAGACCAGGAGGCGGCCGTCGCGGCCGTCGCGCAGGCCCTCACCGACCACCGCCCCGACCTGCTCCTCAACGCCATCCCGGCGCTGCGCAGACGCGGCGCCGACCTCGCCGGGCTCCCGTACGCCACCGGATCGGTCGCCGACGACGTGGCGGCCGCCGGCGGCCCGGCGACCCTGCTGGCCTTCCAGGCGGCCTCCGCGGCGAACCTGCCCGGGCTCACCCTCTGCACGGTCACCTCCGGCGCGCACCGGGTGCTGGCCTCGGACGACGTAGTGCCCGCGCAGGGCGCGGTGACCGGTATGGCGCGCACCGCACGCACCGAGTTCCCGACCATGCGCCACCTCCTCGTCGACCTGGGCGCCGCCGACACCCGGCAGCGCTGGCCCGAGACGGCCGCGCGGCTGGCCGCGGCCCCGGCCGCGGCACCGGACGGGGACGCCGAACTGGCACTGCGCGGCGAGCGGGTGCTGCTGCCCCGGCTGCGTCCCGCCGCGCCCCCCGACGGGGGGCCGCGCGTCCGTGTCGGCCCGGACGGCTGGTACGTCGTCACCGGGGGCCTGTCCGGGGTCGGCCTGGAGTGCGCGCAGGCTCTGCTGGAGCTGGGTGCCCGGCGGCTGGTGCTGTGCGGCCGCCGCGCGCCCGGAAAGGAGAGCGCCGGGCGGCTGGCGCGGATGGAGCGGCAGTACGGCGCGCAGATCCGCACGGAACGGGTGGACGTCACCCAGCGGGCGCAAGTGGACCGGCTGTTCGCCGAGTACTGCGCCGGGGATTCGGCGGTGCACGGCGTCGTGCACGCCGCCGGCCTGGTCGACGACGCCATCATCGACCGTACGGACTGGGCCATGATGACCCGGGTGCTGGGCCCGAAGGCGCAGGGCGCCTGGAACCTCCACCGAAGCGCCGCCGCGCATGCGCCGGACCTCCGCCTGTTCGTCCTGACCTCCTCCTACGGCGGCCTGTTCGGCAACCCCGGACAGGCCGGGCACGCCGCGGCCAACACCTTCCTCGACGCCCTGGCGGGCCACCGCCGCGCGCTCGGGCTGGCCGGGCTCTCCCTCGACCTGGGTTCCTGGTCGGACGTCGGCTTCCTGGCCGGGAACGAGGAGTTCCTGCGGGGGCTGGAGCAGCAGGGCATCGGCACCATCTCCGCCGACGAGGGCCGAGCCGCCGTGCGGGCCGCGGTCGAGGGCTGGCCCGCCGGCCAGGTCGCCGTACTGCCCACCCGCTGGGACCGGCTCGACCCCGAGCACCATCTGGCGTCCAACCCCGTGCTCTCCGGGGTGACCGGGAGCCGCGGTGCGCAGGCCGAGGCGGTCCCCCCGGCGCCCGCGGGCCCGGACGACGTCCTGGCCGCCTGCCGGCAGGTGGTCTCCCGAGTGCTGGGCTACGGCGACGCGGAGCTGGCCGGGCTCGACCTGACGGATTCCGGCATGGACTCCCTCAACGCGCTCACCATACGCAACCAGCTCCAGCGGCTGCTGTCGGTGCCGCTGCCGGCCTCGATCTGCTTCGACCGGCCGACCCTCACCGAGCTGGCCGCCGACATCGAGAAGCGGATGACGGAGATACGTGACCGTGACTGACCTGGAAATGGAGCACATCACCGGCACGGCCGCGGAGGAATTCCGCCCGCTGGCCGAACGGTTCGAGCGCCTGCACCGCGACGGCGCCGACTCCGGCGCCGAGCTGTGTGTGTACGTGCACGGCGAGGAGCGGGTCGCCCTGCGCTCCCGCGGGCGGGAGCCGGACCGGCTGCAGAACGTCCGCTCGGTCAGCAAGGCCCTGCTGTCGATCGTCACGCACGCCCTGCACGAGCGCGGCGACATCGACATCGACGCCCCGATGGCCGACGTCTGGCCGGCCTTCGCCGCCGAGGGCAAGGGCTCCCTGACCCTGGCCACCTTCCTCAGCCACCAGGCCGGGCTGATCGGCGTCGACCGGCCGCTCACCGTCGACGACGTCCTCGAACGGCACCCGGCCGTCGAGGCGCTCGCCGCGCAGCGCCCCTACTGGGAGCCCGGCACCGACCACGGTTACCACGACCTGACCTTCGGCTGGGGCGTGGGCGAATACCTGCGGCGGTCCACCGGGAAGTCGGTGGACGAACTCTTCGAGGCGGAGCTGCGCAAGCCGCTCGGCGCCGAGGTCCGTATCGGCATCGACGACTTCACCCGCTTCGTCCCCTTCCAGGAGTCCGGCCCCGCGCGCACCGGCACCGCCGCCGAGGTCATCCACCTGCTCGGCGACCGGTCCTCCTTGCTCAGCCGGAGCCAGCTGAACCCCAACCTGCTGAACGCCGAGAAGTCCCTGCGCTACCTCAGCGCCGAGATCCCCGGCTGCAACGCCGTCTCCACCGCCCGGCCACTCGCGCGGATCTTCGCGGCGACGCTCGGACCGGTGGACGGCGTGCGGCTGTGGAACGAGGACACCCTGCGGCGGGCCTCCCGGCTGCGGCGGCGCGGCACCGACCGGGTCTTCGCCCGGGAACGCGCCTACGCACAGGGCTTCATGCTGCCGGACAGCCACCTGCCGCAAGCAGGCCTCGACGTGGCCTCCTTCGGCCACTACGGGCAGGACTGCTCACTGGTCTTCGCCGTGCCCGAGGACGGCCTGGCCTTCGCCCACACCTCCACGCAGCTCAACCACCGGCTCGACCAGTACGCGAAGACCGACGACCGCGCGGCCCTGCTCGGCCGGGCCGCCGTCGCGTGCGTACGAAAGACGATTGGGGACTCGCCATGACCGACACGCTCATCACCGGTAGTCCGCGCCTGCAGAGCATTCTCGAACGGCTGAGCTCGATGTCGATCGAGGACTACTACAACCCGTACAAGATGTTCGAGTGGCCGGACACGCTGCCCGAACAGATGTGGTGGATGAGCCCCGAGCTGACCACGACGTACGGCACCGAGGTCGCCGAGGAGCTGTCCCAGGAGCAGCTGTACGCGCTGTCCAAGTACGAGAGCGTCAACTTCTACAGCCTCAACGTGCACGGCATCCGGGAACTCCTCATCGAGGTCACCCACCGCATCCACACCGACGACTTCGCCCTCTCCTCGGAGTTCTTCCACCACTTCATCGGTGAGGAGAACGAGCACATGTGGTTCTTCGCCGAGTTCTGCCGGCGCTACGGCAAGAAGATCTACAAGCAGATCCGGGGCGGAGCCGAGACCGTACCGCCGGGGAACGCGGCGAGCCTGCTGGTCTTCGCGCGGATCCTGATCTTCGAGGAGCTGGTCGACCACTTCAACGAGCGGATGGGCGCCGACGAGCGGCTGCACGAGACGGTCCGGGGCATCAACCGCATCCACCACCAGGACGAGTCCCGGCACATCGCCTTCGGCCGGGAGCTGGTCAAGGTGCTCTTCGAGAACTTCCGCAGCCGGGCCACGAAAGAAGAGCTGGAGCAGGTCAGCAGCTATCTGAAGCGGTACCTGACCTACAGCTTCGAGACGCTCTACAACCCGCAGGTCTACAAGGACGCCGGGATCCCGAAGCCGCTGGACGTGCGGCGGCGGCTGCTCGACGGGCCGCGGCGGCGAGAGTTCGAGGCGCAGGTGTTCCGCAAGACGCTGCCGTACCTGACCAGACTGGGCATCGTCCAGGACGGGCCCGCGGAAGCCGTCGAGGGGGCGGCGCAGTGACCGCCCCGGGAAGCAGCCGCATCGATCAGGGCCTCGCGCTCCTCGGTCCGCAGGAGACGGCGCTGCTGCGGCTCCTCGACGACACCTTCGGCCGCTGGGGGGCCGAGGCCGGCGCCGGGGAGATCTCCGCGCCGCCGCTCTACCCCGTGGACACCCTCGCGCACCTGGACGTGTACGTGAACTTCCCCCACCTCGCGCTGGTCGCCGGCGGGCTGGAGACGCCCACCGACGGGCCCGCGCAGGGCCGGTTCGCGGCCGGGCAGACGGCCGAGGCGCACCTCGGCCTCTCCACCGCCACCTGCTTCGGCGCCTACCTCCTCTTCCAGGACACCCGGGTGCCCCCGGACACCCTGGTCACGCTCGTCAACCGCTGCTTCCGCAAGGAGGACCACTTCGACGGGCTGCGCCGGCTGCTCAGCTTCCAGATGCGGGAGATCGTCGCGATCGGCACGCACACGCACACACAGACCGTGATCGCCCGCTTCCGGGAGCGGATCGAGAAGTTTCTCGCGCTGCTCCTGCTCGACGTGCGGGTGGAGGCCGCGACCGACCCGTTCTTCCAGGCCGGGGGCGCACGGGCGCTGCTGCAGAAGATGGAGCCGGTGAAGTACGAGTTCCAGGTCGACGGCCTCGCCATCGCGTCGGTCAACACCCACCGGAACTTCTTCGGCGAGCGCTGCCGGATCACCGTCGAGGACGGCGGGACCGCGTTCACCGGCTGCGTCGCCTTCGGGCTGGAGCGCTGGCTGGCCGTCCTCATCGACCGCCACGGGAGCGCCGACAAGGCCCGCACCTCCGTCGAGCAGGCGCTCCGTGAGCTGGGCCCCGTCTAGCGCGCCGCGGGTCGCGGTGGACCTGGTGCTGCTCTCCCGCGCCGAGGAGCTGCTGCGGCCGGACCGCCGCCCGGTGCTCGACCGCATGCTGCTTCCTGAGGAGACCACGGCCTGCACCCGAGGGGGCGTGCTCGACGCCAGCGCGGTTGCCGGGGTGCTCGCCGTCAAGGAGGCCGTCTTCAAGCTGTTCCACGTACGCGACCGGCCGCTGCCCTGGCGCTCCATCCGGGTGGCAGGCGGGCCGGGCACCTGGCCCGCCGTGCAACTGGACGGACCGGCCGCCCAGTTGGCCGAGGCCGCCCGACTGCAGTCCGGGATATCGGTCAGCCTGGCCCACGACGGCGCCTACGCCGTGGCGGTCGCGGCGGCCGTCCACACCACCGAAGGGATGCCCCTGTGACCACCCAGCCGCAGACGACCGGGTTGGACGCCATCAAGCACTGGATCCTCGCCAAGCACGAGGACCGCACCGACATCGCCCCCGACGAGGACCTCATAGAGAACCGCCTCGTCGACTCCCTCTCCTTCGTCGAGTTCGTCTTCCTGATCGAGCAGGCCGGCGGCCGGGAGATCGACATGGACAGCCTCGACCTGGGCGACGTGCGCACCCTGGCCGCCATCGAGAAGCGCTTTCTGGCCGGCTGAGCCCGTCCGCCGCGACCGAAAGGGAAGACCCCGCGTGGAAGACATCTCCTACACCGCCCAGTGGACCGCGGCCGCCCGCGCCCTGGAGGGTGACCGCAGCGACGGACTGTTCACCGACCCGTACGCACAGGCGCTCGCCGAGCCCCGCGGCTTCGAGCTGCTGGAGCGCTACCGGGGCGCCGCCGTCAGCGACTTCATCGCCGTACGCACCCGCTACATGGACGACGCCATCGGCCGCATCCTCGGCGGGACCGGGATCCGGCAGACCGTGCTGCTGGCGGCCGGCATGGACGTGCGCACCCACCGCCTCGACTGGCCCCGGGACGAGGCCGTCTACGACGTCGACCACGGCGCGCTGCTCACCGAGAAGCAGCAGCGGCTGCGGCGACTCGGGGCCGAACCGAAGGTGCCGACGGTACCGGTCGCCGCCGACCTGGCCGGGGACTGGCTGACAGCACTGAAGTCGGCCGGCTTCGACCCTGCCGAGCGCACCCTGTGGGTCGCCGAAGGCCTGCTCTTCTTCCTCACCGAGGAGCAGGCCGGGCAACTGCTGGAGACGGTGGCCGGGGCCGCCCCGGCCGACAGCCGCCTCGTCGTCGACATGACCAGCGCGACGCTCCTGCGGCACCCCATGACCCAGCCGTTCCTGCGCTCCCTGCGCGAGGACGGCACGCCCTGGCAGTTCGGCACAGACGATCCGGCGGGCTTCCTGGCCGGGCACGGCTGGCGCGTCGAGGACCTGAAACAGCCCGGCGAGCCGGGTGCAGGCCAAGGCCGCTGGCCCTACCCGGTGGCCCCGCCCGGCACGCGCGGCGTACCGCGGAACTGGCTGATCAGCGCCGTCGCGGCGGCGTGAGGCGACAAGGAGGAACCCGGATGAGTGTGAGCGCGCAACCGGAAGCCCTGGCCCACGGCACCGCCACCAGGGAGCAGGCCGAGCAGGTCCCGGTTCCTGACGCATATGTCGCCGCGCATCTGCGCGCGGAGGACGTCGGCATGTTCGGCGCCGCCTCCGACAAGGACGTACGCAAGTCACTGCGGGTCGGCCAGGTGCCGATGCCCGAGCTGGCGCCGGACGAGGTGCTGCTCGCCGTCATGGCCAGTTCGGTGAACTACAACACCGTGTGGTCGGCGATGTTCGAGCCGGTGCCGACCTTCCGCTTCCTGCGCCAGTTCGGCGAGCAGGGCGGCTGGGCCGAGCGGCACGACCAGCCGTACCACCAGGTCGGCTCCGACGCCGCCGGGGTGATCCTGCGCACCGGCTCCGGGGTCCGCCGCTGGCAGCCGGGCGACCACGTGGTGGTGAGCCCCGCCTACATCGACGACCAGGAGCCCGGCACCCAGGCCGACGGCATGCTCGGCGCCGAACAGCGCGCCTGGGGGTACGAGACCAACTTCGGCGGGCTCGCCGAGTACGCCGTCGTGCGGGCCAGCCAGCTCGCCCCCAAACCGGCCCACCTGACCTGGGAAGAGGCCGCGACCAACACGCTGTGCGCGGGCACCGCCTACCGGATGCTGGTGGGCGAGCGCGGCGCGCGGCTCAAACAGGGCGACGTGGTACTGATCTGGGGCGCGGCCGGCGGACTCGGCGCGTACGCGGTGCAGTTCGCGAAGAGCGGCGGGGCGATCCCGGTCGGCATCGTCAGCTCGCCGCACAAGGCCGAACTGCTGCGCAGGATCGGCTGCGACATCGTCATCGACCGCAACGAGATCGGGCTCACCGGGGCGGCGGACGACGACCCGCTCCGGGTGCTGGAGATCGGCAAGCGGCTCGGCGCGCTGATCCGCGAACGGGCCGGACGGGACCCGGACATCGTCTTCGAACACGTCGGGCGGGCCACCTTCGGGATCTCCGTGTTCGTGGCCCGCCGCGGTGGCACCGTGGTCACCTGCGGTTCCAGCAGCGGCTACCAACACTCCTACGACAACCGCTATTTGTGGATGCGGCTGAAGCGGGTGATCGGCAGCCACGTGGCGAACCTTCAGGAAGTATGGGACTGCAACCGGCTGTTCGAACTCGGCCGCCTCGTACCGACACTGTCGGAGGTCTACCCGCTGGACCGGGCGCCCGAGGCGGCACGGCTGGTGCAGACGAACCGGCACGCGGGCAAGGTGGCCGTGCTGTGCCAGGCGCCGAGGGAAGGACTCGGCATCACGGACGCGGCGCTGCGCGCCGCCGTCGGCGAGGAGCGGCTGCGGCTGTTCCGGGAGACCGGCGGACCCGAGGAGGAGAGCGAAGAACAATGAGCAACAACGAGGAGACCGCGCAGGCGGTCGGCGACGCGACGGCACCGGCCGCGGACGCCCCGGCGAAGGAGACCCCCTGGCGGGGGCAGACGGCGATCCTGGCACTCGGCGCCTTCATGGTCGGCACCGACGGGTTCATCATCGTCGGGCTGCTGCCCGAGATCCGCACGACGCTGCACGTCAGCACGGGCGCGGCCGGCCAGATGGTCAGCCTGTTCTCCCTCGCCTACGCGCTGCTGGGGCCGGTGCTCGCCGCGTTGACGGGGAAGTGGTCCCGCAGCCGGGTACTGGTGGCCGGGGCGTTGCTGCTCGCGGCGGGCAACGCCGTGACCGCCTCGGCGGACTCCTTCCCCCTGGTGCTGGGCTCGCGTGTACTGGCGGGCGCGGGCGCCTCGCTGTTCATGGCGAGCGCCGTGGCGACGGCCGCGTACCTGGCCGGGGAGGCACGGCGGGGCCGGGCCATCGCCATGGTGACCGCCGGGGCGACCCTCGCGCTGGTGCTGGGGGCGCCGCTGGGCACCCTGATCGGCGGGGCCTGGGGCTGGCAGGCGGCCATCTGGTTCGTCGCCGCGGTCGCCGCGGCGGTCGCCGCCGTGCTCGCCGTACTGCTGCCGCCGGTGCACCTGGGCGCCGGCGCCTCGCTGCGGGAGCGGATCGCACCGCTGACCGACGGGCGGGTGCTGCGGGTGCTGGTGGTCACACTGCTGGCGTTCGTCGCGATCTTTCTGCCCTTCACGTACATGAGCGCCGTCTTCGAACCGGCCGTCGGCGGCGAGCAGTCCCGCCTCGCGCTGCTCCTGCTCGTCTTCGGCACCGCCGCCACCTGCGGAAACCTGGGCGCCGGGGCACTCGCCGACCGCTACGACCCGCGGCGCGTCGTCATCGGCGCGACCATCGGGATCGCCGCGGTGTTCCTGGTGATGCTGCCGATCCGGGAGAGCTTCGTGCCCGTGGTGATCGCCACGGCCTTCAGCGGCGTCGTCTCCTACTCGGTGATCGGCCCGCAGCAGCACCGCATCATCGCCTACGCCTCCCCCGGGGGCGCCCCGCTGGTGACCTCCCTCAACACCTCCGCCGCCTACCTGGGCAACTTCCTCTCCAGCGCGCTGGGCGCGGCGATCCTCACCCGCTCCGCGGCCCTGGTGCTGCCGGTCGCCGCGGCCTTCGCCGCCGTCGCGTCGCTGCTCACCTGGTGGCTCTCGCGCGGCCGCACCCCGACAGAATAGGAAGACCACCGCATGGTCAGCATGACGCAGTACAGCGTCGACGTCGCCGGCATACCCGTCGGCTACTACAAGGAGGGCCAGGGCCCCGAGCTCGTCCTCGTCCACGGCGGCACGGGGCACCCGGAGACCAGCTTCGCCGGCCTGCTGGAGGAGTTCACGCCGTACCGGACCGCGATCGTGCCCGGCTATTCGGGCAGCCACCTCACCCCGCTGCCCGAGGGCGGTACCGACGCGGTCGACGTGGAACTGCTGGCCGACCAGGTGCTGGGCGCGGTACGGGACGCCGCCGACGGCCCGGTGGACCTCTTCGGCATCTCCACCGGCGCCGTCGTCGCCGCCGCGGCCGCCGCCCGGGCGCCCGAACTGGTGCGCCGCGTCGTGCTGCTGGGCGGCTTCGTGCACTACCGGGAGCCCTGGCAGCGCCTCCTGGTCCGGGTCTGGCGCCGCCTCGCCGAGCTGGACGCCAACGCCTTCGCCGAGTACACGCTGCTGCACGTCCTCTCGGACGCCCACCTGGACGCGATGAGCGCCCAGGAACGCCTCGCCCTGCGGGCCGGACTGGCGCCCACGGAGGGCATGGTGGCGCTGATCGACTTCGTCAGCAAGGTCGACATCAGCGCGTACGTACCGAAAATCGAGGCGCCGACGCTGGTCGTCGGGATGAAGCACGACCAGCTGGTACCGGTGCGCTATGCCCGGAGGTTCCACGCCGCGATCCCCGGCAGCGAGTACGTGGAGATCGACTCGGGGCATGCGGCGGCGATCGAGAAGCCGGCCGAACTCCAGAAGATCATCGGAGAGTTCCTGGCCTGACCCGCGCTTCGCCGGGGCGCTCCGCGTCCGGTGAGGTCGGTCGCCCGGCAGGTCGGGGGCATCGTCGAGACGGGTTCCGCGTGGCGGGGGGGGCGGTTCCTGGTTCGGGGGCGCCCGGCCGGTGCGACTGATCTCGGTGGTCAAGCCGAAGCAGCGGCGCGCGTTCCCGGCGCGGCGCGCCTTCCCGCCGCAGCGCGCGTTCCCGGCGCGGCGCGCGTTCCCACCGCAGCGCGAACTCCCCTCACAACACGACTCCCCCTCACAGCACGTCTCCCCCGTCACGACCCGCCTTCCCGTCACAGCACGTCTTCCTGCGCGGCAAGGCGGGTCGGCAGGTCGGCTGCCGGCCGGTCTCGCCGCGGATGTTCCTGGGCGACCCCAAGTCGGCGGGTGAGACCGGCTACCGGTATCTCCGCGAGACTTCCTCCTCGCCCGCCCGCACGGCGCCCTCGTCACCGGCGCGCGCGATGCGCGCAGCGCGGGTGGCCTGCCAACGGGTGAATCCGCTCGTCGTTGCCGGCCTCTCTCCGGCGCGGTCCCTTGCGTGGGCAGCGCGGCGTCAGGTGCCACGGCGCCGCCCGACCGGTGGGTTTCCGGGCAGGCCCGGCGGTCACCGGCGTGCCGGAGCGGAAACGGGGAAGCCTCCTGAGCCAAGTGGTTCGGCATGAGGCGGTCTTCCCCGGGAAGGCCCCGCGGTGGACGGCGGGAGGACCGTGCGGGGAGTTATCCACAGGCCTGCCGGATTTCGCGCGGAAGCGGAACACTGTGGGTACGGAAACCGATCACCGCGGGCCGGGACGGGGGCGCTGCCCCGGCCGTCGGGGAGCGCTGGGAGGCCGGCGGGTCCGGGAGCACCGGAACCTGCCGGGACGCTGGGAACTGCAGGAGGGGGAAGGCATGGCGGGCTCACTGGCTGTGCTGCGTGACAGTCACCGGGCGGATGCGGAAGGGCTGTTGTCGCGGGCCGTCGAGGAGGAGGTCCGGCGTTCGGACGGGACGCTGGACCGGGGCGTACTGCTGGCCCGGGCGCACGCGGTGCTGGACGATCTGGCCGGTACGGCGTCCGAGGAGTACGGCGCGTACGTGCACGCGCTGGACGAGTCGGCGGCCGGGCAGCGCCCGCTGTCCGAACGGCTGTCGCGCAAGGAGCTGAGCACCCCCGCTGTGGCCACCGCGGTCGCGGCCGTCGCCGCCTTCGGCACGGACCTCGCGTTCGGGACGGGGCCCGGCACGGCCCTCGGCGCCGGTGCCGCGGTGGCGGCCGCGGGCGCCGCGGCCACCGTCGTGAAGCTGACGGCGGGGCACTGGCCCGCGGCCCACCGGCAGGCAGGGATGCGCGGGCAGCCGGGCGGCCCCGAGCAGCTGCGGCTCCAGTGGCTGACGGCGCTGGAGGTGCGCGGCATCCGGCCGTTCCTGGACCAGCAGCGGATGCTGACGGCGGCGACGCGCGGCGGCTCCTCCGGCGCGCCCGCGGCCTCCCGCAGCAGCCGGGTGCCGCAGCTGCGCGGCGCGGACCGCAGTGCGGCGGCCCGCCAGCGGTCCGTGCTGGAGCAGTCGTTCGCGCATCTCCCGCAGCCGGAGCAGCCGTTCGCGGGACGGCGGGCCCATCTGTCGCAGATCGCGCAGTGGGTGCACGCGGCCCGCGCGAGTACGGAGACCCGGCCGACGGTCGTGGTGCTGCACGGCGAGCCCGGTTCGGGGCGTACGGCGCTGGCGGTGCGGGCGGCGCACCAGCTGCGGGACCAGTTCCGCGGCGCGTGCGTGGTGGACCTGCGCGGAGACACCCCGGGCGAGACGCCGCTGCCGACGCGGGACGCGCTGCTGCATCTGCTCAACCGGCTCGGCGCGCCACGCGAGCAGCTGCTGTTCCGGGAGCGGCCCTCCCAGGAGCAGCACGTCAAGCGGCTCGCGGAGCTCTATCACAAGCACCTGACGGGCCTGCCCGTGACGGTGCTGCTGGACGACGCCTCGGACCCGGAGCAGGTGCGTCTCCTGGTGCCGGACCGCTCCGACAGCCTGGTGCTGGTGACGACCCGCGAGCCCATGGAGCTGCCCGGCGACCTCCAGGCGTGGGTGCACCAGCTGCCGGTGGGCGCGCTGGACTCGGCGGGCACCGAGGAGCTGCTGCGGGCGGCTGCCGACGAGTCCGAGGGCGAGACCGGGCCGTACGACCACCGGTCCGTGGAGCGGATAGCGCAGCTGTGCGCGGGGCTGCCACTGGCCCTGCGGGTGGCCGGCTCGTCGCTGGGTCCCCGGTCGCCCGCCACGCTGGCGGCGGACCTGGAGGAGAGCGCCGCGCGCTGCCCGGCCGCGGGAGGCCGGGCGACTCCGGCGGAGGCGGCACTGTGGCTGCGCTACGGCGACCAGCCGGAGACGGCCCGCCGGCTGCTGCGCCGGCTGGCGCTGGTGGGGCGGGCCAGTCTGGGGGCGGCCGCCGCGGCGGCGCTGCTGGGCGTGGACGTGCCGGAGGCCGAGCGGCAGCTGTCGGCGCTGGCCGCCGCGGGCCTGATCGAGCACGTACGCAGCGACCGCTACCGCCTGCACGCCCTCGTGCACCACTTCGCCCATGCCCGCCTGGTGGACGAGGAGGACCCGGCCGAGCGCGGTACGGCCCAGGAGCGGCTGATCCGCAGCTACGCGGAGCTGGCCGACTCGGTGATCCGCCTGGTGGACGGCCGTACGTCCACCCGCGCCGACCGCTTCGGCTCGCACGGCTTCACCTCGCTGGACGCGGCGCTCCGGTGGCTGGACGACGAGTCCAGCTTCATCACCGCCGCGCTGCGCCACGCCGACCAGGACGTGGACCAGGCGACCGTCTCGCACCTGCTGGGCGCACTGGCCGACTACTGCCTGCTGCGCGGCGACCTGTACCGCCTCGGCGAGCTGAGCGAGCTGACCAAGGCCGCCGACCGGGGGCTGCTCGTCCGGTCCGTGCAGTGGCGCACCGGCGTCGCGGCCCGTCAGCTGGGTGAGCTGGACAAGGCCCGTACGACCCTGAGCTCGGTGGTCGACCTGTATTTCGAGGCGCAGCACCCGGTAGGTGCCGCGCGGGCCCTGCGTGACCTGGGTATCACGCTCCAGCAGCAGGGCAATCTGACGGAGGCCGCGGCCAAGCTGCGCGAGGCCATGGAGATGCAGTCAGGCGAGGACGTACGCGGTGACCGGGCGTGGACGCTGCACGCGCTGGCGGCCGTGGAGCGCGACCGCGCGCAGGTGGCGGAGGCGCTGTCGCTGCTGCGCGAGTCCCTGGACCTGCACCGGGAGAGCGAGAGCCTGCACGGCCAGGCGTGGGCGCACTTCCAGCTCGGCCAGGTGTATCTGCGGATGGGCGAAGTCCCGGAGGCGGAGCGCGAGTTCCACGCGGCCCTGGACCGGTACGGCCGTACGCGCGACGACCGCGGCGAGGCGTGGGCGATGACCCAGCTGGCGCGGGCCCGGCTGGTGGACGGCGACCCGGACCCGGCGGTGGACCAGCTGCGCCAGGCCCTGCCCCTGCACCGCCGCCACGAGGACGCACGCGGCGAGGCGTGGACGCTGTACTACCTCGGCCAGTCGCTGGAGGAGCAGGGCGACCTGGACGCGGCGCTGCGGCACCTGGAGCGTTCCCGGACGATGTTCAGCCGTATGCAGGACGGCTACGGCCTCGCCTGTGCCCGGCACCACTCCGGGCGCGTCACCCGGGACCTGCGGGCCGCGCAGACCGGCTCGCTGCGCAACAGCGGCTTCGCCCGGCAGCTCCTCCAGGACGCCCGCAAGGACTTCCAGCGGATCGGCGTCCCGCACGGGGAGGCGTGGTCCTGCCTGGAGTTGGTGATCATCGACGCGGGCAACGGGCGGACGGCGCAGGCGCTGCAGCTGGCCGACGAGGCGGCGCGGACGTTCGCCGGGTACGGCGACCGGCGCGGCGAGGACTGGGCCCGTTTCCTGCGCTGCACGCTGCTGCCGTTCGCCTCACCGGGCGGCTCGGTGGTCGGCACGGCGGTCGCGCAGGAGGAGCTGGCGCAGCTCGCGCAGGACGGACACGCGACCCGCGACTCCAAGGTGGAGGACTGTGCGGAGACGTTCGCACTGCTGCTGGAGCGCGGCGTCGAGCCGGAAACGGGATGGGAGGCCTGGCGGCTCGGCATGGTCCCGAACCGCCACGCGCGCGAGGTCATGGGGGTGACCATATCTTCGACGCCGTGAAGGGGCTCCCCTGGGCGCCGTAGAGCCGGGGGGCCTCGTCGCCGTGACGGGAGGGCACCTCGTCGCCGTGGCGCGAGGCGTTCCCCGTCGCCGTGACGCGAGGTGACCCGCGTCTCCGTGGCGCGAGGTTCCCCTCACTCACCGTGACGCAGGGCGTTCCTCCTCGCCGAGACGGGAGAGGCCCCTTGCCGCCGTGACGGGGAGGGGCCTCGTCACCGCGACGAGAGGTGCCGCCCCTCGCCACGATGACGCCGGACGGGCCGATGGGCAGCGCCCCACCCCGCCCGGCGTCGAGGGACGCCGCTCAGCCCGCGCCGGGCGCTGAACCCGCCGCGAGCGCTCAGCCCGCCTTGGGCTGGGCCTTCCCCGAGGGCTGCCCCTTCACCTGGCCCTTCGCCTGGCCCTTCGCCGCCTCCGTACCGCCGGAGGCGGCGGGCGTCTCCCGGGGCTCCTCGAAGTCGACCTTCTTCATCTGCTTGTTCATGGACTTCATCAGCAGCCACACGGCGCCGCCGATGACCGCGAACACAATGAAGCCGAGGACGCCCGGGGTCACCTTGTCCTTGTCGAAGCTGTCGGCAAGGGTGACGAAGTGCGTCACGGCGAGGGTGCTAGTCGCGCTCATCATGGAGTCAATTGTTGCGGATGCCCGCGAAGAGGTCGTCCTCGGGGAGGGACGTGTCGACGAGCGACTTGGCGAGCTCGTACTCCTCCGTCGGCCAGACCTCCTTCTGGATGTCCATCGGCACCCGGAACCAGCCGCCGTCGGGGTCGATCTGCGTCGCGTGCGCGATCAGCGCCTTGTCGCGGATCTCGAAGAAGTCGGCGCAGGGCACGTACGTGGTCAGCGTGCGCTCGCGGCGCTCGAACTCCTTCCAGCGCTCCAGCCACTCCCCGTACGGGGACTCCAGGCCGCGCTCCAGCAGCGCCTCGTGCAGCGCGACGGTGCGCGGCCGGTTGAAGCCCTGGTTGTAGTAGAGCTTCTGCGGCTGCCAGGGCTCGCCGGCCTCCGGGTACTTCTCCGGGTCGCCGGCCGCCTCGAAGGCCACCATCGAGATCTTGTGGGTCATGATGTGGTCGGGGTGCGGGTAGCCGCCGTTCTCGTCGTAGGTCGTGATGACCTGCGGCTTGAACTCGCGGATCAGCTTCACCAGCGGCTCGGCCGCGGCTTCGACGTCCTGGAGGGCGAAGCAGCCGTCGGGCAGCGGCGGCAGGGGGTCGCCCTCGGGCAGCCCGGAGTCGACGAATCCCAGCCACTCCTGCTTGACGCCCAGGATCTCCCGGGCCTCGTCCATCTCCTTCTTGCGCACCTCGTGGATGTGCTCCTCGATGTACGGGTCGCCCTGGAGCTTGGGGTTGAGGATGGAGCCGCGCTCCCCGCCCGTGCAGGTGGCGACCAGCACGTCCACCCCCTCGGACACGTACTTGGCCATGGTGGCCGCGCCCTTGCTCGACTCGTCGTCGGGATGGGCGTGGACTGCCATCAGTCGCAGCTGCTCAGTCAAGACTCGATCCTCAGTGAAAGGCCGGAGAAGATGTTTCCTATAGTGACCGAAGCGCGGGGCGATTAATTCCGTAGCCCCCGGCAGGAGGAGCGATCATGACCGCGGTGCGCGAAGGGCTGCCCGACGGACGCTACGGCCGCTCCGCCGACCAGCGCGCCGACCGCAAGCTGAAGATCATCGGTGCCGTGCTGGGCGTGGCGCTGCTCGGCATGGTCGGCTGGTCCGGATTCTCCTACATCTCCGGGCAGGACCTCAGCGGCCGGGTGATCACCTGGAACCGTGTCTCGGACAGTGCCGTCAAGGTGCACCTGGAAGTCGTCAAGGGCAAGGACGACACCGGTACGTGCACGCTGCGCTCGCAGGCCGACAGCGGCGCCGAGGTGGGGCGCAAGGACGTCACCGTCGACGCGCCGAAGGAGCAGGTGGACGTCGAGGTCACGATCCGTACGACGGCCAGGGCGACCAACGCCGTACTGGTCGGCTGCACGTCCTCGGACGGCTGACCGCAGGCCCGCAAGCCGTGGCCGCAGGCCCGGAGACCGGAGCCCGGAGGTCGGCCCCCGGAACCCGGGCCCGTGCCGCAGGCCCGCGTGTCGCCGGGTCCCTCCCGGCCCGGCGCTCTGACCGGCCACGATCTGGCCCGATGACGTTCCCGGCGATTTTCCCCTTCCCCGTTTTGTGCCGGAATTGTTAGGCTCGTGGTTTCGCCCACCCGTGGAGGCGCAGCCTTCCTGGTAGGGCGTTTGATTTATCCCCAGCACCGACGAGGAGCACCTGTGACCCAGACCAGCGACAACGTCACCTGGCTGACCCAGGAGGCGTATGACCAGCTCAAGGCCGAGCTGGAGTACCTGTCTGGTCCCGCACGCGCCGAGATCACCGAAAAGATCGCGGCGGCCCGCGAGGAAGGTGACCTGAAGGAGAACGCCGGGTACCACGCGGCCAAGGAAGAGCAGGGCAAGCAGGACCTTCGGATGCGCCAGCTCAAGCAGCTGCTGGAGACGGCGAAGGTCGGCGAGGCTCCCGCCGCCAGTGGTGTCGTGGCCCCCGGCACGGTCGTCACCATCGCGTTCGACGGAGACCCGGACGACACCCTGACGTTCCTGCTGGCCTCGCGGGAGTACGCGAGCTCGGAGATCGAGACCTACTCCCCGCAGTCCCCGCTGGGCGCCGGGGTGAACGGCAAGAAGATCGGCGAGACCGCCGAGTACGAGCTGCCCAACGGCAAGACGGCCTCGGTGAAGATCCTTGAGGCGAAGCCGTACACGGGCTGAGCGCCCGGCGGCCCTGCCCGCAGCCTGACGACGACCGGCCCGGAGCCCCAGCGGCTCCGGGCCGGTCGCTCGTGCGTACGAGCCGGTGGGACGCTCCCCGGCCCCGGCCTGCCCCCGCCTCAGGCTGTGGCCGACCGGTACTTGCGTACCGCGAGCGTCCGGAAGATCACGATGATCACGACGGACCAGAGCAGCGACGCCAGCACCGGCTGCTGCATGGGCCAGGCGTCGGGCACCTTGTAGTTCGGCGGCAGGTTGCCGAACAGCTGGCGGGCGGCCTGGACCGTGGCGCTGAAGGGGTTCCACTCCGCGATGTGCCGCAGGAACGTCGGCATGTTGTCGGACGGCACGAAGGCGTTCGAGATGAACGTCAGCGGGAAGAGCCAGATCAGCCCGCCCGAGGTGGCGGCTTCCGGCGTCCGTACGGACAGGCCGATCAGCGCGCCGATCCAGGAGAACGCGTAGCCGAGCAGGAGCAGCAGGGCGAAGCCCGCCACGATCTTGCCGATGTTCTCGTGGGCGCGCCAGCCGACCAGGAAGGCGACGACGGCGAGGACCACCAGCGTCAGCGCGGTCTGCACCAGGTCCGCGAGCGTACGGCCGGTGAGGACGGCGCCGCGGGCCATCGGCAGCGAGCGGAACCGGTCGATCAGGCCCTTGTGCATGTCGTCGGCGATGCCCGCGCCCGCTCCGGCGGTGGCGAAGGTGACCGTCTGCGCGAAGATGCCCGCCATCAGGAACTCGCGGTAGGCCGCGGGTGAGGTGCTGCCGCCGACGGCGATGGAGCCGCCGAAGACGTAGCTGAACAGCACCACGAACATGATCGGCTGGATCAGCCCGAAGATGACCATTTCGGGGATCCGCAGCATGCGGATCAGATTGCGCTTGGCGACGACCAGGGAGTCCCGTACGGACTGGCTGACCGCGCCGCGCCGCTTCGGTATCCCGGCCCGCGGCGCGGGGTGCGTGACGGTGCTCACTTGGCGGCCTCCTCGGTGTCCTGGGCCCGCTTCGACGCGGCGTCCTGGGCCCGCTCGGACCTGGTGCCCCGGCCCCGTTTCGACGCCCGGCGCGACGGCCGGCCCGCGGGTCCGCCGCCGTCCGCGCCGTCCCCGTTGCCGCCGTTGGCCTCCGCCGTCTCGGCGGCGTGGCCGGTCAGGGAGATGAACACGTCGTCCAGGGTCGGCCGGCGCAGTCCGATGTCGTCGATCTCCACGCCACGTACGTCGAGTTCGCGGATGACCTCGGCGAGCAGCTTGGCGCCGCCCGTCACCGGCACCGTGATCTTGCGGGTGTGCCGCTCGACCTTGCTGTCGCCCTTGCCGAATCCGCGCAGCACCTCGTCGGCCGTGGCGATGTGTTCGGCGGCGTGCACGACGACTTCCACCCGCTCGCCGCCCGTACGGGCCTTGAGCTGGTCGGAGGTACCGCGGGCGATGACCTTGCCGTGGTCGACCACGCAGATGTCGTGCGCGAGGTGGTCGGCCTCTTCGAGGTACTGGGTGGTGAGCAGCAACGTCGTACCGCCGGCGACCAGTTCCTGGATGACCTCCCACAACTGCTGGCGGTTGCGCGGGTCCAGGCCGGTGGTGGGCTCGTCCATGAACATCACGGGCGGGCTGACGACCAGCGCGGCCGCCAGGTCGAGCCGGCGCCGCATGCCGCCGGAGTAGGTCTTGGCCGGCCGGTCGCCGGCGTCGGAGAGGTGGAAGCGTTCCAGGAGCTCGGTGGCCCTGGCCTTCGCGTCGCGCCCGCTCATCTGGTAGAGCTGGCCGACCATCATCAGGTTCTCACGCCCCGTCAGGTATTCGTCCACGGCGGCGAACTGGCCGGACAGGCCGATGGAGCGGCGTACTTCGTCGGGGTGCTTGAGGACGTCGATCCCGGCGACGACCGCGGTGCCGCGGTCCGGCCGGAGCAGGGTGGTCAGGACCCGTACGGCGGTGGTCTTGCCCGCACCGTTCGGGCCGAGCAGTCCGAGGACGGTTCCTTCGGGGACGTCGAGGTCGACGCCGTCCAGAGCCCTCACCTTGCCGAAGGTCTTCACCAGACCCTCGGCGTAAATGGCGCCTGGCATGTGGTTACTCCCAAGGTATGGGTTAACTCCAGGAAGAATTTTACGTTTGCCGGACATATGGCGCATGAGGGGCCATATGGGCTGCTTGAGCAACGCGAACCAGCATGAGCCGTTCTATGGGCATATACCCGGCATCGAGGGTGCGCCGAACCCGCGGCATCGCCCCCGTGAACCCGGACCATACCTCAACGCGATACATCGCGATATACGTCAGATGGCGTTTGCGGATGCGCGGCGCCTCAGCCGCGCGCCGCGGCACGCGCCGCTCCACGACGGAGTGACCCGCCGCCGGCCCATGACGATGCGCCCCACCGTCAGTCCACGACGACACACCCCGCCATCAGCCCATGACGACGCGCCCCGCCGTCACCCCATGACGGTGTAACCCGCCGCCCGCAGGGCCGAGCTGACGTCCGTGCAGTGCTCCGGGCCCTTGGTCTCCAGATGCAGCTCCACCTCCGCCTCCGTGAGCCCGAGCCGCGGATCGGTCCGCACATGGCTCACGTCCAGGACATTGGCGTCGACCTCCGACAGCACCGCGAGCAGCGTCGCGAGCGCCCCCGGCCGGTCCGTCAGCCGCAGGCGCAGCGACAGGTAACGCCCCGCGGCGGCCATGCCGTGCCGCAGGATGCGCTGCATCAGCAGCGGATCGACGTTCCCTCCGGACAGCACCGCGACCACCGGCCCCTCGAAGGAGTCGGGCCTCGACAGCAGCGCCGCCACCGGACTCGCCCCCGCCGGCTCCACGACCAGCTTGGCCCGCTCCAGGCAGAGCAGCAGAGCGCTGGAGAGCTCGTCCTCGGACACGGTACGGACTTCGTCGACGAGATCGCCGATGATCTCGAACGGCACATCGCCCGGCCGCCCGACCTTGATGCCGTCCGCCATCGTCGTGGGCGCCTCGATCGAGACCGGCCGTCCGGCCGCCAGCGAGGGCGGATAGGCGGCCGCACCCGCCGCCTGCACTCCGATGATCTTCACGTCCGGCCGCAGCGCCTTGACCGCCAGCGCGATGCCCGCGGCCAGCCCGCCGCCGCCGATGCCCACGACGATCGTGCGCACCTCCGGGCACTGCTCCAGGATCTCCAGGCCGACCGTGCCCTGGCCCGCGATGATGTCCCGGTGATCGAAGGGATGGATGAAGACCGCGCCCGTCCCGTCAGCGTACTCCCGGGCGGCGGCCAGCGTCTCGTCCACGACCTGGCCGTGCAGCCGCACCTCGGCGCCGTACTCGCGGGTCGCGGCGACCTTCGGCAAAGGGGCTCCGACCGGCATGAACACCGTCGAGCGCACCCCGAGCAGCGAGGCCGCCAGCGCGACGCCCTGCGCGTGGTTGCCGGCGCTGGCGGCGACCACGCCGGCCGCCCGCTCCCGCGGCGACAGCCCCGCGATGCGTACGTACGCGCCACGTATCTTGAAAGAGCCGGTACGTTGCAGGTTCTCGCACTTCAGATGCACCGGCGCGCCCACCGAACCGGACAGGTGCCGGCTCCCCTCCAAGGCGGTGGACCGCGAGACGCCGGACAGGATCTTCTGCGCCTCCCGTACGTCCTCCACGGTCAGGGCGGCGGAGGCGGCGGCCACCGGGCCCGCGCCCGGCCCGGAAACGGAGGCGGAACCGGAACCCGACGCCGGTGCCGCGCCCGCACCGGGCGCCTCTTCGCGTGCCGGGACCGAGACCGGGCCGGACTGCCGGCCGGCGGCAGAAGCGGAAGCGGAATCCGAAGGGGAACCGGGGGCGGGAGTGTGCTCGTGCGGCGTGTGATCGGCCATGAAGCCCAGTCTTACAGTTCGGACGGCGGCGGGTACGCGGGGCCGCCGGACCGGTGCCACAGGGGCACGTCTTTGGGCAGCGCCGGTACGGTCCGCGCCGGGGCCGCGTACTCTGTCCCCCAATCCGTACGCATCCCATGAAGCGAGCTCCCGGCCATGCCCACCTCTTCGGACATGACGACCCACACCGACCCCGCTCTTCTCGACGCGCTGCAACACCAAGTCGCCGTTTTCGCCCGCCGCGCCGAACAGAGCCGGCTCGGCGGCGTCGGCCAGGCACGCAATTCCATGGACCGTGCCGCCTACCTGCTCCTCAACCGCCTGGACAAAGAGGGCCCGATGGGTGTCAAGGCGCTGGCCGCCGGCATGGGCATCGACTCCTCGACCGTCACCCGGCAGGTCGCCCCGCTGGTCGACTCCGGCCTGGTCAACCGCGCCTCGCACCCCGAGGACGGCCGGGCGGTCGTGCTCCAGCTCTCCGAGCGCGGCCGGTCCCGGCTGGAGGAGGTACGGGCCTCGCGCCGCGCGCTGATGGCGCTGGTCACGGAGGAGTGGACGGAGGAGGAGCGGGACTCGTTCTGCAGCCTGCTGACGCGCTTCAACGCCTCCCTGTCCACGGTCACCGCGACACTGCCGCCGGTACCGTCCAGCTCTTGAGGCGGACCGGCTCTTGAGCCCGGTTGGGCTCCTGGGGTCGGTTGGCGCCTGAGGTCGGCTGGGGCCGGCCGCCGGGGCCGGCCCTGAGACGGGCATACGGGCGGCCGGGCCCGCGGAAGGCAGGAGGGCCGGCCTGCCTCGGGGCGCTTCCCCGCGCGGCTCCCGCCGTCCGCGCCCGACGCGGCCCCGGTTTTTCCCTGCCGCCTCTTGACCGCGTGCCGGGCCTGCCGTGCCATGGAGCTGTGCGAGAGCGGCGGGCAGCCCAGGAACGCCGTCGTGCCCGGGAGTTCGAGGCGTTCGTCGCGGGCGCGGCCGGCCGTCTGCTGCGTGCCGCCACGCTCCTGACCGCCGAGCCGGAGGGCCGGCCGGCCCCCGGCGCCGAGCGCCTGCTCACGCTGGCACTGGCCCGTACGTACGCGGCCTGGGACCGGCTGCGCGGCGAGGACCCGTACGACCGCACGCGCCAGGAGATGGCCGCCCGCTTCGCGCACTCCGCCTGGCGGGAACGCCTCCCCCGCGCCCTCGGGCGCGGCGGGCGCCTGCCGCCCGGCGGCCTCCTGGGGCGGCTGTCCCCGCAGGAGCGGCTGGTACTCGTCCTGCGCCTCTACGAGGGCGTGGCCGAGGAACAGGCCGCGGCGCAGCTCGGGCTGCCCGCCGAGCGCGTCCACACGCTGTGCCTGCGGGCCGTGGGGCGGATGCGCAGCAATCCTCCTGCCGGGCGCGCGGAGCCGCCGGTACGGGCCGACGCGCGGGCGCCGAAGCCCGACCGCGTACCGGACGTACCGGATGCGCCAAACGCACCAGACACGCCAAACACGCCTAACGCATCAGGCACACCAGACACACCGCAACCGCTCCTGCCACCCCCGCACACAGAAGCGGCGGCGCCATGAGCCTTCCGGACCGCAAGGAGGCCGAAGTACGGCGGATGCTGGACGGGCCGCACCCGCCGGTCCCGCCCGGCCTGGCGCTGCGCGCCGCCGTGAGCGGCCGCCGGCTGCTGGTCCACCGGCGGCTGGCGCGTCAGGCGCTGTGGCTGCTGGCCGTGGCGGCACTGGCGGCACTCCTGGTCTGGGCGGCCGTCGACCAGCCGTGGCTGCCGCCGCCGGCGCACACCACCCCTCCGTTGGAAGGGTGGTGAGCGGGGGCCGAGCGCTCCGAGCGCCGCTGTCCCAGCGCCCGGGTGCCGCTCGGCCCGGCGCCTGACGCCCGGGCCTGGGCCTGGATGCCGATTGCCCCAGCGCCTGGGCGGTGCTTAGCCCAGCGCCTGGGTCAGGTCCGCGACCAGGTCGTCGATCGACTCGATGCCGACCGAGAGGCGTACGAGGTCGTTCGGGACCTCCAGCAGCGAGCCCGCCGTCGAGGCGTGCGTCATCTTGCCCGGGTGCTCGATCAGCGACTCCACGCCGCCCAGCGACTCACCGAGGGTGAACAGCCGCGCACGGTTGCAGACCTCGACCGCGGCCTGCTCGCCGCCCGCGACGCGGAAGGACACCATGCCGCCGAAGGAACGCATCTGCTTGGCGGCCGTCTCGTGGCCCGGGTGCTCCTTCAGGCCCGGGTAGTAGACCTGCGTCACCTTGTCGTGCGAGGCGAGCAGCTCGGCGATCCGGGCCGCGTTGGCGCTGTGCCGGTCCATCCGTACGGCCAGCGTCTTCAGCCCGCGCATCACCAGCCACGCGTCGAACGGGCCGGCCACCGCTCCCATGGCGTTCTGGTGGTAGGCCAGTTCGTCACCCAGCTCTGCGTCGTTGACGACCAGCGCGCCGCCGACCACGTCCGAGTGGCCGCCCATGTACTTGGTCGTGGAGTAGACCACCACGTCAGCGCCGAGGGCCAGCGGCTGCTGGAGGTAGGGGCTGGCGAAGGTGTTGTCCACGACCAGGCGGACCCCGGCGTCGCGCGCGACGGCCGCGAGCGCGGGGATGTCCGTGATGCCGAGGAGCGGGTTGCTGGGCGTCTCCACCCAGATCGCCTTCGTACGGGGGCGCAGCGCGTCCCGTACGGCCTGCGGGTCGGAGGAGTCGGCGACCGACCACTCCACACCCCACCGCTCGACGACCTTCGAGATGAGGCGGAACGTGCCGCCGTACGCATCATTGGGGATGACGACGTGGTCGCCGGGGACCAGGAGGGTGCGCAGCAGGCAGTCCTCGGCCGCGAGCCCGGAGGCGAAGGCCAGGCCGCGGCGGCCGCCGTCGAGGGCGGCCAGGTTCTCCTCCAGGGCGGTACGGGTCGGGTTGGCGCTGCGGCTGTACTCGTAGCCGCCGCGCAGCCCGCCCACGCCGTCCTGCTTGTAGGTGGACACCTGGTAGATGGGCGGTACCACCGCGCCGGTCGCCTCGTCGGGCTCCTGACCTGCGTGAATGGCAAGGGTCTCGAAATTCTGTGGGCGCTGCTCGCGCTGATCGCTCATGTCTGCCGAGGGTAGTCGTCCACACCCGCGAACTTTTCGGAACTTTCTGCTTCGCTGGATAGTGGATACATACAAGACACATTCGCGCTCCGCCCCCGCACCACCCTGCTGCCCCGCGCCGCCCCCATCCTCACCCCATCCGCATCCCACAACCGGAATCCGAGACTGACCACATGGACGCTCTGCTGGTTCTCTTCGCCGCTGCCGCTCTCGGCGGTCTCGTCCTGTTGCCCTGGCTGCGGCGCCGGCAGGCCGCCCAGCAGCAACAGCAGGGGCTGGCGGTGGCCGCCGACCCCATGGTGGGCTACGGCTTCGTACCGGCCCAGGAGCTCGACGTACGGCTGCCCGGCCCCGACCAGGAGCTGGAGGACGCCCTCGACGAGATCCGGCGCAGCCACGACTGGCGCCCGGCCGCGCAGCTGCTGAGCGCCACCGGCGACGACTGGGAACGCCGCTGGCAGCGCGTGCAGACGCTCGCCGGGGCCGCGGCGTTCGAGCTGGCGGAGCGGCCCGGGCAGGGCGGCATCTGGCTGCGTACGTGGCGCTCCGAGGCGCCCAAGGACCCCGGAGGCGCCCAGACGCACGCCCAGTTCCTCGTCATCCAGGCGCTGCGCGACCCCGGCTCGCAGGACTTCCGCATGATCCTGGAGGAGGCCCGGACGGTCTGCCACGAGGCGGCGCTGCTGGCCCCCGGCAGCCCCGTCCCGTACCTCACCGAGCTGGCCGTCGCCCGCGGCCTCGGCGACCGCCGCGCGGACTACGACGCCCTGTGGTCGAAGGTCACCCAGCGTGCCCCGCACCACATGGGCGCGCATCTGGCCGCCCTGCCCTACTGGTCGCAGAAGTGGCACGGCTCCAAGGAGGAGGCCGCCGCGTTCACCGAGAGCGCCGCCGCGGCCGCCCCCGCCAAGAGCCTGCTGCCCGCCCTCCCGCTCTTCGCCGTCTACGACCATTTGCCCGAGGCCAACATGGTCCGCGGCCTCTTCCAGAGCTCCGTCGTGGAACGCGCGATAGAGGGCGCCCACTTCGCCCTGCGCGAGGCCCCCGCGGACCACCCCGTGGCCCCGCACGTCCGGCACCTGCTCATCTGGTTCCTCGTACACGCCGAGCGCTACGAGGAAGCCGTGGAACAGCTCCGCCTGGTCGACGGCCACGTCGGCGCCGTCCCGTGGTCGTACGGCAGCAGCCCCGCCGCCGAGTACGCCGCGTTCCGCGCCTTGGCGGTGGCCGGCTGGCAGCGCGGCGGCGGCACATCGTCGCAGTTCTGGCCGCACCCGTGACCACCGGCCCGGCGACGGTCCGCGCCCCCGGAACGCGCCTCGCGACGCGCCCTGGAATGCGCTTCCCCCTCCCCGCGTTGTCCCAGCGGGCCGCCACCGCCCCTTCCGCCGACCCCTGGAGCGAGACCCCATGCTCTTCAACCGCTTCAAGAACGCCCTCCCCTCCCCGGAGGAGGCCCTGAAGGGCCGCCCCGAGCGGGACTTCACCGTCCCCGACCGGCACACGGTCCTCGGCAACCCGCTCCTCGGCCCCTACCCGGCCCACCTGCGCATCGCCGACTTCGGTCTGGGCTGCTTCTGGGGCGCCGAGCGCAAGTTCTGGCAGACCGAGGGCGTCTGGACGACCCTGGCCGGCTACCAGGGCGGCCACACCCCGAACCCCACCTACGAAGAGGTGTGCAGCGGCCTGACGGGCCACACCGAAGCGGTCCGCGTCGTCTACGACCCCGCCAAGGTCTCCTACGCCACCCTCCTGAAGCTCTTCTGGGAGTCCCACGACCCCACCCAGGGCTTCCGCCAGGGCAACGACACCGGCACCCAGTACCGCTCCGCGATCTACACCCACTCCCCCACCGACCAAGAATCCGCCGAAGCCTCCCGCACGGCCTACCAGTCCGTCCTGACCGCCTCCGGCCACGACACCATCACCACCGAAATCCTCCCCGCCGCCACCCGCCCCTTTTATCCGGCCGAGGCCTATCACCAGCAGTACCTGGACAAGAACCCGGGCGGGTACTGCGGGATCGGCGGGACAGGAGTCTCGTGCCCGGTGGGGGTGGCGAAGGCGGAGGGGTGAGCCGGGGGGCGGCGGATGTCTCCGGCGGAAGTCGCGGTCTCACTTTCAGACGGACAACTCCTGCCGGGCGTCATCGCTTCCCTGAGACGCCACCCTTTTCTTCATGGCTACTTCGGGGGCACGCGGCGGTCGTCTCGGCGGACTGGGTCAGTGGTGGGGTGTTCTGGCCGGCGCCTTACTGATCGCGGCGTGGGTCAATGCCGCGGCGGGCCCGGCCGTGGTGGTCACCCTGTCCGCCGTCGTGTTCCTGTGGAGCTTCTTCCAGGCACCGGTGACGTGCGGTGCCCCGGTGCGGGGCCGCATGGACGGCTGCCGCAACAATGCCTCCGGGCTGCTGCTGGGCTGCCACATCCGCCAACACCGGTGGCAGAAGCTGAAGTTGCTGGTCGTCCGCCGGCAGGTGCGCGCGTTCTGTGCCGGGCTGTTCTCCGACGGCAAGGCGACGGTCGTCACGCTGGCCGGACTGGGGAGCTTCGTCTCCGGGCTCGTTGCCCTCATCCCGGGGGCCGTCGTTCACTGAGCCGACGTCCGGGCGCCGCCTCCGGGCGTCGTCCCAGGTGGGCGCGGTTGGCCGCGGCCGCGCCCTGTTCCCAGCCCGCGGCGTCGCGTACGCCTCGCATGCGGACGGCGGCGGTGTCGGGGAACAGTTCGCCGGTGGTCTCGGCCACGGCGACCTCGCGGGCGGCCAGGACCGGGAGGAGGTCCGGGGCGTCGGTGGCGGCCTCGGCGGTGGTCTCCTCGGTGGCCGTGGCCAGACGGGTGCGGATGCGGTCGGCGTAGGCGACGAGGAAGGTCTGGCGGAAGTCGCGGGTACGGCGGGACCGGCCGCGGCTGTGGTGGGCGTCGCCCGCGCGGTGCATGGCGGTGGTGGCCTGGAGGAGCAGTGAGGTGTAGAGCAGTTCGGCGGCCTCCAGGTCGGCTTCGAAGCCGATGAGCGTGGAGAAGCCCACGTCTTCGGACCAGACGGCCTGGCAGCGGTTGGCGGCGGCGACGGCGTCGAGCAGCAGTGCCTTCGCCTGCTCGTACGGGCCTTCGATGCCGATGCGGATGGCGGAGGGGGCGGGGGAGGCGGCGCGACCAGCGCCGTGGCGAAGCCCGGGCCCGGCGCCGTCGCCGGTGCCTGCGTCGGCCCCGGCGTGGTCGAGCAGCGCCTCGTCGATGCTGTGCCGCGCCATCAGCTCCTGGGCCTTGGCCGACAGCGCTTCCGCCTCGTCCGGGTAGTCCGTCGCCTCGGCCTTGGCCAGCAGGCCTCGGATGCGGCCCAGCGTCCGGGATTCGGCGGGCGTGTTCGCACGCACCGGCCGGGCGGCCGGTAGGGGCGTGATGCGGGGCAGGCGCCCCAGGACGCGCAGCGCTGCCAGTACGTCGTACGTCGTCTCGAAGCGCGAGGTGCGGCGGCGGTGCGCCAGCTCCTCCAGGTAGGACGTCTCGGACGTCCACCAGGTCACGGCTTCCAAGTCGCGCAGCTGCGTCGCCCAGCGGGGGCCGCGGGCGCGCTCCGCCGCCCGCCCCGCGCGCTGTGCCTCGGCCGCCATCGCGTCCACGACGACGGCGGTGCGCGGGCCGCCGCCCGTCTCCCGCCGTACGATCCGCTCCAGGTCGGCGGGCTGCCAGCCGCCCAGCCAGCAGCGGTGTACGCCGTCCTCCGCCGCGGCCAGCAGCGCGGCGCTGACGGCCTCGGGGCCCGCGGGCGCCGCCGCCAGCAT
Organism: Streptomyces sp. NPDC030165; assembly: GCF_055573595.1. Lineage (NCBI taxonomy): Bacteria > Bacillati > Actinomycetota > Actinomycetes > Kitasatosporales > Streptomycetaceae > Streptomyces > Streptomyces sp. NPDC030165. Next base: position 11,067 of record NZ_JBVIBD010000024.1, on the reverse strand, counting down.
CGAGGCGCCGGTCTCCAGGGCGTCTTCGGCGGGTGTGCCGTCCTCGGCGTACCGGACGCTGCCGAGTACGGTCCCGACCAGTTCACCGGCCGCGGCCCGGCCCTGCTGCCGCGGTCCGTCCTTGCGCTTGCTCACATGGTCACGATACGGAGGGCGGGCCCCCGCCGGCGCGCCGGTGGGGGCCCGCCCTCGAAGAGGCGCGGTGCGCTACTTCACGGCGCTGCCGGCCACCCACTCGTTCCAGTCCATGTTCCAGCCGTTGAGGCCGTTGTCCGGCTTGATGGTCCTGTCCGGGGAGTTGACCATGTGGACGACATCGCCGACCAGGGAGTTCTGGTAGAACCAGGCGCCGTCCGTGCCGGGGTCACCGGCGCCCTTGACGTCCTCCAGGCCGATGCAGCCGTGGCTGGTGTTGGCGGTGCCGAAGATGCCCTTGCCCCAGTAGTTGCCGTGCAGGAACGTGCCGGAGCTGGACAGGCGCATGGCGTGCGGGACGTCGGGGATGTCGTACTCGCCCTTGCCGTCGTTGTTGGTGAAGCCGACGGTGGAGCCGTCCATGCGGGTCTGCTGGTACTTCTCCGAGACGACCATCTTGCCGTTGTACGTCGGGTGGTCCTTGCTGCCCGCGGAGATCGGGATGGTCTTGATCGTCTTGCCGTCGCGCACCACCGTCATCTGGTGGGTCTTGGCGTCGACCGTGCTGACCTGCGACCGGCCGATCCGGAAGTTCACCGTCTTGTTCTGGACGCCCTTGACGCCGGGGGCGGCCTCGACGCCGTCCAGCTTCAGGTCGACGGTGACCTTGGAGTTGGGCTTCCAGTAGTCCTTCGGGCGGAAGTCCAGGCGCTGGTCGCCGAACCAGTGGCCGACGACGTCCTGGTTGCTGCTGGACGCCACCTTGATCGCGGACTGGACGTCCTTCTTGTTCTTCACCGGCTTGTCGAAGTTGACCGACACGGGCATGCCGACGCCGACGGTCGAGCCGTCCTCCGGCGTGTAGTTGCCTATGAAGCTGTTCTTCGGGGAGACCGTGGTGAAGGTCGAGTGCTCCACCGCCTTGCGGCCCTGGGAGTCGGCGGCGTGGGCGGTGATCGTGTACTTGGTCGAGCGCTCCAGCTGCTTCTTCGGCTTCCAGGAGCTGCCGTCGGCGGCGAGCGTGCCCTCGACCGGTTTCTTGTTCTCACCGGCGGTCATCGTGACGTCGGTGAGCTTGCCGCTGTCGACGGTGACCTTGGCGGCGCTGTTGATGCCCGCGTCGGCGGATCCGTTCTTCGGCTCGATCTTGATCTTGGCTTCGGAGGCGTCCTTCGCCGCCGCCTCGTCGACCTTCTTCGTGTTGTCCTGGCCGGCCCCGTCACCGCCGTCACCGCCACCGCACGCCCCGAGGGTCAGTACACCCCCGAGCAGCGCGGCAGTGGCTATCAGGCCCTTGCGACGCTTGCTGTCCGTCATCACACGATTCTCCATTGCCTTGCTGCCGAACCCGGGAACCCCCGAGCCGGGCGTCGCACCGCATACTGCCGGGCGACACCTCAGGAACGTCTGTTCCGTTTCGTCCGTTCCATACGTGGGGCGGTTGTGGGAAACGCCACGCAACCCCCGTACGGCGACGGACGTCGCACGGGGGTCGCGCGTCAGCGGTGGCCGGCGGCCGGCCGCCTCCTCAGAAGCGGACGCGCGCCCCGCCGTCCCCGGACGCCTCGCTCTGGTCGGCCTCCTCGTCCTCCGGGAAGCCGTCGTCCTCCGCGTCGTGCCCGAGGACCCACTCCGCGTCGGCGTCGTAGTCGATCTCCTCGCTGCTCCACGACGCCTGCGTCAGCTCCACTCCCGGCACGCCCTCGACCAGGTCGAAGGGGTCCACGAGGTACGCCAGCGCCTCCGCCGGATCGGTCTGGACCGTTTCCCGCGCATGCCCGCGCTCCTCCGCGGGTAGAGAAGGGTCACCGTTGATGTGGTCGAGTGCCGCGCCGGTCAGCCGGTCCGAGTCGGCGACCTCCATGACCAGTTCGACATGGAGCCGGACAAACCGTGATGTCTCGTCATTGCTCATGTCTGGGAGCGTAAGCACCACCGGCTCCTGACTTCCCCACGACCCGCGGCTGTCACTAACATCTGTTGTCAACGGTCAATTTGCCGAGCCCACAAGGGGGATCGTTTCCGTGCCCGTGACCGCACGTCGACCACTGCTGACCGCCGCAGCCGCGGGATCGGTACTGCTCGCCCTGTGGTTCGTACCGTCCGCGAACGCCACCGTTGAACACGGCGAACGGACGACGCACGACGCCTCCCGGTCGGCCCAGCAGGCCACCGGCACCACGTCGCACGCTGCCGCGCGGCCCGGCCAGGACCAGCGGGAATCCGGGGACGGGCAGGAAGCGCTGCTCGCCGACACCGGCGCGTTCGACACCACGCCGTACGTCGTCGGAGGCGCCGCCTTCCTCGGCATCGGCGCCGGGCTGGTCGGCTTCTCCGTCCGCCGCACGCGCGGCGACGTGGCCTGAGAGCCGGTGGCACCGCCCCGACCTGGCAAAGAAGCGCGCAGAACCGCGCGGGTCTCCGCGGCCGCGGTCCGGCGGAGCGGGCCGCGACCGCTCCGCCGGACCGGCCGTCTCAGGCCAGCTCCCCGGTGACCTGCTCGACCGCCTCGACCAGCCGCCCGCTGCGGACGAAGTCGTACGCCGCCTCCAGGTCCGGCGCGAGGAAACGGTCCTCCCCCGGCCCCTGCACACCCGCGGCCCGTACGGCGTCCAGCACCGCGCGGGTGGCCGGCGCCGGGGTCAGGCCCTCGCGCATCTCCACCGCCCGGGTCGCCGCGTACAGCTCGACGGCGAGCACCCGGGTCAGATTGTCCACGGCGGTCCGCAGCTTGCGCGCCGCCGACCAGCCCATCGAGACGTGGTCCTCCTGCATCGCGGAGGACGGGATGGAGTCCACCGACGCGGGCGCGGCCAGCCGCTTCATCTCGCTGACCAGCGCCGCCTGGGTGTACTGGGCGATCATCAGGCCCGAGTCGACCCCCGGGTCGCCGGCCAGGAAGGCGGGCAGGCCGTGCGAGCGGTTCTTGTCCAGCAGGCGGTCCGTACGGCGCTCCGCGATCGAGCCGAGGTCGGCCGCGGCGACGGCGAGGAAGTCCAGTACGTACGCGACCGGCGCGCCGTGGAAGTTGCCGTTCGACTCCACCCGGCCGTCCGGCAGCACCACCGGGTTGTCCACGGCGGCCGCCAGCTCGCGGCCGGCGACCAGCCGCGCGTGGTCCAGCGTGTCCCGGCCCGCGCCCGCGACCTGCGGGGCGCAGCGGATGGAGTACGCGTCCTGAACGCGCGGCGCATCGTCCTGGTGGTGGCCGGTGAGTCCCGAACCGGCCAGGACCTTGAGCATGTTGGCGGCGGAGGCGGCCTGGCCGGGGTGCGGGCGGATGGCGTGCAGCTCCGGCGCGAGCACCTTGTCCGTACCGAGCAGCGCCTCCAGGGAGAGGGCCGCGGTGATGTCCGCCGTGGTGAACAGACGGGCCAGGTCGGCGCAGGCCATGATCAGCATGCCGAGCATGCCGTCGGTGCCGTTCAGAAGGGCCAGGCCCTCCTTCTCGCGCAGCTCGACCGGCGCGATGCCGTGCTCGGCGAGCAGCTCACCGGCCGGCCGTACGACGCCGTCCGGGCCCTCCGCCTCGCCCTCGCCCATGAGCGTCAGCGCGCAGTGCGACAGCGGCGCCAGGTCGCCGGAGCAGCCCAGCGAGCCGTACTCGTGGACGACGGGGGTGATCCCCGCGTTGAGGATCTCCGCCATCGTGCCGACGACGAGCGGCCGGACCCCCGTACGGCCGGAGGCCAGGGTCTTCAGGCGCAGGAACATCAGCGCGCGCACCACCTCGCGCTCCACCCGCGGCCCCATGCCGGCGGCGTGCGAACGCACGATGTTGCGTTGCAGCTGGGCCCGCAGCTCCGGGCTGATGTGGCGTACGGCCAGGGCGCCGAAGCCCGTGGAGACGCCGTACACCGGGTCCGGCTTGGCGGCGAGGTCGTCGATGACCGCGCGGGCGGCGGCGACGGCCGCCGTGGCCTCCTCGGACAGCTCGATACGGGCGGCGCCGCGGGCGACGGCGATGACGTCCTGTGCGGTCGTGCCGGACGTCCCCAGCACCACAGTGTGCATATCCATATTCAGGCACCCTAGAGACTGAATCCCTGGATGTCACCACTGGGTCTCCGGCACGCACCCACGCGCCCGGTCACCGCCGGAAGCGACGGCGCTCCGTCGACGAGGCACGCTCCGGCGCGTCCGCCAGCCGGACCACCGGATCCTGCGTACCGCCGTCCCGGCCCGCCACCACCGGTCCCCGCGAGCCGGCCCCCTTCGCCCGGTACTGCGCGGCGTCCGCCAGCCGGAACAGCCTCCGGGCCGAGCGCACCGGCCCGATCGGGTCACCGGTCGACGCGACTCCCACCGCCACCCCCTCACCCAGCTCCAGATCCGCCGCCCGGTCGCACAGCTCGCCGGCCACCTTGGCCACCTCGTCGGCCGAAGGACCCACCGTGAGCAGGCAGAACTCGTCCCCGCCGAGCCGGGCGGCGAGGGTGCCCGGCAGTATGGCGCCGCACAGGGACAGCACCGAACCGAACCGTTCCAGCAGCCGGTCCCCGACGGCGTGCCCGCACGAGTCGTTCACCCGCTTCAGCCCGTTCAGATCGCACACCACCAGGCTCACCACCGCCCCGTCCCGCCGGTGCCGCTCCAGCGCCTCGTCGAGCCGCATGTCCACCGCACGCCGGTTCGCGAGCCCGGTCAGCGCGTCCGTGAACGCCAGCCGCCGGGCCTCCGCCAGCCGCTCCGTCTGCGCGATCCCGGCCGCCGTCACCGCCGCCAGCACGGTCGCGAAATCCGCGTCCGCCCGCGAGAAGACCGTCCCTCCAACCGCACGGGCCACATACAGCTCCCCCCACGCACGCCCGTGCAGCACGATCGGCGCGACCACGCAACACCCACGCCCCCTGCGCCGCAGCGCGGCCACCCGCTGATGGTTGTACGGGCCCTCGTCCGCCCCGTCCTCAACGGTCTCGACCCAGGCGTTCGGCTGACCGCCCCCGGCCCACTGCTCGTGCAGAAACCCGACGATCTCCGGGAACTCGTGCACCGGATACGACTCGTCCTCCGGGTACTCCACCTCCCCCTCGGCCAGCTCCCCGACGTTGACCAGCACCTTCAGCTGCCCCAGCTCACGCTCCCAGGCCGAGATCGCCGCGAACGAGCCCCCCAGAGCCGCCCGCACCCCCTCGGCGGCGGCCCGCACCGACTCCCGCGGGGTGTGCGCCGCCGCCATCGCCTGCGCCAGCGCCACCACGGCCCGAAGCCTGTCATCGCCCTCGCCCGCCACCGGACCTCGCATTCCGTCACCGTGAGCACTACGTGTCACTACAGCGTAGGAACGTTCGGGGGCATTCGCGCTTTCCGACGAGGCGGGGCCGGGGCGAGGCGCGGCGAGGGGACCGAACCGAAGGCGCAAGACGCGCGCCCCCGGGCGGAAGCCCTACTCCCCCGGCCACTCCGGCCGCCGCTTCTCATTGAACGCGGCCACCCCCTCGGCCCGGTCGGCGGAGAACGCCACACTCCGCCAGGCCCCGTCCTCCACGTCCAGCCCGGTACGGAGGTCGAGCCCGTGCCCCAACCGCAGCGCCCGCTTCGCCGCGCGCAGCCCGACCGGCGAGTTGCGGGCGATGCGTCCGGCGAGGCCGAGGGCCTCCTCCGTGTCCCGGCCCTCGTCCACCACCTGATCGACAAGTCCCAGGCCGAGCGCCTCCGCGGCCTCCACCTTCCGCCCGGTGAAGATCAGCTCGGCCGCCCGCGCCGCCCCTACCCGCCGCGGCAGCAGCTGTGTACCGCCGCCTCCGGGAATGACGCCGACCGACACCTCGGGCAGCCCGACCACAGCCGTACGGTCCGCCACGATCAGGTCGCACGACAGCGCCAGCTCGAACCCGCCGCCGAGCGCGAAGCCGTGCACGGCCGCGACGGTGGGCATCGGCAGCTCCAGGACGCCGGTGTAGGCGGCCCGGGTGCGCGGCCGCTGCCGCATCAGGTCGGCGTCGCTGAAGGAGTTGCGTTCCTTCAGGTCCGCGCCCACGCAGAAGGCCCGCTCGTGGGTGGAGGTGAGCACGGTGACGCGGACGTCCCGGTCGGCGGCGAGCGCGGCGCAGGCGGCGCTGATGCCGTCCGCCATGGCCGTGGACACGGCGTTCATCGCCTTGGGCCGGTCGAGCCGCAGCTCGGCCACGTACCCATGCCGGTGTACGCCCACGAAGTCCCCGAAGCGTTGCGTGTCCATGCAGCACCCTCCCTGGTTAACGATCGTTCCGTCACCTTAACCAGGGGCGCAACAGCCGGCGCCGTACCTCAGCCCCGCCGGCTGAGAAGCCACGGCTCGACGACCCCCAGCCCCCGCACCGGCCGCTGCCACATCGGCTGCAGGGCGAACCGGTACTCCGGCAGTGGCCCGGCCCCCTCCTCCGCGGCCGCGGCAGCGGCCTTCGCATCGGCCTCGGAGACCGGCGCCTCACCCGTACGCCCCAGCTCCTCCGCGAACGCCTCGTCCACCAGCACCGTGTCCTTCGGCGCTATCGACGTCAGGCGGCTGGCCAGGTTCACGGTCGTACCGAAGACGTCGCCCATCCGCGTCGTGACCGTCCCGAACGCGATGCCGACGCGCAGCTCGGGCATCGTCTCGTCGTTGGCCATGGTCTCGATGAGGCGCAGTCCGATCTCGGCCGCCGTGCCCGCGTCGTCGGCGGCGAACAGGACCTCGTCGCCGAGCGTCTTGATGAGCCGGCCGCCGTGCGCGGCGACCAGGTCGGCGGCGGTGGTCTCGAACGCCTCGACCAGTTCGCCGAGTTCCTCCTCCTCCAGACGGCGGGTGAGCCGGGTGAAGCCGACGAGGTCGGCGAAGCCCACCGCGAGGCGCCGGTCGACCATCTCCGCGTCGTCCTGGGCCTGCACGACGCGGCCGGTCGCTGCGGCGAGCTGGCGGCGCCAGACGTAGACCAGGAACTCCTCCAGCTCGGGCAGGAGGAGTTCGACGAGGGGGTAGGTGATCTCCGTACGGGTCAGGCCGGAGTCCTGGGGCTCGGTCAGGCCCTCCAGGAAGGAGTCGATCTGCCAATCGGCGAGGCGGGCCGTGGTCTGTCCGGTGGAGCGGGCCACCTGCACCGCCATCGCCTCGCTGAGCAGGCCGGCCTCCACCAGGCCGGCCAGCCGCCGCAGTGCCAGCACGTCGGCCTCGGTCAGCGCCTTGACCTGGCCGATGTCCGCGAAGCCCATGGCGCGCCAGAAGCGGGAGGCCAGTTCCATGGAGACGCCCGCGCTGCGGGCCGCCTGGAAGGGGGTGTAGCGGCGGTCGGCGCCGAGGATCAGCTGTTCCAGGCGGATGGCGATGGTGTCGTCGTCGGGGTCGGCTCCCGCGCCGTCGGCCCCCGCGCCGTCCGCACGGGTCCCGTCGGCGCGCGGCGCGCCGTCCGCAGCCGCCGAGTCCCCCTCAGGAGGAGCGGCCCCCGTCTCACGAGGGGCGATGTCCGCTTCGCGCGGGCCGGCGCCCGAGTCGTCGGCGGTCACCGCTCGCTCCCTGTCCGTTCCCTGCGCACTGCCCTTCCGATCACTTCTCGCTCGTTCGCCCGCTCCGCGGCGGACGGCCTCAACGATACGGCAGGTGTGCTCTGGCTCACTCTCACACCTCGTCGCTATCGCCCCGTTCGACACATAAGTGCGATTGCTCCCGAGGTTTCTTGACCAGGATCTGATCGTTTTTGACCGCCAGGCGGACGGGGAAGAGCCCGAAGCCGCACGCCGGCGCACCGGCACGGCCGCCCCGCCCCACGCCGCCCGGCCACCGTACGAGCCGCGCCCGAAACTCCGCCCCGCCGGTTGGACACCGGTTGGACGGCCCCCGGGCACCCCGGAGCAGACCGCCCCCCTACCCCCTACCCGTCACGACTCCCCCGCCGGCCGCACATGCACGATGTCCCCCGCGGCAACCGGCCGCTGCATGCCTTCCTCCGTGGCGAGCACCAGCCGCCCGTCACCGTCGATGGCCACCGCCTCTCCGAGCAGTGCCCGGTCGCCGGGGAGTTCGGCCCGTACGGAGCGGCCGAGCGTGGCGCATCCGGCCGCGTACGCGTCCTGGAGACGGCAGGCCGCCGCGTCGCCGTCGGCCGCGGTCCACTGCCCGTACCAGTCCTCGACCGAGCGCAGTACGGCCCGCAGCAGCGGGTCACGGTCGGTGACCTTGGCGCCGGCCAGGGCGAGCGAACCGGCGCCGGGTACGGGCAGTTCCCCGGCGCGCAGCGTGACGTTGAGGCCGATGCCGATGACCACGCCGTCACCGGCCCGCTCCGCGAGGATGCCGCCGGCCTTGCGCTCCTCGTCACCGACGGTGACCAGCAGGTCGTTGGGCCACTTCAGGGCGGTGTCCACGCCCGCGGTGCGGGCCACCGCGCTGGCGGTCGCCACTCCGGCGAGCAGCGGCAGCCAGCCCCAGCGCTCCGGGGGGACCCTCGGGGTGAGGTAGAAGGAGAAGAAGAGGCCGGAGCGCGGCGGCGCCGACCACCTGCGGTCCAGTCGGCCGCGCGCGGCCGACTGCTCCTCGGCGACGAGGACGGTCCCCTCGGCCAGCCCTTCGGCGGCCCGCGCGGTGAGGTCGGTGTTGGTCGAGCCGGTCGAGGGCACGACGTCGACGCCGGTCCACAGCGAGCCGGACCGCAGCAGGGCGCGCCGCAGCGCCATCGCGTTCAGCGGCGGCCGGTCCAGGTCGGACCAGCGCCCGCCGGAGCCCGGTGCCGCACCCGAACCCGCGCCCGAGGCCGCTCCCGAGCCCTCCCCCGGGCCCGATCCGGCCCGCGCCGCATCGCCGTCGCCGTTGCCCGAGCGGTCTTTGTCCTGGTTTTCCGGTGGTTGAGGCGTCATGGCCCCAGCCTAGGTGTGGTCAACGACGCAGTGCCCCTGAGCAGTCCCGCCGATACGCTACGAAGCGGTAGCCCATCCCGTTCAACCCCCGTACCACCCTCGTACGAGCACCAGTCCAGGACGAGCAGGAGCCGCATCCCGATGTCCGAGCCGGAAGCACACATCACCACCACCGCGGGCAAGCTGGCCGACCTCCAGCGCAGGATCGAGGAAGCCACCCACGCCGGGTCGGCGCGGGCCGTGGAGAAGCAGCACGCGAAGGGCAAGCTGACGGCGCGTGAGCGCGTGGAGCTGCTCCTCGACGAGGGCTCGTTCGTCGAGCTGGACGAGTTCGCGCGGCACCGTTCGACCAATTTCGGGCTGGAGAAGAACCGGCCGTACGGCGACGGCGTCGTGACCGGTTACGGCACCGTCGACGGCCGCCCGATCTGCGTGTACTCGCAGGACTTCACCATTTTCGGCGGTTCGCTGGGCGAGGTCTACGGCGAGAAGATCGTCAAGGTGATGGACTTCGCCCTGAAGAACGGGTGCCCGATCGTCGGCATCAACGACGGTGGCGGCGCCCGCATCCAGGAGGGTGTGGTCGCGCTCGGCCTGTTCGCGGAGATCTTCCGCCGCAATGTGCACGCCTCCGGCGTGGTGCCGCAGATCTCGCTGATCGTCGGCCCGTGCGCGGGCGGCGCGGTCTACTCCCCCGCCATCACCGACTTCACGGTCATGGTCGACCAGACCTCGCACATGTTCATCACCGGGCCGGATGTCATCAAGACCGTCACCGGCGAGGACGTGGGCTTCGAGGAGCTGGGCGGGGCCCGGACGCACAACACCACCTCGGGCGTCGCGCACCACATGGCGGGGGACGAGAAGGACGCCATCGAGTACGTCAAGGCGCTGCTGTCCTACCTGCCGTCCAACAACCTCTCCGAGCCGCCCGCCTTCCCGGAGGAGGCGGACCTGGAGACCTCGGAGTACGACCGCGAGCTGGACACGCTGATCCCGGACTCGGCGAACCAGCCGTACGACATGCACACCGCCATCGAGCACGTCCTCGACGACGGCGAGTTCCTGGAGACGCAGGCCCTGTTCGCGCCGAACATGCTCACCGGCTTCGGGCGGGTGGAGGGCCACGCGGTCGGCGTGGTCGCCAACCAGCCGATGCAGTTCGCGGGCACGCTGGACATCGACGCGAGCGAGAAGGCCGCGCGGTTCGTGCGCACCTGCGACGCGTTCAACGTCCCGGTGCTGACGTTCGTGGACGTACCGGGCTTCCTGCCGGGTACGGACCAGGAATGGGACGGCATCATCCGGCGCGGCGCCAAGCTGATCTACGCGTACGCGGAGGCGACGGTTCCGCTGATCACGGTGATCACCCGCAAGGCGTTCGGCGGCGCGTACGACGTCATGGGCTCCAAGCACCTGGGCGCGGACCTGAACCTGGCCTGGCCGACCGCGCAGATCGCGGTGATGGGCGCGCAGGGCGCGGTCAACATCCTGCACCGCCGCACGCTCGCCGCGATCGAGGACCAGGACGCGCAGGACGCCCGCCGCCAGGAGCTGATCCAGGAGTACGAGGACGCGCTGCTCAACCCGTACGTGGCGGCCGAGCGCGGCTACGTGGACGCGGTGATCATGCCGTCGGAGACCCGCCGGCACATCGTCCGCGGACTGCGCACGCTGCGCAACAAGCGCGAGTCGCTGCCCCCGAAGAAGCACGGCAACATCCCGCTGTAGGGCGGGCCGTGCCCGTCACCAGCGCTGTCCGCCGTTCGCCGCAACCCCTCCAGGAGGTCGGTTGACCATGATCAAGGTCGTCCGGGGCAACCCCACACCCGAGGAGCTGGCCGCCGCACTGGCGGTGGTTCGCACCCGCGCGGCGGCGGCCGCGGCTGCCGCCGCCGACGCGCCCGGCACGGAGCGTACGGACGAATGGGCCGACCCGGCGTCCACCATCCCGCGCCGCCGGCTGCCGCACCCGGGCCCGCGGGCCTGGCGCACGAGCTACTGGCCGCGCTGAGGCTCCGGGGCCGGGCTAGGAGCTGTCTTCAAATGTCACGCCCACATCAGGAGCGATGCGAGGGTGACGGCTGCTTGGTAGGACTCGGCGGTCTTGTCGTAGCGGGTGGC